>CABPYL010000001.1 GCA_902461565.1 uncultured Porphyromonadaceae bacterium
TGAACCGGGTAAGGGGAAATATGTCTCTATTTTTGTCTTAAATGAAAGAGCCGTGTTTTTGGGGGATCTTTCGTTTATTTCAGTTTTGCGCCTTTGGTGCCTTTTAAGCCGGCACCCATTGCGAATATGTTTGCGTCGTAGCTCACGGTCTTGCCGTCCTGATCGCGTTTGCGCTTGAAGGCGAGTTTTACAAGTTCGTCCATCAGTTTGGTGAACGACAGTCCTGTGGCTTCCCAAAGGTAGAATGAGAGTGAGCCGGGGATAGTGTTTATCTCGTTTACGTAGATATCGCGTGTTTTGCCGTCGATCATCACGTCCACGCGGCTCACGCCGTGGCAGCCGAGAACGCGGAACGTCTCGCCGGCAAGGAACCGGATGCGTTCGGTCTCCTCTTTGGGCAATTCTGCGGGAATACGTTTTTTGGATGCGTGCATGCCCATACTGTCTTTTGTGCCGCCCATGTATTTGTCGTCATAGGAAAGGATGTAGCCGCTCTTGATAGGTTCCTCGAGAACTGACGTGCGGTATTCGTCGGCATCGCCGAGAACGGAGCAGTTTATTTCCTGTAGCTCCTGCACCATTTTTTCGACGATGATACGCGATGAGTAGCGGGAGGCGTCGGCAACACATTCGTTAAGTTCCTCGCGGTTGGATGCACGACCTATTCCGACGCTCGAACCTAAATTGGAAGGCTTTACTATCACGGGATAGCCGAGTTCCTTCTCGATGCGGGCTGTAAGTTCGTCGCGTCGTGCAATCCAGCGCTTGTCGGTGAACCATATGTAATCCACTACGGGAATACCGTCGGATGCAAGAATCATTTTCATTGTGATCTTGTCCATGCCGTTTGCCGACGAATGGGTGTTGCATCCGGCATAGGGTATTCCGATGGTTTCCAGAACACCTTCGAAAATGCCGTCCTCGCCGTTGGATCCGTGCAGAGCGGGAATCACAACGTCCAGGTGCTCTACCGGTTTGGTGTTATTGCCGAACAGACCTTTGCCTTTCACCGGATACAGGTTGTAGTCGCCGAAAACGGGACGCATAAAAACTTCCTGGCACTGCGACAGAAGTGTGGCAGTGTTCCGGTAGTTCTTCGTGTCTTTGAGGGCTTCGCCGGTGTACCATTGGCCCTGTTTGGTGATGTATACGGGAATAACGTTGTAGCGGTCGGTGTCGATGGCGGCCATTGCCTGGCAGGCGGTGAGTACGGATATTTCATGTTCGGTGGAACGTCCGCCGAAAAATACTCCTATGTTGGTTTTCATCTTTTATATCTTATTTAAAAGTATCGGGTAAATCATTTTCGTAAAGGACAGTATCGCCAGCTGCGGCAATGGTATGTAGCAGCTGTTGTGCTTCGGCGAATGTCTCGGGTGTGTGGATGGCGTTTTCGGGCATGCCGCCGCGGCGCAGGCCTTCAGTTATGGCCTCGCGGTTATAACGGCCTACAACTATCGCCACATCGCAGCTCGCGGCGGCTTTTTCGCCGAAAGCGGCGTTCAGTTCTACCTCGCGCTCGCCAAGTTCTATCATGCCTGGGGTTATAAGGATTCTCTTGCCGGGTTTCATGGATGCGAGCACATCAAGCGCCATTGCAGACCCGACGGGATTGCTGTTGAAGGCGTCGTCGATGATGGTATAGCCGCCTGGAATATGTTTGATGCTCAGGCGGTGTTCCACCTGTTCGAGCTGGCTCACGGCATAGCGGATGCGGTCGTCTCCGACGCCCATCTCGCGTGCCATTGCCGCGGCTCCGAGGATGTTGGACACGTTGCACTCGCCGACGAGGCGCGTTTCAAGTGCGATTTCGGTACCGTCAGGACATACCATAGTGAAGTGTGTGCCCGTGCGGCTGTATTCCACGTTGCGGGCGGTGTAGTCGGCGTCCTTGGTGTTTTTTACCGCATATCTGCGGCAGCGTACGTTGCTCACCGGGCGGTCGGCAATCTTTTCAAAGTCGTTGTTTACAAGCGCTATGCCGTTGGAGGGAAGGGCGTCTATAAGTTCGAATTTGGTAGCCTGCACATTCTCTATTGTCTTGAATGATTCCAGGTGCTGCGGTCCTACGGCGGTGATTATGCCTGCCTGCGGGTGAACGATGCGGCAGATTTCGTCGATGTCGCCTGTCTGCTTGGCACCCATCTCCACGATGAACACTTCATGATAGGGTTTAAGCTGTTCTCGAACGGTGCGTACCACACCCATCGGGGTATTGAAGCTGCCGGGAGTCATCAGCGTTTCGTATTTCTCGGAGAGAATGCGGTACAGATAGTGCTTTGTTGTGGTTTTACCGTAGCTGCCCGTGATGCCTATAATTTTCAGGTCAGGCATATCGGCCAGACGGGCTTTCGCATCGTTGATGTATCGGCCGGTTATATGTTTTTCAACAGGCGTGAGCAGAGTGTTTGCCACAACGATAAGAATCAGCGAGCCGCAGTAGCATCCGAGGAGGGTAGCGGTTGCTACAAAAAGACGATGCAGCAACCCGCCGTCGAACAGAATCATGGTAACTGCAACAATCAGAGCGGCCACAAAGAACGCCGTGGCCATTATGCGCCATGCGCGCGATGTCATGACAAGCGGTTTCTTGTACTTTTTGCCGCGGAGATGTCCGTAGCTGAAAATGAAGAAAATACCGCACAGAATCATTGCCGCCGTGTCCGGGAAACGTGGAACAAGAGTGGCGAAGAATATCACCATGCCACACAGACGCCAGGGGTTGGTGCTGTCGCCGCTTTCCGAAATCCAGCGGCGGAAGCGGTCGGCGCGGTAGCTGTTCTGCTGGAACATCATCAGTACGCGGCTCAGCTCTATTCTCAGGTTGGCGAGCGCGAGCAGTCCGACAATAATGTATAAGGCTGTTATCATCTTTTGAAATTAAGAAAACTTGCAAGTACGGCGGAGGTCTGCGCCGGGTGCTCAAGGAATGAATAATGTCCGGCGCCGGGGTAGCTCACCAGACCGGCGTCGGGAATCAGCTTCTCCATCTTCCGTGCGTCGGAAATGGGGGTGGCAGTATCTTTTTCTCCCCAGATAAGCAGGGTAGGGCATTTGATGGATGGCATAAGATGACACAGGTCCTCGTTCACCACCTTGCTCATTATGGCGCGCATCTTCGCCGAGGCTGAGGCATAGTCCGACGAACCTGCTTTTCCGCGCATCCGTTCTATATAGGCTTCGGCACGTTTAGGCCCCATAAACAGCCTGGCCATGTTCTTGGCAAATTTGAAAGAATATACCTTGATATAGTACTTCGCTGTTCTGCGGGGCTTCACGCCGGCGGCATCGACAAGAATAACTCTGTCGGTATCGTTGCGCGAGGCGTAGACGATGGACATGCGGCCGCCGAAGGAATGGCCAACAAGCACGGGGCGGGTTATGCCCAGCGCTTTGGTGAAATCCTCGAGCATGGCAGTGTAATCTTCTATACCCCAGACGTCCTGCGGCTCGGTGGATTCGCCGAAACCAGGGAGGTCGAGGGTGTATACCGTGGTGGTGGTATCGGTGCATGCGTCGGTAAGAACCTTTACGGTGGAAGCTTTGCAGCCCCAGCCGTGAAGTACTATCACGGGGCGTTGACCGCTTCCGGCCACGTCGTAACGTACGCGCACATTGTGTATGTCTATCGTCTTTTCCATTTCGGTGTACAAAATTAGCTAAACGCCGTCGCATACGGAAAGTTTTTATCGAAAAAATCGTTATCCGGCCCGAGAATATGTTTCAGAGGTATCATGCGTTCAGTGCATTTTTTTGCCTGTGCTTGGGTTTTTACGGGAAAAAGATTTACCTTTGTATCAAAATATAAAATGATATCATGACTGAAGAAGATAAGAAAAAGCTGAAGCAGGATACCGACGGTCTGCTGACCTATGAATATCTTGCCAATCATATAGGAGAATGCGGTCCCGAAGAAATAGACGAACTGATAGAGAATATGGCCCGTGTGGACCTCTCCGGTCAGTTCCTTGCAAGTGCGGCGCGATATCTGCATGCCATTGATGCCGAGGGATATGCGCCGGCAATCCGTTCGTTGGTATCGCAGGCTATAGACAAAGACCGCGAGCACCGCTATCTTCCCGATCTGCTGCAGGGCCTGTATGGCGAGGACTATGAGTCGCGTTGCAACGAGCTATGCGCGACGGACGATAATTTCCGCCGCATTTATAAACGCCTTTTTCCAACGGCTATTATCTGATTAATAATGAAAAAATTCTTTTTTGCCGCCACGGCAGCGCTCTGCATTTCCGTCTTTGCAATGAGTTGCACGTCCCGCGCTGCGGCTACAACCGAAGATACAAATATTTCCATGACCGACAAGAACACACCGGACACAGCCTCCGCCAAAATCGAGGTTGCCACCACTGCCGGAAATTTTACTATCCTGCTGTATGGCGATACGCCCAAGCATCGCGACAACTTCCTGAAACTTGTTAAGGAAGGCTATTACAACAACACGCTTTTTCACCGAGTGATCAAGGAATTCATGATTCAGGCCGGCGATCCCGACAGTCGCAACGCCGCGCCGGGTCAGCGCCTCGGTTCCGGCGGACCCGATTATAAAATTGACGCCGAGATTGTGTACCCCAAACACTTCCATAAACGCGGCGCCCTGGCAGCCGCACGTCAGGGCGACATGGTGAACCCCATGAAGCAGTCCAGTGGCTCGCAGTTCTATATCGTTACTGGCCGCAGGATTTCCGAGAGCGAGCTTAACCAGATGTCCAAAAGCCTGCAGAACAAGAATATGCAGAAAATATTCAACGATCTTGCCATTCAGCACCGCGACAGCATACAGGCAATGCAGAAGCGTGGCGACCGTCAGGGGCTTATGGCTCTGCAGGACAGTCTGATACGTCAGACCGAGGAAATTGCAGCCAAGCAGCCGGCACCCGAGATTTCCGAGGAAATGCGTCAGGCATACGCCAATGTAGGCGGCGCTCCGCATCTCGACGGAGACTATACCGTTTTCGGCGAAGTTATTTCCGGAATGGATGTTGTAGACGCTATTGAAAAAGCCGAAACCGACGGTGCCGACCGTCCTACGAAAGATATACGCATTATTTCGATGAAGGTTCTCTCGGAATGAGCAACCTCGAATATCCTGTGCGCAGAGCCGTTTTAGACAATGGCCTGCGCATTGTTCATTCTTTTGACGGCACCACGGCAATGGCGGCTGTGAATGTGCTGTACAATGTCGGCGCCCGAGACGAGAAACGCTCGCTCACGGGCATGGCACACCTTTTCGAGCATCTAATGTTCGGCGGTTCGGCCAATGTGCCCGACTACGACAGCGTACTCACGGCGGCGGGCGGCACGAACAATGCCTGGACAAGTTCCGACTTCACCAATTTCTATATAACGCTGCCAGCGCAGAACATATCCACGGCATTCTACCTCGAAAGCGACCGCATGCTCTCGCTCGCCTTTAATCCGCGTTCTCTGAATGTGCAGAAAGGGGTGGTGGTTGAGGAATTCAAGCAGACTTGTCTCGACAAGCCGTACGGCGACCTGATGCATATTGTCCGCCGACTTGCCTATGGTGCGGATCATCCGTACTCGTGGCCTGTGATCGGTCTCAGGCCCGAGCATATCCGGGATGTGGCTATGGAAGATGTAAAAGCGTGGTTCTACGCCCACTATGCGCCCAACAATGCCATTCTTTCTGTTGCGGGTAACGTTGATTTTGATACGACGCTGCGCCTTGCAAACGAATGGTTCGGCGATATACCGCGCCGCGATATCGCATCCCGTGTGCTGCCTGCTTCGGGTTTTCCGACGGCCAAGGTTCATCATGTGGAGGAAGCTGCCGTACCTTTCCCTATGCTTGTGCTCGCCATTCCGATGGATTCCTACGGTACAGAGCGTTATTTCGCCGCCGACGCGATCACCGACCTGCTGTCTGCGGGATATTCCGCGCGGTTCAGCGAGAAACTTGTGTACGAAGTGTCCAAAGGGCTGATTTCGACTTGCGACGCCTCCATTATCGGATGTGAACACGAGGGCCTTGTGCTGATAATGGCCCAGCTTTCCGATGCCTCTACAGAGGCTTTCGACAGTGCCGAGGAAATGATAATGGACCAGGCACGCCGCCTGGCTGTGCAGGGTGATATATCGCCGCGCGAGCTTGAGCGGTGCTACAACAATTTCGAGGCTAATTTCTGTTACTCCAACCTCGGTTATCTTTCGCGTGCAACGAATCTTGCCAAAGCCGAATATCATGGCGAGGATATCAACCGCGAGGTGCGCGACCGCCGTGCTCTTGCCGTTGACACTATCGCCGCCGAGGCCGACCGCCTGTTCAACCGCACGCCTTACGTCCGGCTGGATTACAGACCGAAACAATAAAAGACAAACCCCGGAAACTACATAGCCGCCGGGGTCTGTTGTATATTTAAGGAAACAATTTATCTGATTATGGCTGCGAAACCGCCGCCGGGAGCGAGGTGCAGTTTGAGGCTGCTGTTCTGAGCGAGGGTAGTGGAGGTGCGCTTGTAGTCGCGACCGATGCGGTGTGCGTTGGCGCCGTCGCTGAAAATCTCGGCCTTGTGCATGCCGGGCGTGAGGAACGAAAGGTCAAGCTCGATGTCGCGCGGCGTCCAGTCGGTTATACCGCCGATGTACCATGTGTCGCCCTTGCGGCGTGCCGTAACGATGTACTCGCCGAATTTACCTTTGAGAATGCGTGTCTCGTCCCATGAGGTTGGAACCTCGGCGATGAAAGTGGCGCATTCGTCGTTGCGGCGGTAGTTGGAGGGGGAGTCGCAGAGCATGTTCAGCGGCGAATCCAGTACCATATATAATGCCAGCTGGCGGCAACGCGTTCCCTGGCTCATGGGCTCGCTGTTGCAGGGATAGTAATTGCCTTTAGAGGCGTTGCGCATTGCGCCCTGGGTGTAGTCCATCGGACCGCCAATCTGGCGGATGAAGGGTATCTGAACGTCATATGTAACCTGATCGACATCCGTTTTTGACCATTTCATGTTTTCGAGGCCGAAAACGCCCTCCACGTTGAGCACGTTGGGATATGTGCGGTTGAGACCGGCAGGGATGAAGGCTCCGTGCATGTCGAGTACGAGATTGTAGCGCGCAGCCGTTTCTGCGGCGTCGTAGAAGAATTTGGTCATCGGCTGGTCGTTGCGGTCGAAAAAGTCTACCTTGAAGCCCTTTACACCCATTTCGGAATAGTGCTTGCACACCCTTTCCATGTCGCGCTCGAAAGCGAGGTATCCGGCCCACAGGATGATGCCTACGTTCTTTTCCTTTCCGTATGCAATCAGTTCCTCCAGATTGATTTCCGGAACGACCTGAAACAGGTCGGCTTTCTTGTTTACGGCCCAGCCCTCGTCCAGAATTACATATTCAATGCCTTTTTCGGAAGCGAAGTCGATGTATGCCTTGTAGGTATCGTTATTCACGCCCGTCTTGAAGTCCACGCCGTCGATGTTCCATGCGTTCCACCATTCCCATGCCACCTTGCCAGGCTTTATCCAGCTGATGTCGGCCAAGCGGTTAGGTGCGCCGAGCAGATAACTCAGTTCGGTAGCGGCGAGCGTCTTGTCTTCACCGGCCACAACGATTATGCGCCACGGCAAAGCGCGCGGAGCCTCAATTCTGGCGATATAGTTCTCCCGCGATTTCACCACACCCTGCAGCATGTTGTGACCACCTTGTTCGATAGTCTTGGGATAGGGAGGGAATATACCTTTCAGGGTATTGCCCTGTGCGTTGAGGAACATTCCGGGGTAGTCGTCGATGTTTGCTTCGGTGATCACCACCTTTGTGTCGCCGGCAGTCTCGGCCATCACGGGCAAGAATGCCAGGCGTTTGCTGTCCATTTTGTCGATGGCGCCGATGGTGTACTGCGCTTCGAAGGAGTTGAAAAACTGCTGCTCGAAGTTTTTCGGGTTATTCTGTTTCACGAACGGCATCGCTGCCGTGGTGCCGGGGGTGAAGTTGTACTCGGCAATCTCGTCCATCACCTTGAAAGGCGTATTGGCGTTGCTGACAAAGCGGTAGGCGATGCCGTCGTTATATGCGCGGAACTGTACATCCCAGTTCTTGTCGATGTGCAGGGTGAGCTGGTTGTAATTCTCGGGGATGGATTCCGAACGGTAGAATGGCGATGCGATGACACCGCTTACACTTGTGCGCTTGGTCGATTTCACTTTCGAGCCCGGGCCGATTGTGGAGCTGTTGTCCAGCACAAGGCCAATCTGTGATGGCTGCATCAGCTCGGTGCCGTTGTATTCGGCGTTGAGGCTGAATGTTTCTCCCGCAGTGATTCTGGTAGATACCTTTCCGTCGGGAGATTTCAGGGTGTACGAGGCTGTCTTTGCCTGGGCGGCTACGACGGCGGCGCCGGCCAAGAGCAGCAGTGCGAATTTTTTCATGGAATAATGTGCTTGTTGTTACTTTTGCAAAAGTAACTAAAAATCCCGAAACCCGCAAAGTGCCGAATTAGCTGCCAGTGCAAGGCAAATGCTTTTGCAAATACTTTTGAACGCTCTTGAATAGATTTTTATTCTGCGAAATGGAGAAATGCAAAAAAATATATATAAATTTGTATGATTGAACAAGATTAATAATACCTAATGAAACCAATGATAAAATACCGCGGTGGAAAATCGAAAGAAATTCCAAATATCTTGCGACATATTCCGCGGTTTACCGGGCGCTATATAGAACCATTCTTCGGGGGTGGTGCTATGTTCTTTTATCTTGAGCCTCAGCGGGCTATTATCAATGATATAAATGCAAAATTGATGGCGTTCTATAGAGGAGTAAGAAACGACTATCCCAAACTGCGCATAGAACTTGACCAAATAGAATCTCTGTATTCATCCAACAGGGAAAAATTTGAAGCATTGAAAGCGTTGCATCCGGATGAGAAGGTTGAAGATAAGAATGAAGAACTGTACTATCAGCTTCGCGCTATGTTCAATGGGACATCGGATAAGACATATTCAGACGCCTTGCTGTACTATTTTATCAACAAAACAGCATATTCAGGAATGATTCGATACAACGCGAAAGGAGAATTCAATGTGCCTTTCGGGCGTTATATTCATCTTAATACAGAATCCATATCTATCTCACATAGCAATCTTTTGCAATCTGCAGAAATATATAACACAGATTATAGCGATATATTTGAAATGTGTGAGGCGGATGATTTCATTTTTCTTGATCCACCTTACGATTGCACTTTTTCTGATTATGGAAATGAAGAGTATAAGAACGGTTTCAATGAGGAATCTCACCGTCGGTTAGCTAAAGATTTTATAAATCTTCCTTGTAGGGCCCTGATGGTAATTGGAAGGACTCCTTTAACAGAAGAATTATATAATGGATATATAGTGGATCAATATGAGAAGAATTATGCCGTTAATATTCGGAACAGATTCAAATCTGTCGCACAACATATCATAGTAACCAATTACATAAAACTTTGGGATAATCTTTCTGTCCATTCATTGTGCCGTCCCGTGTTCAGAGAAGCAGAAAGTATTCAGTTAACTTTATTTGAAGCTGCAGAACCTTATGGCAAGAATAGATAGTCAGATATTATTTCTAACAACGTCTCCCCGTACTCCGGAGAAGATGATTCCAGAGATCCGATTACTCATCGATTGTTTTGCAGGTAAGAAGTGGGATTCTAATACTCAATGTGCTTTCATGGAAATATTGAGAGATGAACAGTTTTTCAATGGTAAGGGAGAGAAGGATCCTGCTTTCAGCGCACGCGATAGGATAAATCGCGCTCCGAAATCACTTGGTTTCGTTACTCTGTCTCCTGTAATATCTATCACTCCTGCGGGTGAAATGCTATTATCTTCTAAGCACAAGGACGAAATCTTCCTTCGACAGATGCTTAAATTTCAAATACCGTCGCCATATCACAAACCGACAGCGAGGGCTGCTTCTTTTTGGGTGAGGCCATATCTGGAGTTGTTGCGATTGGTTCGGACTTTGGGGACGCTACGTTTTGATGAATTGGAAATCTTTGGAATGCAGCTGGTTGATTGGCGTTTGTTTGATAGCATAGTTCAGAAGATTGAAGCGTTTCGCATAGCAAAAACCGAAAATAAAGGAAGTTATAAGGTATTCAAAACAGAATATCAGCATAATGAGCTTACTTGTATCTATCGTGAAAGAATTTCGAGCGGACAAACACAAACACGAGAAAGCAATGACACATCATTGACGAAATTTTTGAGTACACAGTCAAGCAATATGCGTGATTATGCCGATGCCTGTTTCCGTTATTTGCGTGCAACTGGACTCGTAAATATCTCTCATGTTGGAAAATCATTGAGTATAGTCCCGGAACGCAAAGCAGATGTTGACTATATTCTTCAAACTGTGGAACGGGATCCATGTTTCATTGACGATAAGGATAAATATGTCGCATATCTTGGTAACCCGGAATTACCGCGATTGCTGACAGATGACAAAAACAGACTTCTCGAAAAGCTGCGCACCGAGTTCCATCAAGTAAAGTTCAGCGGTGATGAAAATATTGCCGATTTGAAAGAATTGTTGGGAAATCTTACGGAACAAAGAAAGACAGACACGCTGAATAGGCAAGTGTCGGAAATCAAAGACCATAAGCTATATGATGACATTCAAGATACATTCAGACAGATAGAACTTAAACGGTTGTATGACGCACCGTTGATGCTTGAATGGAATACTTGGAGAGCTATGACAATGCTTGATGGAGGAGATATAAAGGCCAACCTCGTTTTCGATGATTTTGGCAAACCGCTTTCTACTGCACAAGGCAATATGGCCGATATTGTATGCGACTATGGGAATTATATTCTTATTGTAGAAGTTACTCTTGCAAGTGGACAGAAACAATATGATATGGAAGGTGAACCAGTTAGCAGGCACCTTGGACAAATAAAGAAATCAAGTGGGAAACCTTGCTATTGTTTGTTCATCGCTCCGGCAATTAACGAAGCTTGTATTGCACATTTTTATACACTCCAGCATACGAACATTTCATATTACGGAGGAAAATCGACAATCATACCTTTGCCATTGGAAATTTTTCAAAAGATGCTTGATGACAGTTACAAAGTCGGTTATACTCCGGACGCCAATCAACTCCGAGCCTTTTTGGAGCATTCAAAAGAGATTGCAGAAAATAGTTTGAACGAAATTCAGTGGTTTGAAGAGATTCAAAAATCCGCCATAAACTGGTTAGGCTGAAAAACTGATGTCTTTTCAGATTGTGCGATTGTGCGATCTCGCAAGAAATTTTAAAAATTGTTGGCGGAAAATTTGGCAGTTTCAAAAATACGATGTAACTTTGCACTCGCAAAACGGCGGGATAGCTCAGCTGGTTAGAGCGTCGGATTCATAACCCGGAGGTCACGAGTTCAATTCTCGTTCCCGCCACATTTTAAACCAATCTTTATCTTTAAAGCCGAAAGCAAACTGCATTCGGCTTTTTTATGTTATATGAAGAAATACGAACTCGACATGGTTGTTAAGGTCTCGGAGCGATATGCTTCCGGGCTCCTTCATCTGGTGTTAGGCTTGCCTGACGGCTTGCCGATGCCGCAGATGTTGCCTGGACAGTTTGTGGAAGTGGCTGTAGACCGCGCCAAAGTACTCCTCAACCGTCCTATCTCAATATTCAATCGTACCGACGAGAGCCTCGAGCTGCTTGTGGCACCTATAGGTACGGCGACGAAAGCGCTTTGTGAATACGTGTCGGGCGACACCTTGCGTGTCATCGGCCCGCTTGGCCACGGTTTCACCACCGCTTTTGCTCCCGGTACGCGCGTGCTTCTTATGGGCGGCGGCGTAGGAATTGCACCGCTTTACTATCAGGCACGTCAACTCGTGGAAAAAGGTTGCCGCCCCGAGGTGGTTTACGGCAACCGAAGCGCGCAGGATGCCGAGATTTGCAGCCGTTTTGCCGAACTGGCACCGCTGCATATTTGCACCGACGACGGCAGCGCCGGTTTCCACGGTCTTGTTACCGCGCATCCGGCCGTTTCGTCCGGGTTCGCCTTTATGCAGGTATGTGGCCCCAAACCCATGATGAAAGCCTGCGCGCGAGTGGCCGCATCGTTGGGCATAGAGGCCGAGGTATCGCTCGAAAACCAAATGGCATGTGGTCTTGGCGCGTGTCTGTGCTGCGTCGAGGATACCGCCGACGGTAACGTGTGTGTGTGCAAGAATGGTCCTGTTTTCAATACAACTCTACTGAAATGGCAATAGATCTCACTACCCGCATAGGCGATATCACCCTTCAGAATCCGGTGATGACTGCATCCGGCACGTTCGGCTACGGCCTTGAATATGCCGATTTTATCGATCTTGACCGCCTCGGCGGTTTTGTTGTGAAAGGTACTACTCTGGAGCCTCGCCAGGGTAATCCGTATCCGCGCATGGCCGAGACTCCGTCGGGAATGCTGAATGCCGTAGGGCTTCAGAATGCCGGTGTGGAGCATTTTATAGAACATACCTATCCGTTGCTCAAGGACTGCAGGGCCGAGGTGGTTGTAAATGTATCGGGCGCCAAGGTGGCCGACTACTGCGCAGTTGCCGAACGTCTCGCTGCCGAGACAGATATCAGGGTTATAGAACTAAACATATCGTGCCCGAATGTAAAACAGGGCGGCATGGCCTTCGGAACAACCTGCGACGGCGCCGCAGGAGTTGTATCGGCTGTGCGTAAGGTATGGCCCGGGCACCTGATGGTGAAACTGTCGCCCAACGTTACCTCGATTGTCGACATTGCCCTCGCCGTCGAAGCCGCCGGAGCCGACAGTGTGTCGCTCATCAATACACTTATGGGAATGGCTATCGATGTTGAGACGCAGCGTCCGCGCCTTAGCACGGTAACCGGAGGTTTGTCTGGTCCGGCAGTGAAGCCTGTAGCCGTACGTATGGTATGGCAGGTTGCGTCCAAAGTCGGCATTCCTGTTGTCGGTCTCGGAGGCATATCATGCGCCGCCGATGTTATCGAGTTTCTGCTTGCCGGAGCACGCGCCGTGCAGGTGGGTACCTATAACTTTGTAGACCCGTCGGTAACGGTCAAGATAGTGGACGGTATCGCGGACTACTGCCGTCGCCACGGAGTAGAAAGGGTAGAGGAACTGTGCGGGGCTGTTAAAATTTCTTGAGTTTTACCCCGCATATCCTTTTGCAATAGTTAAAAACGTGGTTGAGCCGATTTTTTTTGAAATATTTTAACCACTTTCTATAATTTTTTTTGCAAAACAAACATTTACTTGTATATTTGCAATCGAAATGTCGCGAATGTCAGAAATAAAACAACAAAGGATTCCCAGTGTATGTCTCGTAAAATAGAAGAATTACAATCATGTTCCCTATTAGGAGCTGCAGGTGTGAAGTATCCCACCGATTATGCTCCCGGGATGCTGGAAACTTTTGAGAACAAACATCCCGAACACGATTATCTGGTAACATTCAACTGTCCTGAATTTACTTCGTTGTGTCCCAAAACCGGTCAGCCCGATTTCGGCCACATTATAATAAATTATATTCCGGACAAGCTGATGGTGGAGAGCAAGAGCCTCAAGCTGTATCTTTTCAGTTTCCGCAATCATGGCGATTTCCATGAGGATTGCGTAAACATTATAATGAAAGACCTTGTGCGGCTAATGAACCCGCGTTACCTGGAAGTGAGAGGTATTTTCCTGCCTCGCGGAGGTATCTCGATAATTCCGTTTGCCAACTATGGCGATGCCGCCCATCAGGACATGGTACGCACACGCCTTCTTTCCGTTTTTCCCGATAAACTTTAATAGAAATGACCAGACCAAGCAAACATGCGCTTATGGTGCTTTCCGGGGGAATGGACTCCGTGACGATGCTCCACGAGTACGCTGCCGAAATAGATCTTGCCGTCAATTTTTCGTATGGCAGCAATCATAATGCCCGCGAGCTTGCCTGCGCACGCCGTCATGCCGAAGATCTCGGCATAGAACTTATTGAGATAGACCTCTCGTTTATCGGCCGTTATTTCCACAGTTCGCTCCTCGAAGGCGCCGATGCCATTCCCGACGGCGAATACGATTTCGACAATATGAAATCCACCGTAGTCCCGTTCCGTAACGGTATTATGCTTGCCGCCGCCGCCGGCCTTGCCGAGAGCCACGGACTGGACACCGTCATGATTGCCAACCATGCCGGCGACCACGCTCTGTATCCCGACTGTCGCAAGAGCTTTATCGATGCAATGTGCAAGGCAGTGGAGGAGGGTACTTACGAAGGTATAAAAGTGAAAGCACCGTACACGCTGTTTTCAAAAACCGACATAGCAGTGCGCGGCAAGAGGCTCGGGATAGATTACTCCACCACATATTCGTGCTACCGCGGAGGCGAGAACCATTGCGGCCGGTGCGGAACGTGCATAGAGCGGCGCGCAGCACTTGCGCAGGCCGGTATCATCGACACAACGGTGTATGATGATGAAAATTGAATAAAGTGATAATCAACATATTAACTAATCCAAACTTTTTTACATCATGGAAGAATTACTTAAAAAAGTACAGGAAGCCTATCAGGAATTCAATGCCGATGCCGCTCTTCAGGCTGAAAAAGGTAACAAAGCAGCCGGCACTCGTGCCCGCAAGGCTTCCCTCGAACTTGAAAAACTGATGAAGGAATTCCGCAAAGTTTCTCTCGAAGCAGCAAAGAAATAATCCTCCGAAAATTCATCCTTTAAAGACAACAAACAGCAGCCGGCCCCACAGCCGGCTGCTGTTTGTTAAATAACGTCGGGGAAAGTGCCAAATCCGCTCTCTTCAGTGCGCCCCTTTTGCTTTTTCCGATTCTTAATCCATATTTTGAAATCAAAAAATTGTTTGGTACCTTTGTACCGCAGTTGGCGGAATTGGTAGACGCGCCTGTCTTGAAAACTGGTGTCTTTGACATACGGGTTCGAATCCCGTACTGCCCACAAGGGGGCCGTTTCGGTGGCTCCCTTCATATATAAACACCACCGCAGCGGCACTTCACAGGGCCGCTGCGGTGGTATAAACCAATCATTATCACATTTCTTACTTGTCTTTGATATTAAAACGTCTGCAGTTGCGAAATAGTTCAAGAACATGTGATTTTTTTGCGCATGACTTGATTGTAGAATGTATAAACACCACCGCAGCGGCACTTCACAGGGCCGCTGCAGTGGTATAAACCAATCATTATCACATTTCTTACTTGTCTTTGATATTAAAACATCCGCTGTTGCGAAATGGTTCATGAAAAATGATTTTTTTGAAGGAGGACGAAGTTTGGATTTCATGGTCCGATTGGCTACCTTTGTGAATCATTTGAAAAGATTCTATGAATAGCCGTAACCTCAAGTTTTGTCTTCCGGAACCTTACGGAAGCGATGAAGCGTTCTGTGCCGAGTGGGCCAAAATGCTTTCGGGCGATGTTTACGAAGCCCAGCATAACTATTTCCATGAGTTGTTGGTGCGCACGCGCGTTCTTGTGCGTCGGTTTAACGATGCCTCGCCCGACGATGCAGCAGCTCTCGAGAACCTGCTCCGCGAGATATTTCCTATAACGGGAACTGTGCCGTATATCAATCAGCCTTTGAGGGTGGACTATGGCTGCAACGTCCGTTTCGGAAATAATGTTTTTATAAATTTCAACTTCACAGTTCTCGACGAATCTATCGTAACTATCGGCGACAATGCCTTTGTCGGGCCTAATGTGAGTATTTATACAGCATGCCATCCTCTGGATGCCGACGAGCGACGCGACGGCCGCGAATGGGCAGAGCCTGTAACTATCGGCCGCGACGTATGGATAGGGGGAGGTGCTACCATTCTGCCGGGCGTTACTGTTGGCGACGGAGCCGTGATAGGTGCCGGCGCTGTGGTTACGCACGACGTGCCCCCGCGCACGGTTGTAGGTGGCAATCCCGCGCGGTTTATAAAGAAAATCTGATAATTCATACCGTCTATGCTCCCGATGCTTAAACAATTTTAAGTATCGAGTGTTTTTATATTAAAATCTAATAACAGTTTTTCTTTTAGCCATAACATTTGAATAAGAATGAGGACGGGCCGCGTGTGATACGCGGCCCGCCCCCGTTGAGAGGATTTAATTCATCAGAGTTGGTCTTCTACATTCCATACAAATGCGCGCAGGCCCAATTTGGGGCGTTCGTCGTTGAAGGCCCGCAGTTTGCCGATAACTATGGGCACGCGTTTGTCCTCTACTACGGTGATTATCGCGCTGGCCATCGAAGGCCATGCGTGGCTGCCGTAATGTGGGTCGCCGTCCACGCTTCCGCGTCCCTGGACTTCTGTCCAAGATGTGAATCCGCGGCAGTTGCTGCGTTCCAGCATTTCAACGATTCTGTCGTAATGTGCCTGGTCGAAGGCTATGAATATGGCTTTCATTGTTTATGCGTTTTGGGGAGTTGTGGTTTTATCGCCGTAGAGCTTGCGAAGTTTGCGGCGCTGGTTCTTTACACCGCGCGAAGCAAACACGCAGTACAGCACGGGCACGAACAGCAGTGTGAGGATTGTGGAGAAAGTGAGGCCGCCGATAACGGCTGTACCCATAGGACGCCACATCTCGGCGCCCTGGCCTGTACCTATTGCCATAGGCACCATGCCAAGAATGGTGGTGAGTGTTGTCATAACTACTGGACGCAGACGCGATTCGCCGCCGTCGATAACGGCGCGGCGGATAGACATTCCTCGTTCGCGGTTAAGCGATATATAGTCGATAAGCACGATACCGTTTTTCACTACGATACCGATAAGCATGATGGCGCCGATCATACTCATCACGTTCAGGGTGTGGCCTGTCAGCCACAGGATGATGAACACGCCGGAGAATGCGAAGAGCAGCGAGGTCATGATGATGCCGGGGTATGTGTAGCTTTCGAACTGTGCGGCCATAACGATGTATACAAGTACGATAATCAGCACGGCAAGGGTAAGCAGGTCGCGGAACGAATCCTGCTGGTCTTCGTAGGAACCGGCCAGTTCTATGTTGATTCCCTGTGGCAGGTCCATCTCGTTGATTTTCGCCATAGACTTGTCAACAATCTCGCTCATGGGCACATCCTGTACGAATGTGCTGACTGTAACGATACGCTCGCGGTCTTTGCGTTCGATGGTAGGCGGCGACGAACGTTCCACAACTGTACCGACGTCGCGCACGCGAACAGCTTTCCCGGCCGAGTTATATATCAGGATGTTCTCGATATCCTGGATGGAGGTGCGGTTCTCGGGGGCGTACATCACTTTTATGTCGTATTCTTCGCCGTCTTCGCGGAACTGCGATGCAAGCTGGCCGTTGATGCGGTTACGCAGATATGTTGCCGCCGTGGAAAGGTTGAGCCCGTACAGAGCCAGTTTCTCGCGGTCGAAGTCTACCTGATATTCCGGCTGATAGTCGGAACGGGATATAAGCACGTCGGCTGTACCAGGAATTTCGCGGAGTACATTCTGAAGCATCTTTGCAACGGAATCGGTTTCGGCGAGGTCGTAGCCGTAGATTTCATAGTCGATTGTCGCCTGGCCGCCCATGCCGCTCATACCGCCTACGGAAACCTGGGCCTTCTTGAATTCCGGGAACATTTTGAGGTCTTCTCGCATCAGGGCTGCAATCTCGCTGGAAGTGCGGTCGCGGTCTCCGGGATCGCTTAGGCGCACGTTCATGGACACGATGTGGGGGCCGTTGTCGCTCAGCGAGGCGAAAGTGTTGTCGCTCGATGC
Organism: uncultured Porphyromonadaceae bacterium; assembly: GCA_902461565.1. Classification (GTDB taxonomy): domain Bacteria; phylum Bacteroidota; class Bacteroidia; order Bacteroidales; family Muribaculaceae; genus CAG-873. Next base: position 17,736 of record CABPYL010000001.1, read on the forward strand.
GGTACCGCTGGTGTAGTTCAGTACCAGAATCTCGGGATATTTCTCACGCCACAGGTCGGAGAGGCGTTTGGTGCTTTCACGTGTCAGTTCCACACGTGTGCCGATAGGCATTTCTAGGCTCACACGCAGACGTCCGTCATCGGCGGTGGGGAAGAATTCTGTACCAACCTGCTTCATCAGGAACAGCGAGCCTATGAAAATTGCCATACATACTATGAATGTTGTCATCTTGTGGCCTACAACCCATGCGAGCAGGCGTCCATAGCCACGGTCGAAGGCATCGAGAGCCTTACTTATAGGTGTGAAGAATATGGTGTAGAGCTTGCCGTGGCGTGTGTTGCGTCGTAGCAGCAGGCTGCAAAGCATAGGTGTGAGCGATAGGGCGCAGGTAGTGGAAATAATCATCATGATTGTTACCATCCAGCCCAACTGCTGGAAAAGCACGCCTGTCATGCCCGTTACCATCGTCAGGGGGAAGAACACGGCTATAAGGGTAAGTGTAGAGGCAATTACCGAAACGGCAACCTCGTTGGTGCCGTGTACAGCCGCCTGCTTGGGGTCGGAGCCGCGTTCGATGTGCGTCGTAACGTTTTCAAGCACCACAATGGCGTCGTCCACAACCATACCGATAGATATCGAAAGAGCCGACAGCGACACAATGTTCAGGGTATTGCCGGTGGCATACAGATATATGAACGACGCTATCAGCGAGATAGGAATCGTAATTGTGATGATGAGCGTCGCACGCCAGCGGCCCAGGAAGAAGAACACCACTATGACCACGAACAGCAGAGCGTACAATACCGTTTCCACAAGCGAGGCAATGGTGTTGCGGATGTTGTCGGAGGTATCCACGATAATGCCTAACTGGACGTCGGAAGGCAGTCGTTTCTGCAACTTGGGAAGCATCTCGAGTACTTTGTCTGAGATTTCCACCGAGTTGGCGCCGCTCTGCTTCTGGATAACAATCATGGCACCCTGTTCGGCGTTGTTGAACGTCTGCTGTGTACGTTCCTCAACGGAATCGTCGACGCGTGCCACGTCGCTAAGATAAATCGCTTTTCCGTTGTATGTGCCAATAACGATATTCTTCATCTCCTCCGAGGCGCTGAACTCACCCTGCACGCGCAGCGAGTAAGTGTCCGAGCCGATATCGAAGGAGCCGCCGGGAATATTACGGTTCTCGGCGCCGATGATGTTGCCAATCTGTTCCACTGTGAGGTTATAGGCCTCCAGGCGCACGGGGTCTACATAAATATGTATCTCGCGTTTTGGGGCACCGGAGATGGATACTGAACCTACACCATTGATACGTGCAAGTGGATTTGCCACATCTTCGTCGAGAATTTTGTAGAGGCCAGGCATACTTTCCGTGGCCTTCACCGACAGGATGATGATAGGAATCATGTCGGTGGAGAACTTGAAGATGATAGGGTTCTCGGCATCGTCGGGTAGCATCGACGAAACCATGTCTAATTTGTCGCGGACATCATTCGTTAGCACGTCGATATCTTCGCCGTACTCGAACTCAAGGGTTATGACGGAGATGTTCTCGCGCGATTTGGAGGTTATGTGCTTGAGGTTGCTCACCGAGTTGAGAACGTTTTCCAGCGGTTTGGTAACGTTCTGCTCGATATCCTGTGCGCTGGCGCCGGAGTAGGTGGTCATCACCATAATGGTGTTGGTTTCTATGTCCGGATACAGGTCGATGGGGAGCTTGCTCAGCGAAAACAGACCCATAATCACGACAGCCACAAAGCATAGGGTTGTCATGATGGGGCGTTTGACTGCGCTGCCGTAAAGACTCATTTTCTATTCTTTATAATAAGTGTTGCAGATTATTTTTGAACTTCCACTTCAGCACCGTCGGTAAGACGCACCTGGCCGGTGATTACAACGGTATCGCCGTCCTCGATGCCCGACAGCAGTTCGTATGTGTTGTCGAGACGCTGGCCGAGTTCCACACGCTTGAACGATACTTTGTTGCCATTGAGCACGTAAACGTATTTGTTGCCGGAGCCTGTTTGTTTAACCACGGCACGGTCGGGAACAACAACGTTCTCCTGATTGCCCTGATTGATGGTAACGCGGGCAAACATGCCTGGTTTTATGCGTTCCTTGGGGTTGGATACCTGAACTTCGGTCTGGAAGGTGCGTGTAGAGGAGTCTACAGTGGGATAGATTCGCTTGACATTGCCCTGGAAGGTTTCGCCGGGGAAGGCGTCGAACACAATGTCTACGGGCATGCCGGAGGATATCTTGGTCATGTCGTTCTCTGTAACGTTGATCATGACTTTTACCACGGGGCTCAGCTGCCCTACGGTGAGTATGGGCTGGGCGCCGCACATGTCGCCGGGGTCGTAGTTGCGCGCTGTTACCACGCCGCTGATAGGCGAACGCAGAACGGTGTTTTCCATCAGGTTGTCGTATTGCGACTGTGTTGCGTCGAGCTGTGTTTTCAGCTGATCCACCTGCTGTTGTGTGCCGGATCCTATCTCGAGCAGTTTAACCGCACGGTCGTATTCGCGGCGCGTGTTCTCAAGATTGATTCGCAGCTGGTCGGCGTTGGCCTGGTCCATTACTACAAGCTGCTGTCCGCGCTGCACGCGGTCGCCGACATCCACGGTAATTTTTTTGATACGGTTGGCTACGGCGGGAGCGATGTTATTGATGTTGTCGGCCTCTACGGTGGCGGTGTACTCTCTTTCCTGGGGTACAGACATGCGGTGTGCCACATCCACCGTAACTCTGGGCAGTTCCACAACCTCTTCGGTTGATTTGTCGTCCTTGCCGCACGAGGTCAGCGCCAGGGCGCACAGGACAGTTGTTGCAAAGGTGCTTCCTTTGAGATTCATATATGTGATAGTGCTTTAATTGTTAGCAGAAGAATATTTTTCCACAGGGGCTGTGCCCTGGAGGAGTTCAAGCTCGCTCTGGGCAATCAGGAAGTTGTATATTGCCTGGAAATACGAGAGGCGCGACTGTGTGAGGGCCAGTTCGGAATCGCGTAGGTTCAGGTAGCTTGCTGCGCCGATACGGAAACTCTTTTCCATGATGTCGTGAGCCGTCTCGGCCTGACGTACGCTTTCGGCGCTGGACGAAATCTGCTCTACGTTCATCTTTATATTGTCTACTGCGAGGTTTACCTGCGATGCAATGTTGCGCTCCAGGTTTTCGCGCTGCAGGCGCAGTTCTTCCAACTGCAATTTAGCCTGCTTCACCTTGTGGTAGCGCTGACCGCCGCTGAAAATTGGCACGGACAGCGACAGTCCGATTGTGGAGTAAGGATTCCAGCGGAAGTTCTTGAATGGCGAGCCGTTGCTCATAGACGTCCAGTTATAGTTGGCTGTCAGGGCCAGAGTGGGAACGTATGCCAGTTTCTGGACCTTGAGATTGCGGGCGGTGAGGTTGGTGTCTATGTCGAGTAATCTCAGATCAGCATTGCCGGAGTAGTCTGTATTGCTTGCCGCCAGAGCGGCTCCGTACATGCCTTCCTGGTAGTCGGCCAGCCCGCCGGCAACCTTTAGATCGTATTCAGCATCCAGTCCCATGAGTATCAGCAGATTCAGCCGAGCGCGCTTTATGGCGATCTCGGCCTGTGTGATCTGAGGCTCTATGTTCTTCATTGCCACCGATGTGCGCAGCACGTCGTAGTCCGAAGCGGCTCCGAGCTGCTGTTGTTTCACGTATGTGTCGTGGGTGAGGGCGGCCATGTCGTAGCTTTCCTGGATAACGCGGCGCGAGTCATTGGCTAAAAGCAGCGCGTAGTAGGCGCTCTTAACCTGGTTGACGAGTTGCTGACGGCTCTGCTTGGCGGCTTCGAGGTTACGAATCACCTGCTCCTTGGAAATGCTCAGGCTTTGCCACAGCTGAGGAGCTATGAGTGGCATTGATGCCTGAAACCCGAGAGAGTAGGAATTGTCCAGACCCATCTTTATGCCGTTGTCTTTTTTGCTGTCTCTTTGTGTTTCGGGAATGCCGCTTTCTCCGCCTCCACCGAAACTGCCGAAGTCCATGTTCATGTACATCGTCTGCTTGGCAAGTGTGCGGCTGTAGCTGCCGCCGAAATCGACGTTAGGGAGCAACTGGCCAATAACTTCTTTGCGTGAATAGTCCATTCGGGTAACTTCCATGTCGGCTACCTTCACCGTCGGGCTGTTTGTCATCGCAATTGTCAGACAGTCGTCCAGGGTAAGACTGTCGCGCGCTATCGTCAGGCTGTTCTGTGCCTGCGAAGAAAACGCAATTGATAAGGCTGCCGCAGCAGCGATAATGACTGGTTTCAAATCCATATTTTATGCTTGTTTTCTTTTCTCTTTTTTCTTAGATCTTCCTAAGATTGCAGATGTCTTCTTTCAACATGCAAATTTAACAATTCTGTTGCCTTTTTTCAAACGTAATTGTCCCGAACAAGAATAAATATGACTTTTTGGCCAATTTTGAATAACTTTTTGCCTATATTCATTTTCCGAAGGCATCCTGCATTTGTTAGAATGCGCTTTAATGATTAATTTTGCACTATGGAACAAGAGTTTTCGTCGGTTCTGCTTGAGAATGCCGTATCGGCCCTTTCGCGATTGCCCGGCGTCGGCCGCAAGACGGCACTGCGTTTTGCCCTGCATCTACTGCGGCGCGAAACCGAGGAATCGCTGGCTATCGGCAATGCTATCATCGCACTGCGCGAGGGTGTGCGTTATTGTCGCCGCTGCCACAATATCAGTGAACAGGAGCTATGTCCTATATGCGCTTCGCCGCGGCGCGACCAACAGACGGTGTGTGTCGTGGAAAGTGTGAAAGACGTTATGAGCGTGGAGAACACACGCCAGTATTTCGGTGTTTATCATGTATTGGGCGGCCTTATCTCGCCAGTCGACGGTATCGGACCGGACATGCTCAGCATAGCATCTTTGGTGGAACGGGCGCGCACGGGCAGCATCAAGGAAGTGATTCTGGCTACCGGCGCGACAGTCGAGGCAGATACCACCAATTTCTACATCTATCGCCTGCTCAGCCGCGAAGCGCCGCAGGTAAAGGTGTCGCAGATTGCCCGAGGTGTTTCCGTGGGCAATGAGTTGGAATATACTGACGAGGCCACCCTCGCGCGCTCATTAATTTCCCGTACACCCTTCCAACTTTGATAATAATAAGTAGAGAGGGGAGAGTGAAGAGCGGAGAGGAGTTTTCCTCCACCTAAAAACTCACCACACGTAAAACCTCTCCACTAAAAACTAAAACAAATGCCATATACTCTCCAAAACGATAAAATCAGGCTGCGGGCAGTCGAACGCGACGACCTTGATATGCTCTATTTTCTTGAAAACGAAATTGCCGAAGCCGGGAGTTCTGTGTCAAATCAACCGGTGAGCCGCATGATGCTGTGGAACTATATCCAGAGCTATTCCGCCGATATCGCCGCCGACCGCCAGTTGCGTCTTATTGTCGAGAACGCCGAGGGCAATCCTGTGGGAGCCGTCGACATCAGCGACTATGACGCCACGAACCGCCGCGGATTTGTGGGCGTGTCCATTCTTGCCGACCAACGCGGCAAAGGCTACGGTTCCGCCGCCCTGGAGGTGCTCTGCTGCTACGCCTCGCAGACCTTGGGGCTACATCAGCTTGCCGCCCAGGTGGCAGTTGATAACGAACCTTCGCGCCGCATGTTCGCCTCGGCGGATTTCAAGGCATGCGGACGTCTGCGCTCATGGATTCGTCGCGGAAACAGCTATGCCGATGTACTCGTTTTTCAAAAATTGTTTTAAGCGATGAGCGATAAAGAAAAAGACATATCACAGACGGCCGCCGAGCAGCCCAAGAGCGCTCTGGAAGAGGCCAACGGCAATTATCTGATGGCCGGAATGTTGTATTTCGACCGTCTGCCCCTTCCCCGCCCCGTGCGGCAGACACTGAAAGGAATTCTGGTGTTTGTGGCCGCCTTCACGGCCCTGTGTGCGCTTCTTTGGCCTCTGCTGATGCCTTATTTGGGCTGAACGCAGGTCTTTACGGCCAATTTATGGGCTGATACGGCACTTCCCGGATTTTGTTTTATTTGGGCATTCCTGCTGTTTTTTGTACCTTTGCACTCCGAATTCCGGTTTACAGATGAAAAGATTAAGATTGATATTTGTGCTGTTTGTGTTATGCGCGGTTTTTGTGCCGGTGCAACGCGTATCGGCCCTTGGTCTTTCTCTCGATTCAATTGCGACGTGGGGCAAGTTCCCGCGTTTTGTTGTGAACACATACCGCTGGGGCGACAAATTTTTCAACGGCTATGATACCACATATGTAAAGTCTACGGGTTATAAGTTTAATGTTAAGGTTACTGCCGACAACTGGACAGATGCCTATAACTTTATACTGCCCAACGATACCCGCATAACCATGCTTTCCGATCCGTCGTCCACCATCGGTGCATATCTCACGTATCTGGCCGTATCTGCGGGCTACGATGTGAATATAAGCAAGATTTTCGGCGGTCAGCCGCAATCGCGCAAACGTTTGCGTTTCGGTTTCAACTGCATGCTGTTTGCCGCCGAGGTTTATCTGATATCCAACGATGTGGGAACCACGATAAAACGTTTCGGGCCAAAGGGTTCTTCCAACCATCTGGATATACCGTTCAACGGAATCAACAACGAGACGTGGGGGCTGGATGCCTATTATTTCTTCGACCACAAACGATATTCCGAGGCCGCGACATTCAATTTCAGCCGTTTGCAGAAAAAGAGCCATGGCTCGTTTTACACCGGTTTTTCCATATATAAGCAGAATCTCGATTTCGATTTCTCGCTGGTACCCGAAGATTTGCAGGCATATATTCCCGACACATGGCAGGACCGCCACTACAAGGTGGAGACATATAACTATGCCTTGCGGTTAGGTTACGGCTACAACTGGGTCTTTGCTCCCAAATGGGCGCTGGGTGTGAGCGAATCGCCTGTGATAGGCTTGCGCAAGGGTTTTGTGAACAGCGATATTGAAAAGAGTTCGCTGTCGCTGTACAACCGCATGAAACTGTCGGTTGTATGGAACAGCGGCTGTTTCTTTTTCGGTGCTATCGGCAAATTCGACGTCGCTATTGTCAACGATAAGAAAACGACCTACGCCGGAGGTATTCTCAGCGGCGAGGCCGTATTCGGATATCGTTTCAATCTCTGGTAATTCAGGAACCTATCATTTCAAGGAAAATGTCTTCGGAAATAACGGGGACACCTAATTTTGTAGCTTTCTCCAACTTGGCAGGTCCCATGTTCTCGCCGGCGAGAACATAGTCGGTTTTCTTGGATATGGAACCTGCGTTCTTGCCGCCATGAGCCTCTATCATGGTCTTGTATTCGTCGCGCGAGTGTTTTGCGAATACACCGCTGATAACGAATGTCTTGCCCGCAAGTGCGTCGGAGAGCGGCCCTGCATCGGTACCATCGGGAACGGCCATCTGAAGACACGCCTGGCGCAGACGTTCCACTATGGCGCGGTTCTGTTCGTCGGCGAAATACTGTTCTATCGCAAGGGCTATGCGGGGGCCCACGTCTTCTATCGCTTCCAGCTCGCAGGCACGCATCTCCATCAGCCGCTCCATCGATTTTGCCGCCTTTGCGACTTTCTTGGCTGTTGTCTCGCCGACAAATGGTATGGACAGGGCAAAAACAACACGTTCGAAAGGAACATTTTTGCTCGCCTCTATGCCGTCAATAACACGTTGGGCGCTGCGGTCGCCGAAGCCTTCGATTGTCATCAGCTGACCTGCGGAGAGGTCGTAGAGGTCGGCTATGTTGTTTACAAAGCCGTGGGCATGCAGGGCTGCCGCAGTTTCTTCGCCTATGCCGTCGATGTTCATCATGCGGCGCCCTACAAAGTGCTCGATGCGCCCTACAATCTGTGGAACGCATCCCTGTTTGTTGGGGCATACCCATGCGGCCTCGCCATCGACGCGCACAAGCGGAGTGCCGCAGGCGGGGCAGTGGCTGACGAAACGCACGGGAGCGGCGCCGGGAACGCGCTGGTCAACGTCCACTCCCGTAATCTTTGGGATGATTTCGCCGCCTTTCTCTACATACAGCATATCGCCTTCGTGGACGTCGAGTGCTATCATGATGTCTTCATTGTGCATGGAGGCGCGTTTTACTATCGTACCCGACAGCAGTACAGGCTCCAGATTGGCCACGGGGGTGATTATGCCCATGCGGCCTACGTCGAACGATACGAAACGCAGGCGCGTGAGTGCGCGTTCGGCAGAGAATTTGTATGCCACGGCCCATCGCGGCGATTTGGCGGTGAAGCCGAGGTTTAGCTGCTGACGCAACGAGTTTACCTTGAACACGAGGCCGTCTGTTGCCACCGGCAGGTCTTTGCGGGCCTTGTCCCAGTAGTTTATATATTCGTCTATCTCAGCCAGTGAATACAGCTTTTTCATCGCCGGCGACACTTTGAAGCCCCACGAGCGGGCGGCCATCATGTTGTCGTAGTGATTGTCGCAGGGCAGGTTCTCTCCTAAAAGGTAATAGAGGTACGCGTCCAGGCCGCGTCGGCCCACCTCGGCAGGATTGAGCAGTTTCAGGGTTCCGGAAGCGGCGTTGCGCGGGTTTGCGAACGGTGTTTCTCCGGCTTCTTCGCGCTGTTGGTTAAGGCGTCTGAAGGCCTCGAAAGGCAGGAGCACTTCGCCGCGTATCTCGAAGAAATCGGGCCATCCGGAGCCCTGGAGTTGCAGCGGTATGCTGCGGATAGTCTTTATATTGTCGGTTACGACGTCGCCTTTCTCGCCGTCGCCGCGCGTTACGGCGCGCACAAGGCGCCCGTGCTCGTATATCAGCGATATGCCGAGACCGTCGAACTTCATCTCGCCCACAATCGTGCTTTCCTGCCCCACAAGGGCGTCCTCAACCCGGTGAAACCAAGCGTCTACCTCCTCGATTGAATATGTGTTGGCCAGCGATAGCATGGGATATATGTGCGCTGCCTGCTCGAAGCCGGTGTTGAGGTCGGAACCTACTCGCTGTGTGGGCGAGTTGGGATCGTATTCTTCTGGATGCCGTTTTTCGAGTTCCTCGAGTTCTTTCATCAGCATGTCGAACTCGCGGTCGTCGATTTCGGGACTGTTGGCAACGTAGTAGTTATAGTTGTGTCTGTGCAGCTCGTCGCGCAGGCGGTGTATGCGTTCTATTTCTGAATTCTCCATATCGGCAGACTGTTGAATATAGTTATAACCCCTTAACCTTTCCGGGGTTCTTTGCAATGTATTCTTTCCATGATTTGGCCCCTTTGGCAACTACAGGCTTGTCCGATTCGTAGAAATGACACAGGGCGGCGGCAAGGGCGTCCGTGGCGTCGAGTTTGGGCAGGAGGCTCTCGCGCGGGATGTTGAGTATGCGCACAAGCATCTCGCACACCTGTTCTTTGGCGGCGGCACCGTTGCCCGTAATAGCCTGTTTGATTTTTCGAGGTTCGTACTCGGTTATGGGTACCTGTCTGGCGAGTGCGGCCGCCATAGCCACGCCCTGTGCTCGGCCAAGTTTAAGCATCGACTGCACATTCTTTCCGAAAAACGGCGCCTCGATAGCCATCTCGTCGGGGCAGTATTGCTCCACAAGCATCAGCACTCTCTCGTAGATACGGGCCAGGCGCAGATAGTGGTCGCCTAATTTTGTCAGTTCTATCAGGCCCATCGCTATCATCTGCGGCTTGCGGCTGTATATGCCAAGAATGCCGTAGCCCATGATGTTGGTACCCGGGTCGATACCGATTATTATCCGGTCGGCCTTGCGTACTGCGTCCTCAATCATTTTCGGGAATCCTGTTGCTCGGAGTCAAGAAGAACGTCGAGCACACTTTCGAACATAGCCACGCCCATGCCCCAGCGGGATGCGATTGTACGGTGTACCGACGGCAGAACGTCGTTGCGGAATTCACCCAGGTGCGTTGCCGACGGGGCACGCATCTGGATGGCTATTGTGCGCGGAACATTGCCGTTGATGTCGGCCTCGGCGTGGCCGCGCAGTTCGCTCACAAGCGGTGCGTACATGCCGCATTGCTGTCCTAAAGGAATATAGGTGTCGCGGAGAAAATCGATGAATGCCGGAGCTATGCCGGCATCGACGCTGAATGTGGTGTTTATCAGTATCATCTCGGTGCTTTCTTTTTTGCCGCATGACGCCGTACGCAGCGGAATACGAAGGAAATATGGTTGGCAATAGTGGTAAGAACGCCGTAATATGTGCACATTATGCGGAAACGTTCCTTTAGCGACGGTATCTTGTTGCGGGTGGTAAGCCCCTCGCTGAGATAGTCTACCAGATATGTGTCGGTAAGCCCTACGTTTTTGCGCGAGTGCTGCAGACAGCGAATGCACCATTCGTAGTCGGCGGAGAAACGGTAGCCGAGGTTGTAGAAACCGGTTATCTTGCGCAGAGGAATAAAGGCCTGGTGGCATACAAGCATACCCTTGCTGAAACTTTTAAGAGTGAGGTTTTCCGGTGCCGAAAGGTGCCGAGGACCCAGAGGGGCGCCCTCGTTGTCCACAACTAATGTCTGGCCATATACTATTCCGGGCAGATTGTTTTTCAGAATAGTCTGTTTCAGAGTTTCGAGAGTGTCGGCGCTATGGAACTTGTCGCCGGCGTTCAGAAAAACGAGATAGCGGCCCCGCGTGGTTGAAATACCTTTGTTCATGGCGTCGTACAGACCGCCGTCGCGTTCGCTGATGAATGTGCGCAGGGGATTGTCGTGGCTGCGTACGATATCGATTGTGGCATCGTGCGAGGCGCCGTCAACGATCAGGTGTTCGTAGTCGGTGCACGTCTGGCTGTCCACGCTTTCAAGTGTGCGCCCTATGGTGTCCTGCGCGTTGTAGGTGGCGGTGATTATGGCAAAGAGGGGAGTCATCTCGTTTTGTTGCTTGCAATGAAGTTTTACTTATGCAAAAGTACGAAATTCTCCAATAAAAACCATGCACTTCAACTTATTCCAGCACCTTTTTCACAACAGGGAGGATAAGCGCCTCCATTCGCGAGTAGCCTTCGTCGTTGGGATGTACTCCGTCGTTGCTGCACGTCGGGTCTATTGCCCGGCCGTCGTCGGCGACCACCGCGCTGAAGTAGTCCACAAAAGGAATATTTTCTTGCGCAGCGTAGGTTTTTAACGCTTTGTTGAGAGCAGATATTTTTTCAGGAGCGTCGGTAATGGCTTTGTTCCAGCCGAACGAGGCGCTTGGCAGAGTAGTGGTAAGGATAACCTTAATGCCGTTGGCACGGGCGATTTCCACCATCGATTTTATATTGCCTACAGTGCGCCGGGCGTTGTACGCATGGGTATTCTCTGCAACATCGTTGGTGCCTGCGTTTATAACCACTACGGCCGGATGCAGTTCAACCACATCGTCGCGGAAACGGCTGAGAAACTGGTAGGTTGTCTGTCCGCTGATTCCGCGTCCAATGAAACCGTTGGCCTCGAAAAACGGGCGGCGCGACGCCCAGAACTCGGTTATGGAATTTCCGAAGAAAACCACGCGCTTGCCGTTGTCGGGCATATTCTTAAGTTCCCGGTTGGCCGTTTCGTATTTTTCGTAGTTAATCCAGTCGGGGCGGTCGGCGCGGCTGCTGAAAGAAGCCGCAGCAATCACAATAACCGCCGCGGCGCTTATGAGGTATCTGTTCATTGTTCCGTTGCAATCTTTGACGTTGCAAATATACTACAAAAAATATGAGAATTCAGAAAACTCCTCAAAATTTCCACAGAGCATTTGCAATAATATTAAAATTTGTAAAATTGTTAAATAATTTGGAATATATTTGTCTTTTTAATAATTTTGCATCCATACTCGACTTGCAGAAGCCTGCTTCAGGGCTGTGGGTTGGGACAATTTTATTGGCAAGCGTTTACTTTACGCTTAATTCTTGACTAACAGGAATTCTCGCAAAATTTCATCTTCGTCAGGAATCAAGCAACGGTAGATGCCCATTGAGGATATGGTAAAACTATGTTCTGCCGGACGGCAGAACCATATCATATCGGCGTGAGGCTTCTGCATGTTGCTCGTTCTACGAAGATGGGCAATGCGAGAAGCCTCTGTTAGAAGAACGAGCAACAAGGTATAGATTCTCACGCTGTATTTTTTTACCCTTATGCAAGGACTGTGAATCTTCCTGCAGATAGAATTAATACCTCAGGCAATGAATACAACCATTATATCCCATTAGATTTTATCTGTTGGCCGCAGGCTATGGGCGGCAATTTTGAGTTTGGCAATTTTGATGTCAAGCCTTATTATCTATTTCTAAAACTAATTCAGATTTATAAATCAACCATTATGAGACTTTTAAAGATGCTATTGTTGTTTGTGTTGCTTGTGCAGACATCAAACAATATCAGCGCCCAGATATCCTTGATTAAGGTCAGGATAGAAACAAATACCGGGGCGCAGATTGGTATTGATGACGAAATGTCGGATACCAATATATTTGAAAAGGAACTTGTTTCCGGAGAGCATGTCGTTATAGTTAAGTATAACGGTAATGTTGTGAAGCGTGAGGTTATCAGCATCTCGCCCGGAGGCGCATATAATGAAAAATTTGAAATCGGCGGTAATGTGAAAATCGAATCTCAGCCCGAGGGAATTCTTACAGTGGACGGTGTCGATGTCGGCTCCACGCCGCAGGAGCTTAACCTGTTGGGGCAGCACAACATTGGTGTGAGATATAAAAACAAGAAGTATGGTTCGGTGAAGGAATCTTTTACAGTTTCCCCGCTTGAAAATATAGAAAGGAATTATGTGCTTAAAAAGAACAGGCATGCCTACGAATGGAAATGGCATATTCTGGTTAACGGATTTCTTCCCACCACGAAAGTAAATGACGTGCAGCCCGGTCTTATGATAGGTTTCGCAAAAGTTATAGGTTTTTATGCCAAAGGTTCTATCGGAGTTTTATATGACATTAAACAAGAGCCTGAAAGCTGGGAGCCGATATGGGGTGTTGGCAAACATGCGTGCAATTTCCTGAGCGGCGGTGGCGGTCTGATGTATAATATCATTCAGCCGCTTTACGTGTATGCCGGCGCGGGATACGGTGAATTTAAGGCCGGACAAAAAGATTATTTCGGGAATTATATTCAGACCGATAGTTTCAGCGGAGTATACTATGAAGCCGGCTTACTCTTTTCATATAAAAAGCTTGCAATCAATGCCGGTTGCATGTTGTGCGATGGTAATGTGATTGTGAATGCCGGCATAGGTGTGTCGCTGTAACATCAGTTTTCACTTTAACAATAACAGAATGAAAAAGATTGATTATATAATATATGGCGTAACATCTTTGGCTGCAATGATTTTTACCGGATGTTACGAAGTCGAAGATTTCAGCAGTGTGCCGGAAAATGTTGAAGCGCCTGAAATTGTGTCTATTGGAAGCAATAGTGTGAAATTTAAAGAATCTGATGTTAACGGAAATGTCCGTTACAGACTCAGTACGAGGCCCGATTTCCCGGAAAGCGAGACCAAAGAAGACAGAGACCCTTATTTTAATAATCTGATTAGTAATAAAAGATATTATTATCAAGCTGTGGTCTATAACGATTATTACGGTATAGATGAAGAACATGCTTTATATGGAGAAGTGAAGACGTTTGTTACTGCCCAGGGGTTTGGAAATATGAATATTTATAATGATGCAAAGAAAACTAAGATAGAAGATAGATTTGCAACACCCGAAAAAGCTGTACCACTAAGATTTTCGTATGATATAGGAGGAAATGAGATCCCTGTAACTGAGGCCGGTTTCTGTTTCGATTACAAGAATAATCTGACTAAGGATAACTGTGCAATTGTTATAAAAGGAGAAATCAATGAGGAGAATCATGAAGTAAGCATAAAGAATCTATATGACAGCAAACTTAAACATGGAGAATATATATATGTCCGACCTTATATATCGACAGACGAAGGTACTTACTATGGCGAGAGAAATCATGTGTATATATTTTCTGGTTTTGTCGGTGATAATCCATATATAGATCTTGGTCTTCCGTCTGGCACGAAATGGTTCGTATGGGATTTCGGTATTAATGAATTCGGAGGAAATAATAATTCTTCAAAGTACTGTTATTCTTTTTCTTCTGATATCCCAGCATCTGAGATTCCTGTGGGTTGCAGTGTGCCTACTTGTGAAAATGCTAAAGAATTAGCAGACAACTGCACTTCTACCAAATGGGATTGGTCAAAAGGTGAAGGACTCAAGGTTACCGGGCCGAATGGCAATGTGATTTATTTCTCATTCCGAGGGTATTATATAGATTATTGGGATGGTCCTTGTTGGTTATGGTCCGACGAAGAGATGGGATATATATTACTTGACGGTAGTTATGAAAAAGGCGGTGAAACTTATCAAAGAATTTATGTATTTAGTTATGAAAGTGGTCTTACGAATTACATGTTTGCCGAAAATCCAATAAAACTAGGTCGTGACTTTTGTAAATACAACGTTCGCTTTGTCAAGGATTAACTAAAGGTATAATGCTATGAAGAAAGCTATAATATTGATTGTGGCATTGTTTATGGCGGGATTACTTGCTCCCGTCGCGACAGTGGCACAAAATCAGGCGATTTTAAATCGCTTGAAGAGCAGATATTCCCTTACCCGCTATTATCCTGAATGCGGAGGCTGGTATCTTCTGGGATACTCCGACCGAGGCGTGAACTATTACGGTTTCGCGGACAAGGAAGGAAATGTAATAGCCACAAATGCAGTAAAATATAAAATTCACAAGGGTTTTATTGAATTGCAGGTTTTCGACGAGATGAAGAAAGACGAGCACGACCAGTGGCTTATGGACAAAAAGCAGTACGACCGCGACTATCAGGCTTATATCAGGGAAGAAAAACGTTATGAAAGCGAACTGAAAGCGTATAATGAACGTGTGGCCGCGGCGAAAAATGAAGCACACAACCAATGGGTTGCGGCACGTCAGCGAGCCTACGAAGCAGCAGTGGCTGAATACAGGAGGAAGAATCCTTCGTCTTCTTCAAGCAACAGTTCATTCTTAGGCTCTTTGCTGACCGGTCTGGCAGAAGGTATCAGCGACGCTACTATCGGACAATCGGCTGCGGACCAGGTGGCATATCAGCCTTTCGAAGATAGGATTCTTGGCGAGCGAGGGCTCACTACCGCGCCGTACAAGGTTCATAATCCTGCGCCGGAGATGCCAAAAGAGCCCTCTAACGGTTACGAATGGCAGAACTATACATTCCGTCAGCCATGCCCATATACGGAAATCGACTATTCTGCTATTTCCGATGACAAAGGTGTGGCTGTGGTAAAAGCGGATGGTGTCTATGGTCTTGTGGATGCAAGTCTGAATACAGTGCTCCCATGCAAATACAGTAGCGTCATCCGGTTCGGGAATAAATTCCGGATAGAAGACGGTGGTTTATACGGTCTCGTGGATTCTCGTGGTAAAACTATCGTTCCTTGTGAGTTTACCAAGATTGACTATAACAACGGCTGTCTCGTTGCTAAGAAAGGTAAACTGTGGGGCCTTTATACCGAAGATTTTGAGGAATTGTATTCTTGCCAGTATAGCGACCTCAAATTTTCAAGTATTGATGGGCGCCAGATTCTCCATGCACAGCTCAAAGGACTGTGGGGTGCCTACGACTTTGGTTCGGGCGAACAGATACTGCCTTTCAGCTACGGAAAGATCGAAAACATGAAATTCGGTAAAGAAGAATGTTTTAAGGTGTCCCGCGATAATAAAATTGGTCTCTACACATCTTCGGGTGTATTGATTCTTCCCTGTGAGTTTAACAGTATTCAAAGGACCACTCTCGGCAACACTGAATATATCGAAGTGAAGAAAGACGGGTACGTTGGTTTGTATGATATGGACGCTGCCCCCGTTTTTACAGCCGATAAATATGATTCATATAAGTTCCTTGAGGGCCGAGGCTTCCTTGTTTCGAATCTGTCGCGTTATGGCTGGCTGGATGTTACGGGTAACGAGGTTGTGCCGGTCAAATATATTCAATTGGATTATTTTCCTAAGGAAAAAGTGTTCTACTGCAAGGTGGATGGCAAGTGCGGACTTGTTGACATGAGCGGTAATGAACTGTTCCCGTTTGTACCTGCGCAATCTCTTCGTGCGGAGCAGTATTCGGATAAGCAGGGTAATATGATGGACTATCTTATTGTGTATAATCTCAACGGAAAGTATTCAGCCATAGATTATGCCGGCAACATACTGGCAACCGATGTCAAAAAGCCTCAGGGTCTTAGAGGAAAAGTATCGGATTATCTGAAGAAGAATCCGGGCAATGCTGCTTACAAATCGGCTTCGGCAAAAATTGAATCCGCTTACGCAAGCGCCGAAAATAGAGTTGCTGCCACTATAGCCAAGAGAAATACATTCAGCCACTATGCTCAGAATTATGTGGAGAAGGTTATTAACGACTGGCAGAGAAAAGGTGAGTACGAGAAGATAGACGACTGGAAAAAGCGTGTCAACGAGGAGACCCGTCAACAAAAAGTGTTTAAACTGACAAAAGAGGCGCAGGAGCAGTTCGTGGCTTCCAGAACAAAGATTTTGCCACCCGACAGACTTGTGATAGCCGGACCTTATGACCCTGACAACGAAACGTACAATCTTAAATCATTGTATTCGCAGACACCTCTTACAGTGAATATAGCAGCTTGCGATGCAGAGGAATTCAAATCGTCGTTCGACAAGGTGAAATGTAAACCCTCGTTCATCATCGAAAACGACTTCCTCGGCCTCTCGGAATATGATTTCCTCATGCCAAACGGTAATACATATCATTACAGGCACGATGAAGCTTTGAATTATTCAGTGGCCAATGTGGAGTACAATTTCAACAGTATAGAACTTGACGGCATCGGAAAACAAGGTTTCTCTACTTCCGCTCTGAAAATCGGTACTTCGGATGTGGATGTCAAGATACCTACTACAAACGTGAAGCAGGACAAGACTTTCGCAATCATCATAGCGAATGAAAAATATGAAAATGAAAAGAACGTCGATTTCGCCTATAACGACGGCGTGATTTTCAAGGATTATTGTGTCAAGGCACTTGGACTTCCGGAGGTGAATGTGCATTTTGTCCCTAATGCAAGTCTCAACCAGATGCGTCAGCAGTTCAACTGGATACAGAAAACTGCAAAGGACTTTAACGGAGATGCGCAGTTTATAGTTTATTATGCCGGACATGGAATGCCGGACGATGAAACGCGTGATGCTTATCTTCTTCCCTCGGATGCAGATGGAACAGATACGGAGAGTGCATATAAACTTTCGAAGTTGTATGCCTCTTTGAGCGAGATTCCTGCGAAAAATGTTTTGTTGCTGATGGACGCATGTTTCAGTGGTTCGCAGCGAAATGGTGAAGTCCTTGCGAATGCCCGTGGTGTGGCGTTGAAGCCTAATATTAGCCGTCCCGGTGGAAATCTGACAGTATTCAGTGCTGTTACCGACAAGGAAACTGCGTATTCCTACCGCGATAAGCAGCATGGGCTTTTCACATACTTTCTTTTGAAAAAGCTTCAGGAACATGACGGATCTCTGAATCTTGGACAACTTGCCGATTACGTTTCGAGTGAAGTGGCCCAATATTCGATTGTTGTAAACAAAAAATCGCAACATCCTACAGTTTCCTGCGCTCCGACGATAGGACAGGGGTGGCGAAATATAAAACTGAAGTAATCTTTAATTGTCAGCCTGAATCATAATCTTGAATATCTGGCGGCTCCCGGCCTTTGGTACAGAGGTTCGGGAGCTGCTTTTATTATGTCCCGGTTTTGCGGTGCAGGTGCGGGACGGCACTATTTTTTGGAACGTTCGGATTTTTTTCGCTAACTTTGCAGCGTCATTCAAGGAACATATGAACGATTGTCTGCCTGTATCATTCTCCATTATCAGCATTGAGCGTTATCAGTGCAAGGCCAGTTGGCGCACTATGCGCTAAGTGTTCCATTCCGGCCCTGAGGCGCAGCGATTGCGCGGCATGGCATACTTTTTCCGCCTGTAATACATCATTTTAATTGTTTTCGCGACCTGGAGTACGGGTCTGCGAGGTAATGTATGCGTGATTGGCGGCTGTTACCAGTAATTATCTATCAAATTATATCACAATATGAAGTATTTTGCACTTCTTGCAGGGGCTTTGGCTCTTGCAGGAGGAGTTGCGGAGGCGCAGCCGCGGGTGTTTACGCTCGAGGAAATCTTTGCCACGGCAGAGAGCAATAGCGCGCAGCTGCAACCCTATTTTACGGCGCAGCAGGAGGCGGAGCGCCAGATGGCGGTGGCCCGTTCGGGGCGTCTGCCGGACGTGGATGTATCGCTGTCGGTGAGCTATATCGGCGACGGTTTTACCACGCGGAGAGATTTCAGCGACTATCAGAAGGCTCCTATTCCGCACCTCGGTACCGGTCTTTCGCTGAATATTACCCAGCCTGTCTATACCGGTGGTGCCATATCCGGTGCCATAGACATTGCCGAGATGGAATCGACGGCGGCGAGGTACCGTGCCGACTTGCAGCGCGACAATATCCGTTTTCTGCTCGCGGGCAATTATCTCGACATCTACAAATGCCACAATCTGCTCGATGTAGTGCGCCAGAACGTAGGCCAGGCCGAACAGGTGCTTGAAGAGATGCGCGCACGCCATAGCCAGGGTGTGGCTCTGCACAACGATGTTACGCGCTACGAGTTGCTTGTGGCCAACCTCAGGCTACAGGAAACGAAACTGCTGAACAGTCTTAAAATTCTAAATAGCAGCCTTGTTATAAACGCAGGTCTGCCGGAAGGAACGGAAGTGATGCCGGACACGCTTATGCTGGCGGCGCTTCCGGCAAAAGGCAGCGAGCGGTCGTGGCAGGAAGCAGCCACGTCGGCACCCGTGATTCAGCTTGCGGACAAGGGGGTGGACATAAGCCGCAAGGCTGAGGATATTGTGCGAGCCGACTATCTGCCGCATATCGGGATAAAGGCCGGATGGACTATGGACGGCCCTATCCTGGTAGAAATACCACCGATAAACCGCAATCTGAGCTACTGGTACATCGGGGTGGGCGTGAGCTACAATCTGTCGAGCCTGTTCAAGACAGACAGGCGCCTCGCCAAAAGCCGCGTCGCCACACTGCGCGCACGCCAGGAACTGGATGCTGCACGCGACAACATCGAACTGGGCATACGCAGCGATTACACGCGCTATCTCGAGGCTTTCGAGGAGCTGTCCACTCAGAAAAAGAGCGTAGAACTGGCCGATATCAACTACCGTACGGTGGCGCTGCGCTACAACTCGGGCATGGCGTTGATAACAGATTTGCTCGACGCCGCCAATGCAAAACTCGATGCCGAGCAAAAGCTGGTGAATGCACGCATCGATATTATTTATTATCATTATAAACTTCTGTTCACATCCGGAAAAATATGAAACAGCATACAAAGAAAATAGCGTCGTATATCGTAACGGCGGCAGTGATTGTCTGCGCCGCTGTATGGGCGCTTAGCAAACTGATGTACTTCGGCAAAGGCGAATTCACCGACAACGCTCAGGTGCGCCAGCAGATTGTACCCATCGTAAGCCGCGTGCAGGGCTACATCAAGGAAATACGCTTCGATGAATTCAGCAAGGTGAACAAGGGCGATACCCTTGTGATTATCGACGACGCCGACATGCGTCTTGCCCTTGCGCGTGCCCAGGCCGACTATGCCAACGCCCTTGCAGGCAAAGGTCTGGCCGAACGTGGGATAAGCGTGGCCGGCGCTAATTCAGCAGTGAGCAAGGCGAGCATAGAGGAAGCGCGTGTGCTGATGGAGAATGCACGCACCGACTTTAACCGCTACAGCGAACTGCTGAAGCAGAACGCCGTAACACAGCAGCAGTACGACGGCGCCAAAACCGCCTATGAGGCTGCAAAGGCACGATACGACATGCTTAGCCGTCAGCTTGAGGCCGCCGACCGCCGCGTAGACGAGAGCCGCCGCCGTTCCGAGCAGAGCGATGCCGGCATAGACCTGGCCAAGGCTCTTGTGGAAACGGCGGAACTGAATCTGTCGTACACTGTTGTGGTGGCGCCGTGTTCCGGCTACGCTTCGCGTAAGGACATTCAGGTAGGTCAGCTCGTTCAGCCGGGCCAGACGCTGCTCGACGTGGTAGACTGCGGCGATGTGTGGGTAACTGCCAACTACAAGGAAACTCAGCTCAAGGGTATAGCCATAGGCAGCAAGGCCGAGATAAAGGTAGACGCCATACCTGGCACTGTTTTCCGCGGCACCGTATCGGCCATATCCAAGGCCACCGGCGCGGCTGTGTCGCTGCTCCCGCAGGACAACTCGGCGGGCAACTTCGTAAAGGTGCGCCAGCGTGTGCCGGTAAGGATAGCTTTTGACAGCGACAATGATTCCGCGGCCATGCAGAAGCTGCGCGCGGGAATGAATGTGGAATGTGTCATTAAATAACAATGGGCAATCCTCACGCACAGCAGGGCGCGTTCAGCATACCCGATGTCATTGGCATTGTGCCGGAACGTCTTAAGCCCTGGCTGTTCATTTTCTTTGTAATAGTCGTGCAGTTCAGCGGCGGCGTGTATCTTGCCGCCGCCTCGCAGATGGTGGGCAGTACGGCCATGATGGAGCAGGATGTGATGATGGCCGGAGTGGCGCAGATTGTAGGCATGTCGGTGAACTTTGCCGTCATGTTCCGTCTCAAATTTCGCTACAGCTGCCGCACGGGCATGCTGATATGCTGCGCGGCAATGATAGCGGCGAATATCGTGTGCGCCACAACAACCTCGGTGCCGCTGTTGGTGGCAAGCTGTCTTGTTGTGGGCTGGTTCCGCATGTGGGCCACTTTCCTGTGTAACTCCACCATACAGCTATGGCTCACGCCCGTGCGCGATATGGCCGTGTTCTTCTGCTACGTCTATCTTGTGGTGGACGGCGCCATACAGCTTGGCGGCGTTGCCACTGTTTATACAACGTTTGTAAGCCAATGGGAGTGCATGCCGGTAATTATGACGGGTCTGCTGGTACTGGTGATGATAATGGTTGCCGTGCTTCTGCGTCCTGTCCACGGGCCTATGTATATACCTCTTCTCGGAATTGACTGGATAGGTTCGTTGCTGTGGAGCATATTCATGCTCTGTTTTGCCTACGTGTGTATCTATGGCAATTACTACGACTGGTGGGAGGCGGCCGAAATCTGCGGTGCTACGGTTATCGGCCTTGTGTGCCTGGCACTTAACCTATGGCGTGCGTCATTCCTTAGGCATCCGTACATTTCCTTTGCTGCCATGACGCGCCGCAACGTTGTGTATGCCATGATTATATACACCGTTTTCTATATTCTGATGGCCCCCGGGCATGTATTCGAGAGCGGTTTTGCCTCGGGGATTCTCGGGTTCGATGAAACGAATCTGATAGATCTCAACTGGTACGTGTTTGCCGGCATCGTGTGTGGAGTGGGCTTCACATATCTCACTTTTGCGCGCCGTCGCTGGCGCTACAAAACGCTGACGGCAATAGCGTTTGCTCTTGCGGCTGTGTATCTGGCATATTTCTATTTTCTTATCGACTATGATATAGAAAAAGAGATGCTTTTCATCCCGCTGTTCTGCCGTGGAGCGTCTGAGGTTATCATCTCCATTGTGTTTCTCACCTCAATCGTTCATTGTGGGCTGCATTTCTTCGTTTTCCCGCAGGCGTTGGTAATCAACGGTTTCTTCGGAGCTGTGATGGGTGCGACATTCGGCCCCGCAGTAATCGGTGAATTCCTCAGCCGCGCTGTGGCTGCAAACTCCGCCCTGCTCGGGAGCGCTATAACGGGCAGCAATACGCATATACCGCATATTCCCCTTGGTGAACTGTATGGTATGGTACAGCGGCAGGCCCTTGTCGAGTCCATGAAGGAAATATATGGATGGCTGCTGATTGCAGGCATAATATGTTTCGCAGTAATCATGTGCAGCTACAGCTCTGTGCGGCCGTGGGCTATCTTTCCCAAGTGGAAGACAATCCGCCGCAGCATACGTTCCCTTGTCCGCCGCGAAGCCGCGGCGGCATAGGACAACTGATAGACTGGATAAATAAGACCTCTCAGATGTTCCCGCTTGGGCGTCTGAGAGGCTTTTTTTGCCAAGCTCCCGGCCGTTGATGTGGTAGAGGGAGTGATGTCGGCATAAAAAAAAGCGCGGCCTGGGCCGCGCTGTGGGGTAGGGTAAAGTCGGCTTATGCGTTCTTCACTTTCTCTACAACGGCTGCGAAAGCAGCGGGGTTGTTGAGTGCGAGGTCGGCGAGGACTTTACGGTTGATTTCGATACCGCTCTTGTGGATAAGGCCCATGAGCTTGGAATAGCTCAGGTCGTGCATGCGGGCGGCAGCGTTGATACGCTGAATCCAGAGGGCACGGAAGTTTGCTTTGTTGTCTTTGCGGTCGCGATAAGCGTATGTGAGACCTTTTTCCCATGTGTTTTTGGCAACGGTCCACACATTACGGCGGCAGCCGTAGTAGCCTCGTGTAAGTTTGAGGATTTTTTTGCGGCGTGCGCGAGAAGCGACGTGATTGACTGATCTTGGCATTGTTTCAGAAGTTTTTGAATGTTAGCGTCCGACGGTCGCCGGCTCTTTTTGGCTAATCACTCGGTTAATAATGAAATTACAATAACACGAATTAATTTGGAAAACTTGCAAAGGCGAGCTTATTTGAGACCGAGAAGAGCTTTAACGGCCTTTACGTCTACACGGGCGATGAGGCCGGTGTGGGTAAGGTTGCGTTTCTGCTTTTTGGTTTTCTTAGTCAGAATGTGGCTCTTGAATGCGTGTTTTCTTTTGATTTTTCCTGATCCGGTAAGGGCGAACCTCTTTTTGGCACCGGAGTTAGTTTTAATCTTGGGCATTTGTCTGTTTGTTAATTAGTTAATTCGAGTTGTATAATAGAGGCCTGCACGGCGGACCTGAATTATTTCTTTTTAGGCGAAATCATGATTATCATTCTCTTGCCTTCCAGGAGTGGCATCTGCTCAACTTTGCCGTAGTCCTCGAGGTCGTTTGCGAAACGAAGCAGAAGCACTTCGCCCTGTTCCTTGAACAGAATGGAGCGGCCTTTGAAGAATACGTAAGCTTTTACTTTCGCACCTTCCTGAAGGAAGCCGATGGCGTGCTTGAGCTTGAAGTTGTAGTCGTGGTCGTCGGTCTGAGGTCCGAAGCGAATCTCTTTCACAACCACCTGTGTTGATTTTGCCTTTATTTCCTTGGCTTTCTTCTTCTGCTGGTATAGGTACTTCTGGTAATCGAGTACTTTGCAGACAGGAGGATCGGCCTGGGCGGAAATCTCGACAAGATCGAGTTCAAGTTCCTCGGCTATGCGCTGAGCTTCTTGAATGGAGTATATGCCGGGCGTAACGTTATCGCCCACAAGTCGAACTTCGCGTGCACGGATGTGCTCGTTGATATTGTTGGGCACTTGCTTTGCCTGGCGTGGGTCGCGGTGCTGCTGGGGACCATTGGGTTTGCGCGGTCCGGCAGGACGTGCGGCGGGGTTGTAAGGGGATTTTTTCTCCATTCAGGGTTTATTAGTTAATCATTTGTTTGACTTCGTCGGTCAAAATCTGTGCAAAGTTAGCAATTTTCATCGAACCTAAGTCGCCTTGGCCCGGTTTTCTTACTGAAACTTCGCCATTTTCGGCTTCTTTTTCGCCAACAACGAGCATGTATGGTACTTTTTTGAGCTGGTTGTCGCGTATTTTGCGTCCGAGGGTCTCGTTACGCGAGTCTATTTCCACGCGGATATCGCTTTCCTCGAGTTCATCGGCAACCTTACGGGCATAGTCGAGATACTTGTCGCTCACAGGGATGATTACTGCCTGTTCGGGAGCAAGCCACAGGGGGAAGTGTCCGGCGGTGTGTTCAAGCAATACGGCAACGAAGCGTTCCATCGAGCCGAAGGGGGCGCGGTGAATCATTACGGGGCGGTGCTTGGCGTTGTCGCTGCCGGTGTACTCCAGCTCGAAGCGTTCGGGCAGGTTATAGTCTACCTGGATTGTACCGAGCTGCCAGCGGCGGCCGATTGCGTCGCGGACCATGAAGTCGAGTTTGGGACCGTAGAAGGCGGCCTCGCCAAGTTCGGTGCGGGCGTTTATGCCTTTTTCGGCGCATGCTTCGATGATTGCCTGTTCTGCCTTGTGCCAGTTTTCGTCGCTGCCGATGTATTTTTCCTTGTGTTCGGGATCGCGTAGCGATATCTGTGCCTCGTAGTTATCGAATTTGAGTGCCTTGAAGATGTACAGGATAATGTCCATCACCTTGAGGAACTCGTCCTTGATCTGTTCGGGGGCGCAGAAGATGTGCGCGTCGTCCTGCGTGAAACCGCGTACTCGGGTAAGTCCGTGGAGCTCGCCGCTCTGCTCGTAGCGGTATACTGTGCCGAATTCGGCCAGGCGCAGGGGCAGGTCGCGGTACGAACGGGGCAATGCGCGGAAAATCTCACAGTGGTGGGGGCAGTTCATGGGTTTGAGCAGGTATTCCTCGCCTTCTTCGGGTGTGTGGATGGGCTGGAAGGAGTCCTTGCCATATTTTGCATAGTGGCCGGATGTTACGTACAGCTGCTTGTTGCCGATGTGCGGGGTGATAACCTGCAGATAGCCGTAGCGTTTCTGGATTTTACGCAGGAACTGCTCCAGACGGTCGCGCAGGGCAGCGCCTTTGGGGAGCCACAGAGGCAGACCGGCGCCTACTTTTGGCGAGAAGGCAAACAGTTCCATCTCCTTGCCGATCTTGCGGTGGTCGCGCTTTTTGGCTTCCTCGAGCAGAGCGAGGTATTCGTCGAGCATGGCCTTCTTGGGGAAGGTGATGCCGTAGACGCGTACAAGCTGCTTGCGTTTTTCGTCACCGCGCCAGAATGCACCGGCGAGCGACATTATCTTGGCTGCCTTGATAGGTGCTGTGGTGGGGATGTGCGGGCCGCGGCAAAGGTCGGTGAAATTGCCCTGTGTGTATGTCGTTATGGAGCCGTCCTCCAGTTCGGAGATAAGCTCGCATTTGTACTCTTCGTTTTTGTCGCCGAAGAACTTGAGTGCGTCAGCTTTGGAAATGTCGGCACGTACGATTGCCTGGTTCTGTTTTGCAAGCTCCAGCATTTTGGCTTCGATTTTGGCAAAATCGTCGGATGTGAGCTTGTTGTCGCCCGGGTCGATGTCGTAGTAAAAACCGTTTTCGATTGCCGGACCTATGCCGAACCGAACCCCGGGATACAGTTCCTGCAGGGCTTCGGCCAACAGGTGGGCCGAACTGTGCCAGAAAGCGTGCTTGCCCTCGGGGTCTTCCCATTTGTAAAGCCTGATACTGGCGTCTTCGCTGATGGGGCGGCTGAGGTCCCATTCTTTGTCGTTGACACTGGCGGCGAGAACTTCGCGGGCCAGACGGGGCGAGATAGCTTCGGCAATCTGGAGCGGCGTAATGCCGACTTCAAATTCCTTTACGCTGTTGTCGGGAAATGTTATTTTAATCATGTCGTTTGTTGTTAAGCAACTGCGTTTTAGCGTGGGAATGTGATGGCCCGGCTAAAATCAGCTGCAAAGATAGCAAATTTTTTTCGCATTATGCGCATGTGCGCTCATTAATTATAGTGCAAATACAGAAGTGATTGAGAACCAGAGTGAAAACATTACTACACTGATTCAGTATGTGCGAAATTTGCATATACTGCAGTTGATGGAAACTATTGATTACGGCAGGATGACCGATTACTTTTAGAAAGCGATATCATATACTGAAATATTTGGAAATTCCGTATAATGCCTAACTTTGTACAATTAATAGACAAACGCGATGCCAAAGCCAAAAAATATTCCATTCTCGACAATGCAGAAGATATCCGGGTCGGGTGTCTTTGTAAAACGATTCGGGTATGTGGAACGGTCTGCGATGAAACCGTATGCACACCGCGATGACTATTATATGGTTGTGTTGCTCACCGGTGGCAGCGCTGCCATAGAGATTGATTTTGAGCGGAAAGAATTGAAAGCTGGTAGTATATTTGTTGTGTCGCCGTGGCAGGTGCATAACAAGCCGACGGGAGAGGAGTGGAATGCCGACGGCTGGCTCCTTGCTTTTTCGCCCGAGATACTTTCGGAATCGGATACCCGGGCCATCGATGAATATTCCATATCGCCGCGTCCTTTTAGTCCGCACAGAAATACAATGGAGGATATCTGTGCGCTGTGTTCCATTATGGAAAGAAACAGGGAAAACGACCGTGTTTCCAAAGCTCTTGCATCAGCTGTAAAAAGTATGGTGGTCTCTACTCTTTCTGTATCCGGTAATGAGACATGTGGCCGATACAGGATGTTAACCTCGAAACTTAGGAACTTGCTGGACGCACATATGCCAGAGGAGAAGCGCCCCGGTGCCTATGCCTCTATGCTCAATATTTCGGAGGTATATCTCAACGAAGCCGTGAAGGGTGCTACCGGACTTAGTGCAAGCGCGTATATACGCAGCCGAGTTATTATACAGGCCAAACGGCAGCTTGTCTATACTTCGCTGTCGGCAAAAGAAATCGCGTATACTCTCGGATATGAGGACTATGCCTATTTTTCAAAGCTTTTTAAAAAGGGTGTAGGTATGTCTCCTGTAGAATACCGCAAAAACCTTAAATAGTACAATCCTTTCCTTGTCTCTGCCATTTTCGGTAATAGCGATATAATCTAATTTTGCACTTGCAATCCAAACGGATTCGGCAGGCGCTATGGCGCATGTCTACGGGCGATATATTCACGTTTTGTACAAGTAAAATGAACACATCTCAAAAACTCATATTCTGCAACAGGTGGCTCGGATGTATTTTATTACTGATGCTGGCATCCGGAATACAGCTTGAAGCGACTTCCGGCAGATATATATGGTCGGTATGGTTTCATATTATATTGGGAATCATTCTTACGGCTCTTTCTCTTTACCATATATCCCTGCACTACAGGTCCGGCAACTGGTTCTCGCGTTTTGCAAAGAACCGTAACACCGGAACGCGTATCCTTTGGTGGACGTTTCTTCTGACTGCAGTCAGCGGTGTAGCCGCAACGGTTATATGGACCGACGGATACGGACATTCGCACCTTGGTGCGGTACACGGCAAAATAGGATTCCTTATGGTTGCGGTGGCAATAATCCATATTGCCGGCCATATCAGAAAAAAGAAGCTCAGAAGAACACAGGGGGCGTGAATATCCCCCCATGTGTATGACATTATTCCGCGTTGTTTTTCAGCCATTCGCTTCGGACTATGTCGGGCAGATGGCTCACTTTGAAATTGGAGAACATGGCTTTGAAACCATTGCCATCGGGACTTGCCGCGAACATTCCGATTTTTGCAGGCCGATTGGCCTCAAGCCATGCGTTACGCATCATGTGGTACTCTTTATCATCGAAAGAATAAAAAATTTCCACAGCATCGAGACGGCGAACAGCCTTTATCCAGATATAGTCGACAGGGCGGTCGAGAGCTATAACACTCCAATCGGAGGTTTTATGTGTTACAACCGTGCTTAGATTATACTTGCCGTCTACATATTCGATTCCGGTTTTGATGTAGTTCTCATGATCGAGGCGAATCATCATTCCGGCCTGGTCGAATCTAACTTTGTATTCGCCGGAAATTTTTACTTTGGCTTCAAATTCGCCGCCATATTCGGCATAGTAGAAAGGAGCGTCATCTACGGTAAAACCGTAGTGGGATATTCGCCAATAGTCGCTGTTAGGGGTTACATCCATAGTGAGCGTGCCGCCGTTAATATGCCAGCCGGACGGTTCGTTGAACCAGTTCATCTTTTCGAGGGTCTGCGCGCTTGTGGTCTGGACTATAATTGCCGCCAAAAGGATAATAATGAGTTTTGTTTTCATGTGGAGGTAATGTATGGATAGTTTCGGCTACTTTTGCCGCCGTTATTGTTTATAACCATTGGTTTGATTAACTTTGCAAAGTTAACAGGTTAGTAAATAACAGGCAATGGTCATAAATAACCATTCCGGCAGCAATAAGAAGAAACTTGATTTATTATTGCGGCAGGAGAATATATCCGGCAGCAACGTTGCGCTGTCGCAGATTCTTGAGTATGCGCGGTTTATGGCGGATATCGAGAAAGTCCTTGTTGTGGTCAGCGACATGAAAGACGGTAAGAGCCATATCTTTGCCGGCGGTTTTGCCCGAAACCTTGAACTGGGCGACTATCAGCAGGAAAACTCGATCTGGGAAAGTCGTATTCTTTCTCTGATGTTGCCTCAGGAGCAGGAATATAAATATATTGCCGAACTCCGGTTCTTTCATTTTCTGCGTCATTTGCCCGCATGCAGAAAGACCGATTATTATCTCGTTTCAAAGTTACGCTTTCGTTATACAGACGGTAAAATGCACGAAGTGCTGCATCGCATGTATTATATTTTTGACGGCAATAATGAAAATATGATATACGCTATCTGTATCTACGGGCCACTTGCTTTTGATTTTGGCGGTAAAAGCTATGTTGTCAATTCTATCTCAGGAGTAACCGAGGAACTGGATTGTTCGGGCAATGATACCATTCTGAGTCGGCGCGAGAGTCAGGTGCTGTCGCTAATATATACCGGTCTGAAAAGTGCTGAGATTGCAGAACGTTTGAATATCAGCATCCATACGGTCAGTCGACACAGGCAGGAAATAATAGGAAAACTTCAAGTTAAAAATTCACATGAAGCGTGTCGCCTTGCAAAAGCATTGAAAATAATCTGACGCTTCAGAGTTATGGTATTAAAGGCGGGAGATAATAAGCCCTTTCCCGCCTTAACTATGCAAAATCGTATATCGGATATAATACCGATACGCCAAGAATTATAATAGCACCTACATGTTGCCACCAGATGGGGCTCACGGTTTACGGGAATATCAGTTACAGGCAGCCGATTTCCATCACCCGTTCTTCCAGTTCTTTTCTGTTCCCGGCAGCTTTGTTCCTTGTCTTTACGCGATAATTATATATCGTAATAACAGAGTATCGCAAGAATTTTGCAATCTTTTCGCTGTCTTTTATTCCAAGTCTGATAAGAGCAAAAATGCGTAGTTCGGTGTTCAGCTGCCCCGGTTTCTTTAGCACAATCTGCCCTTCCGGAGTGAGAAGCTTGTTGAAATCTTCGACAAAAGTAGGGAAGAGCTTGAGGAACGTAGCATCAAAATTGCGGTAGAATGCCTTCAGTTCCACATCAGTTATATCGGTAGATTTCAATATCTTCTTCAGGTTCTCAATGTTGCCGGCTGTCGAGAGCTTGTTCAATGATTTTCTGTATGCGTCTAATTTTTCTATATACGAGGAACATTGTTCCATGTACTGACTGATATATTCTTCCTTAATTTTTGAATTTTCTGCGATGGCGTGATTGGCTTCGGTGAGGCGGTTATTGAAATTTTCGAGTTCTGCATTCAGCTGTTTCAATTTATTGTTGGCCGCAATTGTCTGTTGATGTGCAGCCGATGTTTTTTTCATCTGTTTCCATATCCACACGATTGCAGCCAGAAGGAAAACGGCAAGGATACTTATAATTATGATTAAAACAAGTTGCCGCTCGCGCTGAAGCTGTATTTCTTTTACGAAGGCTGCGTTGACAATGGGATAAATATCGTTTATTTCAAGAATTCTCTGTCGGGCGTTACATTTTTGTGCATCATCCATCGCGATACTCAGGAATTCATAGGCGTTGTCGATATCTCCTTCCATGAATAGAATCGTGGCAAGCTGGCGGAGGGATACATATTCCCTGACGGAAGCCTGCAGATCGGCTATGGATGATATAATTAGATTTTCTTTCTGTTTCTCTTTATTTCCTATCCCTTTATATGCAAACGACAGGGTGTTGGCTACTATGGCTCGGTCGTGGGTGGAATACTCGTTGTTCGCGAGATAATTCTCAAGAATTTCCACGGATTTGGCGGCGTTACCTTTTCGCAGGTATTTGCCGGACATACCGATAACGTAAGATAACGAATTGGGAGAGGTACGGGATAGCAAGGAATCCTGATACATCTCGAATATTCCGAGATATTTATCTTTGTCCTCTTTTCTGACAGAAAAATCTGCCAGATATGACGCTATTGTCTGGTTTATATAGTAATAGTATGGTAGCAGATAATCCGGTACCGAGGAATATGGAATGGAATCCACTATTTCCAGAGCTTCCTTATACATACCTATGCTGCCGAGGACATTTGCGGTGTTCAGCCGCGAGTTGGTTATAAATTCGGGGTTCCCGGTCTTATATGCTAAGATTTCTCTTTTTTTGCAATATGTGAATGCCGAATCCGTATTGTAGGGCCTGAATTCGTCAAGCAGATCACATAAAGCAAAAAAACGTGCGGTATCGTCGGTTGCCGAATATAATTTTTGCCGCAGCTCGTTAAGCCTGCTTTCTTTCTGCGCCAGATAGGACTCTCTGTCCTGGATTGTATTGTGGAGTTCCGACAGCAGAGAGTCTGTTTGTGTGGACGTAGATGTACAGCCGGTCGCTGCCGTCAACAAAAAAGATATAATCAACAAAAACAGTAGTCTTTTAAACATCATACACAAAGTTACAAAAAAGAAATAAAGAGAGGAACAGCAATCCGTGAAAATAATATTTTTAACACTTGAATGCCGGAAAAGCGGCGTTCGGATTACTACTTGTTTTGCCCAAGGCGCAATGTGCATATTGCTTATAAATAATGTTTTAGATTTTTAAAATCCATATAATTACTACTTATTCGCTACTGATGGCCGCGCGCTGTTTTAAAACACACCGTCAATGCGTAATTTTGCTTAAAATAGTGCATGAAAAATACTATCTAAACCATTTAAAAACTAATCAAAATTATTATCGTATGCTTAATTTTACAAAACTGACGGCTTCTGCTGTCCTTATGTTGTCAACTGTTTTTGGTGCTTCTGCAGTATCTCATCTTAAACTTATCGGCGCAGCCACTCCCGGCGGCTGGGAAATAGTTGACGGTGTTCTGCTCCCACCGGATCCCGACAATGAGAATGTTTTCAGTTGTGTTGCCTATCTCAAGGCTGACGAGGAGTTCAAATTCACAGCTAACAATGACTGGTCGAACGACAAGAATGAGTTTCGCAACGCTTCATCCGACCCGTATGACATTACAAAACTCCAGCAGGGCGGTTCCGACCAGAAGTTCAAAGTGAGCGAGAGCGCAAATTACCGTCTTGTACTGAATACCGCCGACCTCACGATTTCTATTGCCAAAGCAGACTATCAGGCAGAGCCCATTCGTTTCAATGCCCTCTTTATGATTGGCAACGCCACTCCTGGCGGCTGGACAATTCTTGACGGTACACCCTTGAACTGGGGCGGTGAAAGCGATCCGTTCAAATTTACATGGTCGGGCGAACTGAATGCCGGCGAATTCAAGATCAATTCCAATAAGTACAGTGACATCTGGGGTGGTCCGTGGTTCTTTGTTGGCCTAGGAGAGAACGGTGAACTTGACTATAATAAAATTGTAGCCGACGGCACAGGCGATCGCAAATGGCAGATAGCAGA
The DNA here is from genome assembly GCA_902461565.1 of uncultured Porphyromonadaceae bacterium. Taxonomy (GTDB): domain Bacteria; phylum Bacteroidota; class Bacteroidia; order Bacteroidales; family Muribaculaceae; genus CAG-873. Next base: position 49,287 of record CABPYL010000001.1, read on the forward strand.
GGCCGGCAATTACAATATCGATGTAGATCTGCTCAAGGGATCTATTGCAATTACCAAAGCACCAGTGGTAGGTGTTGATGAAATCTCATACGACAATGACGCCACTCCGGTCTATTATAATCTTCAGGGCATCGTTGTTCCCAATCCTTCCAACGGTATATTCATCAAGAAAGTAGGAAATAAAGTTTCCAAAGTAGCTTTATAATAATCTATAACCATTCCGGGCTGTGAACTTGTCGCAGCCCGGAAAAATAGTCTATACCACTTATGAAATTAAAACTCAGCATTATCCTGTTTCTTGCCTGTTTCTTTTTAGGGCAGGCATCGCTGAAGGCGGCTGACGCTGCTAATCCGGTTGCCAATCCGCAAGCTGTTGTAGTAAGCGGCAATGCGAGGTTTACGGTTCTTACTCCCGAAATGATCCGTATCGAATACAGCGACAAGGGCGTATTCGAGGACCGTGCTACTTTTGCTATTATAAACCGTAATCTCGATGTTCCTCATTTTACTAAAACAGAGGATGACAACTTCCTTTATATCGAGACAGACAAACTGCATCTTAAGTACCGTAAAGGTACTAATCCCTACACCGTACCGGCTTCATCGAGCAATCTTTCTATTACGATGAATCATAACGGTCGCGACGTTCTTTGGTATGCGGGCAAACCCGACCCGATGAACCTCAAGGGCACTTGCAGAACTCTTGACGGAAGCAACGGTCAGAACAAGAGATCGGAGATGGAGAACGGCCTTATTTCACGTTCGGGATGGGCAGTGATTGAAGATTCCTGGACCGCGGCGAGGGCAGATGGTAGCCGTTCGTTTGCGCTGGAGCCTTCTGAAGAACTCGGTTATGACTGGTGGACAGACCGCAAGGATCCCCACGCGATGGATACGTACTTTATGGGCTATGGCAGCAATTATAAAAAGGCCTTGTATGACTATACCTCGATTGCCGGGAAAATTCCTTTGCCCCCTTCCTATGTGTTCGGTTATTGGTACAGCAAGTATTCTTCATATTCGGCAGACGATTACCGCGAAATAATGAATAACCTTGCATCCAATGGAATCCCTACCGATGTTATGGTGCTTGATATGGACTGGCACTGGAACGGCAGCGAAGGCAGCATGTCGGCAGGCCGTGGCGGATGGACCGGATGGTCGTGGAACACCAATCTTATCCCCGATCCAAAAGGATTGCTCCAGGAAATGCATGACCGCAACTTCAAGACGGCACTCAATCTCCACCCTGCCGGTGGTGTCAACAGCATTGAGTCTCCCGAGTTTTTCAACGCAATGAATGAGGACCTGCGTGGTAAATATAACGTAAATGCCGGGGGTGCTCAGGAGATTCCCTGGTACCTCGATTACACTGATTTTACCGACGCTTTCTTCAGCACTATTATTCGCGAGCACGAGAGCGAGGGTGTTGATTTCTGGTGGCTCGACTGGCAGCAGCATCTTACAAGTCCGTATACCAACGGCCTTGGCGAGACGTTCTGGTGTAACCATGTTTTCTTTAACGACATGGCCAAAAACCGTCCGGACCATCGTCCCGTTATCTTCCATCGCTGGGGTGGACTTGGCAGCCACAGATACCAGATAGGATTTTCCGGAGATGCTTTGATAAACTTCCCAACTCTTGCATTCCAGCCTTATTTTACAGCAACTGCATCTAATGTAGGTTACGGCTACTGGGGCCATGATCTGGGCGGACATGCGTTTACCGACGAAAGCATTGTCAACGATCCTGAACTGCTGCTTCGCTGGATACAGTTTGGCGTGTTTACCCCTATATTCAGAACACATGCCACCAACGACTCCCGAATTGAGCGACAGATATGGAAATTTCCCAATTTCCCAGATATGCTTGAGGCTGTGAAATTACGTTATTCTCTCTTCCCCTATATCTATACAATGGCTCGCGAGGCATATGACACAGGTATATCATTATGCCGTCCACTCTATTACGAGTATCCTGAAACTGAGGAGGCTTATACCTTCGAGGATGAATATTTCTTCGGCAATGACATTCTTGTCGCTCCTATTGTGGAAGCCGGTGTAGACGGCGTGAGCACCCGCACAATCTGGTTCCCCGAAGGCAACTGGTGGAGCGCATCCACAAATGAGCTTATCGAAGGTCCCTGTACTATGACAATGAAATTTGCCAGGACCGATATCCCGTATTTCTATCGTCAAGGCTCCGTTGTGCCTTTGAATCCCGAGGAAATAAAGAATGTAACAACACATGCCGAGCATCTGATTCTGAATGTGGTAGCTGGTAAGAACGGCAGCTCGAAGCTGTATGAGGATAATGGAGATAACCCCGATTATGCTACCGTATATGCTACCACAACCATTACTCAGACTAAATCCGGTAATAAGCTGACCCTGACGATCAACCCGCGCGAAGGCGATGCCACAGGGCTGCCTGTTGCCAAAGCGTACACTGTAAAGGTCTACAACACCGAGACTCCAGTGTCGGTTAAAATCGACGGTACCGCTATTTCGGAATACAGCTATGATTCTGACAGCAAGTGTACAGTCGTAGCGGTGCCGTCCACCCTCTGTTCGTCGACTGTAACAGTTGAAATTGAGGACGCAACCTCAGGTATTGCCGATATTTATTCCGATGGCCTTAAAGTGTTCTACGATAGGGCCTCGGATACACTTACTGCCGATTTGCGCAAAAACTGCAGGAATGTGGAGTTTGCCATGTTCAATACTGCCGGTGCCGAATGCTTGAACCGTACATATAACAATGTTTCGTGTTTTTCCGAAAAATTGTCGGCGCTTCCTTCTCAAGTATATGTGTGCAAGATAGTTGCTGATAATAAACTTATTGTTGAAAAAATTTCCAAATAAGCAGAAGCCATGAAAAAAATAATATCATTATTTGCTGTTCTTTTCTGCACGCTGTCGGTTTTTGCCGGCATGTCTAACTCGATAGAATACACACAGTTGTATATTGTCGGCAGCGCAGTGAAAGGCGGCTGGGACTATAATGCCACCCCAATGAGCAGAATCGACCGCGGCGTATTTACGTGGACAGGGCGCCTCACCGCCAACGAGCCGTTCAAGTTTATGAATTCCAACGACGGGTGGCACAAACACGTAGTGGCTACCACCAAGGACGAACTGATTAATGTCGGAGAGGTACATTCTCTCGACTTCTATGCCAACTGGCAGCTTCCCGATATGCTCGACAATAAATTTAAGGTAAGCAAAACAGCTGAATATACTCTTACAGTTGATCTGCGCAGCATGAGCGTATGCCTGTCGGAACCACTGTCTGAGGTAGCTTACCCTGAGAAATATTATGCTACTGGCTCCGCTCTTGACAATCAGGTGATAGAACTTGCAAAAATCGAAAATTTCGAATTCAAGCAGAGCCTCCGATGCAAGACCGGCAATGTTATCCTGATGGATACACCCGTCAAAGGTGAGGATACCCGCTATTTCGTGCCCATGTTTGAGGATGTAGACCTGACATTCGGCAAAGGTTTCGTTTCTAAACTGCGCATGACCACCGACGCCGACAATCTCGGCTGGAGCGTATCGGTTCCCGGCGATTACAACATATATATTTCGTGCAGCGACAATAAGTACATGGGACGCATGCATAAGCACCGCAAGTATCTTTATATCACAGGCGGATGCTGCGAGAAGGCATGGGATTATTCGGACCAGAGCCATTGCGATTTCGCGCCAAATCCCGAGAATCCTGACGAACTTATCTGGGAAGGCGAACTTAGAATAGGCTGGAACAATGCACCGGAGCCTAACAAATTCAAAATCCTTACAGAAAGAAGCTGGAACGATGATACCTATCATCCTTATATTGCCGATACTCCTGCCGAAGGCACTGTAAATATCAGAACCACGGACGGAGAAGATTCCAAATGGATAATTACCCGCAGTGGCCGCTACCGTATCACTGTCAATACCCGTACCGAGACAATGACAACCGAATTTCTTTCGGACGTGCCTGCGCTCCCGGCCGAAAACAACACCGATGGCATCGAAGCCGCCGAGGCCGATGTTGTCGGGCTGTCGTGGGGCGGCAATCAGGTAGAATTGCTCTATGCGCCCGAGCCGGTCGATGTAAAGGTTGTTAACGTAGCCGGTAAGGTTGTTACTCTGAAGGAGGGTATTACAAAAGGTGTTGTGGCTGCTAATCTTGGCAACGGCGTATATCTGGTGTCTGTCGCTGGGAAAACTGTCAACAAATCATATAAAATAGCGATTTAATCTTAATCACCAAAACCATGAAGCGTAGAATATTTTCCTTTATCGTTGCCGGAATCGGTCTGATGTCGACAATGAGCGTTATGGCCGAAGATGTATATGTCTATTCGAAGGACGGTGAAAGTCTTGCCACGGCCACAGAGGTGAGATGTATAGCATTTGATAACGGCAAAATGACACTTATTCCTGTAGAAGGGAATAAGGTGGAAATAGATATGTCCCGGATGTGCTGTTTCTCGTTCAAGCCTATTGTGGTAAGCGGAGTGTCGTCGGTAGAGAAGTACGGCGCTACTGTAAGATTGGACGGTGATATCCTGACAGTAACCAGCCCGGTTAAAATAGACGGAATCCGTATATATAACGCACTTGGTGTACTGATTGCGTACAGCGCTCCCGACGCCGATATGGCGACAGTGGCTACCACTGCCACGGGTCTCAATATTGTAGTTGTAGAGTCCGGCGGTGTTTCACAAACCTATAAAATCTTCAGATAATCATGAAAAAGTATAAGGTTATATCATTGCTCGCAATGAGTGCAGCAGCATTGTCCATCTATGCTGCCGACTACTTATATTTCCATCGCAATGGTGAAGTAATCCAGGTTCTTTCCGCAGGGAACGTGGAAAAAATCATTAAAAGCGACGACAATATGCTCATGGCCGTCGATGCTGATGGCAATGCCCTGTATTCTGTACCGGGCGACGGCCTTGACTCTATTACATTCGAAGCACCGCTGCCCAAGGCCGATCTGCTCGATGTTGTTTTTAACGCCGATGGCACTGCCAAGGACATATCGCCGATGAAATTCGAGGTTGAACGCGGTGGAAGCGCCACGACTGAGTGGAGCGATACCTACAACCGCTATGTGGCAAAACTGGCCGGCAACAAATGGGGCGACGGCAATGTGGCCGAACAGTTCTATCGCGTCGACTACAGCGATAACCAGGCATTTAAGGACGCACTGGCCGATGGACATACTCTCGAGGTTCTGTTTATGCCCGAATATACCGGCGCAATACAGAATGCCGAGGCCAAGATATTCGCCTCGCATGAAGCCGGTGGAACCGGTATAATGGTAAAGACTACGGGAAGCGGTCCCAATGCTCTCAATTCCCTCACGTTCCTTCCCAACGTCTCTACTGGCTCAAACAGCTCCTGGCAGTGGGCTGCAAGCGACGTTGTTCCTGCCTCGGGCACATACTACCATATTGTCGGTGTGTGGAACAAGGATGCCAAAAAAGCGGATATCTATGTAAATGGCGTGCTCAACAATGAAATAGATCTTGCCGGCGAGAATTTCATCCTTGCCAAGGACGGCGCACACTTCTTCTGCCTCGGCGGCGATGCCTGCGTTCCCGGAGGCAGCAAGACCACAGGTGTGCAGAACGGTATCAATGGTAATATTGTGCTGGCGCGTATCTATGACGAACCTCTGACTGCCGACGACGCTGCCCGTCTTTACGATGCAGCGAAGCCCGCAGCTGTCGCCAGACCTCAGGCCGATCTGCTCGACGTGGTTTTCAATGCCGACGGAACAGCTGTGGATGTATCGCCTATGAAATTCGATGTTGAACGCGGCGGCGAGGCTACAACCGAGTGGAACGAGGCTTTCAACCGTTATGTTACAAGGCTGAATGGCAACAAATGGGGCGACAGCAATGTGGCCGAACAGTTCTATCGCGTCGACTACAGCGAAAACCAGGCATTTAAGGACGCGCTTGCCGACGGACACACTCTCGAGGTTCTGTTTATGCCCGAATATACCGGTGCGATACAGAATGCGGAGGCTAAGATATTCGCCTCGCATGAGGCCGGCGGTACGGGCATAATGGTAAAGACCACGGGCAGCGGTCCCAATGCCCTCAATTCGCTGACGTTCCTTCCCAATGTATCTACCGGAACCGGCAGCTCCTGGCAGTGGGCGGCAAGCGATGTAGTGCCCGAACCCAACGCGTATTACCATATTGTAGGCGTATGGGACAGGGATGCGCAGAAGGCAAGAGTATATGTAAACGGAGTGCTTAAAAATGAAATAGAAATAAGCGGCACCAACTTTATACATGCCAAGGATGGTGCCAACTTCTTCTGCATCGGCGGTGATGCCTGCGTTCCCGGAGGCAGCAGGACCACTGGCGTACAGAACGGTATCAATGGCCGTGTAGTTCTTGCGCGTATCTATGACGATCCGCTGACTTCCGCGCAGGCAGAAGTACTATACAAAGACGTAGAAGACGGTATAAGCTCTGCGCGACCGGACATAGAAAACTGCACTCTTCTGGAGAGTGTTCAGGTAAAGGCCGGAGCGGTCTATCCCATATATGGCACCGGCTTTAAGGAAGGCGATGTAATCGTAATTGAAGATGGCGCTACGCGCTGGGAGCTTCCTGCCACGATGAAAGGCGACGAGGGTGTAACGGTTGTTTTGCCCGACGATGTAAAGAGCGGAACTTTCAGCGTATCGTTGAGCCGAGGCGCTGGTTCCCAGTCTTTGGGCTCCGTTTATTTCCTGAAGACCAAGAACTTTGAAAACCGTGCCAACATCATCGCTCACCGCGGATACTGGGCAAAGGAAGGCGCCGCACAGAATTCGCGTACGGCTCTGCGGAATGCTATAGAACTTAAGGCTTATGGAGCCGAAACCGATATATGGCTTACAAAAGACAATGTCCTCGTCATAAACCATGACCCCTCTATCGGCGGTGTTACAATCCAGAATTCCAACTATAACGAGGTCAAAGACAAGACACTGTCCAATGGCGAGACAGTACCGCAGTTTATCGATTATCTCGATATACTCAAAGGAAGCGATTACTGCAAGCTGATTGTAGAAATCAAGACACATTCTACCGAAGCTCGTACAATCGAGGCTGCTATGGCGGCAGTAGAGGCTGTCAAGGCCGCCGGGCTGGAAGACAAAGTGGAATATATCGCATTCGATTATGCCACTTGCAAGGCTCTCGCGGCTGCCTATCCGGAGATTATGGTGCAGTTCCTTTGCGACCGTGCATCCGAGGTCCGCACACCGGCTCAGCTTAACAATGACGGCGGTATTTCTATCGACTATAATGGAGATATGCTGAGATCCAATCCCACTTTCATCGATTCCGCACACAAGCTCGGCCTTGTTGTAAATGTATGGACAATCAGGTCCAACGCAGAGTTTGGCGAATGGATAAACAAAGGTGTCGATTTTATCACTACCGATATGCCCGATGTCGGTATGAAATATGTAGAATACTACAACCTCAACATGTAATTCCAATCCAGGGGTATTGAACGCCTCCATAAGCCTGCCTGTAGAGTTCGGTTCTATGGGCAGGCTTTCTGTTCTTTCTGTGTGTAGTACACCAAACCGATGAGGTTTTGCCGATAAGCCGAAAAATTAGTATCTTTGCGCATAAAACCAAATATCACACAAAGTGAGTACACAGAAAAGACTTGATGTGCTTGGCGCAACCGGTTCGATAGGACGTCAGACACTCGACATAATAAAGCGATTCCCGGACCAATATCGTGCCGTTGTCTTGTCGGCCGGCCGAAGGGTCGACGATCTTATAAAATTATCGGCGGAATTTCGTCCGCGTCTCGCCGTAATAGGCGACGAAAGTTTTTTGCCTCGTCTGCGTGCCGCGCTCGAACCCCTCGGCATTTCTACTGCCGCCGGAGAAGAAGCTCTCAGGGATTCCGTAGTAGCCGATGATATCGATACTGTTGTAACTGCCACCGTGGGTTACAGCGGTCTTGCGCCTACGCTTGCCGCTATAGCCGCCGGCAAGGATATTGCTTTGGCAAACAAGGAGACACTTGTTGTGGCAGGCGAGCTGGTGAATGCCCGTCTGGCTCAGTCGTCTTCACGCATATACCCTATAGATTCCGAACATTCGGCAGTTGCGCAGTGCCTTGCGGGCGAAGATATCGCTCACGTTCACCGTCTGCTCATAACAGCCTCGGGCGGACCTTTCCGCACGTGGCCTGCCGATAAGATTGCCGCGGCCAAGGCTTCCGACGCGTTGCATCACCCGAACTGGGCAATGGGACGCAAGATTACAATCGATTCGTCGACGCTGCTTAACAAGGCATTCGAGATTATAGAGGCGCATTATCTTTTCGGTATCGCACCGGAAAGAATCGAGGCAGTTGTGCATCCTCAGTCTATTGTCCACTCGATGGTGGAGTTCGACGACGGCGCCGTAAAGGCACAGCTTGGTGTTCCCGATATGCGCCTGCCAATAGCGTACGCCATAGGCGAGCACACACGCCTGGGGGGAGCAGTAAAGCATCTCCGTCTTGAGGACTATGCGAACCTTACATTCGAAAAACCGGATGCCGGACGTTTCCCGTGTCTTGGCTATGCCCATCGTGCCCTCGCGCAGCGTGGCAACTTCGCCTGCATCGTCAATGCCGCCAATGAAATCGCCGTCGAGGCGTTCCTGAACGACCGTATCGGTTTCAACGACATTCACGGCACTATTGAGGAAACTCTGGCAAGAGTGCCTTTTGTAAAATCGCCCGGCTACGAGGATTATGTGGCGACTAACGCTGAGGCGCGCATGCGTGCCGCCGAGTATATCAATACCCTAAACAACTGAACATATAAATGGAAGAAATTCTTATAAAAGCCCTCCAGCTCGTTGTAGCACTGGTTCTGTTAGTAACCATACATGAGTTCGGACATTACATTTTCGCCCGTATATTCGGTGTTAAAGTAAACCGGTTCTATCTTTTTTTTAATCCGTGGTTCTCGCTGCTGCGCTATCACCCGATGGAGAACCGCCTCGAAGTGATAGGATGGAACGACAAGGACGGTAAACCCCGCTCGCTTCTCAATATTAAAGTCGGCCGCAAACACAGTCAGCGTCCCGATGGCAAGCCAACATGGCGCGATACCCTCTATGGCCTGGGCTGGCTTCCGCTTGGCGGATATTGTGATATCGCCGGTATGGTGGACGAGACAAAAGGTGTCGACGATCTTGAATCCGAACCGCAGGACTGGGAGCTCCGCTCCAAACCCGCGTGGCAACGCTTGTGCGTGATGGCCGCAGGTGTGGTATTCAACTTTATTCTGGCTATCGTTATCTATATTGGTATTGCCTTTCACTGGGGTGACGATGCCGTACCTTTCCAGGCGATGACAGAAGGAATGGATTTCAGTCAGGAGATGAAAGACGCCGGTTTCCGCGACGGCGATATTCTTGTTTCGCTCAACGGCAAGCCCATCGACGTTAACGATTATTCCAACCAATGGGATATGATTCAGCCCGGTGCCCGTGTCGGTGTCCGTCGAGGCAACGAAGATGTTACCATTACTGTGAGCGATGATCTTGTGCGTAAAATCGCTACCAAAGACAAAGACTATATGCTGATGACCATGCGCGTGCCTGTTGTTGTGGCCAAGACGATGCGTGGCGAGCCCGCTGCCGAGGGCGGTATTGCCGAGGGCGACCGAATCCTGACGGTAGGCAACGATACCACGCCCACCATAACAGAGTTCATGCCGTCGCTTCAGGCCCATAAAGGGCAGGAAGTCCCGATGCGCATCCGCGACAAGCAAGGTGCTGAACGTATTGCCAATGTGCATATAAACGACGGAGGTAAAATTGGTATTCAGATGCTGAGTCCTTTTGATATTTTTGAGAGGCAGAAAATCGAATATGGCTTCTTTGAATCCATACCGCGAGGATGGGAAATTGGAACCGACCGTCTGACAAGCTATGTGTCGTCGCTCAAACTTGTGTTCACAAAAGAAGGCGCTCAGAGCCTCGGTGGATTCGGAACCCTTGGCGATCTTTTCCCGAATCAGTGGAACTGGTTTAGCTTCTGGCAGATAACGGCTTTCCTTTCTGTCATTTTAGCCTTTATGAATGTACTTCCTATCCCCGCATTGGACGGCGGTTATATCTTGTTCCTTATTGTGGAAATTATTACACGGCGCAAGCCCTCCGATAAATTCCTGGAAATTGCCAATACCTGCGGCATGTTCCTGCTGTTGTTGCTGCTTGTGTACGCCAACGGCAACGATATTTACCGTTTCTTCATTAAATGACACGCTTGACCAATGGAAAATAAGTCAGATATGCCCGTTCTTGTTCTTCGTAAAGGTAAGGAAGAATCACTGGACCGCTTTCATCCCTGGGTATTCTCGGGAGCGCTGACCCGCATGCCCGACCCTGCCAAGGACAATATCGAGGAGGGCGACCTTGTAACCGTTGTCGCGCACGATGGCAGGCTGATAGGTACAGGACATTTTCAGATAGGCAGTATTGCTGTGCGCATCCTGTCGTTTGACGCCGCCGAGAAAATCGATGCCTCTTTCTTCCGCAGGCGCCTGCTCCAGGCTCTGGAGTTGCGTCGTGCCCTCGGGCTGCCGTCGGATAAAACGACAGCATTCCGCCTTGTGCATGGTGAAGGCGATTTTTTGCCCGGACTTGTAGTGGATGTATATAGTGCTACTGCTGTCGTGCAGGCACACTCGCCCGGTATGCACTTCGTGCGTCAGATTATTGCCGATGAGCTTGTGAAATTGCCGGGCCTTGATATTACCGGAGTGTACTACAAATCCGAGACAACGCTGCCGTACAAGGCTCAACTCGATGCCCGTAACGATTATATTATAGGCTCCTTTACCGGCGATACGGCTCTTGAAAACGGTCTGAAATTTCGTGTCGACTGGCTTCGCGGACAAAAGACGGGCTTCTTCGTCGACCAGCGCGACAACCGCGCTCTTGTCGGACGCTACAGCCACGGTCGAAGCGTGCTTAATATGTTCTGTTATACCGGAGGTTTCTCGGTTTATGCTCTTGCCGGGGGTGCCCGCGAGGTAGTTTCTGTAGATTCGTCTGCAAAAGCGATATCGCTTACCGATGCCAATGTGGAATTGAATTTCCCTGGCGACGCGCGCCATACTTCCGAGGCTATTGATGCTTTCAAGTATCTGGATTCTATGGAAGCTGGACGGCACGACCTTATTATTCTCGATCCTCCTGCCTTTGCCAAGCACCGCAGCGCTCTCCATAACGCTTTACAGGGCTACCGCAGGCTGAACGCACGCGCCTTCGAGAAAATAGCTCCGGGCGGCATCCTCTTTACATTCTCCTGTTCACAGGCCGTCAATCGCGAGCAGTTCCGCCTGGCTGTGTTCAGCGCCGCAGCGCAGAGCCGTCGCAAAGTCCGCATCCTGTATCAGCTCACCCAGCCTGCCGATCATCCTGTGAACATATACCATCCCGAAGGCGAATACCTCAAAGGTCTCGTCCTTTACGTGGAATAATCAAAAGCCCGGCCGTTTAAAATAAGTAACCGTAAACCCAGCCTGATGCAGTAGCCATTACGATAACGAGTACAACGTATATAACCGTTTTCTTCGTTCCCATCACGCTGCTGATTACAAGCATGTTCGGCAGCGAAAGCGAGGGTCCGGCGAGCAGAAGAGCGAGTGCCGGGCCTTTGCCCATTCCCGATGCAAGCAGTCCTTGAATAATCGGCACTTCGGTGAGTGTGGCAAAATACATAAACGCTCCTGTAAAACTTGCGAAGAAGTTGGACCGTAACGAGTTGCCGCCTACCGCCCATTCCACCCAACTGTTTGGAATTATGCCTGGAAGCTCGATGCCGTCGTGTGTGGAACCGAGAAGAAAGCCGGCGGTGAGTACGCCTGCGGCGAGCAGCGGTAGTATCAGTTTGGCGAATCCCCATGATGACAATGCCCATTCGCGGTTTTCGTCATCGTTTTTATCGCATAGCAGTACTATGGCAAGAACGGTTACCGAAACAATCATTGGCACGAGCGGGTCTAATTTTGCATCGGGGATAAATACATTTGCGAGAAACGCCGACATGGCTACAGCGATAGCGCCGAGGATAATCCACCGGGCTTTAATATGTAGAATTTTTACCAGAATTACACAAAGTACGATTGCAAGAGCCGATGTTATCCACCATTTCGCGCCATATATTGCAGCCCATATGCCGCGGTCTATGGCGGCGGGGGCGCCCCAGTTGGCGAATACGAGAATCGCCACAAGTGTAAAGAAGAAAACGGCAGTCTGCCAGAGAGGGCGTTTTTCTGGAGGAGGCACTATGTTCATCTGTTCCGCTTCTTTGTCGCGTTCCTCCTTGCGGAAGATAAACGACATGGTAAGTCCGATTACTACCGCAAAAGAAACGGCACTGATTATGCGTGCAACTCCCATTTCCAGCCCGAGTATACGTGCAGTGAGTATTATCGAGAGTATGCTGATTGCAGGCCCGGAATAGAGGAAAGCTATAGCAGGACCGAGACCGGCACCACGCTTGTAGATACTGGTGAATAACGGGAGAATAGTACAGGAACAGACGGCAAGGATGCCACCCGATATGGAAGCTACGGTGTACGATAGCCATTTTTTTGCATTGGCTCCGAAATACTTCAACACAGCTCCCTGGCTCACGAACACTGCGATTACACCGGCGATGAAAAATGCCGGAAGAAGACAAAGCACGATGTGTTCACGGGCATACCATTTGGCGAGGTCGAGAGTGGAGTGTATCGCCGTCATCAGTGTATCGCTGTCGACGGGCATAAAGAACGCTGCCAGGAATATGACAACGGTCCATATCAGGAATTTGATATCTTTTCTTATTTCCATAGCTGTTTTCCCGTTGTTTCAGTTCAGATTCCGAGAGCCTTTTTTACTTCTTGAGCTGTCGGAACGTGTCCTTTGATTTTTACGATGCCGTCAACGACTACTGCGGGTGTCGCCATTATGTTATATTTCATCATCTCGGAAATGTCCTCTATTTTGGAGAGTTTGACACCGAGATTGTTTTCGCTGATAACATGTTCCACTACCATGTAGGTCTCCTTGCATTTGGCGCAGCCGGGACCGAGAACAAGCACCTCGCCGGCCTTTGCTGCGGGTTCAAAAAGTTTCAAATCGTTCTCTACGATTATGTTGCCATTGCAGCAGCAACTTTTCTTTTTTGGTGAGAATAGAGTTGACCAGAAGTTTTTCTTTGTTTCTTTATTATCCATGTTTGTGTTTTTACAGTTATACAATTTTATTGGAAGTACATCATTATACAATAATATATGCCTACAGCGATGAAAATAACGCCCACAAAGATGTTGAGCCATTTCTGAACGGTGCGTAGTTTACCGTAGAACTCGCCGATTTTTTCGACACTGAAAGCGAGAATCCATGCAACAGCAAGAACGGGTAGGGCGGTAGCGACTGCGAACAATACCGGCAGAAGCCAGCCTGCGCTTACTGTTACCGACATAGGTATCAGCATACCGAAGTATAGTACACCACTTGTCGGGCAGAAAGCCATAGCGAACAGAACGCCGAGCAACAAGGCTCCCCAGCCTCCCTTTCGGACGAGGCTTTCTCCGTTTCCGCCGAAACCGAATCGGGGCAAGTTGAGCTTATTCCCGAACAGCATGAAAAGTCCGATAATCAAAAGCAGCGGTCCAATCAGCAATTCGCCCCATTTTCCGATGGCTTTCTGTATGCCGAACACACTCGCACCCTCTTTCAGTATCGAGATAAGCACGATTCCGAGAATTGTGTAAGCTATGATGCGTCCGATGGTGTAAAGCACTCCGTTGCGGAAAATGCGTCGGCGGTTCTCTATGTTCTTGCTGATGTAGCCTATTGCAGCGATATTTGTGGCCAGCGGACATGGAGAAATGGCCGTGAGAAGTCCGAGGAGTAGGGCAGTGAGAGCTGGTGTTGTGCTGTTGTCGAGCAATGTCTGTAGCCAGTCCATTATTTCAGTGATTGACGAATTTTATCGGCGAGTCCGCTTTTGAAGGCTTCCGGATTCTTGCGTGCATTGCCGAAACTGAATTCTGTAAGGTTGTCGCGGCTCTCCTGCCCATCTTTCCATTTGTTGACAAAAAGGGAAGACCATGTAACCTCGTATCGGTCGGCTATCTCTTCGCCTTCCGGTGTGGAAATGTCTACAGATTTGAAAACGATCGAGCCCTCCTTCAGTTCCTTTGCGAACATTGCGTCCATAACCTCTTTGGTGTTCTTTTCTATTGCCATGCATGTTGGGCAGCGCTGTTTGCCGTGAAAGTATATCACTTCCACTCTGTCCTCTTCAGGCCTGTCTTGTTCGGGGGATTTTGCATTGCCGGGGTTTTCCTTGCTTGCGCATGACATCAACCCTGTCAAAAGGGCGAAAATCATCAGTAACTTTTTCATGTGCTATAGTGTTTGGAATAAATTGTAATTCGCCGAAATACGAACAATGTGGGTAAAAATAGCGCTTACTGGCAGCAGCTATTCTTTTTTGAGGGACAACAGCTGTCGAGCATCTGCGAAAACAGCTGTTTGGCAAGTTTCCAGTTCTCCTGATTGATACAGTATTTTACTTTAGGCGGTTCAATAGTTCCCTGTATTAATCCGGCCTCTTTCAGTTCTGCCAGATGCTGGGATACTGTGGCTTTTGCTATAGGCAGTACCTCGTGTATGTCCCCGAAGAAACATTCATCCCTTTGTGCAAGGAAATGAAGAATGGCAATGCGCGTGGGGTGCCCCATCGCTTTTGCGAACCATGCAAGGCGTTCCTGGTCGGGTGTTATCTCTAATTTTGCCATATCTTTTTTTTATTGTTCGCAAAAATACGAACAATATTCCGACCCTGCAAATTAAAAAGGATTTTTATATATAAAGACTGCCCGATTAATGCTAATTATATAGGAGAGGAATTGCAAAATGCAATTTTTACAGCATGGTCAGGGCCTTGCGGATGGCAGTTTCAACTTTGAGGTCGGGGTCGGCGGCGAAAAGATTGTCCACAACTTTGCCGACGGATTTTTTGTCGAATCCGAGCATTATAAGTGCGGCAACAGCCTCGTCGTAGGCTTCGGTGTGTTTCACCAGGCCCGGCAGCATGGATATATCTCCGGAGACCTTGAGTTTGTCTCGCAGATCCACTATTATGCGTTCTGCTGTCTTGGCGCCAATGCCCTTGATGCTTTTCAGACGTTTGGAA
Organism: uncultured Porphyromonadaceae bacterium; assembly: GCA_902461565.1. Lineage (GTDB taxonomy): Bacteria > Bacteroidota > Bacteroidia > Bacteroidales > Muribaculaceae > CAG-873. The sequence continues at coordinate 64,515 of CABPYL010000001.1, forward strand.
TCTCCGGCGGTTATCACAGCGGCCAGTTCGTCGCCTTGCATCGATGAAAGGATTATGACGGCCGTGGCTGCTCCTACGCCCGAAACGCCGATAAGCGAGCGGAACAGGTCGCGTTCGGATTCTTCCGCGAAGCCGTATAGCACCCACGCGTCATCGCGGATACTTTCGTGTACATATAGTTGTGCGCTTGTCTTGCCTTCGAGTGCGGTATAGGTCGGCAAGGTGATATTGAGGCGATAGGCCACCCCGCCGGAAGTCTCTATGACTGCAGCGGCGGGGTTCAGCCCGGTAAGGTTTCCTTTAACGTATTCTATCATCGTTATTATTATTTGTCAAGTAGCATCGACACCATTCCGTGCGACTTATTGTCGTGGCTGCGATCGATTGTTGCGCGCAGACGGCATGAGTTGTTGCCGGTGGCGCTTGCGGGGATGGTGAAGCGGGCTGTTATGACTCCGTCGGCCGATGTGCTTACAGCTAAGGGCTTATACCTGAGTCCGTCCATTTCCATTACTATAGATGCAAGTTTCACGTTGCCGTCACCGCGAGTCTGGCGGAAGCGTACTTCCTTCATGGCATTAGCCTTGTTTACGGGAATGTTCCACAGCAGTTCAACGCTGTCGCCGTTACGGAAATCGGAGGGCGACCAGCCGCCAAGGCGTTGCGAGCCATCGTCTGTTTCGGGAAGGGCTTCTATTGTTGCAGCCTGTGCAAGCAAATCGAGACATGCGTCCACGGGGTTTTCGAAGGGTTTTATTTCAGATGTGCCTTTCTCGTTCTCAACCCAGTTCGTTTCCCAGGAAGCTATGTCTACAAAGGCGTCGGTACGTTTGCCCTCGAAATATTGTTTCCAGCGTGGCAGATAGTAGTCGCGGATTAGACCGGACCATATACGGGCGGCATAGTCGTCGAGTGGTGGTTTAACCCAGGTGGTGATAATGCGGCGGCCGTTCATTTCATAATAGTCGCTCATTTCCTTGCTGTCGCCTGCCTTGCGGGCTTTGTCAAGCCACATTTCCAGACGCATGGTGGGATGCGAGCACAGCAGGCGGTCCGCGCCGAGAGCCAGTTCCTCGAACTGTCTTTCAATGGCAGCTACACTGGCGGTATCGTTGTTGGAGAATGCCGTTTCCCAGTTCTTTACAAGCACTTCCATCTTGGCGCCGAGGTAGTGTACTGTGTTCTCGATAAGATCGTCTACATACAGCGGTTCATAGGCGAATTTCCTGGCCGGTTTGGCGAATTCCTCTACGGCCTGATAGAAATAGTCGTTCACATTCACGTTACCGGCGTACATTGTGCCGGGGCGGAACTGCCAGTTGTAGCGGGGATTGTCTACGAGCGTTGCATATACCGATTTCTGCATCAGGTTCCATGCCTTGTTGAAGCATGTGTCCGATGCGCCGTAGCGGCAAACCGTATAATTGGTGTACCAGTCGTTTATGTCTATCTTTTTGTCGGCCCATCCTGCGTCGGTTATAAGCTCGTACAGCACTTCGTTGTTTTCTATTCCTTCAGGTGCCATGCCGAAGCCGGCCAGGTTGCCGCGGTTTGGTGAATCAAGTGCTGCGAAACGACCGTTGGCATAGAATTCGGGTATACCGGAGAGCGCGTTTTTGCCGCCCATGTTGGGAATCACACTGTAAACCCAGTCTTTGCCGAAGAATCCTTTGTAGAACTCCCAATTATAGTCTATTTTCCAGAAGCATTTGTTGTAATCCACTGCCAGGTCGAGGATAAGCATCTTTGCGTCGGGCACTTTGCTGACGAGGGCCTGAAGTGTCTCGTAATCCCATATCTGGCGCATGTAGCCGAACATCCAGCCCTGCATAACCCATACGGCATCGGCGTTTCCGGCTTTTATCGAGTTGTATACTTCCTCGCCGTATTTGGCCATAAGATCCGTGCGTTCCTGCGAGCCTTTCGGCGGGAAAGGTATTTCCATTTCGTTGAAGCTGTCGGCGATGTAGTAGTCGTTTTTGCCGAATTCCTTTTCCCATTCCTCGATGAACATCCGGCCTATTGTGCCGAAAAGAGGAGAATCCGGTGATACCATCCAGTTCTTTGAAACACCGCCAAGCCACGATGTCTCCATTAGCTTGTGGTCGGGGTCCAGACGCTGCATACCTTCAGGGACAAATCCGGCGAAAGCGGGGCATATAGGTTTCATGCCCAATGATTTCATGCGGTCCAGTATTTTGTGCTGAAGCTCGACCTGCTTGCGGTGCCATTCAACAGGCAGTGGATTGTCAACCGAACTGATATTGCCCATGCGCATCCAGGGAGAATGCGCCGGCCCGACGAAGTAGTTGTCTATTTCTTCGTTCGTAAGTCCGAGCTTGCTGAACACGCGTGCTGAAATGGCCTCGTTGGCCACAAGGGCAAGAGGCATATCGATGCCATGCAGGGCCATCCAGTCGATTTCGCGCTCCCAGCGTTCCCAGTCCCAGTAGGGCATTGTGTAGCCGAAGGTAACGACGTTGAAATAGTAGTGGTGTTTGAAAAGCGATACGGTTTCTTCGGTGGCCTGGTCGGGCAGATTCGCCGGCCATACAAGCCGTTTGCCGGTCCAGGCGTCGATTCCGGCACGGTTCTCGCGCACGTATTCATAGAATGCACGGCATGCAGCCACAGGACTGCTGGCCTGGATATTCAGTCGGCCGTCGGCTACCTCGGTGGTGAAGACATCGCAACCGTCGCGTTTGTCAAGATTTATAGATACGTCCACGGGCAACTCGGTGCCGGCAAAACGCTCAATTACACCCGAAGCAGCGTCCTTCTCCACGCGGTTGGCGCAGGAGGGCAGCAGGGACGCCATAGCCAGTGCTATAACTACCGCGTTGTGAAATTTCATAAGCAGATTCAGGTTGTTTTACAGCACAAAGTTAACCATTCTGTCTCGTCTCTGCAAATTTTGCCGTCGGGACAGATGGAAAATATACGATAACAAGCGAATAATAAGCCTATTGGTACGCTTATTCGTTTTTTGTGGTATCGGTAGGCTTGTTCTTCTTTCGGTGATATCGTGGTTTGCGGCGGCGTGTCTTTGCGTTGTCGGGCGTAACGTCGGCTTTCTGGGCTGCGTCCGGCTGCTGCGCGGGTGCTGCCTTGGGTTTCTGCTCTTTTGCTTTGCCGGAACGATACCGGTTGCCGTTGCGCTGTTTATTTCCGTGAGCATTCTCGCGGCTGTTTTTGCCTCCGCGGCGGCGGGGATTATACTGCGGACCTTCGCCGAGTTCGGCGGGGATGTCGTCGCGGCGCACTTCGCTGCCGAGGAAGTCCTCTATCTGCGCCCAACGCTGCTGGTCGCGTTCGCTTACGAACGTTACAGCTTTGCCGTCGGTGTTGGCGCGGGCTGTGCGGCCTATGCGGTGCACGTAGTCCTCTGCTTCGTGCGGCACATCGTAGTTCACTACCATTGCGATATCGTCGATGTCGATGCCGCGGGCAAGGATATCCGTGGCAATAAGTATTTCGATACGTCCCGAACGGAAATCGAGCATTACTTCCTCGCGGGCCTTCTGGTCCAGATCGGAGTGCATCTCGGCTGCCTTCCATTTAGACCGGCGCATCACCTGGGTGAGTTCCTTCACTTTCTGTTTGGACGACGAGAACACGATAACGCGCTTGTTGTAGCCTTGGTCGAACAGTTTTTTCAGCAACGCTGCTTTCTGGCCCTCGTGGCAAATGTATACCGACTGGTCTATCTTGTCGGCCGGGCGCGATACAGCAATCTTCACTTCTATCGGGTCGGTTAGGATGGTGGCGGCGAGTTGCTGTATTTTTTTAGGCATTGTGGCCGAGAACATCAATGTCTGCCTGTCTTTGGGCAGTTCGGTAACGATGCGCATTATATCATCGGAAAAGCCCATGTCCAGCATGCGGTCGGCCTCGTCGAGCACGAAATATTTCACGTGCGACAGGTCCACATATCCCATCTTCATGTGCGCCAGCAGGCGTCCGGGTGTGGCTATAACCATGTCGGCGCCCTGGCGGAGTGCGTGCTGCTGCCGGGCGAATTCCTTGCCGTCGTTGCCGCCGTGTATGGCCAGACTGCTTACGGGCATATAGTAGGCGAAGCCTTCCATCTGCCGGTCGATCTGCTGTGCAAGTTCGTGGGTAGGAACCATTATGACGCACTTAACCGTTGGTGTGGCTTCGGTTTCGGAGAGCATGTCGATAAGCGGCAGAAGGTACGCGGCGGTCTTGCCGGTACCGGTCTGGGCGCATGCTATCATATCGTAACCGTCGAGTATCGGTCCGATACTCTGTTCCTGGATTGGAGTGCATTCCTCGAAGTGCATTGCATCGAGGGCATCTAATATGTCATCACTAAGGGCAAGTTCGTCGAAACGCATGGTAGATTATTTGATTAATGTGATGAATTATTTCAGGTCGTCGTCATCATCGTCGGCATCCCAGTCGAAATCCCATCCGTCGTCGCCCATCTGGTCGGTGAATCGCGACAGTTCGCGTCCTTCGCGTTTGGTGGGACGGCCGAGGCCTTTCTGGCGGTCGATGAATCCCGAAATTTTTACAACTTCCAGCAGGTCGTATTGTTCCTGCGGGGTGATGTTTTCCATATACTCGGGCACCAGTTTGGCGCCGAGGCGGTTCTCGGTGAGGCGCAGAACCTTGAAGGAGAAGGTAACCGGCGGTTTGCGCACGTGCACGATGTCGCCCACAGTGATGGTGCGCGACGGTTTCACGGGATTGGGGTTGTCGCCCACGGTTACACGGCCCTTTTTTATGGCTTCGGTGGCAACAGTGCGGGTTTTGAAAACACGCATCGCCCACAGCCATTTATCGATTCTCACTTCCATAAAATGCAGGTATCTACTTGTTATTGTAGGTGCACATGGCTTTGTCTATGCCTGCAAGCACACATTCCCGAACGGCATCTGCCGCCACGCTTATTCTTTCGCGCAGCAAAGGCTGTTCGTCGGTAGGAAAATGTCCGAGGACGTAGTCGATCTGCGTGCCTCTCGGGAATTCGTTTCCTATGCCGAAACGCAGGCGTGGATATGCTTCGGTCTTAAGTGCGCGGGCAATATCTTTGAGGCCGTTATGGCCGGCGTCGCTGCCACGCGATTTTATTCGAATAGCTCCCAAGGGCAGCGACAGATCGTCCACGAGAATAAGGATGTTGTTGATGTCGATGCCTTCCTGCTCTTTCCAGTAGCGCACGGCATTGCCGCTCAGATTCATGTAGGTGGACGGTTTAAGCAGTATTACCTGCTGGTTTTTGATACGTCCGCGACCCACATCGCCGTAGCGCTCTGTGGAGAAAGAAATATTGGACGCCTCGGCAAAGGCGTCCAATATCATAAATCCTATGTTGTGCCGGGTGTCGCGGTATTCTTCGCCTATGTTTCCCAGTCCAACAATAAGGTGTTTCATCAATTACGCCCTGCGCATTAATCTGCGGAGGCGGCAGCACCGCGGGCGGCACGGGTGAGCTGCACTGCGCATACAACGGCGTTCTTTGCGTTGACCAGTTCGAGACCTTCGATGTGGATGTCGCCTACAGCGAGCGATTTGCCCAGACCGAGATTGTCGACATTGATAACGAGGCGTTCGGGAATAGCGGTGTAGAGTGCGCGAACTTTCAGTTTCTTCATAGAAAGGCTGAGTTTACCACCGGCTTTAACACCTGCGGCGTGGCCTTCCAGCTTCACGGGCACTTCCATTACAACGGGCTTGGTGTCGTTGACTTCAAGCAGGTCGATATGCAGGATTTTGTCGCTTACCGGGTGGAACTGGATGTCCTTGAGCACAGCCATACGCTTCTCGCCGTTTACGGTGAGCTCGATAGCGAAGATGTCGGGGGTGTAGACAAGCTTACGCACTGCGTCGTTGCTTACGAGGAGGTCGGTGGTGATTACACCTTTGCCGTTACCGATTTCAACGATTTTCTCACCGGGTTTCAGTGTACCGGCGAAGGGAAGTTCAACGATTTTGCCGCCGTTGAGAACAACGGGGATTTTGTTTTCTTCACGAAGTGCTTTTGCAGCTTTCTTGCCGAGGTTTGTGCGGGGTTCGGCAGCGAGTTCAAATACTTTCATTGTGTTTGGTTGGTTTGTGTTACTCAAAATTAAGACTTTGCTTCTTAATTTCCCATCACACGGGATGCTAAAAAGCGGTGCAAAGGTAGCTCTTTTTTTGCAATTATGCAACAGTTTTGCCGATGATTTGCGGGCAGGAGCATAAATAGATGTATTACTGGAGGAATTGGCGGTTTTAGGGGACGTATGGTAGATGTTATGCGGGCATTTTATTACTTTTGTGCATATTTTAGTGCTTATCGGATATGATACCCAACGAAATTTCGATAGAGAAGTTCCTGCAGAAGAATCTGCCGGGTATGGTTAACTACAGCAACGATATTGTACTTGTGAGTGATATTGCGGCTGTCCATCTGCTGTCTCATCCCACGCGCCTCAATGCGACTACGGCGCTGATATGTCTTTCCGGCGAGATAGAGTGCTCGATAAACCTCAAACGCTATGTCGTGAGGGAAAACTGTCTGCTGGTGAATTTTCCCGGCGACATCATACAGATACACCGTGTCGACGGCGTGAAAGGTTATGCCGCCATCATATCGGTGAACTATACCCACGAGCTGCAGCTGGATTCGCGCACGCGCTCCGACAGTATCATGAACCTGCACGATATCGGTCCTGTGCCTGTGCCCCGTGCCGAGCTTGAGTATGTCGGGCATTATGATATGTTGTTGCGCAAGAGTATTGCGGACGGCAACGGGTTGGTTGTGAGATCCCTGTCGCAGGCACTGGCATATACTGTGATCGACCTGCTGAACAAATACAGCGTCCGCAGTGCCGAGTCGGGTAAGGAGCAGTCGCGTCCGCAGCAGATTTTCGACAAATTCATGCGTCTGCTTAACGAGCATCATGTGAAGGAGCGCAGCTTGCAGTTCTATGCCGACAGGATGTTCCTTTCACCCAAATATGTGTCAGGCATGATAAAATCGTACAGCGGCCGCAGTGCGGGCGAATGGATAAACGAGTATGTGGTGCTCGAGGCCAAGATTATGCTCCGTTATTCCGATCTGAGCGTGCAGCAGATCGCCTATCATCTCAATTTTCCCACACAGTCGGCATTCGGTAAATATTTCAAGGAGCAGGTAGGCTGCAGCCCCCGCAACTACCGGAAAGGCTTATAGAAGCCCCGGAGCAATAAACTTATTGAGCGAATGAATAGAAGTCAAGGTATATGGCGGTTTGCTTGATCTTGCCTTTTCCTCCTATCAATGAGCTTTTTTGACGGACAACTGAATAAGGCCAACCGTTTGGAAGATAATCCAGTTTCAGATAATCGTCGTTGATACAGTCTTCGTTGACCTGAGTATCGAAATTTTGATTAAAGTTTTCCGTGATGCTGTCGTTGGAGAAAGCTTCAACGAGGCGACCGACCACAGATTTTATGTAGGCCGGAGGAATGAAGCTTGCGACATCATAGACAATACTGTAAGTTCCGTCTTCCGCATTGAGAGAAGCAGAGGTGATGGTTGTGGATTCATAGGTGGTGTCGGTGGCGTCCTGATGCTCGATGGATTCACCCAGCCGGATTCTCGTACCATGAAGCGCGAATATCATGTTGAGGTCTTCAAGGTAGCCGTCAACCATTTGTTCAGTACTTATGTTTTTCGTATACTTGTTAATGTCTACCCCTGCCTTTTTCAACGCTTTTATTTCCGGGAACTGAGACAGCGTTTTGATAATTTCCTTAGAAAGCGATTTGGCCTGTTTCTTGATGTCTCCGAGATTGTTATACTTCGTTATGCGTCCGAATTCATCGGTCTCGAACCGGGTAGTCTTGCCTGTTATCGTTTCTCCGAGTACTTTGGCTATGATGTTTTGAAAGACTGCTTTGGCCGACATGGAATCGGTCTCGATATCTGTAGGACACTCCAGAATAGTATATTCCATCTTATATCCGTTTGCGGTGGAATCGGTTACGTTTAGGCGTACTTTCATCGCGAACATAGCGGAGCAGACAGTGTCCGTGTCGCTCAAATTCCAAGATCTGTTTTCAATAATGTATGTAACGGTATCATGTTTGCAGAACCAACCTACTACGGATACTGCCGAATCCTGTGGCGCGATGTTTTCTTCCTGCGGCGATGCGCTGCCATACACTGTTATGTTTGCCGTTATTGCCAGAAGGAGCAATAACCAGATAATTATCTTTTTCATGGTGTCTCGGTTTTATTATAAAAATCAGATGCGATGATTACTGTTGTGCAAAGATAGCGATTAATGGTGCATGTTCAGCTTTTTTTCGTTAATTTTGTGGTCAGAACACAAAATACCTTGCTTATGCAGACAATATCCCAGCGCGTACAGGCGTTGTCGGCATCACAGACATTGGTGATGTCGCAGAAGAGTGCCGAACTGAAGGCACAAGGCGTCGATGTAATAAATCTCTCTGTCGGCGAACCCGATTTCAATACTCCGGAACACATCAAGGCTGCCGCCGTGGCTGCCATAGAGGGAAATTTCAGCTTCTATACTCCCGTGCCCGGCTATATGAGCCTGCGTACGGCTATCGCCGACAAACTCACCCGCGAGAATCATCTTGCTTTTTCGCCCGCGCAGATTGTTGTGGGCAACGGCGCTAAACACGCCCTCGCCAACGTGATACTCGCCACGGTGAATCCCGGCGACGAGGTGATTATTCCAACTCCGGCATGGGTGAGCTACGTTGAACTGATAAAACTTGCCGGCGGCGTACCCGTTACCGTGAGCACGGGCATCGACAGCGATTTTAAGATAAGTCCCGCGCAGCTTGAGGCCGCCATTACCGGCAACACTCGTGCCATCATCCTCTGCACACCGTCCAACCCCACGGGCAGTGTCTATTCCCGCGAGGAGCTGAAAAGTCTTGTAGAAGTTCTTGTGAAACATCCGCAGGTTATGGTTATCGCCGACGAGATTTACGAGCACATCCTTTACACCGGCGGCGAGATCGTTTCTATCGCATCCTTCTCCGAGATGGAGGGCAGGGTAGTGGTTATCAACGGTGTGTCGAAGGCCTACGCAATGACCGGCTGGCGTATCGGCTACTGCGCATGCCCGCCCGAGGTCGCCAAGGCTGTTACCAAGCTGCAGGGCCAGATGACATCCGGTGCTTCGTCGATAGCGCAGAAGGCTGCTGAAGCGGCCTATACAGGTCCGCAGGAGTGCGTGGAGAACATGCGCGAGGCATTCCAGCGCCGCCGTGATCTTGTTGTGCGCCTTGCCCGCGAGATTCCAGGTCTGCGTGTGAATGTGCCTCAGGGTGCCTTCTATCTCTTCCCCGAGGTGAGTGAATATCTGAACAAGACAGCTCCCGACGGACGCCACATCGCCACCGACAGCGACCTCGCCATGTATTTGCTTGAGTGCGCTCACGTCGCCACTGTCGCCGGCGCTGCTTTTGCCGCTCCGGGCTATATACGTCTGAGCTACGCGACATCCGACGAGAACCTTACAGAGGCTTTTCGCCGTATCTCCGCAGCCTTGTCCGAGCTCAAATAAATGTTAATAGAATTTCTTTGTTAAGTTAATTTTGTTAAAGTTATTGGCTCTTTCGAAAATATTCAGCGTTAAAACGTTCTATTAATAAAATATTAACTTACTTTGCAGTCCAGATGGCGCTGAGGCCGCTGTGCCCAGGTTTATGTCCATGAGAGATTATATCAGATTAACTGTTAAAGTAGAATAAATAAAGAGTCTGAAATACCATAAAGAGGCTCATCCCCAGTATACTCTCGGAGTATACTGCGGGTAGTAGCTGTAACGATACATGAAAACGAGATTATACTACTTATAAAAACTAACTTAAAAACACCCTTTGCATGAAGAACGTTTGTCAACAAACGACACAAAAGGCATTGCTCGCGCTGTTTGTCGCGCTTACAGTGTCTCTGGCGTCATTTGCGCAAAAAATCACAGTGAGAGGTACTGTGTTAGAGCCAGAAGGCGAGCCCGCCATCGGCGCCAGTGTCGAAGTCCTTGGTTCCACCGGTTTCGGTGTGGCCACCGATATCGACGGCAATTACAAAATCGATGTTGATCCGCAGGGTACCCTTGTATTTTCCTATGTCGGCTGCGACAAGATGGAAGTACCTGTTAACGGACGCAATGTCATCGACGTTAAACTTAAACAGAACACCGTAGCGATGTCGGAACTTGTGGTTATCGGCTACGGTACAGTAAAGAAAGCAGATGCAACCGGTTCTGTGGGCGTTGTAAAGCCCAGTGAGATTGAGGCAGGCCTTGCCTCCACGGCACAGGACCTCCTTGTAGGCGCAAGCCCCGGTGTTGTCGTATCGACTGTCGGCGGTGATCCTGCCGGTGGCGCAAGCATCCAGATTCGTGGCGGTGCCTCGCTCTCCGCTTCCAACGAGCCGCTTATCGTTGTGGACGGTGTGCCGATGGAAGGCAACTCTGTCAAGGGTTCTTCCAATCCCCTGTCGCTCATCAATCCCGAGAACATCGAGAACATGACAATCCTGAAGTCGGCCTCCGCAACGGCAATCTACGGTAGCCGCGCTTCCAACGGTGTGATCATCATCACAACCAAGACAGGTAAATCCGGCAAGCCTCAGGTGAACTTCGCCGCCAACTTCAAGGTAGAGACCCCGCGTAACTACCTCGATATGATGTCGGCTGGCAAGTTCCGCGATTACATCATCAACCGCTACGGCGCCGAATCCGTACAGGCTGGTGCACTTGGCAACGCCGACACCAACTGGCAGAAGGAAGTACTACGCACAACTTTCAGCCATGACTACAGCCTCTCTGTAGGCGGTACAGCCGGATTCCTTCCCTATCGCGTCGCAGTAGACTACTCCAACCAGCAGGGTATTATCCGCCGTACGAGCAACGATCGCCTCGGCGCATCGATCAACCTTACTCCCAAGTTCTTCGACGACCTACTGAGCGTGAACGTTAACCTGAAAGGTTCTTACATCCGCAACCACTACGACCAGGGTTCGCTCGGCGGTGCAATTGCCTTTAACCCCACCTTGCCCGTACACTCCGAGAATGTGTTCAACAACTGGACGACATATATTTCCAACGGTGCGATTGCCGGTCCCACAACTCCGGGTACCGAGATCAATACTCTTATGGCAATCAACCCGGTGTCTATGATATACGACTACAACAGCGATTCCAAAGTTTACCAGAGTGTAGGTAACCTGCAGGTGGACCTGAAGATGCCTTTCCTCCGCGAACTCCGCGCAAACCTTAACTTGGGTTACGACTATTCGCACGGTGAGGTTACAAACCTCAATGCCGCAGGCAGCCCTCTGGCATGGAAGAACGGTTTCGGTTTCAAGACTGTTGATTTCCCCGACTATCCCAACCCCGACGGCGTGGAGAGCATCAACCTTAAAAACGGTTACACAACCCAGGGTAACGAGTTTGGCGAGAACTACACTCTGCTGCTCGATTTTTACCTGAACTATAACAAGTCGTTCCAGGAAATCAAATCCGACCTCGATGTTACAGCCGGTTACTCCTGGCAGCGCTTCAATTTTGCAACCCACAATTACAGCCGCGTGGACGCCGCTATCGCTAATGCAGCGGATGAAGCGATACGCCAGTTTGCCAACTATCAGTACTCGGATACATATTACTGGAAGAGCCGCTATCAGCTGTGCTCGTTCTTCGGCCGTGTGAACTACACATTCAACGACCGCTACCTCCTCACAGCTACTGTCCGCTTCGATGGCACCTCGCGTTTCGGCAAGGATCACCGCTGGGGTACATTCCCCGCAGTCGCTCTTGGCTGGAAGATTATCGAGGAGGATTTTATGGAAGGCGCCCGCAGCTGGATGAACGACCTTAAGATTCGCGCTGAATACGGTGTTACCGGTCAGCAGAACCTCGGCGGCGACTATTTCCCCTATCTGCCTATCTACAGTGTTCTTACAGGCGAAGCCAATACTTATCCCATCAACGGTAACTACGTGCAGATCGCATACCCCAACAAGTATAACGGCGACCTAAAGTGGGAAGAAACACACACCTGGAACGTCGGCCTTGACTTCGGTTTCTTGAACAACCGTATTAACGGTAGCTTCGACTGGTACCGTCGTAAATCTACCGACCTTCTTGTTTGGGCTAACTATCCCGCAGGCTCCAATCTGTCAAATACAGGTAACATCAACCTTGGCGATCTTACCAACACCGGTATCGAGTTCAATATCAATACGCGTCCTGTCGTTACCAATAACTTTACCTGGAACTCCAACTTTAACATTGCCTGGAACAAAAACAAGATTACCCGTCTTGCAGAAGGTGCCGACACAACTACCGGCGGTATAGGCAACGGTGTGAGCGTACAGAAACACTTCCTTAATGAATCGGCCTATACTTTTTATGTTTACGAGCAGGTTTACGACAGCAACGGCAATCCTCTCGAAGGCGTTTACGTTGACCAGAACGCCGACGGCGTTATTAATGAGGACGACAAGATTCTCTACCATCACGTCAATCCCGATGTAACGATGACCTGGACCAACACATTCAATTACAAAAACTGGGACTTCGGCATCACTCTGCGAGGCGCATTCGGCAACTGGGTATACAACCAGAATCAGATGGGCAACAGTTTCGTTTCCGCAACTGCCACAGCTCCTCTGAGCAACGTTCTCGATAACACCTATCTGTTCGAGACCACACGTAATACCGAACTGATGCTTTCCAACCACTGGGTACAGAATGCTTCGTTCATCCGCTGCGACAACATCACTCTCGGTTATACATGGGACAAACTGCTTAAGGAACGTCTTCGTCTGCGTGTATTCGGCGCTGTACAGAATCCTTTCGTAATTACAGGTTACAAGGGCCTCGACCCCGAAGTAATCAATACCGGCGATCCAGGTCGCAGAGGTATCGACAACAGTGTATATCCCCGCCCTGTTTCTTTCACACTCGGCGTAGTAGCCAGCTTCTAATAAGGTACACTACTTAACATAAAGAAATCATGACTATTAAAAATTATATCATATCGGGTGTCGCAGCTTTGTCGGGCCTTTTGGTAGTGTCCTGCACGGGAGACCTTGACCTCAAGCCCAACGACCCCAACCAGAAACTCGAGCTTACCACTGCGGCCGAATGGGACGGTTTCCTCGCCCGTGTTTACGGTAACCTCTATCGCGATGATGTTATTTCCACATCGGACGGCGGCGCCGGTACTTTCACCCGTACACACTTCAACCTCCAGGAAGTGGTTGCCGACGAATGCTACATCTCTGAGAAATGGAACGACCCCGGCTATCAGCCTTTGAACATGTGCACATGGAGCTCGGACAACGAATGGATTTACGCCGCTTTTGCACGTGAGTTCTTCAACGCCAAGATGAGCGCCGAGTTCATCTCCCAGATGCAGGCCCACGGCGAGGAATTCTTCACTCCCGAAGAAGTGAAGGCACGTATCGCCGAGGCTCGCGCAATCCGCGGTCTGGCGTACTATTATATGATCGACCTCTTTGGCCGCGGTCCCTGGATTGACGAGAACTCAGTAACCGGCCAGACACCTCCTACCTACGACCGCAAACAGCTGTTCGACGCCATCACGGCTGAACTCGAGGCTTCTGTCCCCGATCTTAAGCCCGCTGCCGAGCAGGCATACGGCCGTGTAAGCCGCGAGGCAGGCTACATGCTCCTTGCCAAGCTGTACCTCAACGCTGAAGTATATACCGGTACCGCCATGTGGGACAAGTGCGCCGACGCCTGCAAGAAAGTCGTTTCCACCGGTATTCAGCTCGCTCCCGAGTACAAATATCTGTTCTGCGCTACCAACGACAAATACGTAGGCAACGGCGAAATCCTCTGGGCTATTCCTCAGGAACAGGGCCGCATGGAAACATGGGGCGGCACTACTTATCTTACCGTAGGCTGCTGGGTTGAATCCGTTCCGGCCGACGTTCTCACCCGTCTCAACAGCCAGGGTGTGCCCTGGTCTGGTCTGCGTTTGCGTCCCGAGCTGTCCAAGGCTCTCAAGGGCGACAACCGCCGTCTTATCTATGAAGGCACTTTCCAGGAAGAGATTCCCGACCTTGCATCTTTTGATGCCAAATCGTGCGGCTACATGCTCATCAAGTACTCCAATGCTCCAGAGAACGACTACGAGAATACCGCCGGTGCCACCAACAACGGTACACAGCTCTCTAACGTGGATTATCCCCTGTTCCGCCTCGCCGATACTTATCTGATGCTTGCTGAATGCCAGCTTCACGGTGTGCAGTGCGACGGTTTGAACTACCTCAACCAGGTACGCGAACGCGCAGGCATGGACCCCGTAGGCGCCCTTACTTCCGATATCGTGCTCAGCGAACGCCAGAAGGAACTATACATGGAAGGACACCGCCGCAGCGACCTTATCCGCTTCGGCAAGTACACCGGCAGCAACTACGTATGGTCGTGGAAGAACGGTGTGTATGAAGGCGCATCTATCCCGGCATACCGCGCGCTGTACCCCGTGCCTTACCAGTACGTTGCAACCATCGGCCAGAACGAAGGCTATTGATTTCACCTAAAATCATAATAAAGATATGAAATTCGCTAAATTATATACCGTGCTTGCGGCTGCTGTCGCCATTGCAGGATTCTCTTCCTGCAGCGAGAACACCGATCCGCAATACCACGAGCCGAACGCAGCGTCGTTCAAAATATACACTCCGTCGTTCCAGAACGATTACTACGAACTGACGGACAACGGCACGTTCGACATCACACTCAACGGCCAGCCCGATTATGGCTTCTCTGCTGTTACCCAGTACCGTCTGCAGGTAGCTGTTGTTGATGATTTCTCCAGCTACGAGACCCTTATTCCAACAGGTACCGGCACACACTCGCAGATGACCTTCAAGGAATCCGACCTCGCAATGGCTCTGTGCAAGCTCCACGGCGTTGAATCCGCCGACCAGTATGTGGACCTCGGCGAACAGAAGGTCTATCTCCGTGGTCAGGCATTCATCAGCGGTATTGAAAGCAGTAATGTGATTACATCCAATGTAACATCGCTCAACCGCGTGCAGGGATATCTCAAACTGCCTATCCCCGGCGTTATCTACGTTATCGGTAACTACGTAGGCGACTGGATCGGCCCGGAAGCCGCCAATGCCGACAAACTTGCTCCCTATACTCTGTCGGAGAACGCCGACGAAATCGACAGCAAGAAGTATTACGGTACAATCGACTTTACCGCCGACAACTGTATCTTCCGTTTCTACACCGCACTTGAAGGCTGGGATGCCAACTCCTACGGATGCTCGGGCGGTACCGATTCCGATACTCCTGTGGAATTCCCCGACTTCGTCGCCGGCTCTACACTCGACCACGGTCTTGCTGCTACCAAGGACTCCTTCAGCTTCCCCAACTACTCCGGCAAGCTCCACATCTTCGTCGACCTCTCCAACTCATCCGAACCCAAGGTGGTAATCACTGCGGTTGCCGATTAATTAACGAATATAGCATAATACAGATATGAAAAATTATCCCGTTATAGCTCTGGCGGCACTCGCAGGATTGTTCCTCGCTTCTTGCGAATCCTACGATCTGCCTAATCCCCCGGCCCAGAGCAATCCCGATCTGGGTGTATACGACTCCCAGACCCTTGCCTTCACCTCGGTGATGGGCAGTACGGTGGACCTTCCCGCACTTAAAGCGGCAGAGCGCCCTGTGGACATGTTCAACGTTACCTACGAACCGCTCCCCGCGCCTTACAAACTTCAGCCCCTTGCCGAATTTTCGGCAACTGACGCATATTCCGCCGACAAGACTGTCAGTCTGCCAATGAGTGTCGATTCAACCGGTATGGCTTATCTGCCGGTAGCCGAGGTACAGGCCGCCTTCAACCAGCTTATAAGCAAGAGTCCCGATGCAAAGGATATCTACCTCCGGGTAGCTGCCTACGCCGTTAACGGCACCAGCAGCGTACGCCTCGGCGGCAAGGACCAGTATTACTTCAATGGTGTTGTCAACGTGAAGCCTTGCCCGCAGGAGAACATTATTGAGGACGGATATTACCTTGTAGGTTCCTTCTGCGACTGGAATGTGGAGAACGGTATTGCTTTCACACAGATCGAGGATGGCAATCCCTACGACCATCCTGAATTTATGGTCAAGATCGATGTTACGGCTGCTCAGGCCAGCGAAGGTTACATGTGGAAAGTAGTTCCCAAGTCGGCATTCGAGGCCGGTACATGGGCAGGCGCTTACGGCGCTGTGGTAGGCGACAGCAACCTCAGCGGAAGCCTCGTGGCTGCTCCCGAAGCCGAAACCGAAGCTGGAACCATCACTCAGGAAGGTCCGTACATCATCAAGATCAACCTCGAGACACTCCGCTACTCCATCGACCAGGCGTTCGACTATCTGTGGGTTCCCGGTTTCGGCTCCTCCACATCTAACTTCGACAGGATTATGCGTCTTACCAACACCGGCGATTATATCCACTACGAAGGCACGATGCGTCTGAGCAACCGCTTCTGGTTCACAGGCCAGCCCTCGCTGAACGGCGTGAACTATCGTCCCGACGGCGACCAGGAAGACAACGACGGTGTGCTCTCCGGCAAGATGATCTACGACGTTACTTCCACCGCTACAATGAAGGTGCCCACTGCCGGACTGTACTATATTCAGGCAAACATCATCGATATGACCTGGAAAGCTACTCCCATTCCTGTGCTTAACCTCGTTGGCGCGTTCAACGGCTGGAACGAAAAGACCGCTCCCGCTCTCACCCCCAACAGCCAGAAGACAGTCTGGACTATTACCGAAACCTTTGCCGAGGCTGGCGAATTCAAGGTATGTGTAAACAACGCATGGACTTTGAGCTACGGCACACAGGACGGCACGTTCAACAGCGTATGGCAGAATGCCGGCAATTACAAGATTGAGGAGCCCGGCACATATGAAATCAGCTTCCATTTCGATGTATTCCCCAACTACGTCAGCGTAGTGAAGAAATAACATCGCATAGAACCATATTCAAGAACCGCATCCTTCCCGGGTGCGGTTCTTTTTATGTATTTTAGTGTGTCGTGGACATCTGAATCTGTTTTGCCTGCCGGTAATATGATTGCGGCCGAGACCGCGATAGTGTTAAAAAGAGGCTATGTCAAAACAAACTGCACTCCAGAAGTTTTTTGTCTAACTTTTGGGGTGCAGTTCATTACGAGGGGAATTTCATTATCCTCGTAATTCATCAATCGTTGTACTTTTGGATTGTGTCAATCCGTTTCGAGAACCATTTGTAAATGAAATAGAATCCGGCAAACATAAATACACCGAGAATAAATTTGGATGATTTGGTCAGCATATCATGCTCACGCAGATATAGATTACACAGTGCAATAACTGCTCCATACAGTCCGGCCATCAACAGCAAAATGAGCAAAGCTGAAATGGCTTTCTTTGCTACTGGATTGAGTTTCATTTTCTTGCGACTTCCTCTTTGAAAGAGTTGGCGGGTTTGAACACCGGAATGTTGTGAGCTGGGATTATGATAGTGGTATTCTTGCTGATATTGCGTGCAGTCTTCTCAGCGCGTGTCTTTACGGTGAAGGAGCCGAAGCCACGGAGATATACGTTTTCGCCGTGAGCAAGGCTATCCTTTACTACGGTCATAAACAGCTCTACTACCGAGAGAACTGCAGCTTTATCGATGCCACTTGTCTTGGCTATCTCGTTAACTATATCTGTTTTAGTCATATCGTCTTGAATTTGATAAGTTTTACGAACACAAAATTACTAAATATCCGTGAATTTCGGTACGATAGTTTCCCATCGGCGCCTTTTGTCGGCCGAAATTTTTGACAAAAAGAGGAGGCTGCGTCATAAACCTTTATTACGACACAGCCTCCTTGCTGTTTTAATAGTGTCAGTTTCTATCTTTTTTGTTGCCGAGGTTGTTGCGGCGGTTGGCGATGAAATGGCACAGGCGGTCCATAATGGCCTGGTTTTCCGGACTCGGGTTCTGAACCATGTCCAGGAACATATGGCTACCTGTGTAATAGGCGATAGGAGCCTTTGCAAAAACACTGTCGCGCTCGTAGGCGTCGATGTAAGCCTGCATGCGATACTGGCGCGGTAGAACGGTATCCTGAGAGAGTGCGTGCTCGTCGCATTCGAATTCCACACCCATGTTGTGTGCCTTTGCGAATTTTACGGCCTCTGTCAGACGAGAGTCGGGGATATCGTCGTGGAAGAAATGGTTTGGCTGCTGATAGGCGGCATCGAAACCAAGCTCTTCCCATCGGTCGGCTCCCGGAGCGTTGAAGTAGGGAATCCAGATAAAATCGAGGCCTTTTTCGTGGATGTAGTCTTTGATCTGTTTGGGAAAGTCGTTGGTATGTACCATGTCCTCGTCAATCCAGTAGATTGCGTAGAAGTCGAGGTTGTCATAGTTTCCTTTCTTAAAGCGGTCGCACAGCTGGTCGATGAACCATCGCAAGGCTGTTTTCTGGTCTTCCACATTGTTGAAGTCGAGTTTTTTACCGTCAAGTTCTCCCCAGTCGGTCTGTTTTGCCAAGGGAACGATGGCGGTAAGGGCCACTTTATGCCTGAAGCCCGGATCGCCTATCTGTTCTTTCTTTTTACCTATAACTTTGTTGAGTGCGTCGAGTGATTTGCCTTTTTCGAAGATGCGGTCCAGATACCATTCCCATACCTGGCGTGTGGCGTTGATGGAGTCATAGCCTGGCGATAGCTGAGCTCCGCGTCCGTCCTTGAATTCGAGGAACAGATAGCCGTCGAAAATCCAGTCTTCGGTGCCGTCGGCGAATTTGTGGGTTACATAAGGTTCGAATTGGTCTTCGGTCCAGTCGATACGATGTGCGCCGCCTTGGTAAATCAGTGCGAGGTCGCGCACTTTGTCATATTTAAGAAATGCTGAATCGACGGCGGTGCTGTCGTTGCCGTCACCTTTCTGGCCGTTGCCGCCGCAGGAAAACATGGATGCGGCAAGAGCGATTGCAAGGAATGCTGTGTATTTTTTCATAGTGGATGTTAAGATATTTGCGCAAAGTTAAGAAATTTTATTTGTAAATCTCGAAAATTTTAAAAGATTTTACAGTTGCTTTCTTAATTTCTTAAATATATCTGATAGGTGTTAGTGCATATGCTCTATGTCGCAAAAAGAAGACCCCGGTGCCGGGGCCTTCGATATTGTTGTATTTCTGCAGTAGAGAGGGATGATGACTGTTATTCAGCGTACAGGATATATGTTGCAAGTGGTGCAAGTTTTCCTGTGAGCAAGCCTTTTGCTACTTTGAACTCGTTGCCGCTTACGGCATCGGTGTATTTGCCGTCGGGGAGAGCAGTGGCGAGTTTGATTTTCTGGTCTTTACCGGAGAAATTTACAAGAGCGGCGCCTTGAGTACCGCGCTCAACCATCCCGACAGCCCCGTTATCGCTGAATTCAAGCTTCTCGGGCTGGCCGCTCATATCGTGGCGGAACTTGTTGGCTGCCACAACCTGTGGACGCATGAAATCGGCATTGCCGCGGTTGCCTATGCGGTTTGTACCCCAGTAGTTCTCGCGGGTGCTGCCTTCGGGACGGCTGAAAAACAGAGGACGGCCGGTTGCGCGCGATGTCAGGAATACCCATCCGGCAACAATCTGGTCGTCGGTGAGACCGGCCGATTCGTGGGCGTTGCAGTAGGTATCGTGGCTCTCGACCCATGTTACAAGAGCCTCGGGTGCCGACGGATGGTGCCAGTCGGCAAGGTCCTCCGCACGGGCATCGCCTTTTTCAAGCACACTACGCAGAGCGTGGCCGTAGGCACTGGCGGTAAGATCCATGTAATCGTCGTACTCCGTTTCCTTTACGTTGCGGTCCTGAAGTACTTCGCCGTAGATGTAGAGACTGTCCGGCATAAGCAGCGACAGGCCTTTTACACCTTCGCGGCCAGTGGCTATATCCCAGAAATTGTTGCGCGTGGCTTTGGCGTCCAATGGATCGGAGGGGAGGCCGATATGCTTGGCGGTGTCATAGCGGAAGCCGCGGGCGCCGAGGTTGATCAGATCGTTTACGTATTGCAGATAGTAGTATTGGAAATCGGGATTCTCCGTATTCACGTCGGGCAGACCGCCCATCTTGCCTGTGGTGCACTGGTAGCGGTCGTTGTAGTCAACGATATCATTGAAACCATTGGCGTGGAACAGGTTCTCGTGTCCTCCGACGGCATTGTCTAGGTCGGGTAGAACAGCGGTGTGGTCTACGGCGGTGTGGTTTGGAAGTACGTCCACAATCACGCGTACGCCGTATTTATACGCGCTGTCGCACATTGCCTTGAAGTCGTCGCGGGTACCAAGCATGTAGTTGCCTATCTTCCAGTCGGTGGGCTGATAATAGTAGTACCATTTACCCATTACGCTGTCGCCGGGTTTACTGAATAGTGCCCGTCCGCCGTTGTCACCTACATAGCAAGCCTGAACCGGGGATGTCTGCACAAAGTCGTAGCCGGCGTCGGCAATAGCTTTCATATTGTTGGCAATGGTGTCCAGGCTCCATGTCCATGCGTGGAGGATAATCTTGTCCTGTTCGGAAGCTGCCCTGGGGGCTGCGAACATCGGTGCGGCCATGGCAATGGCTGCAGCAGTACAAAACAGTTTGGTTATGTTCATTATGTACAGTTTTAAAATATCACAAATCAGCCGGGATTTTCCCGACGCGCTAAGTTAGCGATTTTCTTTCATAACAGCGCATTGTAGGCAAGATAAAATTTTAATCGATGCAAAAAAAGAACAGTATATGCCGGACAGGGCAAAATGACAACGGGGCCGAGCGTATGCGCGACCCCGTTGTTGCTATAGATGGTGGATATTATTTTATATATACTTTACGCACAGATGTACCGCGACGTTCGATATAAAGACCTTGTTCGGGATTGGCGATTTTCATGCCCTGAAGGGTGTAATACTCTGCGGGGGCGTTGTCTGCTGTTTCAACGTCGTCTACGCTTGTAGAGGCATCGTATACGGCGAGAATCATGGCTTCGCTGTCGAAAACAAGCACGCCTTCGATAAGGTCGTCGGCGAATGCCATGTTGCCGTGGCCCTTGCCGGGCATCATGGTGTAGATCTGTCCGGCTTTCATGTCCATAACCTCGGTAGTATATTCGGGGTTCCAGCCATCGGCCGAAATTTTGAAGGAACAGTCCGCTGTACCGCGGATAACGGCAGACTTATATGTGAATACTTTACCTGTTTCATCAGCAGTGAAGCGGTAGTCGTCTTTGAACTGCCAGCTGTTGACCTCGCCCACGAAGAAGAGATCCGGGATTATCACTACGGGTTTGTCGCCTCCGCCGTCAGTAGAAATGACAAGTAGCATTTTGTTGGTATCGATAGTCATGTGATATTTGCCGGCGGGAAGATCCCAGCAGTAATCCGATGTTCCGTATTCCATCGGGTTCTCGCCCACAACCGGGACAGTACCCCAGTCGGGAGCCACATAGCGGTGTGCGTTGAACGAATCCCAGTCGTTGGCTTCGGCCAGACGATCGACAAAGCCGAAACTCTTCTTGCTGTCGAAATCGGCGTTATATTCAAAAACACCGTCGGACGTTTTGTTAAGTTCGATACCAAGAGTGGTATCCCATCCGCCGGCGGGTTCCCCTATGATCCATAGACGGTCGGCAACAACGGCACTTGCCGATGCGGAAATAGCAAAGACAGCTAATGCTGATAATAATAATTTTTTCATAATGTATGGTTTTAGTTGGATTAGATTTCGATAGAAGCAGACTTGAGAAGAGGAGATGAGAAATGGATTGTAGCTTTGCTGTTGTCTCCGGTGCGTTGAACGTAGGCCAAAACGCGTCCCGACGAAGCACGTCGTTCGCTGGCCCGTGGATGCGACATATCGCTGTTACCTGTGCCTTCCAGTCCCAACAGACGTGCATTACCCTCGATACTGCACCTAATCATATTGTCGGCCAACGGCACGGTGTTGCCATCGCTATCGATTACCTCGACAAGTACGTGAGCCAGCCCATCCTCGTCGGCATCGATGCTCGCACGCAGGGCCGATGGCAATCCGGTGGATACAAGACGGTCCGTTGCAATAATATTGCCATCCGCATCCAAGGCTTCCACTTCGAGTTTCCCGGTAACAAAAGGCATGTCCCATGCAATGATACCGTTGGAATCATCGCGGGGTTTGGTTTCGGCTACCTGTCTGCCGTTGAGAAGCAGCCTGGCCGCCTCGGCATTGGTGTAACATACCACGCGGACTGGGGTTCCTTCCGAATAGTTCCACACGGCAGGAGCGTCGATGCTCAGACCCTGGTCTGACGCCGTCTCATAGCTGCCGAGATAGGCTACCGGTTTCTCGCACCATAGCGACGCACGGAATTTACCTCGTGGTTTGACAAAACTGCCGAAATCAAGCAAGCCTGTTCCAAGGCCGCGCGAAGGCCAGCGGCCGGCTTCACCGAGATAGTCGGTACCGGTCCATATAAACTGACCGAAGATATGGTCGTTGTCGCGGACAGCAAGCCATTCGCGGTATCCGTGTCCGTTTTCACTTCCGTAAATAACACGGCCGGGGTAGAGCTTGTGGTCGATGTCGTAACGGTCTTCGGTGTAATTATAACCTACAATATCTACAGCTTCGGGGTAGGCGGTCTCGTTCGACATCACAACGCCGGCCAAAGCGCCTGTTACAGGGCGTGAGGTATCGATGTTCCTGACAATGCCTGCAAGACGTTTTGCGATTTCGCCTATGCGCATGGCCGACGGAGCCTCCGGATTATATCCGCCGAAGTTCTGCTGGTTGATACGGGCACTGTCCAGCACGGGATGGGAGTAAGGATCGTTGGGATAGTCCACTTCATTACCGATGCTCCAGAATGCTATTGACGTGTGGTTGCGGTCGCGGCGCACCATATCGGCGACATCGCGCTCTATCCATTCCTCGAAGAAATCGTACGAGCCCTGGAACTGCGGTACTCCGCAGTTCCATCCCTCTATCCATTTTCGTTTGGGAAATTCCCATTCATCACTGGCTTCGTCCATAACGAGCAGTCCCAGTTCATCGCAAAGATCATATACTACAGGGGCCTGCGGATTATGGCTCATACGGATAGCATTGGTCCCAATGGCCTTGAGGTTCTGCAGGCGACGGCGCCACACGGCCTTTGGCACTACAGCCCCGAGTACGCCCGCGTCGTGATGAAGACACACACCTTTCACTTTCATGTTTTTGCCGTTGAGGGCAAAACCTTTGTCGGGACTGAACTCCAGAGTGCGGAATCCTGCACGGCAGTCGGTACCGTCGATACGTTTTCCGTCCTTGTACAGCTCTACCTGTAGGGTGTAGAGGTACGGTGAGTCCAGGTTCCACAGCCGGGGATTGTTCACGGTCAATGTCATAGTGCCTTTCCCCGATCCTTTTAGCTGTCGGTGTGCTTTTGCTGCGGTTTTTCCGGAAGCATCGACAAGTGATGCACGGACATCAAGACGGGATGCGTCATTATCCGGCGCAATGGTTTCGAATTCCACTTCCATGACCGCCTTCGACGGCTTGATGGATGTAGCTTTCCACCCCACGCCCCACGGAGCAAGACGGGTTGTACCGCCCGACACGACATAGACATCGCGATAGATGCCTGAGCCTGTGTACCATCGGGAATCGGCTTCGCGTGTATGGTCCACGCGCACGGCGAGTACGTTTTCTCCACCGTCAGTGCGAAGATAGGGTGTCATGTCATAGTAATGCGAAACGTAACCGTTCGGGCGCTCGCCAAGGAGATGTCCGTTAAGATATATCTTGCTGCGGTTATACACACCTTCAAAAAGAATATAGTGTATTGGCGCGGTGGTATCGACGACAAAATGTTTGCGATACCATCCTGCACCACCTGGAAAATAACCGGTGCACGCATTCAGCGTGGGAGAAGGATAGCTTTCTACACTCCAGTCATGAGGGAGCGTAAGCTGCCGCCACTGTGAGTCGTCGAAATCCGGACATGCAGGTGCAACAGAATCGTCAGACATGGTAAACAGCCAGCTATCGTTGAACAGCGTTGCGTTGCCAAACGACAGTTGCGCCTGCGCTTGCGGGAACATGATGCCTGTAAAGCCCAGTACGGCCAGGGCACGTGTGAGAATAGTTGTTATTTTCATCATGATTCAGAGGTCGTAAACGATTGTAGTGATACTTTGCGGATCAAGTAGAATCGATTTGGCATCGGTAATGCTTGCTTCCAGAAGCGACTTAGACGTCGAAGTAGTGTATGAGTGAATTTGAGAAGCATTGAATCCGCCCTCGATGGATGTGTCGATTTTCACCGGTTTCTGACTGCAGTTGGAGTAAACTGCCACAAGGCGTTTTCCGTCAGGGCTTATATATGCCGAACCGAAGAAGTTGCGGCTCTCGGCGGTTGCAAGATCTATACGCTTGAATCCCGGGCGGATAAAACGGCTGAAGTTGCCTAAAGCCCAAAGATTGAGAGACGGAGCATACGAGCCTTCGCCGTCGAATACAGAGCCGCCCGTGCCGGTTGCCATGTCGAGGAAGATGAGGAGCCAGCGGTTATTGTGCTGGTCTCGTCCGTCTATGGCCACCCAATAGCTCCAGGAACTCACGTTTGCCACCGTAAGGTCGTTATGGATAACGCGGGTCATATATAAGGCACGTTCCATATCTGTTGCCGACCCGTGGCCCGGGTATTCGTCGGTATTGTGTCCGTCGCCCAGCATACACCATTCGGTCTGCCATAATTCGAGACCGAACTGCCGGGCTTTGGCTGCTGCCTTGGCACGTACTTCACGCATACCGTTCCAATCGGTATCGGTCCAGTATGAATGTGCGCCGAAAAGGCGGGGCGCATGACGAAGATCGCCGATATACGATTCGTCGCCTTCGGTCCAGTAGTGTGATGCAATATCGGTCTGGCCGGCCCACTCGCGGTCGCCGTTGAGGTAGTCCCATCGGTCGTTTTCTGCAAGAAGAATCTGGGTGTCGAGGTTACGCTCTGTCAGCGCTCGGTCGAGTTCCCGCGCCAGCTTTGCCGATTCGGCCACAGTCCACGCGGTACCTTCCTGGTCGTGTCCGTCCCAGTATACCATTGGTTCGTTGATTGGCGAAATATGAGTGATGTTATAGCCTTCGTCCACGAAGTGGCGGGCTACATCGGCTATATAGTTGGCAAATGCCGGATATTTCGACGGCATAAGATTTGAATGATCGCCGCGGTCGCTGCGCCCTTGTCCATTGTAGGTCCATTGAACCAGCGGGCTGTTGCTGAAAAAGACGAATTTTTCTACGCCGGCCTTGCGCGCCTGTTCCATAAAGAAGCGCTGCCCCGTGCATTTGCTCCAGTCAAGTGTTTTGCCGTCGGCTCCCATAAAACTTTCGGCGCGGCGATGAACGGTGCTTATGCCCGAAGCATCACCGATTTCGGCAGAGCCGCCGCCAAGATTGACACGCCACATCGACAGACCGATGCCTTGAGGTTGTCCGTTCTCGATTTCCTGGCTGAAAAGAAGGTCGGCGATACCCTGGCGCGAGTTGGTCCAGTCGCGTCCCACCCATGCGCACTGCCATGCGTCGGAAGCCGAAAAACCGGCAATTGTCTGATATGCGACAGAAGGATTGATGTTCACTGATTTGCCTATTGCGTAGTCCTCGGCAGGACGTCCGGGATTCGGTTCCCCCGGATCGTAGGCATTGTCGCTGCAGGAACCAAGAACGGCACCGCAGATGATTAATGCTGAGATATTATGGAGTTTCATTGATTGTTCGTATTAAGATTATTGCCATCCGGGATTTTGTTCTATACGGCCTTCGGACATTGTTACTTCGTAGAGGGGAACAGGAAAAACCAGATCACGTTCTTCGAGGAACGATGTACCCTTGTCCTGGGGCTCGCGCTGGTTTGCGGCCTCTACGGGGTCGGCTGTCGCGCCAAGGTTGTAGCGTACAAATGAACCATTGGGTCCAAAGAGATTGCAGGCCATTTTTTTGCCGTTGTCGTCGGTCCAGCGGCGGATATCGTAGAGCCGCTGCGATTCTGTGGCGAGTTCGAGACGCCTTTCCAGACGCAAAGCATCGCGCAGAGCTGTACCCGAAGCTGTTACGTCATCCAGATGCACACGACGGCGCACAAGGTTCAGATTGGTCCGGCAGCCGGGTTCATCGCCGGTTTCATAACATGCTTCAGCATAAAGCAACAGGACGTCGGCATAGCGAAGGATGGTATAGTTCAGAGGCGATAGATTTTCTTTGTCGAACTTGGCAGGACGAAGATCGAACGGAATATAATGTTTGCGGCTAACACGACATGATTTATTGTCGGCGGGATTTATGTAGTATGAGCCGTTCTTGTTGCGGTCGCCCTGTTTTTTCACGAGACCGTCGAAATTTGTTTCGCCGGGAATGGAAGTGGCACCGTTCTTGATTATGGTCCAGGCCAGACGTTCGGTGTCGCCGGCCTCGATGAAAGCGTTTTCGAGGTTGGAAGTAGGCACTCCCCAGCCCCAGCCATCCATGTCGCCACTGTTGCGGTTACCGCTGATCATTGGGATATTGCCTCCAAGTTTATAGGTTTCGTCATATATGTTCTGCACTTCGAACAGCGATTCGCGGTTGTTTTCGTAGAGCAGATTCCAGTTCTGTCCGAAATCAGGCATCAGGTCATACTCTTTGGTGTCGATGAGTTTTTTCAGTGTTGCTTTTGCGTCGTTAAACCTACCGGCATATACCTGTGCCTTGCCGAGCAGACCAAGTGCTGCACCCGATGTGGCGCGCCCTGTTTCCGATGAGTTCAGTTCGCTGCGGGCAGGCAGATTTTTAGATGCAAAATCGAAGTCCTGCTCTATGAAATCATAGCAGTCGTCGATGGAGGAACGGGTGATTCCGGCAACATCGTAAGGCATAAGGAAACCGGTAACCAGAGGTACTCCGCCGAAGTTCTTAACAAGCTCAAAATAGAAGTAGCCCCGGAGAAAACGCGCTTCGGCTATGAGACGGTTTCTGAGGGTTTCGTCCATAGGTATGGACGGAATACGGTCGAGGGCTATGTTGCATTTAAGAATGCCTTTATAGCGGTATTGCCAGAAATCCGAGATGGAGCCGTTGCTTTGTCCCACACCCATGTAGTGGGCCAGCGAGATATATTCTTCCTGGTTTTGTCCGGTGTTGCCCATCCAGTAGTCGTCGGTGCACATGTCGCAAAGAATCCACATTCGTTCGGCAGTCCACCACTGGTAGTCGCTGATAGAGTTGTAGCAGCCGATGATAAACGACTGTGCGTCGTCGGCGTTCTGAAAATATGTATCGAGATTCTCCTGGCCGCGTACATCTTCATCGAGGAAGTCCTCGCACGAAGTAGCGAACGTCATAAAGAAGAGAACCGTAAAAGCTGTCAGTATTATCTTTTTCATGATTATGGTCTGATTAGAATTTGAAATCCACGCCGAAGAGGAAAGTACGCGGGTTCGGGTAAGAGTTCCAGTCGATACCGGTGCTTATTGAGCCGCCGTCGGTCTGCGGACGTTCGGGATCGAGCCCTTTATATTGTGTAATGGTGAAAAGGTTCTGGGCCGAAACATAGATACGGAGAGATGTATTACCCAGCATGTTCTTTGGTAAGGTGTAGCCCAGCTGCATCATCTTGCAGCGGAAATACGAGCCGTCCTCGACATAGAAACTCGACACGCGGTTGTAGTTCTGGTTTCTGTCGTTTACAGACAGACGGGGGAGATCGTTTGAAGTTCCTTCGCCGTGCCATGTTTTGTCGAAGGTCCCGGCCCACACGTTATCGCCAGACACACCGGAGTATCGGCGTTTGGTGGTGTTGAATACATCGTTGCCGAATGTTCCGTAGAAGTTGGTGGAAAAATCGAAGTTGCGCCAGTTCAGCGACAGATTCAGACCTGCCAGCAGTTTGGGATATGCGTTGCCGATATAGCATTTGTCGCTGTCGTCGATGGAACCGTCATTGTTGATGTCAAGGAACCTGATGTCGCCCGGTACTGCATTGGGCTGGAGCAGATTACCGTGTTCGTCGGCATGCGATTTCACCTCGGCCCAGTTCTGGAATATACCATCGGCCACAAAACCATAGAAACGACTGATTTCACCTCCGTCCTCGTTGCGTATAATTTTATCCATGTTGAAATCCTCGGACAGCACGGGACCGTCGCCCGAGAGTTTCACAGCCTTGTTCTTCACGCCCGAGAGGTTAACCCCCACGCTATAGGAAAACTCGCCGGCGCGATCTCTCCAGTTCAGCGACAGCTCCCAGCCTGTAGCCTGCATTTTGCCGATGTTCATGGTTACGGCGCCGTTCCAGTTCGGGTAGCCGAGCGATAGAATGTTCTCTTTCTTATATAACATGTCGTGCGATTTCTTCCGGTAAAGGTCGAAAGTCATGTCCAGGCGTGAGTTGAGGATACTTACATCAAGACCCAGGTCGAAGTCTTCGACAGTTTCCCAACGAAGCTTGTTGTTGCCCACGCTCGAAATCGTGGAGCCGGGTACGCGCACGCCGCCGATAACTGCCGCTGTGTTGTCGAGCAGTGTAAGATAGGCCGAAGAATCGATGTTCTGGTTGCCGACACGGCCCCAGCCCAGACGTAGCTTCAGATTGTTGATTACCGTTTGGTTGCGCATGAAAGATTCATTGCTTATGCGCCATGCGCCGGAAATGGCAGGGAATGTCGCATAGCGGTTGCCTTTTGCAAACTTCGAGGAACCGTCGACACGTACCGAGGCAGTAATGTAATATCGGTTGTCGAAGTTATACATAGCACGGCCGAGATACGATACCAGTGTGTTGTAGGATGTGTTGCCGTCGGAATTTTGGTTAATCGTGCCGGCATGCACTTCGTTGAGGTTGCTGCTTGTACCCGGTACATTGTCGCGCGAACCGTAAACCCAATAGTCCATGAATTTCTCGGCTGTGAAGCCGGCCATAGCATTGATGTTGTGTTTTTCTGCGATTGTTGTGTTGTAGTTCACAGTGTTGGTCCAGTTCCAGTCTATGTTCTGGCTCATGCGGCGGCTTACATGGTTGTTTGTCTCCTGTTCCTGCTGGTCGATGAAGAACTTGGGCGTGAAGCCGTCGGTACGGCGGAAGCGTGCGTTAACACCGAACTGCGTGCGGATAGTGAGGCCGTCGATTGGGCTCACCTGCAGATAGGGATCGAAGAACATTCCGAATTCACGGGAATGACCGTTGGCTCGCGATATTACGCCGGCGGGATTGTGGGTGGTGTTGTTATAGCTTCGCTGATAATTGTTATATGGATTGCCGTCCCATTCCGATTCGGGTTTGAACACCGGAGTAGTGGGGTCCATAGCCATGATAGATCCGAAGTCGCTGGGGCTGTCGTCCCACGATTCCATGCGCGGAGCCATGTTGATACCTGCAAGAACGTACTTGTTGAACCGATACTCGGTGTTGAGGCGGATATTGAGTTTGTCCCAGTAGCCGTAGTCGAATTGCGAGTTGTTCTTGAAATAACCGGCACTCAGGCTATAAATATAGTTTTTGGTACCTCCGGTCATATTGAACTGATAGTTCTGTATCATTGCCGTTTTATTCACAACGGCATCCCACCAGTCGGTGCCTTCGGCATCGGTGTAGCCCGAAATTGGGCTGTTCCACATGGGGCTGCGTCCATCGTTGGTGTAGCGGGCCTTGTATACTTTTTCGTATTCGGCAGCTCCGGCCATCTTAGGTTTTTTCAAAGTCTGAAAGCCAACCGAGGCGGTGAAATTGAAACTTGTCTTGCCCTCGGCGCCTTTCTTTGTCGTTACCAGAATCACACCGTTGCTGCCTCGGGTACCGTAGATTGCCGCCGACGAGGCGTCTTTCAGCACTTCCATGCTTTCTATATCGCCAGCATTGAGAAAATTCACATCAGTACCGATGGGAACACCGTCCACAACATACAGCGGCTCGGAACCGTTTACAGTTGTTACACCGCGGATAATCACCTTTGGCGCGCTGCCCGGTCCGCCGCCCGACGATATCTGCACGCCGTTCACCTTACCCTGGAGAGCGTCCATCGGGTTGCCGGTGGTTACTTCGGTAATCTGGGTCCCTTTGACAGTGGAGATGGAACTGGTAAGGTCGCTTTTCTTGACCACACCATAGCCTACCACGACAAGCTCTTCAAGATTTTCGGAACTTTCGGCAAGCACTACATCGATACGTGAACGACCCTCTACTTTGATATTTTGAGTTTGGAAACCTATGTAAGAGAATGTGAGGGTGCCTTTTGGATCTACGGTTATGGTATAGTTGCCGTCGATATCGGTTGTAACACCGGTAGTGCCGGTCTGGACGCTGGCTCCGATGAGAGGTTCTCCGGTGTTGTCGGTCACTGTACCGCTTACTTTGATCTGTGCCGTGGCGCATAATGCAATCAGGCCCACGAACAGAAGTGTTATATAACGTTTCATAGCATTTTACTTTTTAACAGGTACGATTTTCATACGGTCGAGATGAGCGTCCATAATCAGGTTGTATTCGCCGTCGGCCGGAATTGCAGGTTTAAACCATTTATCCTCGGCGCGGTTGCCGTTCCACTTGGGATTGGTTACCTCGCCATACCATCCGCAGATTTCAGGATCCTGCTCGTCGTCGGCGCGCCAGGTGCAGTAGTTCCACCAGCCGTCGGGGTGATAGTTGTGGATTATGAATCCCGAGTGACGTCCGGCCTTAAGCTTCAGCGGTTCGGGAAGACGGTAGATGTGCGGATTCACGGCATCCTGTTCAAAACGCACGATGTTTTCGGGGCCTTCGGTGGTGTAGCCGAAGTAGAATTCTATAAATTCCTCACCGGATTTCCAGCGATCTAGTTCATTGGCGCCGAATGTATGGGGTATCGGATCGATTGCCTCGGCGATGCTGTATGTTTCTATGCTGTATGTGCACTTCACTGTATTGAACTTGATAAGATAGTAAGTGTTGGCTATATCAAGCACAAAAGGTTTGGCTTCCGCGGGGTCGGAGACTATGCGCGTGTTGTCCGCCGGATCAAGGCCGATGCACAGCGGTGCGAAATCGTTGCGCTGGGGCAGGAAGAAAATTTCGGTACCTGCTTTTTCATTATAATAGCGTGCTTCGTATTCGAAAGGCGCCGTATGGCTGATCAGCATGGGAACGCCCATTACGTCGGAATTTAGTTCGGCCGCTGTGGCTACGTCCGCAAGCCACATCTTGGCAAAGTCGGGAGTGTCGCTCACGTGTACTATTGTTGTGGTCTCCGTTACATTGTTCCACTGGTCGGTGGCGCTGATATTGATGGAATATTCAGCATTCCGTGCGGGGAATTCTATAAGCCGCGAGAATGTATACGAAGTCGGGTCCTCGAACTCCGTAACCGTAGAACTGAAATTTATTTCAGGGATTTCCACGCTTACCGAGCCGAGAGCTCGGTCGTCGGTTACGGTAAAACTTAAATCAAGTTCAGCCTTGTCGGCGAGGACTACCGTTACTTCGTCGGCAGGTGTTACTGCAAATTTCGGAGCTTCGATATCTCCGTTCATATCAATGGTTACTGTGGTGGACGACGAATTTCCAAGCACGTCGAATGCAGATAGCAGGACTTCGAATTTGTCGCCGGCTTCGGTAAGGTCCGATGTGATTTTGTAGTTCAGGTCGTAGGTTTCTTTGGCCTCTCCATATATGGAAAGGAGGTCGATACGCTTGTCAAGATATAGTGGAAGACATTCAAGCGTGATGTGGCTGAGACCATCGGCATCTTTCACTATACCTGTAATGTGCAACGTCTGGCCGGGGCGGCTTCCTATCACCGGTTTCTCAATCGAGAACTCGGGATTCTTTCCGTCCACCGACGGCCATTTCTCATTGTCATCGTCGCACGCAAAAAAGGTGCCTGCAAGCAGGAACGCCACAAATGCACCAGGATAAAAATGCGTTTTTTTCATGTAAGAGAATTGGTATGTTGATTTGGTTTGGTAATAAACTGAAAAATGTG
This sequence comes from uncultured Porphyromonadaceae bacterium, assembly GCA_902461565.1. Taxonomy (GTDB): domain Bacteria; phylum Bacteroidota; class Bacteroidia; order Bacteroidales; family Muribaculaceae; genus CAG-873. The sequence continues at coordinate 96,494 of CABPYL010000001.1, forward strand.
ATAATATCTGTTGGCGCTTCTATCGTCGCAAAATTAGTCCATATAGCCAGCTCGGGGTGGCCGCTTTTTCGTCATACTCGGTCGAAAATCCGTCAAAAAACCTTTCTGTAGTAGCCCTGGTCGGTTTTTCGTCATTTATTTGCTATCTTTGCAGAGAATCGTACCATGAATATGAACCGACAAAAATATCTCCTGCAGTTCTTCGTTTTGCTCGTAGCTGTTGCTGCCGCGCATGCCGGCCGCAATATCATACGCCTCGGATTTGACTGCGGTCTGTCCAACAATTATGTGATGGGCATAGCTCAGGATCGTAACGGTTTTGTTTGGATTTCTACCGAATCGGGTCTTAACCGCTACGATGGAGCAACTTTCCGTGTATTTAAAAAAGAAGGACAAACAGCCTTGTCGGCTAACGAGCTAAACCGTATCTGCACCGATACTGTCAACAACATTCTGTGGATTGCCACCCAGCGGCACGGTCTCGACCGTCTTGACTGCAATACATATAAATTGCAGAATTACATGCGCGATCCCGATAACCCGGCATCGATAGCCAGCGATGGTGTTACCGATGTAGCTGTAGATGAGGCGAGGCAGTGTATATGGGTAAGTACCTACACCGACGGACTTGACCGCTTCGACCCAGACAAAGGTGTATTTGAACATTATAATACCCGCACCATAGGCAACTGGCCCGACAACCAGCTGTGGTGCGTGGCTCTCGGTAACGGCGGCACTGTTTTGACAGGACATGTAGGTGCCGGATTCACGGTTCTCGATCCCGGACGACGCAAGGTGCGGAATTTCCGTCATATTCCCGGCGACAGACAGTCTATTCCTGGCAATCAGGTGCGTTCTGTTCTTGTTGATTCATACCGTAATGTGTGGGTCGGTACCGACGAAGGTCTTGCACGTTTCGACGAAACTTCGGGCAAGTTCATCTGTTTCGTACCCGACGACGACGGTGCGCTCGGCACCGCCGCTCCGCACAATATAATGCACCTCGCCGAGACCAAAGACGGAAGACTGTGGATTTCAACGGAAAATGGCGGTGTGCGTATTCTCGACATACGCAACAGTCTCGTGCTGCGTCCTGAAGATGTTCGGTTTGCCCATATCGATGTGCAGCCCGAGGGGTTCGACGGTCTGGGCGTGTCAAATAAAACTATCCACGGTGTATTCGAAGATTCGTTCGGTAATATATGGATAGGAACCTACGGAGACGGGCTCGATGTTATTGCCCGTCGCGACGTATCTTTCGACCGAATTCATACACGGTCGTTCCCGGTTACGGCTACTTTCAATTCCGTTATGTCGCTTTGTGCTTTGGGCGATACCCTTGCGGCCGGTACCGACGGCAAGGGTATAGATCTGTATGCTCCCGGTCGTTTCCTGGCCAACATCAAACCTTCGGCTTCCAATCTTCCGGGCGATGCCGTTCTCTCGCTTGCCGCCGATCACCAGGGCAAACTCTGGGTGGGCACATACGCCGGAGGTGTGGCTATAATCGACAGACATGGTAAACTCAAAGATATATCGCCGGAGGATATGACTGATGTCCGCGCGCTATGTGTCCTCCGCAATGGACAGGTGGTTGCCGGATGTGGCGAAGGGGTGGTGGTGTATGCTCCAGACGGTACAATCCTCCGTACCTTGCGTCGCTCCCGCGGAGAAATTGCCGATGAATGGATACGCACTATCCACGAACGTCCCGACGGCAAAATCTGGATAGGCTCGTTCGGTGGAGGTATCTCTGTCTACGACAGCGATTTCCGGTTTCTCCGTTCGATACATAACTGGGACGGTCTTCCGTCGAATACCGTTAACCATCTTATAGAAAATCCTGATGGCGGTGTATGGAGCGCCACCGGCGACGGCCTGACCCTTGTCAACGATTCTGTGCGCGTAGATACTATTATAGGTACTTCTGCAGGTCTTTCCGATCCATGCGTGCGCGCGTTATGCTACGATTCGGACGGTACGCTATGGCTGAGTACGACTTCCGGTATCAGCAGTATGGATTCTACGGGACACATCAGTAACTATGGCACACCTGACGGAGTTGTCGGAGGCGACTTTTACGGAGGTGCCGTAGCCACAACATCCGACGGCAGGATTTCTTTCGGCTCTCATTCCGGAATATTTTCGTTCTCTCCGGCAGAGTTCCGGGCCGACGGCACTATTGCAGCCCCTGTCATTTCAAGTATTGCCGTATACGGTGCAAATGCCAAAGACAGCCCTTTTGAAATATATTCGCCAGATAAAACAGTCACTCTGCCATATAATCAGAACACATTGCGGTTAGAATTCAACGTACTTGATCCATCGCTGGCATCGGCTGTCGATTACCGATACAAAGTTGACGGTGTAAATGGCCGGTGGTATTCCGCCTCCGACGCTTCGGGCCTTTACCTGCGCAATCTAAGTCCGGGGAAATACACCGTGACCATCGAAGCCACATTGCGTAATCATCCCGATGTTACTGCGACGACAAGTATGGATATTGTCATTGCCCCTCCTCTGTGGGCCACATGGTGGGCGAAACTGATTTATATTGTCTTTGCTGTATGCGTGGCTTTCTTTGCCATACGCATCTACAAAAAACGTCTCTCGCTGGAATATGAACTCGCCCTAGAGCGTCGCAACAACCGCCATACCGAAAGGCTGAATGCGGAGCGCATGCGCTTCTTCACCAATATAACTCATGAACTGCGTACTCCGCTGACACTTATCCTCGGACCTATCGAAGATATGAAGGCCGATCGTTCTATCTCGCAGACAAATGTGAGGAAACTCAACGTAATCCACAAATCCGCCTTGCATCTGTTGCAGCTTATCAATACCATACTCGAATTCCGCAAAACGGAAACGCAGAACTGTCATCTCAAGGTAACCAATGCGGATCTTGCCCTTACCATCGCCGATATCGGCAACCGCTACAGGGACCTCAATACCAATAGCGCTCTTACTATCGACACCTATATAACCCCCGGAGACTACAAGCAATGGTTCGATCCCGAAATAATATCGATGATAGTGGATAATCTTGTGTCGAATGCCTGTAAATATACTTCGTCGGGACGCGTGGTTCTACGTCTGCGCCACACCTCAGAATCTGGCGTACCGTTCACAGAGATTTCGGTAGAGGATACGGGTATTGGAATGTCGCAGGAAACACTTCATCATATTTTCGACCGCTATTACCGCGACCATCGTGCCGAGACACAACTTGGAACCGGCATAGGACTTGCCTTGGTTTACAACCTCGTCCGCATTCATGAAGGCGAGATTTTTGTAGACAGTGAACTCGACCGCGGTTCCGTTTTCACTTTCAGAATACATACCGACAGTATCTATCCTCAGGCCGAGCGCCGCAACGCTGCCACCTGTGTCGTCAAAAAAGAAGCAGAAGCCACCGGCGACCGTCCTTCTTCCGACGAGGAACGTCCCCTCATTCTCATTGTGGAAGACAATACCGATATCGTAGACTATATCAGCGAGTCTATCTCCGATGACTACCGCGTGGTTTCTGTGCTTGACGGTGCCGAGGGCCTCAACCAGGCAAGCCGGATATTCCCCGATATGATTATCAGCGATATCATGATGCCCAAAATGGACGGTATAAGCATGGTAAAGGCGCTGAAAGAGAATCCGGAAACCGAGCATATTCCAATAATCTTCGTTACTGCCAAAATCGCCGACGAAGCACGGCTCGAGGCATACGAAGCCGGAGCTGACTCGTTTATCACCAAACCTTTTTCGGCGGTAATGCTTCGTTCGCGCATCCGCAATATATTCGATACTCGCCGCAACCTTGCCGCCGCTTTCATTGCCAAAGGAGAACCGGTACTTACGGGTGTCCATGAGAAGGGCATTGAAACGCCTCAGGACGAGAACGTGATTGTGTCTGAAATGAGCCGACGCGATGCCGATTTTATTCTTAAAGTTGAAACGGTTATAAAGGATCAACTCTCAAATGAGAACTTGGATGTGGCTCTGATTGCCGATGCGGTGTGCATGAGTCATTCCACTCTGTATCGAAAAATTAAGGCTATCACGGGTCTTTCCATCACAGGATTGATTCGCAAGTTGCGTGCACGCGAAGCATCCGTGTTGCTCCAAGACGGACGTTACACCGTATCGGAAATAGCATTTATGGTCGGCATGGGCAATCCCGGCAATTTCCGCCAGTGCTTCCGTGAAGAATTCGGCATGACGCCTTCCGAGTATCGCAACTCGCACAGAAAATAGTACTGGGAGAATTAATTGTGGCTATTGGTGCTGTTTATCAAAGAGTTAGCAGTGCTATTTCGAGATAGCCAATAAAAAAAATTGATTGTCTCGCGACAACCAATCCAGTTAACCTTAAATCTATACCATGAAAAACACAATGCAAAGGTATAACACTTTACCATATTATGCAAGTAAATTGAAGCAAAAAGTGTGTGTTTTAACAATATTTTTGTATTTTAGTATGTAATAGTTCAGAATGAATGGAGTTTTGATATTTTCGAAAGGTTCTGTTTTTGTTTTGTGTGTAGGTGGCTTTCGTAACGAAAGTTTAACATAAAAAGCTTCTTTTCTTCTGAGCCATAACGTTTTATGCTGCTGGGGCAAACAAATGTGGCCGGAACGGAAGTCTGGTCAGGCAAAATTGGTAAACTTTAGGCAATTACGGGTTGTTAATTAATGAAATTATGGTTGTAATTTTGTATTTGAAAAGATAAAAAATTAACACATAATGATATATAATTAACAAATAACCAATATATATGACCGAAAAAATAAACCTGAGCAAAATCCGTTCGCCGAAGGATATAAAGGGCATGAATATAGAAGAACTTACCATCCTGGCTGATGAACTCCGGACTGTGCTCCTCAACAAACTGGCAGCACATGGCGGACACGTCGGTCCGAATCTCGGCGTGGTGGAAGCGACAGTTGCACTGCATTACGTTTTCGATGCTCCGACCGATGAAATTGTCTTTGACGTATCGCATCAGTCGTATGTGCATAAGATGCTGACGGGACGTATCGATGCCTTTCTTAATCCAGCGGACTACGACGATGTTACGGGCTACACCTGTCCCCGAGAGAGTAATTACGATCTTTTCGAGATAGGCCACACCTCTACATCCATATCTCTGGCCACGGGCCTGGCCAAGGCTCGTGATATCCAGGGAGGCAAGCAGAATGTTGTAGCTTTCATCGGCGACGCGTCGCTCGGTGGCGGAGAGGCGTTGGAGGGTCTGGACTACGGTCCGGAGCTCGGCTCCAATTTCATTGTTATCCTTAACGACAACCAGATGTCCATCGCCGAGAACCACGGTGCGCTGTATCAGCACCTCACGGCTCTGCGCGAGAGCAACGGAACAGCAGCTAACAATATCTTCAAGGCATTGGGCTACGATTATATATATGTACGCGAGGGCAACGACCTCGCAAGCCTTATCAAGGCTTATGAATATGCACGCAACGCCGACCATGCCGTGCTTGTTCATATCAACACCATGAAAGGAAACGGCTATGCACCCGCCGAGGCAAACAAGGAGGCTTTCCATTATACGGCTCCATTCGACGAAGCTACCGGCGAACCGCTGAACGTGGATCCGACCCCCGATTATACCGATATATTTACGCGGCACATGCTCGACAGGATGGCTGCCGATAAAAATATTGTAACTCTCACCGCCGGTACTCCCGGGGCCTTCGGCTTTGGCCCTGCACAGCGCCACAAGGCAGGCCGACAGTTTATAGATGTCGGTATTTGCGAGCAGGATGCCACTGCTATGGCTGCCGGTCTTGCAAAAGGTGGCGCAAAACCGGTGTTCGGCGTGATGGCCACCTTTATCCAGCGTGCCTACGACCAGCTTTCGCAGGATGTGGCTATCAATAATCTTCCTGTTGTTGTGGTGGACTTTGCCGGCGGCATTTACGGTATTCCCGATATGACACACCTGGGATTCTTCGATGTTGCGATGATTTCCAATATCCCCAACTTCCTTTTCCTTGCCCCCGCGACAAAAGAGGAGTATCTGGCGATGATAGATTACGCGCTTGATCAGCGCGAGCGTCCGGTTGTTGTCCGTACGCCCGGCGGCCCGGTAGTTTCTTCCGACCGTAAGGTCAATACAGATTTTTTCAGTTATGACATAGTTGAGGAGGGCAGCGAGATTGCCATTATCGGCGAGGGTGCCATGCTCCAGACAGCCATGCAGGCAGCGGAAATTCTGCGTAAGCAGGGGAAGAATCCTACAGTTGTGAATCCGCGTATCCTATCATCGGTGGATGAAAAGACGCTCGACAGCTTCAAAGGTTATAAGACTATCGTTACCATCGACGACGGCATCATCGACGGTGCATTCGGCCAAAAGGTTGCCGCCTATATGGCCGGATCGGGCGTCAGGGTGGTATGTCTTGGCCTGAAGAAAGAGTTCCTGGACCGCTATAATATCGGCGAAGTACTTAAAGAAAACAATCTCACCCCCGAGCAGGTCGCAGAAGTGGCGCTTGCTTAAAATACAACGAATAATAATCATAAAGGCCGGCGGAAACGTCGGCCTTCGGTTATTTTATTGAGTCTGTGTCGTTGTTGTGGAGGATTTTTACCGGCAAGGCTTTCTTTGAAGTTTCCGTGGTATCGGTAGCAGCGGGTTCATTCTTTTTCTTTTTCTTTTTCTTGGGATGCAGGAAAGAGAGCATGGAATCGAAGTCGCGCCTCAGCATGATACCGACACCTTGTGTTGTGAGAGCCGAGCGTACATAATAGTTACGGTCGTTGTACCTGTTATAGGCTTTCAGACGCCATGTCCCCGATTTATTGAGCAGATACTCGATGTCGAAATCGCCGATAAACTGGTCGTTGTTCAGCGCTTTGTCTCGGTATCCGAAGTTTCCATTGAATAACAGGCGGTTGTTCAGCAGTCGGCTGCTCAGAGCCACGTCCACCTCAACGTCCGAGAAGTCGCCTCGGTCGCTTCGCAAGTTAGGTGCGATGCTCCAGTTCTCGCTCAGTTTGCCAAGCATGTTGCCGAGCTGGCTTGAAATGGTCGAAGACGCCACCGAGAACAGTTCGTTGCCCTTTGTGGTGGATGCCATATAGTCGGGCGTATAGAATCGGTTCAATGCCAGGAGATAAATAATCTGGCGGTTCATCATGTCGGGCGTGCTCACAATACTTTTTACCTTGCGGTATGTATCGGAGGTGAGTGTGGGGAATTCCATATCGAAGTCGATGGCAGGCTGGCGTATGTCGCCCGATACATTCATCAGAGCGTGTACAGGGACGTTTGTGCGGGCAACTTCCTTGTCCTGCTGGAACGATTCGTCGAGATCGGTAAGGTTGGCGTTTGTGGCATAGTAGGCGGAGAGTTTGGTTTTTACGCCGTAGGGGTCTCCGTCGAACTGTATTTCACTGCCGTTCTTAATGGTGAAATCCTTTATAATGATGTCCTGTAGGGTGAACTGGTATTTACCCGTCTGCACGGTGTACTTGCCCCACATGTTCAGGTCGTTGTTGGCCGACCTGTATACCATGTGCAGGCTGCCGCTTCCCTGCGCTTTTATTTCGTCGCCTCCGACGGGGTCGACCACTAATGTTACGGTGGCGTCGGGTGTGGCATCTACAACAATATCCATGTTGTAATCGCTCGGTGAGTCCTCGTTTTGCTGCCCCAGACGGTTTTTGATTTTCTTGATCGCGGTGGGTGTCGGGTCGTTGTCAGCCACTACAGGACGTATGGAGTCGGGCGTAACGTCGCGGAAGTTGAGGAAGGAATAATTTTCGGCGTCCAGGCGGTCGGACAGCACGAATGTGAACGACGATCGTGGGCCTGTAGCCATTTTGACGCCGATATTCACCACTCCCGGATGTCCGTCGATGGCGGCGTTACCGTTGCCGTATATTGTGCCATACCAGTCTGGGTTGAGTCGGGCATTCACGTTGTAGCATAGCAGGTCGCGGGCATCGGTAATATCGAATTTGAAACGCGGTGCGTTAAAGAAGGTGTGCCTTACATATCCATTCAGATTAGCCGTGTGGCCCTCCGGATCGTGAATGGTGATATCTTTAAGGTCGATGCTTCCCGGACGGATGTGAATAGAGTCGGTAGCCGAATATGTAACGTTGGTGAAGTCAACTTTAATTTTAACATTGTCAGCGAATACATCGCCCTCCAGGTCAAGATCGCGGAATGTGCCGAACAGTCGGCATCGTCCGGTGGCGCGTCCGGATATATTGCTTGTAAAGGCCGCCATGAATGGCCGTAGGAATCCTACGGGAATGCTGTCGGCCACGAAGTTAAGGTCAAGCGATTCGGACATTGGATATATATCGCCGTATATGTGTGATTTCTTGCCTTCGAAACCGTCGAGGTTTGCATCGAGGAATATTGCCCTCCGCTCTCCTTCCCACCGTGCGAGTACATCCGCGTCGCCGAAATAACAGCTGTTGTAGCCTATTGAATCGACATGCAGTCTGGGACACTCTAAAATTGGTTCTTTAGTGAGCAGATTCTTGGCCGTTATACGTCCGGTGGCGTTGCCGTCGATAAGCACATTATTTATTTCGAGTGTTTCGAAAATATGTATCAGCCGTATGTTGTTCAGGCCGACGGAGAGCATGTCGTCGGGATTGTCTCCCGCCGATCCATCAATTTCTATACGTTGTCGGCCGGTATCGAGCGCAAAGTCTTTCACAAAGATGTTGTCGGCGGTAATATCTATCTGCGATTTCTCTATGTTCCAGGTGTCTTCGCCGAAATTGATGGAGCCGGGCAGAAAGTTTACGGAAGCTTCTACAGGGAAGCGGCTGTCGGCATCGCTGACAAGCCGGTACAGCTCGGCGGACACATCGAGCGTTCCGTTTATGGGAATGCTGCGTTGCAGACCCCATTCAATGCGTGTATCTATTTTGTTGTTGGCACCGGTTATCACAGCGGCGAGGTTCATATCGCCTTTTTTTGTCGGCATCTGTGTGGTGGCGTATACCATAGACTTATCGTTGGCAATATCCAACTTCGCGAATGCGGATGTAAATTCTATCAGTTTGTTGCCTTGGCTTATATATGGCAGGTCGACAAGGATGTCGGCATATCCGGTGCTGCTGTCTACTTGTCCGCTTATGTTGCCGTCGTATTCTATTGTAAAAGGCAGATTTATAAGTTGCGATATCTCGTGGCACGGCTTAAGGTCGAAGTCGAAGCGGAATATGTTGCTTCTGTCCGTTTCTTTATCCTCGTCGGACGAAGGCATTTCCCATCCTAAGGCGGGCATGAAGTGTGCCGCCATGCCTTTTAGCGTGGGAATAAGCCGTGCGAAATCATAATTGCCGAGCAATTTGCCGCTGATAAATGGAGAAGAGAGTTCGAGGGTATTGCTGTATTCTCCGGCTGTCGCTGTGGCGTTTACCAATGGGATGCGGATGCCTTGTCCAAGGCTGTCGGTCCATGCGATATCGTTCAGACGTACTTCGGCGGCGAGGTTTCGCGGGTCGAAGTCGGTAACTTCTACGTTCAGTTTGGCGCTGAGACGTTTGCCGGGATATTTGTCGAACAGGTTCATGGATACGAGGTCGATGTTGTTGGCAAGAGCAGTGGCATGCAGCGTAGGGTCTGGTCCGCAGTCATATATGCCGTAGGCCATGAGCTGAGCCGACGGGTCGTTGATGTTCAGCGAAACCTGCGCCTTGTTGTCCTTGCTAAGGTCGAAGGCTACTTCTGTACCGGTGTAACTGTATCCTTTGAAGTCAAAACGGTCTATATCCGCATCCACGTGTGCGTCTACAATCTTTCGGGCCAATGTGGCATTGCCCGATATCGCGGCGTCGAGTTTTCCTAATTTGCTGTCGGAGGTGAGTAGACCAATGTTGAGTTCTTTGATATCGACATCGCCGCTTAATTTATATATGTGGCCGAAGTGGCGGTACGATGCACGGGCAGTGATTTGGCCCGGGGTTCCGGCCGAATGGATGTCTACATGTCCGGCAGCTACAGTTCCGGTTCCGTTGAGTCTGAACCGCAGGTCGGGCATTTTGTTCAGCTCTTTCGATATGCCTGATGGAATAATGTTTCCGAGCATGCTCTTCAGTTCGGGACCGTTGATGCTTATGTGTCCTTCGGCAAGATCGTATTTCAGACTGTCTTTGTCGGCCAAGCCCTGGACGTTGCCGCTGAAGCTTGCATTGAAGGCATTCCCGGATACATCTTCTATTTCGAGCGAACGCAGCGCTATGGCGTCGGTGGATACTTCCGCTTCCAATCCGAATCCTATCACGCTGTCCAGAATACCAAGTACTGGCACAAACTGACTTATGTCGGGAGGGTAGAGCAGGCAATCGGAGCCAGTGGCGATAATAAGAGGTTTGTTGGTGAGGTTTTGCAGAATTTTGTCCGGCGAACTATAAGCCATTCCTATTGGCCGGAACGACAGCCGACTGTTAGGTAACGCGAGCGACAGGTCGGCTACGGAAAGACTGTCCGGAGCGAAGGTGAAGTTTCCGGTAAGTTTCTCCAAAGAGAAACCGCTTCGTTCTTCAAAAGAGAGATGGTCCAGATTGATAATATACGTTTTGTCGGTGAGAACGGGTATGAAGGCGTTCACCGCCAAATCGCGTACGGCAATATGGCTTGGATCGAAACGGAGCGAATCGGCCGGAGAGACTGAAAGAACATCATATCTCGTCGCTGCCCGGCGCACTATAATGGTGTTTATTTCAAGGCTGAACTGTTTGTGCGGACCTTTGTTGTCGCTTTTCAGGCGGTCGAGTATCGGCTGTATGTTCAGGGGGGCATCCGGCTGAGGACGTGTAACGGCAAGGTCAAGACCGTCCACAAGGGCGTAATCCACAACAAACTGTTGCCGGGTTATGAGCGGCATAATCTCTATACCGGCGCTGATGGTGCCGATGCGTGCGATGGTGTCTGTGCCGATGGTGACATTCACGTCGTCGACATTAAGGCGCCTGAAAGGATGAATGCGGACGTAGCCTATGCTTACGTCCGCTCCCAATAGGTTCGAAAGCTCTGTCTCAGCGGCTATACGCACGCCTTCTTGCACCGGGTTTAGCGAAAGGAGCACATAAAGCGCTGCCGGCAGTAGGACTACTACCAGCAGCAGTGCCGAAACAACGGCGCGGAACAGTTTCCAGGCTTTCCTCATTTGCGGTTATCTTCTCCGCCGGAGCACAGGGCCGGTTTATCGGCCCGAGTGGCGAATCTTGGAGAGAAGATATTGGTTGAATTCTGTGTTTGCGGCAAGTTCTTCCAGTGTTATGTGCATGCGGTAGCGCCAGTAGTGGCGCGAATTGGCAGGCACATTAATCTGTTCGTCGCGCGGATTCTGGCGACGCAAGGATCCGTCGATGGAGAGCCAGTCCTGGAGCGGCAGGATGCACAGCATTGACGGGGACTGCAGATGCAGGTCTACGATGCGGTCGCAAACCCAGGGTTCGGCAAAGTAAGGCGCTTCGCCTTGCTGGTGTAGCACTTCGTTGAAGTAACGCTGTGTGGCGCCGCGATCTTCTTCCCACCATTGGCGTATGCCCGGCATATCGTGAGTGGAGGTTGTGCAGACGGAATAGTATGGATAGTTCCAGGTGTTTCCGAAAGCTTCGCCGGGGTTCTTGGGCATGCGCTGAATCTCCAGCGAAAGAATCTCGAGATTTTCGAGAACTGCCGGCACGCAGGCAGGTATCATTCCGAGGTCCTCGGCGCACACAAGCATGTCGGTGCTGTTGATAAGCGGGGGAAGTTTCCACATTGCCTTGCCGTACCAGAAATCGTTGTGGCGGCGGTAGAAGAAGTCGTTGTACAGACGGTCGAAGCACCAGCGCTCGTAGTCGTTCAGAGAGCGGTAGGTATATGTGAACTGTGCGGAGATGCGCGGATGGTATTTGCCTTTTTCTTCGCCATCCTCGATGAACAGCACCTGTTCCACAAGACCCATCAGACCGTCGAGCAGACGCTGATTTTCTTCGTTTTTGGGCTTGGTCGCAAAATAGTCGGCAATCTTGCGCTGAGTATCGAATTCCGGTTTGAGCGCGTATCGGCCGTGTCCGTTCTTTTTCAGGTACCCGCGTATTGCCTCGGACGTATAGGGACCGAAGAAGTCGCCGAGAAAGCTTTCCATGATATACGGCTTGGTGTGCTTGTCGATATCAATCCAGAAGTCGTAGCTGTATCGCATTTCTTCCACGCTGTATGGCAGCGCAGGATTGAAATAACCCAGCAGGCCGTGAACGGAATCCATAGGGATTTGCCAGATGCGGAAGAAACCGAGGATATGGTCGATGCGGTATGCGTCGAAGTATTCGGCCATCTTGCGGAAGCGCGCTTTCCACCAAGCGAAGCCGTCTCGGTTCATCACTTCCCAGTTGTAAGTCGGGAAGCCCCAGTTCTGACCGAGGACAGAGAAATCGTCCGGCGGAGCACCGGCCTGACAATCCATATAGAACAGGTCGGGGTAAACCCAGGCGTCGACGCTTGTGCGTGATATGCCGATTGGTATGTCGCCTTTGAGTGCGACTCCTTTGGATGTGGCGTATTCATGTACCTTGCGCATCTGCTTGTCCAGATGATATTGCTGGTATTCTACGAAGTTGATGTCTTCGGGTCTCTCTCGGAGTACTTTAGCGAGTACTTCGGGGCTATATTTGCTGTATTCTTTCCATTTGGAGAATTCCGGGGTTCCGAAACTGTCTCGCAGGGTGCAGAACGCGGCGTATGGTTCAAGCCAATGGCGGTTTTTCTCTACGAAGGCCTTGAAATCGGCACTATCTATAGTTTTCTTGCCTTCCTGGGCGAAAATTTCGTGAGTGTAAGATGTTTTGATCTCGTTCACGCGCTCGTAGTCTACGGCTGGGAGGCGGTTAAGCTTGTCGGCCTCGTCAGCGTAGTATTTCATCCGTTCTTTGTCCGCCAGGACGCCGAGTTCGCTCAGACGGATGTACATCGGGTGGAGGGCAAAGGTGCTGTTGGCGTTGTATGGGTAAGAGTCGGTCCACGTGTGTGTCATGGTGGTGTCGTTTACCGGCAGGAGCTGAATAAAATTCTGACCGGTGGAAACGGCCCAGTCTACGAGTCTGATGATATCCATGAAGTCGCCTACGCCGCAATCGTCCTTGGAACGAAGAGAGAATACCGGTATAGCCGTGCCTGTGCCTTTCCACAGATCGAGCATGTTTATGAAGCGCATGCCGGTTATTACGGTGGCGTTGCCGGGCTCAGGAGAAATTTCCACACGGCGGTTTTCGCCACCTTCCCACGCCACCACTTTGCCAGTCTCTTTCTCTAGAAGCAGGAATTTGTACTGTGTGCCGGCAGAGATGCCGGCTGCGGGAACGTTGGCTTTCCACAGCGGGAATTCGGCATCGCTCATACGCACTGCTTTTGCGGGGTTCCAGTTTCCGAGAGCCTCTCCCTCGCCGGCTATCGCAACCATTCTGTCGTGACTTACCATAGGAGCGGAGACTCCGAAAGTTATAGCACCGGTGCAAGGAACTACCGGCGAATTGCGGTAGGCGCGGCCGCAGATACAGTCGGTGATGGCCGACGAATAGTATGGCTTGTCGAAGGGCTGATCCTGCCAGCGGTCGTATACGATGGCTGCGGGAGCGTTGCCGATGTGGAATTTGTTGTAGTGTCCCCATTCGTCCTTTACGGCTCCTTCCTCGTTGCGTACGAAATAATGGTAGGTGAATTCTTTTACACTGTCCGGAATGTCCAGTGTGATGGACCAGTCGGAATTACCTTTTACTGTCAGGACAGGGGCTTTGGCATAGTCGCCGTTGCCAAGGGCTGGGATATCGCCGGTAACATATACGGATTCTCCCCAGTTGGTGCGGTAGTCGATATTGAGTGTTAGCTTCATAGAGCGTTTTTGTATGATATAAGAGACGCAGGCCGCGCAAAACGGCACAAGCTTTCTAAATTTCACACAAAGGTAGCGCTTTTTCGCCTTATGACGAAGAGTCCGGCAATAATAATGTGTCATAAAAAAACAAAAAATACTATTTTTTACAAGTTCGGAAAAATAAACGGAGGTTATTAACAAAAATACGAGTTATGAACATCTTCGTTGTTTTCGTGAAACAAAATTTGTGTGTTTCACGAACAATCCATACCTTTGCAAATACAATCTCTCACAAGCTTATTCTATGGGAAAAATCATAGCAATAGCCAATCAGAAGGGAGGCGTGGGTAAAACCACAACCACAATCAATCTATCGGCCTCCCTTGCTGCCGAAGGCAAAAAAGTACTTATCATCGACGCTGATCCTCAGGCCAACGCCACTTCCGGTTATGGAATAGACCCCCGTACGATGTCATCGTCTATCTACGAGTGTATGGTCGACAATTATCCGCTGGACGGCTCGGAGGTGCCCACGTGTATGGAAAACCTCTTTTTAGTTGGTTCGCGTATCGATCTTGCCGGTGCGGAGATAGAGCTTATCTCCAAGCCTAACCGCGAGAAAGTACTTGCCGATCTTCTGGCGCCCGTAAAGGACAAATACGATTTTATAATTATCGACTGTTCACCGTCGCTGGGCCTGATTACCGTGAACGCCCTCACTGCCGCCGATTCGGTGATTATACCCGTACAGGCCGAGTATTTTGCCCTGGAGGGCATCAGCAAGCTGCTGAATACCATACGTATTATCAAAACGCGCCTTAATCCGGCGCTGGAAATCGAGGGTTTTCTACTTACGATGTATGATTCGCGCCTGCGTCTGGCAAACCAGATTTACGAGGAGCTTAAAGGCCACTTCGCCGACATGGTGTTCAATACCGTGATTCCGCGAAACATCCGCCTTAGCGAAGCTCCGAGCCACGGGCTGCCGGCGCTGCTGTACGATGGGGAAAGCCGAGGCTCCACAAGCCATATCCTGCTGGCTAAGGAACTTATTTCCAAAAATTCCAGGCACCGTCAGGCAAGCTGACCAAATGGCGCTGAAACTTTAAAATACTATTCCCATGTCTGTGAAACGCAATGCTCTTGGCCGCGGCCTTGACACACTGATACCTATGGACGATGTGCCCGCCCGCGGTACATCGGCAATAAACGAGATACCGTTAGATCTTATCTCGCCGAATCCGGAGCAGCCCCGAACGAATTTCGACGACGAGGCACTTGAGGAACTGGCGATGTCTATCCGTCAGCTCGGCATAATCCAGCCTCTGTCGCTACGAAAGAACGGGCCTACAAGTTATCAGATTATTGCCGGCGAACGCCGATACCGCGCAGCCCTGATGGCAGGGCTTACTACGGTGCCTGCATATATAAGAAATGCAAACGAGGCCGAGCTAACCGAGATGGCTCTTATCGAGAACATCCAGCGCGAGGACCTCAATGCAATCGAAATTGCCCTCACTTTCAAAAAATTGATAGACCAATACAGTCTTACCCAGGAACGGCTGAGCGAGCGGATTGGTAAAAAACGTGCCACAATCGCCAATTTCCTGCGGCTGTTGCGTCTGCCCGCCGAGGTACAGATCGGTCTGCAGAACAAGAAGGTGGACATGGGCCACGCGCGCGCATTGCTCACCATTGACAGTCCTGCGCTGCAGCTTAAACTGTATAACGAGATTCTGAAGCAGGGTCTTTCTGTCCGCCGTGTGGAGGAACTGGCAAAGCAGTACCAGGAACGTTCCGAAAAGGCTAAGGCTCCCGCGACAAAGCCGCGCGACACTGAACTGGAAACGCTGCAGACACAGCTGCAGCGCGTGTTCCACGCTCCTGTCAAACTTACATGCAGTTCTAAAGGAAGCGGCAGTATTTCGTTCAAGTTCAAGGATGAATATGAGCTGCAGAGGCTGATTGAACTGTTTGATTCTCTCCAGACAAAATGATGGATAGTTTCCTGCGTTTCATATACCGTCCTGTTGCTGCGCTGGCTCTTGTCTGTGCGGCAGTCGGTTCCACCGAATGCGCCGCGCAAAATCAGCTTCCAGTGAAACGCAGCCACCACAATGTTACCGATACGATAGCAGATGCGCCAGACAGTGTGGTTGTAAGGCTTGGCTCGGCTGAGGTTGCACCCGTGCCTTCCGAACTGTTGCGGGGAGCCGCCGATGTCGACTCCATTATGCACATCAGGCAGGAATCGCCCTATGACCGCTGGGAGGAACGCGACTCGGTTTTCAATCCCGACCCCAACAGGGCTGTGTGGATGTCGGCTCTGTTTCCGGGCCTGGGGCAGCTGTACAACAGACGTTACTGGAAACTTCCCATCATCATCGGCGGTTATATGGGTCTGGCGTATGCCACATCGTGGAACAACGGCATGCTGAACGACTATACAAAGGCCTACCGCGACATTATGGACAACGACCCGTCCACGAAGTCGTATATGAATTTTTTCCCGCCAACCACGCAGGAATCGGACCTGGACAAGACATGGCTTACAAATGTGCTACAGTCCCGCAAGAATTTTTATCGCCGCAACCGCGACCTGTGCATTATCGCGATGGTAGGCGTATACCTCGTAGCGATGGTTGACGCCTATGTGGACGCATCTCTGTCGCATTTCGATATCTCTCCCGAACTATCTGTGGACCTCACCCCGGCAGTGTTCCGAAACGACTTCTCATCGCCTCCGGCAATCGGGTTGGTATGGGCAATGAACTTTTAGATCTTATTATCGCAAAATGAACACATTATATAAATTTATCTGTTTTACGGCCGTCGCCGTGTCGGCGGCGACATATGGCTACGCCGACTCGGTGCGCGATGTTTCCGAAGCTTCGCAGAAACCATCGCTTATTATGCCCCAGAGTTTCGAGACCGATACTCAGAAGATGCTTGAGGACTGGT
Organism: uncultured Porphyromonadaceae bacterium; assembly: GCA_902461565.1. Taxonomy (GTDB): domain Bacteria; phylum Bacteroidota; class Bacteroidia; order Bacteroidales; family Muribaculaceae; genus CAG-873. Next base: position 113,303 of record CABPYL010000001.1, read on the forward strand.
ATCTGAAGAACTATACCGCTCTGGATTACGAGGCCGACGATTACAAGGGTCAGGAACTTAGTGATGAAGTGCTTGTGGAACGCCTCGGCAAGTTGCCGGCGGTGATAGAGATGCCACTGAATACTCCCGTGCGCAATGCCATAAATTTCTATGCCAACCGCCGGCGTCAGCTTGTGGAGAACATGCTTGGTCTGAGCCTGTACTATATGCCTATTTTTGAGGATGCTCTTGAACGCAACGGCATGCCACTGGAACTTCGTTACCTTCCAGTAGTGGAATCAGCGCTTGTGCCTACGGCTGTATCACGCGTAGGCGCCGCCGGTCTTTGGCAGTTCATGCCAGCAACGGGCAAGAGCCTCGGTCTGGAAGTGAACTCGCTGGTGGACCAGCGCCGCGATCCTTTCCTGGCTTCGGAGGCGGGCGCGCGCTACCTGAAGCAGTTGTACAATACTTTCGGAGACTGGTCGCTTGCGATAGCCGCTTACAACTGTGGACCCGGCAATGTTAACAAGGCTTTGCGCCGTGCCGGCGAAGGCAAGCATGATTTCTGGGAGATATATCCTTTCCTGCCTGCCGAGACGCGCAATTATGTGCCGTCGTTTATCGCCGCCAATTACATAATGAACTATTATAAGGAGCACGATATATCGCCCGCACTGGCGCGCCGTCCCTTGGTTACGGATACTGTGCATGTTAACCGTCGGGTGCACTTCGAGCAGATCTCAGAGGTTATGGATATTCCAATGGATGAACTGCGCGCACTCAATCCACAGTTCCGCGCCGATATCATACCGGGCGATATCCGTCCGTATTCGCTTGTACTGCCTTCGCTGCAGGCATACGCATACGTTGCCAACGAGGATTCCATAGTTAACCACAATGCGGCCAAATACAGCCGCCGTAGCATTGTGGAGCCTGCGAGCGGCAAAATAAAAGGTACCGACGCCCGAGGGGAGTACTACGACGAGGAAGTTATAGTATATCACAAGGTGCGCAAGGGCGAGACTATAGCCAAGATTGCCAAGAAATACGGTGTTACCGTTGCAGACATCCGCAAGCTCAACAAGGTGGGCAAAAAACTTAAGACCGGCACTAAACTTAAGATAAAGACAGTGCAGCGCCGCTATAAGCCTGTGCCTGTGGAGAAACCTCAGGATGTGAATGCCGATAAGGCCATAGACACAACTGAAGTGGTGGTTGGCGACAGTGCTATCATAGTAGGCCCCGACAGTATTTCGCCGGTCGACGACGCAGTACAGCAGCAGGTTGCATCGGCCTTTGGCAACGGAAAAGCGGAAGCGGATACCGTGAAGAAAGCCGTCCCCGCTAAGGCTGACACGAAAAAGTCTTCGACAACTCAGAATAAGAAAAAGGCTGACAGCAGGAATAACAAGAAAAAACAGCCAGCCACAGTTAACCACAAGGTGCGCAAAGGCGAGAACCTCGACAAGATTGCCCGCCGCTACGGCACCACCGTCAGCGCTATCCGCAAGGCAAACGGCATTTCAGGCGACAGAATCAATGTGGGCCAGACGCTGAAAATTCCGCAGAAATAATCATTAAATAATTCCTTGCACATGAAACAGAACGAAAAGGGCTACACGTTGGACCCCGCCGACGTGGACCCCATCGACCTTCCGGAGAATGCGTTCTCCGAGTTGGGTGCCGACGAGGAGTATCGCCCCGTGATGCACCCCGCACGTGATTATCCAGAGGCTACACCTTACTCGGTGATAACAGGTCTTGTACTGGCTGTCATCTTCAGCGCGGCGGCTGCATATCTTGGCCTTAAGGTGGGTCAGGTGTTCGAGGCTGCAATTCCTATTGCCATCATCGCAGTTGGTCTTTCTTCGCGTCTGAAAAAGAAAAACGCCCTGGGCCAGAATGTAATTATCCAGAGCATCGGCGCTTGCTCAGGTGTTATCGTTGCCGGTACAATCTTTACGTTGCCGGCTCTGTACATTCTGCAGGGAACCCATCCCGAGATTACCGTTAACTTCCTTGAGATATTCCTTAGCTCGCTATTCGGCGGCGTGTTGGGTATTCTGTTCTTCATTCCTTTCCGCAAATACTTCGTAAAGGATATGCACGGCAAATATCCTTTCCCCGAGGCTACCGCGACAACACAGGTGCTTGTAAGCGGCAACGGCTCCGCTGAGAGCACCGGCGGACAGGCTAAGGTGCTGGTGCTCGCGTCGCTTGTGGGCGGTATATATGATTATATCGTCGCTACTGCGGGATGGTGGAGCGAGGTCGTTACCACAACGGCTTATTCCTGGGGGCAGACGATTGCCGACAAGTTCAAGTTTGTTTTCTCCTGCAACACCGGTGCCGCTGTGCTTGGTCTTGGCTATATCGTGGGTCTTAAATATGCCTTCGTTATTTTTGCAGGATCCATCTTCGTATGGTGGTTCGTAATTCCCCTGATGGGTACTTACGGCTCTGCCGAGATCGCAGCCATGAGTCCCGCCGCAATATTCTCGGAATACGCCCGCATGATTGGTATCGGCGGTATAGCTATGGCCGGTGTTATTGGTATCGTGAAATCGCGCAGCATAATCGGCCAGGCTGTCGGCCTCGCTTCGCGCGAGTTGCGCGGCGCCCAGACAGGTAGCAAGGCAGTTCGCTGGCAAACCGATATTTCCATGAAGCATATCGCCTATTTCGTTGCAATCGCACTTATCGGAGTGCTGTTGTTCTTCTGGTTCGGCGTTATCCATACCTTCTGGCAGGCGCTTGTAGCATGGCTGGTGGTTACTGTCATCGCATTCCTTTTTACCACAGTCGCCGCCAATGCAATCGCTATCGTTGGCTCCAACCCCGTGAGCGGCATGACGCTGATGACGCTTATCATCGCATCGGGTGTCTTTGTGGCAATCGGCCTCAGCGGTACATCGGGTATCGTTGCATCGATGGTTCTCGGCGGTGTTGTCTGCACGGCCCTGTCTATGGCCGGCGGTTTTGTAACCGACCTTAAGATAGGTTATTGGCTCGGTTCCACGCCTAAAAAGCAGGAGACATGGAAATTCCTCGGCACACTTGTTTCGGCTGCTACAGTTGGCGGTGTGATGCTGATGCTCAACAACGTTTACGGTTTCAGCGGTCCCGAAGCTCTCGCAGCTCCTCAGGCCAACGCAATGGCAAAGGTTATCGAGCCTATGATGATGGGTGGCTCCACTCCCTGGACACTCTATATCATCGGTGCAGTGCTCGCCCTTATCCTTAACTGGCTCGGGGTTCCCGCCCTGGCATTCTGCCTCGGGATGTTCCTGCCGCTGCACCTCAACACTCCTATGCTTGTCGGCGGTCTCGTTTCCTGGTTCGTTGGACACAGCTCTAAGGACAGCGCCGTTTGCAAAGCCCGTACAGACCGCGGCACGCTCATCGCTTCCGGTCTTATTGCCGGCGGTGCGCTCTTCGGAGTTTTTGCTGCAATCACTATTTTCTGTGGCGCTTCCGTACCCACCAACGGTGGCGAATTCACGCCCCAGATTCTTGGTCTGGTTGCATATGCAGCGCTTATCGCCTTCCTGTATTTCGCTTCGCGCAAAGCCAAGGCATAAATCTTGAAGCACCGCCGCGAAATACTCGCCATCGCAATACCGGCGATTGTAACTAATATTACAACGCCTCTGCTTTCGCTCGTCGATGTGGCCGTAACAGGCCATATCGGCGAAGCCGTTTATATTGGTGCAATAGCTCTTGGGGGAACGCTTTTCAACACCCTCTACTGGCTGTTCAATTTTCTGCGCATGGGAACTACCGGGCTTACCGCGCAAGCATACGGTGCTGCCGGCCGAGATTCGCGTGAACGAGATATCATTCTGTTCCGCAGCCTTGCCGTCGGGTTGGTAGTCGGTGTTGTGCTTTTGCTGCTCAGCCCTTTTACGGGAAATACGGTGCTCTCGTTTATGGATTCAGACGACAACACTAAGCGTCTGGCTATGCAATATTTCAAAATATTGATTTGGGGCGCGCCGGCGGTAATGCTCACCTACGGTCTTTCCGGGTGGTTCCTGGGTATGCAGGACTCGCGGGCGCAGATGTGGATGGCGATAACCACAAACGTTGTGAATATCGCCATAAGTCCGGTGCTTGTGTTTGGTTTCGGCATGAGAATAGCAGGCGTAGCTGTAGGTACACTTGTGGCACAATGGACGGGCCTTCTGATAGGTGTTGCCATCGTATGGCGCAGGTATCGGCCGCAGTCCCCGGGGCTGCAAGCGATATTCAGGGCCGACGAACTGCTGAAATTTTTCCGTATCAATATCGATATTTTCCTGCGCACTGCATGTCTTGTGGCTGTTACGCTGTGGTTTACCCATGCCGGGGCGCTCCAGGGTACCGATATTCTTGCTGCAAACGCGCTGCTGTTGCAGCTGTTCATGCTGTTCTCGTATTTTATGGACGGTTTCGCATTCGCCGGCGAGGCTCTTGCGGGAAAATATGCCGGGTTGGGTGATTCCCGTTCGCTTTTATCGCTTATCCGCTCGCTTATGCGTATCGGACTTCTCTTCGCATTGGTTTTTAGCGCTGTGTATATGCTCTTAGGCGAAGAAGTGCTGAGGATGCTTGCCAAAGATGCACACGTGGTTGAAACAGCTCGTAGATACCTTGTTTTTGCGGCTCTCGTCCCCATTTGCGGATTCATGGCATTTGTATGGGACGGTATTTTTGTCGGGCTTGTGCGCACGCGGGCAATGCTTATGTCTATGGCCGGAGCAATCGCCGTGTTCTTCATTATATATTTCGCAGCGCATCGTTCGGCAGGCAACAGTGCGCTATGGACTGCTTTCAATGCCTATCTGATGATGCGCGGCGTGCTTGAATATCTGTTCTATCGTTTTAAACGACCTGTGGTGTAAGCGGGAAAGTTGTAGGAGTGCTTCTCTGGTGCTTGTTGAAAATAAGAGACCCTCTAAAACTCAATGAGTTGCAGAGGGCCTGTTGTGCGCATGAAGGGACTCGAACCCCCACGACATTCGTCATTAGATCCTAAGTCTAACGCGGCTACCAATTACGCCACATGCGCTTTCACGGCACAAAATTACGCAAAATAATCTTATCTCCCAAATTTTTCTGTTTTTTAAACGCCGGTTTAATCTTTCTTTCGTCATTCGGAGATGGCTGTTATAGCAAAAGGATTTTCAATGGCAGCTTCGGCGGCTTTTTGCGACAGAAGACGCTGGGGTGCGTTGAGGCGCGGAGGAAGATAGGAATTGCCTATAACATCGTGGCCGAACAATACACCATACCAGGTGCATGATGCAACGTAGCGGCCCACTGTGCGGCTCAGGTGATAGCCGTCGGCAGTAAGGTCGTCGCCCAGGGCGGATGTGCGGGCGTCCTGGATTGCAGTGCCGCATGGAATTACGCCTTTAAGCTCGGGGTTGTCTGCCAATGCTTTTTGGGCGGCTTCGACGATGGCACGGTACATCTTTAGCTGGCTGCGGTCGTAATTCTTGAAACCTTCGTGTTTTGAATCGGGAGAGTAAGCCCACGTCAAATGCCAGAGGAATACAGGTTTTTGGCCTACAGCCTTGCGTACCATACTTATCAGTGTCGGCAGATTGGCGAATGTGTCGTACTGTCCAGAGAAATGGCTTGCCTGCTGGAAAGTGATATAGTCCCATTCCTCATCGGCGAGGGCGCGCTTGATTGTACAGTCGGCAATGGTGTCGCAACGGCCGTCGACTGCAATTTTGCGGTAGCTGTATTCGCCCTTATCGGTTTTCATATTGTTGAAATGGCGGTCGATTGGGCATCCGGGGAAGTAGAGATTTCCGATAAGGATTTCGTCGCCGCCGGCAACGACGATATCGTGCAGTTCCTGCTCGAGAGCATCGACAGAGAAGCTGTTGCCTATGGCAAGCACTTTGACAAGGCGTGCCGACAGTCCTCCGGCCGCGAAAATAATGGCGAAAAGAAAGATGATTAATTTTTTCATGGATATATCTGGTTGCTTTTTGCAAATTTAGTAACAAAACGCAGAATAGCCAATAGCATGTGGCTCCATTCGGGATGATATCAGCTAATTATTTTAGAAAAGGGCGGCGCCGTCGGCGCCGCCCGGAGTATGCAGTTATGGATATGGTTTAGTTTGTAGTTTCGAACATCTGTCGGCGGGCCGTCATGCAGGCGCCAATGATGCCGGCTTTGTCGTGCAACTTGGAGCAGACAAGTTTGGTATCGCTGTTGACAAGCTTGAGTGAATGTTTCTTGATTGTCTGTCGCACGGGCTGTATCAGATAGTCGCCGGCAGCCGACAGAGTGCCGCCGATAACAACGGTTTCGGGGTTGAAGATGTTGATCATGTTGGCGAGCTGTACCCCCAACTTAATGCCTATATCCTCCAGAAGGTCTATGCACAGATAATCCTCGGCGTTGATGGAATCGATGATATCCTGCAGGGTGATGTTCTCGTTGTTCTGGACCTGTTTGGACAGTATCGAGACTTTGCCTTCCTTTATGCTTTCGAGCACACGGCGATGCAGAGCCGCACCGGAAACTTCGGTTTCCAGACATCCTTTTTTACCGCAGTGGCACATAATCTCGTTGTCGAAAGCATGGATGTGGCCAAATTCGCCGGCAAAACCTGATTTACCCTCGTAGACAGTGCCGTTAATCACAATGCCAAGGCCAAGACCCCAGCCCATGTTCACGAAGAGCAGGTTTTTCTCGCCTTTGGCGGCACCTCGCAAGCACTCGCCGTATGCCATAGCGCGTGTGTCGTTTTCGATGCACACCGGTACTCCCATTTTCTCAGAAAGAATCTCGTTGAGAGGCGTCTCAGAAAATACGAACATGCTGTAGCAATATCCGGTGGTCGGATTCACACGACCGCCGATATTCACGCAGGCATTCAGAATCTTGCTGCGCTCGATTCCGCTGCCTTCAATAAAATCCGTGGCAATTTTGCAGATTTCATCGATTGCAGTCTCCTGGGATTCCATATTGTATGCAATGTCGAAATCCTGACGAACCACCTCGCCGTTAAAGTTGCAGATTCCTATATTTACAAGACCTCGCTTGATGTCGATACCTAAAAAATAGCCCGACTGCGGATTCAAACCGTAAGTACTGGGTTTGCGTCCCGACTTTGAATCGGTTTTGCCATAGTCGTTAAGGATACCCTCTTCAACCATCTCGTTAACGAGTTTGGTAACAGTGGGAATGCTAAGATTCAACTCTTTCGCGAGCTCTGCAATGGTGGAATTAAGATTATAAAAGAAGGATGTTATAACCTTTTTCTTATTGCTGCCTAATTCTGAATCGGTAATTATCTTTAAAGGAGTCATGCAGTGTTTGGTTTTATGGTGCAAAGATAACACAAAATCTAACTCAATGCAATAGGTTATACACAAAAATTAACCAAATAATTTTGCACAACACACAATAAATCTTTCAGTTATATCTCAAAATAGCTGTATGGTGCGTTCTGTTGTTTAAAAGCATAAGTTACCGAAATAACATATAGAATAAAAATAGGAGGAAAATGGCTATATTAAACAAATAAAGATATACAGCTGATTTTTAATAGGCTGAATATCTTTATTTTAACTTTGAGCCGCGAGTGGGACTCGAACCCACGACCTTTTCGTTACGAATGAAATGCTCTACCAACTGAGCTATTGCGGCGGATGTCTTTGCTAATGCGGTGCAAAGTTACCACTTTTTTTTGATATTCCAACCATTTTTGCCAAAAAGCTTTCGGGGTCCGTTTTGGAGGGTGTATGGATTCCGCATGGTGGTGGCGTATATCCGCTATGTGCGGGTTGTCTGAACTGCCGGAGTGTTTGTCTTGTTTTAAATTATATCCGGCGGTGGCGCCGGCACTATTTTAACGTTTAATTCGTTTCACCAAATAATAATTATTTATGAAAAAGTTTATTGCCGAAGGTGTCGGAACGATGTTCCTTGTACTTCTTGCATGCGGCAGCGCCGTTCTTGCCGGTCCTTCCATTGGCGGCCTGGGCATCGGTCTGTGTTTTGGTCTGGTACTTGTTTGTCTTTGTTACTGCATAGGCAATATATCGGGCTGTCATGTGAATCCTGCCGTATCTATAGCGGTTTACCTTGCCGGCCGCATGAGCGGTCGGGATTGTATCGGCTACATTGCATTCCAGCTGCTTGGCGCCACTATTGGCGCGGGGCTGCTGTACGGACTTATGAAACTTGGCGCAGGCTATAATTTCGGGGGCACAACCGGGGCGGACGCTTATCTCGCCACGAATGTCCTTCAGCCGGGTGCGACAAGCGGGATGGCTCTCCTTTCCGAGGGGTTGCTGACGTTTTTCTTTGTTTTTATTGTGCTTGGCGCCACGGATGCAAACAAGGGCTTCGGCAAATTCGCCGGTCTTGCTATCGGTCTTGCCCTTGGCCTGGTGAATATTGTTGGTATTCCGGTAGACAACTGCTCGGTTAATCCGGCCCGCAGTTTCGGTCCTGCCGTATTCTGTCCAGGGGCATGGGGCGATTTCTGGATTATGGTAGTGGGGCCTGTTGTTGGTGCGGTTATTGCTGTTCTGTGCTGGAACATGCTCGTCAAATCCCACAAATCTATTGAATAAATAATTATGGCTCAGAATATATCCAATGCAGGGCTTGGACGTCTGTGGTGGGTTCCCTTGGTTACCGGCCTTATCTGCATAGGCTTGGGTATCTGGACTTTTGCCTGTCCGGCAGAGTCTATCAAGGCTCTTGCCTATGTGTTCTCGGTATGTCTTGTAATAGCGGGAGCTTTTAATATGGGGTACACTCTGCTTGCGTTCGGTATGCCGAATCGCTGGTGGAGCTGCGCTCTTGGATTGCTTGAAATTCTTGCCGGTGTATGGCTGCTTGCTATGCCGCAGGCACAGATGATGGCTTCATTCATTTTTATTGTGGGTGTGTGGATCATCATTTCGGCTATAAACTCTATCTGCGAGGCCGGATTCCTGGCATCCTATTCTGCAGGCTGGCTTGTGTGGATGATACTCCTGCTTATTGCCACAGTGGTTCTGGCAATTATCTTCCTCTCGGGTCCCATTGCAGGCGGTGTCGCTGTCTGGCTGTGGATGGGTTTTTCCTTTATCTGTTTCGGATGTTTCCGTCTCTGCCTGGCGTTTATGCTCCGTGGCGTTGAAAAAGTTTCAGAAAATATATAATTTATTAAGTATCAGCTGTCGGCGCGTTTAACAAATGTCAAATACGGCAATCTGCTGAACCTTGAATGCTCCGCAGCGTTGATTAATTAAAAACAATAATAATATACCTACTATGCAATACGAACAACCACAGTTACCATATGCTACCGACGCTCTCGAACCGGTTATCAGCCAGAAAACCGTCGAGTTCCATTATGGCAAACACGAAAAAGCATATATCGACAACCTGAACCGTCTAATAAAGGGCACTGAGTTCGAAGACGATGAACTCGAAGACGTGATAGCGAAATCTTCGGGCGCGCTATTCAACAACGCATCGCAGGCGTGGAACCACATCTTCTACTTTTTTACATTCGCTCCTGACGGTAGTCATGAACCCAAAGGCGCGCTCCGCGAAGCAATTGACCGGGATTTCGGGTCTTTCGAAGATTTCAAGAAAGCTTTTGTCGACGCAGGCGTAGGCTTGTTCGGCTCGGGCTGGGTATGGCTGTCGCGCGATGAAACCGGCAAGCTTTTTATCACCCAGGGCCCCAATGCAGGTAATCCCATCACCACGGGGCTTACTCCGTTGCTTACTTTCGATGTATGGGAACATGCCTACTATCTCGATTATCAGAACCGGCGTGCCGATGCGTTGCAGAAGCTGTGGGATATCGTTGACTGGGACGTTGTCGAAGGAAGATATGAAGAATAGAACAAGCACTTTAACATAAGCATAATGTGATGAATGGAAAGGGAGGTACCTGTGAAGGCACCTCTTTTTCTTTTCTTTTGTGTAATGTGTGGACGCATGAAAAGGTGTCAGACGGGTGCGTCAATATGTCATATACAGTGGTCTGGCACCGATATTGCAATAAAGGATGCAGCACCACGGAACCAAATGGCCATGCCGCTTGTTTCTTTTATTGAATGATATATAAGTTCACCATAGCAACGTTCAACCACTACATATTATGAATTTCAACAATTTCACCATTAAATCGCAGGAAGCCATTCAGAAGGCTGTCGAGATTACGCGCGGAGCCGGTGCCCAGGCCATTGAGCCGGAGTGCATTCTCAAGGGCGTTATCGACGAAGGCGAGAGCGTGGTAAATTTCATTTTTCAGAAAATCGGAGCGAATCCCGCTACGGTAACGCGTCAGGTAGATGCCGATATTGCCGCGCTGCCGAAGGTGTCAGGCTCCGAGCCATATCTCAGCCGCACCTCCAATGACGTCCTGCAGAAAGCGCTTGATGTGTCCACAAAGATGGGCGACCAGTATGTTACGCTGGAAACACTTCTTGTAGCCCTGTTCGAAATCAATTCCAAGGCATCGGCCGTGCTCAAGGATGCCGGTCTGACCAAAAAGGATCTTGAGGCCGCAATTCAGGAACTTCGCAAAGGCAAGAAGGCCACCGATCAGGGTGCCGAGGAAACCTACAACGCTTTGTCCAAATATGCCATTAACCTGAACGAGCGTGCCCGCGCCGGCAAACTCGATCCAGTTATCGGCCGCGACGAGGAAATACGCCGTGTGCTGCAGATCCTGAGTCGCCGCACAAAGAACAATCCCATGCTTATCGGCGAGCCCGGTACAGGCAAAACAGCTATTGCCGAAGGCCTTGCACACCGTATTGTCCGCGGCGACGTGCCTGAGAACCTGCGCACAAAGCAGATATATTCGCTGGACATGGGTGCGCTGGTTGCCGGCGCCAAATACAAGGGCGAGTTCGAGGAGCGTCTGAAAGCCATCGTCAACGAGGTTACGGGCGCCGACGGCGAAATAATTCTCTTTATCGACGAAATCCATACTCTTGTTGGCGCCGGAAAGGGAGAAGGCGCGATGGATGCTGCTAACATCCTTAAGCCGGCCCTTGCCCGCGGCGAACTACGCAGTATCGGCGCCACGACGCTCGATGAATATCAGAAGTATTTCGAGAAAGACAAGGCTCTTGAACGCCGTTTCCAGAAAGTTATGGTAAACGAGCCCGACGAGGCCTCGGCCATAGCCATTCTCCGTGGTCTTAAGGAGCGCTACGAGAACCACCATAAGGTCCGTATCCGCGACGAGGCTATTATCGCCGCCGTGCAGCTGTCCGAAAGGTATATCACCGACCGTTTCCTCCCCGATAAAGCCATAGACCTTATCGACGAGGCGGCTTCAAAGTTGAAGCTGGAGATTGATTCCGTGCCGCAGGCACTCGATGATATCACCCGTCAGATTGCTCAGAAGGAAATTGAGCGTGAGGCTATCAAACGCGAGGGCGAGAAAGAGCGGGTAAAGGAAATAGAGCGTCAGATCGCCGAGTTGCGCGAGGAAGAAAAGCAGTATACGGCCAAATGGACGGCCGAACGCGAGCTTATCAATAAGATTCAACAGAACAAAATTGACATTGAGCAGCTTAACTTCGAGGCCGAGAAAGCCCAGCGCGAAGGCGACTATGCCAAGGTTGCCGAAATCCGTTATGGCAAGGTTTCTCAGAAAGAGAAGGAAATAGCCCAGACGCAGGAGCAGTTGAAAATGATGCAGGGCGAAAAGGCTCTTATCAAGGAAGAAGTTGATTCCGAAGATATTGCCGATGTTGTATCGCGTTGGACAGGTATTCCCGTCAACAAAATGGTGCAGAGCGAGAAAGACAAGCTTCTGCACCTGGAACAGGAGCTTCACGACCGTGTAGTTGGCCAGGACGAGGCCATCAGTGCCATCGCCGATGCCGTGCGCCGCAGCCGCGCCGGCCTCAACGACCCCAAACGTCCCATCGGCAGCTTTATCTTCCTCGGCACTACCGGCGTTGGTAAAACCGAACTGGCAAAGGCGCTTGCGGAATATCTGTTCGACGACGAAAACATGATGACGCGAATAGATATGAGCGAGTATCAGGAGAAGCATTCTGTATCCCGTCTCGTCGGTGCGCCTCCGGGATACGTAGGCTACGACGAGGGAGGGCAGCTCACCGAGGCTGTACGCCGCAAACCTTATTCGGTTGTTCTTTTCGATGAAATCGAGAAAGCACATCCCGATGTGTTCAATATCCTGCTGCAAGTGCTCGACGACGGACGTCTGACCGATAACAAGGGCCGTAACGTCAACTTCAAGAACACAATAATCATCATGACATCCAACATGGGTTCACCGCTTATCCGCGACAACTTTGCCAAGATAACGCCCGAAACCAAGGACAAGATTGTAGAGGAAACCAAGAATCAGGTTCTGGATATGCTCAAGCAGACTATCCGTCCCGAATTCCTCAACCGAATCGACGAGATTATAATGTTCACCCCTCTCAACCGTAAGGAAATCGAAGAAATCGTGGGCTTGCAGATCAAAGGCATTCAGAAGATGCTTGCCGCGAATTCCGGCATACAGCTTCAGATTACTCCTGCGGCCCTCAGCTTCCTGGCCGACGAAGGCTTTGACCCCGAATTTGGCGCGCGCCCTGTCAAGAGGGCCATACACCGTCTGGTGCTCAATCAGCTTTCCAAGGATATCCTTGCGCAGAAAGTAGACCGTACACGTCCCATCGTAATAGACGTTAAGGATGACGGTCTTGTATTCACCAACTGATAAATAATAGAGTAAACAAGTAATAATCAACTAAAAACTCAAAGAAAATGAAAAAGTCTCTCTTCCTCATTCTTCTTCTCCTTGTTCCGGCACTGGCCTTCATGTCGTGCGATGACGACAAGGATCTGCCCAATGTGAATTTTACAGTCGCCTTCGAGAATCCCGTTGTAGACAACACCGTATATGTTGTTGCCGGAGATACTGTGAAGCTTACCAGCGTAACAGTACAGAACGTAGAAACCAACAAGGCAGCGGCTGTTACCGGAGTTAACTATTATCTGGACGGCTATTACCTGGGAGCATCTATTTTCGCTCCGTATCCCATCTCGATTCCCGTAAGCGAATCGGCAGAGCCCGGCGAGCACTTCCTTGAACTGGAAGCAGGCGTTGTGGCAGTCGACAAATCACCTGCCTTCGCTGTCCTTGGCTACGATATAGAAGTTGTGTCATCGGCAGATGATATTCCATCGGAAGCCACGGCAAAAGTCCTTACCGGCAATGCCAAGACATTCGATCACAAGAAGTAATGAGTTCCGCACATAATAGCAAATGCCGCGCAGCAGTACCGCCGCGCGGCATTTTTACTAAAATAATCGAGTTAAAATTTGTAAAACGCTTGCACGGTATTCAGATTTTGTCTAATTTTGCAGCGTAAAAACAACGCGGGGTGGAGCAGTGGTAGCTCGTTGGGCTCATAACCCAAAGGTCGTAGGTTCAAGTCCTGCCCCCGCAACTATAATAAGCCGGTCGATATTTCGAGCGGCTTTTTCTTTTAAACAAGCATCATACGATGGCCGAGACGTTTCAGCAACCCGTAAACAGCACCGCAGATCTTGGAACCAGTCCCATAGGCCGGTTACTGATACATTATTCTCTGCCGGCCATCATTGCCAGTCTTGCCACATCGCTGTATAATATCATAGACAGCATATTCATTGGTCGCGGTGTGGGGGCAATGGCAATCACAGGGCTCGCAATCACGTTCCCGCTGATGAATCTTGTAGTGGCGTTCTGTGTGCTTGTTGCCGTCGGAGCTTCCACTATATCATCGATATTTCTGGGCCAGAAGGACTATGCCAAGGCAATGCGTGTGGTTGGTAATGTTACCATCCTGTGTATTATCCATGCGGTAGTGATAACTGCAGTCGGGCTTGTCTTTCTCGATCCGGTACTCTATTTCTTCGGCGCCACCGCAGAAACTATAGGTTATGCGCGTGAATTCATGGTCATAATACTCTTGGCTACCCCCATGACGTATGTGTTCCTTGGTCTAAACAATCTTATGCGAGCCACGGGTTATCCGCGCAAGGCTATGGTGTCGGCTTTGCTTTCCGTCGCCGTCAATATTGTGGCCGCGCCTATATTCATTTTCGTGTTTCACTGGGGCATCGCCGGAGCAGCTATTGCGACAGTGCTTGGGCAATCGGCAGCCTTCGTATGGGTTCTATTCCACTTTATATCGCGTAAAACATTTATCCGTTTTTCGCGCGGCAGCTGGAAACTTAGCCTCAGCCTGATAAAGAACATATATTCTATAGGCCTTTCGCCTTTCCTGATGAACTGTACGGCGTGTCTTGTTGTGGTTTTTATCAACAAGGCGTTGTTGTCCTCGGCCGGTGCCGACGGAAACCTCGCCGTAGGTGCCTATGGTATTATCAACCGTACCACCATGTTTTTCGTGATGATAATCTTCGGTATCTCGCAGGGCATGCAGCCTATTTTAGGATATAACTACGGTGCGGCAAACTGGCCGCGCATCAGTAAAACTCTCAACAGGGGTATATGGCTGTCGGTAATCGTGGCAGGCATCGGCTGGGTAGCTACCGAATGTTTCCCCGACCTTATAAGCGGTATGTTCACCACCGACGAGCGCATGATTTCTATCGCTCGCCGTGGCTTCCGGATATATTTTATAATCTATCCACTTGTAGGACCCCAGATTATCATTCAGAACTATTTTCAATCCATAGGCAAGCCCAAACTTTCCATCTTTCTGTCGCTCACGCGCCAGCTTATTTTTCTTCTTCCGCTATTGTGGATTTTTACCTCCTTGTGGGGCGTGGAAGGCGTGTGGGCGTCGATGTGCGGTAGCGATTTCCTTGCCTTTATTCTTGCTTTAATAACAGTTATAATTATGAACCGGCATCTTTCGCGACGCATGGTTCAAGCCCATATTACCGATGACTGAAACATTAACCCTGCGCGTGGAACCGCCAGTGGCGGCTATTCCCGATAGGCTGAAGGCCGAATGTGCCCGTCAGCTGCGCATACGTCCCGAAAGAGTGCTTCGTACAGATATTGTGCGTCGTTCCATCGACGCCCGTCAGCGCAAAGTTTTTGTAAATCTCACTGTGCGTGTACATGTGGATGTAGTGGATACCTCGGCTGCGGCAGTAGAGCCGATAGTCTATCCGGATGTGCACGATGCACCACAGGCAATCGTTGTGGGCGCCGGTCCCGCCGGCCTCTTTGCCGCTCTGGAGTTGATAGAACTTGGCATTAAGCCCGTAATTTTAGAGCGTGGCAAGGATGTGGACAGCCGTCGCCGCGATATGACAGCTATTAACCGAGAGAGCATAGTTGCCGAAGATTCCAATTACTGCTTCGGCGAGGGCGGCGCAGGCGCTTACTCCGACGGCAAACTGTATACCCGCAGCAAAAAACGCGGTCCGGCGGACAAGGTACTGAAAATATTCCACCTTAACGGCGCTCAGGCCGATATCCTTGTGGATGCGCACCCGCATATCGGTTCCGACCGACTGCCCGCGGTGATAAAATCCATGCGCGAGTGTATATTGGCACATGGGGGCGAAGTACATTTCGGAACGCGTGTAACGGAGCTTCGGCTGTCGGATGACGGCAGTGCCGTAACCGGCGTTACCGACCGCGACGGTCATATCTGGAGCGGCCCGGTTATACTCGCTACCGGGCACTCCGCCCGCGATGTCTACAGAATGCTGTATGCCGCTGGCGTCGAGCTACAGCCCAAAGGCATAGCCGTGGGTGTGCGTCTGGAGCATCCCCAACATCTGATAGACCAGCTGCAGTATCACTCCCGCGATGGACGCGGCAAATACCTTCCTGCGGCAGAATACAGCATGCTTACCCGTGTGGCCGACCGCGCGGTATATTCTTTCTGTATGTGCCCCGGCGGCTACATCATACCGGCAGCCAGTGCACCCGGCCAACTTGTGGTAAACGGCATGTCGCCGGCAAACCGCGGTACCCGCTGGGCAAATTCAGGCATGGTGGTAGAAGTGCTTCCCGACGATATCCCCGATACCGAGGACGCCGCCTTGAAAATGATGCACTTCCAGGAAAGTATAGAAAGCGCCTTTTTCGAAGCCTCGGGACACACGCAGCAGGCTCCGGCACAGCGAATGACCGATTTTGTAGAGGGGCGCCTGTCCTCCGACCTTCCGCGCTCATCTTATCCGCCTGGGTTGCTGTCGCGGCGTATCGACCAGCTTTTGCCCGAGGCCATCGCAAGCCGCCTGCAGGAAGGTTTCCGCGTGTTCGGAGCCAAACAGCGCGGCTTCCTTACCTCCGAGGCTGTGCTTGTCGGCGATGAAACCCGTACATCGTCGCCAGTACGGATACCACGCAATCCCGAGAATATGCAACATATAGTCGTGAGCGGCCTATATCCCTGCGGAGAAGGCGCCGGATATGCAGGCGGGATAGTATCGGCTGCAATCGACGGAATTATGAGTGCTCGCGCACTTGCAGAAAAACTTAAAAACAATGGAGAATAACGATTTTGCTTCCGCACTGCCCGACTGGGCTATGGAAACCAATTGTGCGATAACTGTTTGCGACATCGATTGCCGCATAATATATATGAACGCCCGCTCGCGCGAGACATTCGCTGCACGCGGAGGCGCCGACCTTATCGGCCATAACCTTTTTGACTATCACAACGAGCGTTCTATCGGCATAATAAAGCATATGCTGGCTACCGGCGAAAGTAACTGCTATACTATTGAGAAACAGGGCGTACGCAAAATGATATATCAGACTCCCTGGCGCGACGCCGACGGCCATATCGCCGGACTTGTAGAAATTTCCATGCCCCTTCCCCCCTCTCTTCCCCACTATATCCGCCAATAGTATTCCCACTGAATAAAGAGTACAGGAAACTTTTGGAACGGCGGGATGTTGTTTATGGAAAGAAGTTTTGTGATGAAAAAGACTGTACTCTTGATAATAATTTTCGTAGGGGTGCTTGTGTTCGCGGTAGGATACTCGGATTCGCAATACCGCACAGCTTTGGGGCGCGATGTTCCGTCTCTGTGGCTGCCGGACGGCGAAGATGGAGTTACTTTGGACGACATGCGTGGTAATTATGTGTTGCTCAATTTCTGGAAGTCGACCGATGCGCCCTCGCGCCGTAGCGCCAACGACTATACGGCATGGCTGCGCCGCCATCCGGGGGCAAATGTACGTCTGGTATCTGTAAATCTTGACGACAATCCGGAAATGTATCGTGAGATTGTGCGCCTCGACAGTCTAATTCCCTCCACTCAGTTCCATGTGGACGGCGATACGGCACGTGCCGTGTACAATTCTTTCGGTCTCGACGAAGGGTTGGGAACGATGCTTGTAGGTACAGATGGCAAAATAATGGCACATAACCCGAGCTGGGATGTGCTAAACGGCATAATAAAGGCAGGGCGTTAAACGGGATCTACATCGTAGTACACCGCCAGACCGCTTATAAGGGGTGATGAAGTGAGGGCTATATATTGTTCGCGCAATATTTCCTTTACTTTTTTCATGGATACGGTAAGTTCCATCTTCAACATTATTTTACGGATGTACATGTTCTGTACGCGGGCAACTGCCGGTTCCTGTGGCCCGTTCACCCGGTTACCGAAGACAGCACGCAGCGATGCCGCATATTTTGTCGCCGTTTCGGCAAGTACATTGGCGTCGCGGTGTTTAAGGTATACCACAATCATTCTGGAGAACGGTGGAAATCCGAAGGCCCGGCGTTCCTCAAGTTCGTGGTTATAGAATCCCGTGTAATCGTGAGCCTGTGCGTATTTCAGTACGGGATTCTCCGGGTTATAAGCCTGGATAAGAACCAAACCTTTGCCGTCGCGGCGTCCAGCACGTCCGGCCACCTGCTCAATCATGTTGAACGCACGTTCGGCCGAGCGGAAGTCGGGGAAATTTATAAGAGAATCGGCGTTAAGAACGCCTACAAGCTCCACTTCTCCGAAATCCAGCCCCTTTGTAACCATCTGCGTACCTACGAGAATATCGGCGTTGTGCGACGAAAACTGGTCTATGATATTGCTGTATCCGTCTTTGTTGCGTGTGGTATCGAGGTCCATCCGCAGCACGCGCCTGTTGCGGAAGCACTCGGATATTTCCTCCTCCAGACGCTCGGTGCCGTATCCGATAATTTCCATTGCCGGTTCCTTGCACTCCGGGCATACATCAGGTACAGGATATTCTGTTCCGCAGTAATGGCACTGCAGACGGTTTGTGCGGCGATGGTAGGTGAGCGCTACGTCGCAGAAGTTGCATCGAGGCGTAAAGGCACACATTTTGCATCGCGCCAGGGGAGAGTAACCGCGCCTGTTGTGGAACAGAATGGCCTGCTTGTGTGCCGCTGTAGTCTCCAGTGTGGCGTCGAGCAATCGCGTGGAAAAATAGCCGCTCACTGCTTTTTGGCGCCTCTGGTGTTTCATGTCCACGATCTCTATGCGCGGTAACGCAACACCGGCATAGCGTTCGGAGAGGCTTACAAGACCGAACTTCCCGGCTGTGGCTTTATAATATGTCTCGATGGATGGCGTGGCGCTGCCGAGCAGTGTTTTTGCTCCGTGCATCACCGCAAGCATGGTTGCGGCGTCGCGTCCGTTGTAGCGCGGCGCGGGATCTGCCTGTTTGTAGCTGCTCTCGTGTTCCTCATCCACTATCACGATGCCTAAACGGTCGAAAGGCAGGAATACTGCCGAGCGCGCTCCTACGGCAACAACGGGCTCCTTGGACGCGAGCATGCGCCGCCAAAGCTCGACACGTTCGTTATCGGAGAATTTGGAGTGATATATCAGAACTTTTTCGCCGAACACTTTCTGCAGCCTGCGCGTGAGCTGTGTCGTAAGCGCTATTTCGGGCACCAGCAGAAGCGCCTGCTTGCCCTGGCGGATCACATAGTCGATAAGATGGATATATATTTCTGTTTTGCCGGAAGACGTAACGCCGTGCAGGAGAACGACGTCTTTGTCATGGAATCCCCTCATTATACCGTCGCAGGTCTTCTTCTGCGCTTCCGATAATTCCGGCAGTACGCCGGATGCCACTCCGGAGTACGAGAAGCGTGATATCTCCTTATGGTAGATCTCGCATATACCTTTGGCTGCAAGGGCATTGACAATAGAACGCGTAGTACAGGCGCGCTCGCACAGCACATCCAGAGGTACCTCTATCTCCGGTTGTCCCTGTTTATGGAATTCCGACAGCGACATCAGTGCAACAAGCGTTTCTTCCTGCTTGCCGGCACGCCGGACCGATGCGAATGCCTTCTCGGCTGCTTCGTTGTTACGCTCGATAGTGAGGCGCACATATGCTTTTTTTACAGCGCGGTATCGCTCTACAACCTTTTCAGAGACTACAATCAGCCCTTTGTCGGTCATGCGGGCAATATCGTGCGTTATACCTTTTATCTTCAGGTCTTTTACAATCTTTTCCGCCTTTGCCGATTTTTCCTTGCGCAGATATTCCAGAACAGCGCATTCGTTCTCGCTGCACCTGGCGAATTCCTCTATGTCCAGTTCGGAATTTATTTCCAGACGTGTCTCGCTTTCCACTTTCAGTCCCGATGGTAACGCGGCCTTGAAGACCTCGCCGATGGAGCAGAGGTAGTAGTCGGCCATCCATTCCCAGAAGCGGATCTGCGAATTGCGCACTACTGGTGCTGCATCGAGGCACGAGGCTATCTCTTTAATGTTTATCACCGACGGTGGCGCTACGGGATTCACCGAGGCCACAATGCCGGTGTGGAAATGCCTGGGACCGAACGGCACAAGCACGCGCATTCCCGGCTGAACTGTATTCTGCATAGCCTCTGGAACGATATACGTGAAGGTGCCAGACAGCGGGAGCGGCACAATTACCTGAGCAAACATCTGTCTGGATGCCATAGCGTATCAGTTGACGAAATCGACTGCTATACCTAACTGGAAACGGCTGGGATTGAGAGGGTAGTACGGCATCGAGAAATATTCGCTGCCGCCGAACAGTCCGTTGTTGAAGTGCGAATACATCACATAGAAGCGAGCGCGGCTCAGTTTCATGTTCGCATACACGTTGCAGAACGGGTAGTTTCCGATTTTCATGTCGCGCTGGTTCGTGAAAGCCGTTGTTGCGGGATTGTAGCCCGGGGCATAGTAGCGAGTGTAGTAGTCGCAGTCCACACCAAGCTGAACGTTGAGGGTGGCAATACGGAACAACAGGTACAGATTGGAATATACGGCGAAATTGGGGAGGGGAAGCACCTTGTCGTCGGATGTGGTCTGGTATGTTATTTTATTGTCCCAGTGCAGGATACCGGCTTTAAGGTTTTGCAGTAGCGAAAGGCTCAGCACCTGTACGTTGCCGCCGTTTTGCCGAGGTATTCCGTCGGCGTCGAAATATATATGGTTCTGTATGTTAGACATCTGCGCGGTGAAATGTGTGTCGGTCTTGCCAAGGTCGATTGAGCCGCCGAAGTTCACAGTGCGCGTTTTGCCGAAATCGTTATGCCATATATAATGGTTGGATATATAATTCTTTGTAAGATACGGAGCCTCTTCGTTACGGAAAGAGCCGAAAGCGGTTACGAACAGACTGTCGCCGAACAGCGGAATACGAGTCTGGAGTCTGCCGTTCAGCCTGAGGTCGCCTGCCACCGGGCCTAAGATGCCGACTTCTGCGTTCGCCTGATAGCGTAACACCGATCCTTGCTGTTTGGTAAGCTGGCCACCTACCCACGTCAGTTGTTGGGTTTCTTTATGTTTTATCGCGGACGCATAATCGGGGAGGGGAGTGAGCCCGAGCGATTCGTCGGAATGGTCGAGGGTATCGGACGGCAGAGTGTAGCGGCGCGCCTGATGCGTTATATACGCCGCCAGGCCGAACTTTGCGTATTTGTTGAATCCTTCGAGCATTGATACTCCCAGAGTGTTGGAAACCGACCAGAAGCCGGTATTGTCATAGGTACGTTCGGCATTGATGTACCGTTTGCCGAAGAAACGCTCTGTTTCGCTGCGGTTGTCGTCGGTGAACAGATGCCAGTCGTTGTTGTACTGCAAGGTGTATATGAACGACATAACAGGGATATATGTGCGGCTGACTATACTGTCGTTTTCATCAGATTCCTCATGCCAGTAGCCTACTTTGTAGCGGTTGTTGATGAACAGCTCCGCTCCTTTCAGACGGTTGTGGGCGTCGGACAGGTTGGTGGGAATGGATTTTGGATCGATAGTGGTTATACCGCCCTGAAGTTCCGCCGGATCTGTGATATACAGCATGTCGGTTATACCGCCGTTTTCCTTGTTCACAAGGTTGAAGTGGTTGTAATATGCCTGCATCTCGTAACGGTCGCCCATGTACGAGCCGCTGAGCCCCCATGTGAGGTTCTTGGTGGCCTGGTTGTTGTAGCTGCCTTTGGAATACAGATAGTCCAGTTTTGCTCCTATTTGCGCTCGTTTGTTGATATTACCCGAAAAGTCCATTTTTAGGCGTTCCTGTGAGTTTTCACGGCCGCCGGCAGTGTTGAACGAAGCCATTGTAACGGGTATGCGGGTATTGTAAAACCGCATTTTATCGCGCGAGGGGAGCCAGTGCTCCAGGGCATCGCGGAAAAAGAAGTCGGAAGTGGCTTTGCGTTCGTTGAATATCATGTTCAGGCCTTCGCCACCCAGGTTGCCGGTGGTGGCATAGGCCGGAGAAACCATAGAGGGGATAGCCTGAAGATAATAGTTGAGAGGTAGAGTGTCCATCGGTGCTGTCTCGCGCAATCCAAGCGGGGATATAACTTTCCAGCAGTATGAGAGTGGCAGTAGATCCGGTTCCTGTTTGGTAGATTCATTACGGCTGCGGCTGGAGCGTCCACTGTCGGAACCGGAGTCGTAATCCTGCGCCGAAACAGCAGTTGTACAGAACATTATAAGTAACAACAGCGCAAAACGGCGCATGAATGCCCATTGGCATTCTGCCGCATTGCATACGGAATGTACGGTTTGCAGATAAGAAGCGCTTTGCGTCATAATAGTGCAAAGGTACTAAATATGTGCCAAGGCACAAACAAGAGCGTTGAAAAATTTATTGACAATCGCCCGCGACAGCAGGTTAACGCGAGGCAAGATCGGTTTCGATCGCTTCTATCAGCGAGGCGAATTTCTTGCTGAGGTGTATGCGGTCCTCCACACTGGTGCATGCATGGATGACGGTGGCGTGTGTGCGGTCGAGTTTCTTGCCGATGGCCGTCATGGACATCTTGGCAAGTTTCTTGCCAAGATACATCACAACCTGACGTGCGTCGGCCACGTCGCGCTTGCGGTTTTTGGTGAAGATGAGGTCGGGAGAGATGTTGAAGCCCGAGGCCACGGCATCGGTAATCATCTCGAAATTAATCTGGCGACGCTTGATATGTACCGCGTTGGATACAACACGGCGCGCAAGGTCCAGAGATATGTCGCAGTTGAGATAGGTGGCGTGTGCTATCAGCGATACAAGTACTCCCTCGAGCTCGCGTACGCTTTGTGTTACGTTACTGGCAATGTATTCGGTGATTTCCTTGGGCAGATTTATACCGTCCTGTTCCGATTTCATCTGCAGTACTTCGCGGCGCAGAGTGATGTCCGGACGTTCCAGTTCTACCTGCATACCCCATTTGAAGCGGTTGAGCAGTCGTGCCTCGAAGCCCTCCATATCGGCGGGAGCACAGTCGCTGGACATTATAATCTGCTTGTTGTGGAGGTGCAGGTGATTAAAAATGTGAAAGAAGCAGTTCTGTGTGCCGGGCATGTTCTGCAGATCCTGAACATCGTCAATAATCAGGGTGTCGACGCTTTGATAGAAATGGAAGAAGCTGTTGATGTTCTTTGCTGCGGCAGCGGTGTACTGGTTCTGGAAGAGACGCGCAGTGGTGTATAGCACTCGTGCGCGCGGATTCCGTTCCTTGATTCGGATACCGATGGCCTGGATAAGATGCGTTTTGCCGACGCCTGAGGGCCCGAAAACAAAGAGGGGGTTGAACGTCTTTAGCGAGGGATTGTCGCCTATGGATTCACCGATAGTACGGGCAATTTTGTTGCAGTCGCTCAGACAATAGTTTTCGAATGTGTAGTGTGAATTGAGCTGCGGGTCGAAGTTCTCTTTTGTCGGCTCCGTAAACGGATTTGCCGCCGGCGAGAATCGCTGGTCCAGGATAGTGGACGACTGACGGCTGCTGCGCTGTATGTTCAGCGTGGCTTCGTCGCCCGGAACAGTGGGCGTACGATAAAAAAGCTGTATGTTCTCGCCGTATACCTTCCTGATACCGGAGCGAAGCAGTTGCTGGTATCTTTCTTCAAGTTGATCCACGAAGAACTGCGATTTCACCTCCAGCACAAGCCGACCGTCGGCATAGCTCACCGAGCTTATGTCGCGGAACCAGGTGTTGTATTGCTCGCTTGAGATATTATCTTTGATAAATTCGCAGCAGCGGGCCCAGAGTTCTTGGTGGTTTGGGGTCATGTAAGGAAAGATTGTTTTGTCGTTTTCTGTATGCAAAATTCCAATTTATTTTCCGAAAAAACAAACGGAATTTTATTTGGATTTATGGGATTTTGTACAACTGCGTAGCAGGCAGCAAATTAGCGTTAATGTTGTCCGAGACTGTATTTGTACTCTCGTAAAAACAAGCTATCGACTGAATTTCAGGGTTCTAAACCTTGAAACGGTCGATAGCTGTATTTTGTGTTCTTTGCCTCTTCCGGGCCTTACAGATGCTTCCTGGCCACGGTTTGGCTGATATTTCAAAGAAAATCGTTATTTAGAATCATTCTAAATAACTCTATTTCGTTTGTCAGAGAAGTTTGATGGAGATGTAGCGCTTCGGGTTCTTCTTTACGTCTACTAATAGTGAGTCGAGCGAGCCGATAGCTCTATTCACGCTGTTGTACAGCGATGGGTCGCTGGTGAGTTTGCCGAGGGTAGAGTCGGGGTTACGCAGTTCATCGGAAATAGCGTGCAGATTTGCAAGGGTGCCCTGGATTTCGTAAACCAAGGTATCTATCGGTAATTCCTTCAGGGTTCCGGAGACTTCGGCAAGATCGCCGGTTATATGATTGACGTTCGCCGTAATGTTCTTTACGTCGCCGGCGACAGGGCCGAGCTTGGCAAGAACGGAATGCAGCTGTTTCAGGGATGCGTTAAGTTCAAGGGTGATGTCGTCGAAACGTGTGATTGACGCGCTCAGTGCAGGATTGCCGGATAATGTATTTAGGTTGGTCATCAGGGTGTCTACCTTGGCCATTATGGAACCTACGGAAGGAAGTACCTGTTCGGAGAGGGCTGCCATCATGCCACCGTTCACAACTCCCGGGATAGTGTCGCCTACATTATAATAAGTGGTGCCGGAAGCTAATTTGAGGCATACAGATGCCGTGCCGAGAAGGTCCACGCTGATGTCGGCCGATGAGCCTTGAGGAAGCTTCAGCTCTTTGTCGACGCTTAGCTCCACGGTGATGTTGCCGGGATGTTCGAAATCGTAGTTTATCTCACGTACGACACCCACCTTATAGCCATTCAGCGTTACTGGTGCCGAGATGGCGAGGCCCTGGGTTTCGTTATAGGTCGCGTAATAGTAGTTCGCGGTCTTGAACAGATTCACCCCCTTGAGGTAGTTTATGCCGAAATAGAGGATAACAAGGGCCAGAATAACCAAAAGGCCGATAAGAGCTTCTTTTCTAAGTATTTTTTTCATAGACTGATTAATTTACTTGTTTAATGTAACGCCTGCCGCAGTGCCGGGATGCTTGCGTCGGTATTCGCCCACGGCGGTGGCGATTGCGCGGGCACATTTTTGCCGTCCTTCGTCGCTTGCAAGGAAATTTTCGGCTTTCCTGTTGCAGATGAAGTCCAGCTCTACAAGTACAGCAGGCATTTTTGTAGCCCACAGCACTAAAAATCCGGCCTGGCGTACGCCTTTGTCGGCGCGTCCGGCCTGTCCAATGAGTTCTTCTTGTACGAGCTGTGCCATTTCTATACTACGGGCGACGTGGCTGTTTTGTGTCAGTTCAAAAATAATGTACGATTCCGACGAGGCCGGGTCAAAGCCCTGATACGATTCGGTATAATCCTCTTCAAGTTCGATAACGGCATTCTCGCGCATTGCGACGGCAAGATTTGCGTCGTTTTTGTGCAGACCAACCGTGTACACCGATGCACCGTGTACCAATTCGCGGCCTTTGGTGCGTTTGTCCAATGAATTTACGTGAACAGAAACAAAAAGATTCGCACCGGCCTCGTTGGCAATGCCGGCACGGCGGTCCAGTGCTACAAAGGTATCGTCGTCGCGTGTCAGTACAACGGAAATACTGTCGCCGAACTGGTCGGCTATAAGTTCTCGTGTCCGTTTCACTACATCGAGCGTAATGTCTTTTTCGCGGGCAATGCGGCCGCGGCAGCCGTGGTCATGGCCTCCGTGGCCGGCGTCAAGCACCAGTGTGAAGGGCTTGAGGCTGTCGTTTTGTTCTGCCGCGGTGCACGGCGATGCAAGCAGCAGCGCGGCCACCGGCAGTGCGGAAATAATATGCTTTATGTCTTTGAACATTTGCAACTGCAAAATTAGCACTTTTTTCAACTATAATATTGGTCTTATAGTCGAAAAAACACTTCTTATTGCCATAAACGGACAGAATCTGTTCTAAAAAATCCAAAAAAAAGATCCCGCAGGTACGAAGGCGCGTTGCCCCGCGTTATTTTTACAAAGCTTCTGGTGCTTGCATATTCTTTTTGTATGATACATTTTATCCGCCATTCCATCATATTGTTCGTGTCGGTTTTGCCGTTTATATCCTGTACGCAGCAGGCTCCTCCCGAGCATCCGGTTGTACACGTAAGTCCGGTTTATGCTTTTATGCGCGACTATCCTGCATCAAAAGCGGCATTCGCTGCAGACAGTGTGGAAATAGAGGCTTTCATGCGCACTGTCGGGGCCTCGTCTCAGGATACAGCAGCTATTGCTGCGTGGGCATCGTCGCGGGCTGTAGAGGTGTTTACGCCTGACGTGGATTCGGTATTTTCCGACAGTCTTATGCCGGCGAGGGTTCTGGGTATGGTACTCGACAACGCCAGCCGCAGCGGTCTGTCGTTTCCTGCGCGCCGGTATGCCTCGGTCGTCTATGGGCGCCCTGAATCTATCCTGTTCGTGGACAGCGTTATGCTTATAGCTCTCAACCATTATCTTGGTTCTGATTATCCCGGTTACACCGGCCTGCCGGAATATATGCGGGGGTTCAATAAAACACCGGGTGCGCTTCCATACGATATTGCCGAAGCTCTTGTGGCAACAAGCTATCCCTTTGATGGCGGAGCAAGTCCGACTATGCTGTCGCGCATGTTATACGAGGGTGCGCTTGCGCATGCGAAAATGGCATTGGTGGACGATTCAAGCGCCGCACGGGCTTTGGGATACTCCGACGAAGAATTCAAATGGCTTGCTGACAACGAACCCCGGCTTTGGCAACATATCGTAGGCGACAAACTACTGTTCGACACCTCTCCGGCCACTATTTCACGATTCGTTTTGCCGGCTCCAAGAGTGAATGTCGGTCCGCTCGTAGCGCCAGGACGCGTAGGGCGTTACATCGGTTATCGAATAGTTCAGGAATATCTCAAAGACAATAAGGATGCGAATATTTCTTATCTTCTCACTCCCGGTTTCTATAACAGCAGACTGGCACTGAGCAGTTATTGAATATCATTTGCAAAAGTCGCCCCCTTTGTTTACCTTTGTGTGTTTATTTATAAAACCACAACCAATCGTACCGCACAATGGAAAACAGAAGAAGTTTCTTGAAGAAGATGGCGCTCGGTGCCGGCGCTCTGGCATTGCCGAAAGCAGCGTTCTCGATGGCAGGAGAGAGCGATTCCGGAATATATACAGGAGAATCGGATATCGTTACAACTGTAACTCCCCGTGGCGCCGGCCTGCCGATTACAGGCACGTTTCTCGACGAGATTTCTCACGACATACCGCATCAGAACTGGGGCGAGGCAGAATGGGACGCTGATTTCGGTTACATGAAGGCTATGGGAATCAACACCGTTATAATGATTCGTTCCGGCTACCGCAAGTTCATAACATATCCCTCGGAATATCTTATCAAAAAGCGCGAGTGCTATACTCCGCATGTCGACCTGCTGGATATGTTTCTGCGTCTGGCAGATAAGCATGGCATGAAATTCTGGTTCGGTCTGTATGATTCGGGCCGCTACTGGGATACCGGCGACATGACATGGGAGGTGGAGGACAACCGCTACGTGATTGATGAGGTGTGGGAGAAGTACGGACAGCATCATCCGTCGTTCGGCGGGTGGTATATCAGCGGTGAAATCAGCCGAGCTACGAAAGGGGCTATTGATTCGTTCCACAAAATGGGTAAACAGTGCAAGGATGTGTCCGGCGGCCTGCCTACGTTCATTTCGCCGTGGATAGACGGTAAAAAGGCTGTAATGGCCTCCGGCACAGCTCTTACGCGCGAAGACGCTGTGAGCGTGCAGCAGCACGAAAAGGAATGGACTGAAATTTTTGATGGAATACACGATGTTGTGGATGCGTGCGCTTTCCAGGACGGCCATATCGATTACGACGAGCTTGACGCTTTCTTTGAGGTGAACAAACGCATGGCCGACAAATTTGGCATGCAGTGCTGGACTAATGCCGAGTCTTTCGACCGCGACATGCCTATAAAGTTCTTTCCCATCAAGTTCGAGAAGCTGCGTCTGAAGCTCGAGGCTGCCCGTCGTGCCGGTTACGATAAGGCAATTACTTTCGAATTCAGCCACTTCATGAGCCCCCAGTCGGCATATGTACAGGCTCATCACCTTTACAACCGTTATTGCGATTATTTCGATATTCCTGTCAACAAAGGCTGATACAGATACAACTTATGCACAGGGCCACGGCTTCAGCAAGCCGTGGCCCTGTGCATAAAGAGACGTAGGTTATTTTACTAAGACTTTAGTGGTTGTTCCTCCTTGCTGACGCAGGTATATGCCTCCGGCCTGCGGATATGCAATTTCTACGCCTTGCATATTAAACCATTTTACTGGAGCATTGTCGATTCTGATGTTGGAAACGCCTGTTACTGTTCCGTCGGAGTATACAATATCGGAACATGTGGTGTTGCCGTTGCCGTCGGTGTATACGGCGCGGACACCGATTTTCTGTATTTCAAGATTTTCGTCGAGCATAGATACACTCATAACAGTTTTATTGTCGATGACGGACCAGTCGTTTTCGTCATAAACGATATTGGAGTGCAGGTAGAAATTATAGTTGTATTCGAAGCCGGCGTAAGGAATCAGAGTGATATCGTTTTCCAGCACGTATGCTGCACCGCTGAATGTATAGAGACTGTTGTTTACGTATACCTCGTATCCGTAGTTCCAGGGGGCAAGGCCGTTGCCAACGGTATCCACGGGCATGGCGCCGAATTCAAGACTGTGTTCTTCCGGCTTATATTCAACATCCCAAGGATTGGCAGGAGTGGCGGCCCGTTCAAGATCTATTTCACATATTTCGCCGTATGTGATGGTGTTGCCGCCGGTGCATACCGGACGTACTGCCAGATTCTTGAATTCGGGAATCTCGCTATGGCCCCAAAGCGATAGAATATATTCGCCGTCAAGTTTGGTAACGAGTGAGGAGCTGTAGTGGCCCGCCAGTTCCGAAAGACCGATCATGGTAACATCGGAGCCGTCTCCTCCTTGGAAGTAATAATCGCTGTCTTTGAAAACAAGGGGTTCGCCGTCAAGCAGAATCTCTAAAGCCAACAGCCTTTCCGGGATAATGTTGCCTTGAGTATCCTTACCGTCGAATTTAAATCGGATATTATTGTAATAGTCTTTGAAATAAACCAGACTGGATGGCTTGGAGGGTACAAATGCCACGTCCTCGAAGGGTTCGAAACCGGCGGCGTATGAAATGTCGGTATAGCGAATCTCGTAGTTCGTCTGATATCCGATTCTTACACCAATGGTTTTTATTTCGTTGTACCGGTCGTCGTATTCGTATAAATAAAGCGTTGGGTATTCTCCTGCATAAAGGCCATCGACGCCGGAAGTGTTGTAGTAAACTTTTTCGGTGGTTTCGGCAAGACCGTTGTAATATTCAGGAGAGAAAGCGTATGTTTCCCCGTTTACTACAACTTCGCACCAAAGCTTGTCTGTGTTTAAAGGCAAGCCTTCGACACTCATATTATTCCAGCTGAAAACGATGTAAGGAGTGCCTCCATATGCCCCATAGAAGTTGACTTCATTTGCTTTTTGGGGAGTGAGTGTTTGATTGAAGTCGCCAATCAGCACATTCCAGTAAACATCGTTCCATGTAGCCATGTCGCGGTAGGCGCATACAAAAATACCGGCGTTTTCCTCCATAGTCAGCAAGGTTTTGCTTTCATTGAAACTCATGGTTACATTTCCGGCTTCCTGATAGTATAATGATTCTCCGTCGAAATATATAGGATTGACCAGGGTGAATTCATAGATGTAAGGATAGTCGCCGTGATTATGGTTGCCAATATACTGGTGTGCATTGAAAGTGTAGGAGTTGTCGGTGTTCTTGGTGCCTACAAGATAGCTGCCCGGAAGATAATCCGAAAGGCCGCCGACATATATTTTGTCGCCGCTCACACCTACAGTGATATCTTTAAGTTCTGTGCCGCCATAGTTTAACAGACTGTTGGCGAAGAACTGGCAGTTGTATACTTCGGCGTCAGCAGGAAGTTGCTCTTCTGCTATATTTTCCGGCAGCGGGTTGAACACATAATTGGTGCCGAAGCAGATAATATCGGTATTTTCGTTGATGCCGAGTTCTGCCTGGGCTTCGGTCATTACAATAAAAAAATAGTTTGGCTTCGATACATATCGGCCGTTTTCGTCTTTTGTAAGTACAAAAGTATCTACAACATCAGGCCAGTCGGTTCCTTCGCTGAGGTAAGCGGCATACATATATGCTTTTTCGTTATCCTCGGTAGTGTAGATATATTGGCCGGTGTGGAATATTACTTCGTCGCCTACAATCTCTCCGGCCGAATAACCCTGCTGGAAAAAATTGAGGGTAAAGGCTTTGGAGTAAAATGAACTGTTGTCTTCCGATACAGTTACGTAAGCTCCGAAGCCGCCCACATGTGTGCTTCCCATGTTGGACAGGAAGATATCTACCGACATAGCGTATTGCGAGGTTTTCCCTTCCGGTGCCGTTATCAGTCCATCCGCATCCCCGGCGGCTGTAACCTCCGGCATTGCATATTTGTTTATCTTGATATCTTTCTGAGAGTCAAGTCCATCGATGTGAAACTTTTCTTTAAACGATTTTGCCCGTATAGCTGTATTTTCCGGCTCTTGCAGATTCTGCGGCGATGCCACTTTCAGAATCTGTGCCGGGGCTATCAGTGTTACTGTGGCCGCGAAAGCTGAAAGAAGAAATTTTTTCATACAGATGTGAATTTAGAGTAGTGCGTATGGAATATTTTTATGAATGATTCGAATTTGTGCGCAAAAGTAATATGTATTTGTGAATTTTCAAACAAATTGTCAAATAAATCAAAACAATGATAGTCAAAAATACATTAGCATGTCGTCCACAAAACGAAGCCCGTACTTTTGCAAGTCGGGCTTCGTTTTGTAAAAAAGATTTAAAAAGTTGTATAATTCTTTTGTTACGCTGATTAATAGTATTGTTAATCAGTGGTCCACATCACTTGGGGTAGTGTATTCGAAGATGTTGGCCTCTCCCCATTCGCCAATGGCATTTTTACCGGCGGCAATTACAACAATCTCGGTATTAGGTTCGAAATGCGAGCACATTACTTTTTCGGTATATCTGAACCACATTTCATCGGGTACATCGGGAGCCGGCTCTCTTTTTACAAGCGCAATGGCTGCATCTTTGCCTAACTTTTCGTAATCAGTCTTTGTGAACATTTCTTGACGATAGCGTGCCGTGTTTTCGTTTGGCGTAAATTTGAAATAAGCGAAAGGCACGAAGATTGTTTCATAAATATTGTCCGGGTTGGGCATCTGGTTGATTCTGTATCCATCTGGAGTAATGTCTACCCATGCGGCAGAGATACCGCCGCCCTGTGTGCGGATAGCAATGGTTTTCAACGGAGATTTGATGCCTTTCTCGTCGTAACACACTATCGAGAGTTCATATTCGGTGGACGGCCTGAGCCAGTCGGGATTGATAACGGTTTCTGTGGTCGGATGTTCGTAGCTCAGCATCTCTACAACTTCCTCGAGGCTCCCGATACCAGAACTGCCAAGCATTTCGAAGTATTCCTGCAATTTGCCCTTCTCATCCAGATAATAGGCGAAAGAGGGACAGTCTTTGTTCGGTGTCATCGTAATCTTTGCCGAGGTTTCGGTTACGTCGGCTACGGTAACGCTCACATCGGGTTTTCCTGTCAGGGGAACTTCTGGGATGAAGGTTGCTGCGGAGATATCGCAGGGCGCGCCATATATGTCGAATCCCAAAGTGCAGAATGTATACTCTATGTTCGGGCGCAGTGGCTCGTCCATATAGAAACTTCCGTTGTTCGGAAATTCCCGTACTATGAAAGGCATGGTAGCATCGATATATGCAGCCAGTTTTGCATCCGTGTCGAATTGTGCTATTTCGTTGGACGGCACTATTATATTTTTCCACCCCTTGCAGTCGTCGGTCGGTGTCAGAGTGGCATAGACAATGTGCTCGTCCGAATCTACGTATTCAACAGTTACTTCGGCTTTTACGGGTCCGTTGACTGTGGCGAAGGTCATGTTGGTGATGCGGTCGGTCATATAGGCCGATGTTGACCCGTCGGCATGATTTATTATAATGCGGTTAGGTTCTGTGGCTGTCGCTGTCAGCGATATGGCGGCTGCCAGGAATGAAGTGAGAAATTTATTCATGATTGAAGTTATTTTGCAAATTTGAAACTTTTACGGCCAGTTACTGCCACATATACCCCAGGCGCCAGATGGGCGACATCTATATCTGCGCTGTTGTGGCAGTACATTGACATGCACAATCTGCCGTCGATGCTGTAGATGCACATCAATACGCCTGTATCATCGCAGTTTATCCTGAGATTCTGGGTGCGACGGTCGTAGAACAGTTCTGTCTCTGGCAAATCGCCGGCGGTAGTGATACCGCTTTGGCTGTCGAATCTTAGTTCGGCGATTTCCGATAAAGGAATCTTTGTAACACCAGCAGATATCAGTGCGATATTCATCTTTCCGTCATGAAAACTCAGTTCTCTGATGTCAGACAGAGGGTATGAATATGTTTTTTGCCACGGTTCCGGTGGATTTACCACCAACGATGTCTGTGCTTTCAAGCTCGCGGAAAACAGCGTAATCAGAAAACATAGTAAAATCTTCTTCATACAGGATAGTAATTAAATTAGAGGTGTCTGGAATATTTTTTATGTGATGGTTGAAGTTTGTGCGCAAATGTAGTGTATATTTGTGAATTTCCAAACTATTTGCTGTGTAAATTGGATTTTTAATGGCAAAATAATTGTGGTTCGCAGACCGGAATGTCTAAACGATTCAACCAAATTCAAGAACAAGCAGGTAGAAACAAAGGTAGAGATAAAAACTTATTAATAGAAAAGAAAGGTAATTACTTCATTGCCAAGTCAGAAAATCTTTGTAAATTTGCGGTGCAGTATTCCTTTGGGGTATTGCGCCCTTACATATTAGCTCAATCGCAGTCTGAATCACCACCTCGACACATGAACGAGCTAAAATAATAATCCATGAGTGCGTGCCATACGGCGCGGACTTTCTCGTAGGATTATTATGGCTTGTGGTGAGCCAAGACTGCGTATGACGAAAGTCTGCGCTTTTGTTTTATCGGCAATAGTGCATACCAAGTCAAACAGATATGGCAATAATGCACAAACATAACAATAACGGCTCAAGCCGAAATTCCGGTGCATGGAATTTGGGAAAAGTGTTAAATTTGCAGGATGAAAACCGCAGATACAATATGGATGTGCCTTCCTGAAGGATTGGAAGAGCTGTTTGAGATGGTCAAGTT
>CABPYL010000002.1 GCA_902461565.1 uncultured Porphyromonadaceae bacterium
AACTTGACCATCTCAAACAGCTCTTCCAATCCTTCAGGAAGGCACATCCATATTGTATCTGCGGTTTTCATCCTGCAAATTTAACACTTTTCCCAAAATCCATGCACCGGAATTTCGGCTTGAGCCCCGATAACCATGATCCGGCAGTCTGCGATAAGGCGTTTTTCCTCGCTTGTCATATTCGATAATTTTACTCTGCAAAATTAGGATTATACCAATCGTTATGCCATACCCAAAAGGGTACGTTTTCACTCCGAGATGCAATTGTACCCTTTTGGGTATGGCAAGTGTTTTTCAATAGCTGTAATTTTGCATCGGTAATCTCTCAAAGATTACTTCATAATGACAAAACATATACCAGTATGAAACAGATAAGTATTCTCATCATGGCTTTATTCTGTGCTTTAAGCGTATTGGCACAAGAGGAGTCCCCTGATACAATTTCCGCTAAAGAATTGGGCGAAATTGTGGTGATAGCACAGAATCAGCGCACCAATTCAACGTCCTCGACATACATTCCCATGAAGCGGCAGAAGGACTCAGCCACAGACGCAATCTCACTTCTCAGCCAAATGGCGATTCCGCAGCTTGAGGTGCAGCCAGGTAATTTTAACGTAAAAAACATATCCGGCCAGAACGTAGCAATATACATCAACTACGTTTCCGCTTCCGAACAGGATCTTACAGGCTTGCGTCCAACTGATGTTAAGAAAGTCGAGTATCTCATATATCCGCAGGACCCTCGCTTCAAAGGTGCCCAATATGTCGTAAACTTCATTTTGCAGAAATACGAATGGGGTGGCTATACAAAAATCACAGGGAACAAGTGGTTCTGTGTAAATAATACCGAAGGAGCCGTTTTCTCAAAGTTTGCATATAAATCAATGACTTTTGATTTGTTCGCCAACGAGAAATATCTAACGAACCGATATAATGGAACGGAATCCAGTGAGACGTTCAAATTCACAGACATTTTTAACAAGGGAGAACAGACTGTCAAGCGGTTCACAACCCCGCTATCCTCGCTTTATCGCAACAACAGTAACGATATTGCTTTCCGGGCTTTATATTCTAAAGAACGCATTCAAATATCTAACAAGTTATCGTTCAATATTACATCAACTCCACGTAATGAATTGGAAACTGAGATGTCCTACAACGATAATTTCCTACCAACATCGACAGCTTCCACATTTGCATCAAGTCATAGCTGGGGTTTTAATTACGATTTTGAAGCATATACTGCTTTTAACGATAAGATAGCTCTCAATGTCGAGGCTCAATATCTCTACGGGCGCAATAAACAAAACTCTCAATACACTAATGATAATTTAACCATTATCAACAATGCAATAGAAGACAATCATCAAGTGCGTATTATTCCCAATCTTGTGTGGAATCCAAATCAGCATCACAGCATTATGCCTTTGGTGGCTGGAGAATACTATCGTTCATCAATACATTATTTCGGAAGCTCTCCCTCTCAGCAGAAATATGATGTAT
This sequence comes from uncultured Porphyromonadaceae bacterium, assembly GCA_902461565.1. Classification (GTDB taxonomy): domain Bacteria; phylum Bacteroidota; class Bacteroidia; order Bacteroidales; family Muribaculaceae; genus CAG-873. The sequence continues at coordinate 1,504 of CABPYL010000002.1, forward strand.
GGGGACTCGTTGGAGGTGTGAGATATACTTTTATTCAGCCTAAGTGGACGGCCGGGACTCTATTTACTTGGGTATATGCCAACACCAATCTAACCGGGACAAAAATAACTGACAATTATCCGCAGGGAAATGTTTTTGGAACTTATTCGCCTAATGACAAGAATCAATTCGAACTAATGTGGGCATTTGGCAAGCAGATTCCAAGCACATATCAGAAAAGTCCTAATATGCTTCAACAGGACGAACTCATGTGGTATTCCGGAAATCCAGGACTCGATAATTATTGGAACCACCACATAGGATTACAGTATCTATGGTTGCCTGACAATAAATGGCAATTAGCTGCTGATACCTATTATTACACTGAACGTAACAGGGTGGTCACATCTTATAGTCCTGATGCTCCAAATGGTACTATGTTGCGTAAATACACCAACGGAGGCAATTACGATGTAATAATGGCCGGATTAAGTGGGACTGCCAAGTTCTTTGGAGGTAAGTTAATAGCGAAAGTGCGTCCTCAATACTGGCATAGGAATATCTCGGGAGCTTACAATATCTCACTGAACGAAATAACTTGCTCAGCCCAATTCACTTGGTATTTTGGCAACTTCTATCTCTTCGGCTGGTATATGACGCCAAGCACTTATATTCCCGATGAATCCGGGATGAAAGCACATACACCTTCAAGTTATCAAGTGCAATTAGGCTGGGGTAAAGGAGCTTGGAGATTATCCGCAACCGCCCATAACTTCCTCCGTTCATCATGGGAAACCAATAGGCATGAGCTTAATAGTACTTACTATAATTTTGACCGACGAGAATATGGGACTGGTCAGCACATGCGTTTTCAAATCTCGGCCACATATACTTTTGGATATGGTAAAAAGGTACAGCAGGGAGACGAAGTAAGCGGTGCCGGAACTACTGAATCATCAATTTTGAAATAAAACAGCTTAAATATACATAGACAAAAACTGACAACCTCGGCAGCGATGTCGGGGTTGACCGTCTTTGGATTATAATCCGGCCGGGCGAATAGGTATGGATTAATAAAATTGAAGCATCAATTCATGAGTGCCATACCCAAATGGGTACGTTTTTATTCAGAACTGCATTTGTACCCATTTGGGTATGGCATATAATTTTCAGCGGTTGTAATTTTGCATCAGAAATCAAAACAACAATGATATGATACGAATATTCACAATCATTTTTATAGTGCTGATTTCCATATCAGGAGTATCTGCACAGGCGATTGCAAGAGTCGAATACAAGGAGTTCGATTCAAAGACTTTCCCTTTCAAGCGTCCTTATCTTATCTTTACCCCCGAGGATTATGACACTAACGTCAATTCCGATTATGATGTCATCTATGTGTTTGACTCGCAATGGCGTTCAAGATTCGGACTTGTACACAATCTGATGCATTATGGTTGTCAGGAGTTAGTGACTCCTAATGAAGAGACACATCAATATATTGTGGTAGGTATTCCATCCCCCTATGTTCCGGAACATGAATACGACAGAAACAGAGATTTCTATTCCGCACCGGTAAACATCCCTCTGCCTGAGTGGATGCCTGAGGGATATGGATGTGCCCCTCAATTCAAGAAATTCCTGAAAGAGGAGCTGATGCCTTACATTGATGCAAACTACCGGACAACGGGTCATACTCTCGCTGTAGGTCATTCCTTGAGTGCTTCCTTCATTCTTGACGCTCTGGAAACAGAGGATATGTTTGATGATTACATCGCCTTGTCGCCAAATCTTTGTTGGGATAATGATCTTTGGGCGGACCGTCTTATAAATTTTAATTTCAATGACGGCAAGCAACGATACTTCTTCTTTAATATGGCTAACGAACGTGAGGACACCGGATGGGGACCTGATTGGCGTCCGGCATGGAATAAGGTGAAGAATCATTTTGAATCAACTGCTTTACCTGACAATATTGTGATGAAATTCAACGACTCGCCACAATACGACCATAATCAAAGTTATCAGCCTGTGATTATTGATGCCCTCAACGACTATTGCATCTATCGGCTTACACACGGTCACGAACCTGTAAGCAAACAGGCTTATCCCGTTCATATCGAACTCAAAGGTAAATCATTAAGCGGTGATGTCTATATAACAGGGAATCAGGATGCGCTTGCAAACTGGAATCCGATGGGTGTAAAGATGAATCAGATTAATGATTCCACCTACACAATTGACCTTAATCTTAGACTGCCCGCTGAATATAAATTTACGCAAGGCACATGGGAGCAACAGCCGTTCCCTAAAAACACGGTGCCTGGCAATCTACGAATTGCCGATCCGAACAAAACGGTGATATATCACGAAACAGATTAAACCGTAATGCCCAACTCACACGAAAACAAAGAATCAGTTGTTAAGTGCAGGAACTGCGGATGTTCCTGCACTTCCCGCTTTTGTCCTGACTGCGGTCAGTCGGTCAAGGAAAAAAGGCTCGAAAACAAGACTTTTTTCATCGGGCTGCTGTTGGGGTTGTCGCGTATCAATCAAGGTTTTCTGTATACGGCGTGGCAACTTCTCTTTCATCCTTGGAAAGTAATACGCGACTATATACAGTGTCGCCGGGTAAAATATGTTGCGCCCATTTCGATGCTTATAGTAGTATGTTTCATAAGCTCGTTTGTTTCAGGACTTATGCCTTCTGATCCTGATGGTGTGGTGGAAGAAACCGGCACCGGTCAGGTTGGTCTCGTATATAAAATGACGTTGGCGGTTACGGACTTCATAATGAACAGCATGGTAGTCCGTAATCTGACAATCTATATCCCTGCAGTGTTGGCTATACCGATTGTATATTGGAAAATCGGGGCAAGGAAATATAATATTGCCGAATATTTTGCTGCGATGATTTACATGACATCATCAATTCTGCTTTTCGGTATTCTTATCTGTCCTCTGTCGCTTTTATCCGAATCTTGGTATTCCGGGTTGGAAATAGTCTATTCCATTGTCATTTGTTCCTTGAGTATGTATAAAGCCTTTCCCTTCGGTCCCTTGAAAAAGCGAAGCGGATATTTTGCTTTGTATCTGATAGTTTCCGTTGCAATCTATCTACTCATATTTCTCGGTTTTTTAATCCTCTCTGTTTCAAGTGTTTCATAAAAAATTCTTATCTTCGTAGTCAGTAACATTCTTTATTTCAATGGATAGCTCAAACAAAGCACTATCTTTTGAGTAGCGCGAAACCTTTTGCCTTATGAATTTAGACCTAACGCTGAATTAACAGCGTCGAAAGAAATTATTGAATACTCCGATGGGCTTAGTTGCCTATCATTATTCCAATTTGCTCAAAGATGTGTTGTGGAAAACAAGCATAACGAAGATTTTCCATCTTCATGATATCTTTATATCTCTACGCTAATTTATTCGCATTAGAGGCTACTGCCGGTGCACCTATCTCTATGCACCCAGTTCTGCTTATCATCGGGAGAAGAGTGTTATGCGTGTGCCAGACTGCGTGTTGCATGTGCTGCCTGGCGAATCTTGAAGCCGGAGAGTGAAATCAGCAGCGTCATAAGCGGCGAGAGATAATTGAACACGCAGAAGGGGAAATACACAAGCGTACTTACGCCGAGGACTGCCGACTGAGTAACGCCGCAACTGTTCCAGGGTATCAGTACCGAGGTAACGGAAACCGAATCCTCGAGTGTACGGCTTAGCAGGCGTGGCTCCAGTCCACAGCGGCGATATGCGTTGCGGTACATGTTCCCGCCGATGATTATGGACAGGTATTGGTCGGCAGTGCATCCGTTCAGGAAGAGGCCGCTGGCAACTGTTGTGGACACGAGCGAGAAGCGTTTGCGTATTCTGCTGGTTATGGCATGGGTGAGTGTGGCGAGCATACCGGTACTTATCATAGCGGTACCGAAAATCATCGCACTAAGCACAAGCGCTATCGTGGACATCATGCCAAGTATGCCGGAAGTGCTTACCAGTGAATCAAAGAGCTCGTTGCCGGTATTGAAAGTTGTTTCGTTCCACAGCAGACCGAATGTTGCAGAGAGAGCAGAGGAGAAGTCCGTAATACCGAGGTGCGCCATTATGCCGGGCTGAAAAATGAAAATTCCGGAGAGTCCGAGCATAGAGCTTGCGAACAATGTTATGAGTGTGGGAACGCGCAAAACAATCATTGCAAGAGTGATGGCAGGTATGGTGAGTACCCAGGGAGACAGGTTGAACGTCGCGGTAAGATTGGCTATGATGTCGGCACCGTTGGCTTCGGCGGACGGTGTGGCGTTGAACCCCGCGATTGTGAACACAATCAGCGATATCACCAAAGAAGGCACTGTGGTAATCATCAGATATCGTATATGGGTGAAGAGATCCACGCCGCAGGCCGATGCGGAGATAACTGTGGTATCGCTAAGGGGCGAAACCTTGTCTCCAAAATATGCTCCGGAAATAATGGCACCGGCTATCCACCCGGGATGGAATCCCATGACTGTGCCAATGCCCATGAAGGCTACACCAATCGTGGCTATGGTACTCCAGCTGCTGCCTGTCAATACAGAAATTACTCCGCATACAAGACAGCATATCACCAGGAAGAAAGTGGGATTGAGCATTTGCAACCCGTAGCATATAAGTGCAGGTACAACGCCGCTGAGCATCCACGTAGTGGCAACCATTGCAATACATATTAGCATGGGGACTGCAGGAAGAATCTGCCGCGCACTTCGTCGGATACCCACTGCAAGACCGCGGCGGCAGAGAGAGCGGTTGGCGAGTGAAAGAACGATGGCTACAGCCGCAGCGCATAAAAGACTGAACGGGCTATAGTCGGAAATGGCTCCGGCGCCCGCAAAAATGATTATGCAGGCAAGAAATGTGAGGAGCAATGCAACCGGAAGGGCCGAAAGCAACAGGCCGGGCTTCCGGGATGTACTGTTTGGAAATAAACCTTTCAATTTTTTTAATTTTGCGATGTACTACGTTGTGTACCTATGGAAATTTTTGCAAAAGTAGTGCTATTCTTCGATAAAACATAGTTTTGCAAGAATTATTACACGAATTTTGCTTTTTTTGCATCGTGCAGCTACGTGGATATAAGAAAACCGGCAGACACGTGGCCTGCCGGTGAGTATGGTTGGATATCTGTCAGTCGAGGCGCGGTTGGGCCTCGGAAGAAATCACCTGGGTAACAATCTTCTTGTTATCCTCGTCGTAACCCACGATTATCTCGTCGCCGAAGCTTACCTTTGTGCTGAGCAGAAGTTCAGCAAGTTCGTCCTCGAGATACTTCTGTATAGCACGTTTGAGCGGACGGGCACCGTATTGTACGTCGCAGCCCTTCGATGCGATGAAGTTTTTGGCTTCGTCGCTTAGGGTAACGCTGTAGCCCAGTCCCGCAAGACGCTTGTAGAAATCGGCGAGTTCAATATCTATAATCTTGTATATTGCATCTTTGTCGAGTGTTTCAAAGATTACTATATCGTCGATACGGTTGAGGAATTCTGGCGAAAAAGCCTTGTTAAGAGCTTTTGTAAGCACACCGTGCGAGTAATCGCGATCCATTTCCCGGGTGTTGAAGCCCACACCCGTACCGAATTCCTTGAGTTGACGGGTACCGATGTTGGATGTCATTATGATTATAGTGTTCTTGAAATCGATGCGTCTGCCGAGGCTGTCGGTGAGACGTCCTTCGTCCATTACCTGCAGCAACAGGTTGAATACATCTGGGTGGGCTTTTTCGATTTCGTCGAGCAGGACTACAGAATAAGGGTGCCGGCGCACACGTTCGGTGAGCTGACCGCCTTCCTCATAGCCGACGTAACCCGGAGGCGCACCGATAAGACGCGACACGCTGAATTTTTCCATGTATTCGCTCATGTCGATGCGGATAAGGGTGTCAGCAGAATCAAAGAGGTACTCCGCGAGCTTTTTGGCAAGGTGTGTTTTGCCCACACCGGTGGGTCCGAGGAACATGAAAGTCCCGATGGGCTTATTGGGGTTCTTGAGACCGAGGCGGTTTCTTTGAATGGCTTTTACAATCTTGGCGATGGCTTCATCCTGTCCGACAATTGCTTTTTTCAGTGTCGGAGCCATTTCTTTCAGGCGCATTCCTTCGGCCTGGGCTATGCGCTGCACTGGTACGCCTGTCATCATGGCTACAACTTCCGCAACCTTATCGGCGTTAACTTCTTCGCGGTTTTCACGCATGCTCTTGTCCCATTCGTCGCGGGCTTTATCAAGCTGTTTGCTCAGGTCCGCGGCTTCGTCGCGCAGGGCAGTCGCCTTTGCGAATTCATGCCGCTGTGCCGCGGCAAGTTTCTCGGCATTCAGGGTCTCGAGCTCGGCCTCCATTTTCTCAATCTCGGTCGGCACCACAATGTTGGTAACTTTTACACGTGAGCCGGCCTCGTCGAGAGCGTCTATAGCCTTGTCGGGGAAGTTGCGGTCGCTGATGTAGCGGTCGGTGAGCTTCACGCAGGCTTCGAGGGCGTCATCGGTATATGTAACTCCGTGGTGTTCCTCGTAGCGAGGCTTGATATTGCGCAGAATCGTTAGGGTTTCCTCGGCAGTTGTGGGTTCCACCATCACTTTCTGGAAACGACGTTCCAGGGCGCCGTCCTTCTCGATATTCACACGGTATTCGTCAAGCGTAGTTGCACCGATGCACTGGATTTCTCCGCGGGCAAGAGCCGGCTTGAGCATATTTGCGGCATCCATCGAACCTTGGGCGTTTCCGGCGCCTACGATTGTGTGGATTTCGTCGATAAAGAGGATTATGTCTGTGTTCTTGGACAGTTCGTTGAGTATAGCTTTAATGCGTTCCTCAAACTCGCCGCGATATTTTGTGCCGGCTACAATTGAGGCCATGTCCAGAGAGATTACGCGTTTGTTGAACAGAATACGCGATACCTTACGCTGGACAATGCGCAGAGCGAGGCCTTCAACTATGGCGGATTTACCTACACCTGGCTCGCCGATAAGAACGGGATTGTTTTTCTTGCGACGGCTGAGAATCTGAGCAAGGCGCTCTATCTCGGTCTCGCGTCCCACAACGGGGTCGAGGCGACCTTCTTCGGCGGCGCGTGTCATGTCGTTGCCGAATTTGTCGAGCATGGGAGTATCGCTTCTGCCTGCCTGTCGGCGGAATTTCTGCTGGCTGCCTGTGGATGATGTGCCGGCAGCATCACCGGCCGGCGAGGGTTCGTTTTCGCCTGATGCCACCGGATTATCGCTTGCCGAAGCCTCGGCACCTTCCGGCATCAGGTCGGCTTTCAGGCGTCGGACAACGCTTTCATAGTCCAGTCCGGCGTTAAAAAACGGTGCCATAAGAGCCATTGAGCGCACTTCTTTGTTGTGGAGCAGCGAGAGCAGAAGATGTTCTACGTCCACTAATGAAGATTTCATGTATCTTGCCTCGATGATGGCGAGCTTGATAATCAGCGTTATTATACGGTTGTAATAATCCGGATCCTTGTCTTCGGTGGCAGACGGTTCATACAATGCCACGTCCAGGTCGGCCCGCAGGTCGGCAAGTTTTGCGGCTCCGATAATGCTTTCCATAACTATGGCCGACGGTGTTCCGGGTGCCGACAGCTCGAGCATCAGGTGTGCCGGCATAATCGCCGGATTGTTGTGATTTGTGCATTGCTGCCGCAGGTTGTCTATCATTGCCTGTGCAGCGGGAGTGTATTTCTGGCTATTTTCCATATATTCAACTTGAGTGAGCCTTAAATGGCTCTAAAAATACGATAAACAATAATCGTGCCAAATTTTGCACAGCTGTATTTTGCATGTGCATGTCATGACTATTAATTAATGTGAGTTCCGCGACCTTTGTTCGCAAGAATACTGCAAATTTAAAAATATTTTCGTACCTTTGTATGAAATTTTCGGCCTTTTACTTGATGCCGTTCCGGAAGTATTTCGAGTGGCTTTAGACAAAGGCTTAACAAACATTGTTTTAACCACATGTTGGAAGAAGATCGTATATTTAAGATTAATATCGAAAACGAAATGAAGACCTCCTACATCGACTATTCAATGTCGGTGATAGTGTCTCGCGCCCTTCCGGATGTCCGCGACGGCATGAAGCCTGTACACAGGCGAGTGCTGTTCGGAATGAACGAGATGGGTAATACAAGTAACAAACCGCACAAGAAATCGGCCAACTGCGTCGGCGAGGTTATGGGTAAGTATCATCCTCACGGCGACTCGTCGATTTACGGTACTGTTTGCCGTCTGGCGCAGTGGTGGTCGCTGCGTCATACTCTTGTGGATGGCCACGGTAATTTCGGCTCTATTGACGGCGATTCTCCTGCTGCCATGCGTTACACAGAGGTGCGTCTGGCTCAGCTCGGCGAAGAAATGCTTCGTGATATCGATGAGGATACAGTCGATTTTCAGCCAAACTACGACAACACCCGCAAGGAGCCAGTAGTACTTCCCACCCGTTTCCCGAATCTGCTTGTAAACGGAGCGTCGGGTATTGCCGTTGGTATGGCTACCAATATGCCGCCTCACAACCTTGTGGAATCCATAAACGCCTGCATTGCGCTGCTTGAGAATCCCGATCTCGAGGTGAGCGACCTTATGAAATATGTGATAGCACCGGATTTCCCTACCGGAGGTACTATCTATGGATATGAAGGTGTACGTGAGGCATACATGACAGGTCGTGGACGTATCGTTATCCGTGCTAACGCAGAAATAGAGCAGAAAGCCGACCATGAGCTGATTGTGGTCAACGAGATTCCATACGGTGTAAACCGCGCCGAACTTATCAAGAGCATTGCAGAGCTTGTCATAGATAAGAAAATTGATGGTATAGCATACGTGAATGATGAATCCGACCGCGAAGGCATGCGTATTGTCATTCAGCTCAAGACCGATGCCAATGCCAATGTTGTGCTGAATAAGCTGTACAAGCTCACCGAGCTTCAGTCATCGTTCAGTGTTAATAACGTTGCGCTTGTACATGGTCGCCCACGTACACTTAACCTGAAGGAACTTATACAGGCGTTCAACGAACACCGTCATGAGGTTGTTACCCGCCGTACCGAATTCCAGCTGCGCAAGGCACGCGAGCGCGCACACATTCTGGAAGGCCTGATGATTGCCGTACAGAACATCGACGAGGTTGTTGCAATACTCAAGGCGTCCAAGACCGCCGAGGAGGCCCGTAATACTCTTGCTGCGCGCTTCAATCTTACAGAAGCCCAGACCCAGGCGATTATCGACATGCGTCTGCGTGCCCTTACAAGCCTTGCCGTAGAAGAACTGCAAAATGACATCGACGAGATTCACAAGAAGATTGCCGATCTTGAACTTATTCTCTCTGACCCTGTTGTGATGCGCAAGCTCATAGAGAGCGAATTGCGTGAGATAGCAGACAAGTACGGAGACGCACGCCGCACAAAAATCGATTATCAGGCAGGCGATTTCAGTGCCGAGGATTTCTATGCCGACGACGATATGGTTATCACCATCAGCCATCTCGGCTATATCAAGCGAACTCCTCTTGCCGATTTTCGCGCTCAGAACCGCGGCGGCGTAGGCTCGCGCGGTTCAGTAACCCGCGACAGCGACTTTATCGAGCATATCTACACGGCCTCGATGCACAACTATATGTTCTTCTTCACCGACAAGGGCCTTGTGTACAGAATGCGCGTTTACGAACTGCCCGAATGCGGCAAGAACAGCAAGGGCCGCGCTCTGCAGAACCTGCTTAATATAGAGCCTGGTGACCGTGTGCGTGCCTACATACGCGCGCCCAAACTGGATGCTGAGTTCGCAGCTTCGCACTATCTTGTTTTCGCAACGCACCAGGGCGTAGTCAAGAAAACATCCCTCAACGAATACCTGCGAGTGCTTCCCAAGGGTAAGAAAGCAATTATTATCCGTCCCGGCGACAGCCTTGTTGGGGTGGAACTTACCGACGGCAACAGCGAAGTACTCATGGCTTCGCATCACGGCCGAGCAATCCGCTTCCATGAATCAGAGCTGCGTGCTATGGGCCGTGTCTCGGCCGGCGTCCGCGGTATGAAGATCGACGAGGACGGGTCGGATGCGGTCGTAGGGTTGATTACAATGCCAGTGAACAGCGAGAACACTGTGCTTGTGCTTTCACAGGAAGGATACGGCAAACGTTCCAAAGTAGAAGATTATCGTATCACGCGTCGCGCAAGCAAGGGCGTGAAGACGATGAACATCACCGATAAGACCGGTGAGCTGATAGGCTTCGAAAGCGTAAACGACGATAACGATCTTATGATTATCAACCGTTCTGGCGTCGTTATCCGCGTTCATGTCGCCGATATCCGCGTAATGGGCCGCAACACACAGGGCGTGCGTCTGATAAATCTGAGCAAACGGTCCGATACAATCGCATCGGTATGCTGTGTAGACGCTGATCCTGAGGACGAAGCCGAGGCAATAGAAGCGAATCCTGAAGAACTGCCCAGCCTTTTCGATAACGAAGCAGAGGAAGCCGACGAGACTGTAGAAATCGACGATGTGGAAGATGCCGGGAACGGAAATGCTGATGAAACTGAAGAATAAATAACTTAACTAAAACCTAATATCCAAGAGAAATGAAAAAGATTTCCCTTATGGCTCTCGCCATTGCGGCTGCTTTCGGAACAACCGCTCAGACAAATGTGGTAAAGGATGCAGAGCGCGCCATGAAATCCGGCGAACCGGCTTCCAAGGTGATTGAAATTGTCACTCCTGCCCTTACAAATGCCGAAACCGCCAAAAGCGCTAAAACCTGGTATATTCCCGGTAAGGCCGCTTACAACCAGTATGATAAAATGCTTGGTCTCAAGCAGCTCGGTCAGCTCAAAGTCGATGATAACGCTACGATGGGCAAGCTGCTCCTTGACGGTTACAAATACTTTAAGGAAACTTTGCCTTATGATTCCCTGCCAGACGAGAAAGGTAAGGTAAAGCCCAAATATTCCAAGGACATCGTAAACGTTCTTGCCGGTCACTTCGGCGACTATTCCAATATGGGCGTGGAGATGTACAACGACAAGAGGTACGACGAGGCGTACGCTCTCTGGGGAGTTTTCTGTGAACTTCCTTCGATTCCGGCTGTAAAGAAAAATCTTGTCGACAGCAAATCATTGCCCGTAGATACCGTTTTCGGCGAAATCGCTTTCAACCAGGCTATTGCAGCATGGCAGAACGAGAAACATGCTGATGCCCTAAAGGCTTTTGACTATGCCCGCAAACACAGCTACAACAAAAAGCAGCTTTACGATTACGCTATCGCGGTCGCTTCCGCTCTGAATGATACTGTTGCTATTGTAGACTATGCTAAAGAAGCCCTTCCATTGTATGGCAATGAAGATCCTATGTACATGGGTCAGATTGTCAACTACTATCTGCAAAAGCAGGACTATGACAATGCTTTCCAGATTATCAATAAAGCAATTCAGAGCGATCCAGACAATGCTCAGTACTATGTGATCCGCGGCGTCCTCTACGAGAACACCAAGAAACTTCCCGAAGCAAAGGCCGACTATATCAAGGCTTCGCAGCTCGACCCCAAGAACGCTTCTGCAGTTTATAACTATGGCCGAATCCTCTGCGAAGAAGCATATGCCCTTAATGACGGTGCTCCCACAGATCAAAATGAATACAACAAGTACTACTCTGAGAAGATTAAGCCTCTCTTCCTTCAGGCTGTCGACATTCTCGAGAATGCCTATGATCTTGACCAGGAGAACCTCGACATTCTTCGGTACTTGGAGAATGTATATTATAATCTCAACGACGAGGCTAAGCTGGAAGACGTTCGTAACCGCATGAAGAATTGATAATTAAAATCGTTCAATATATGAAGGTGTGCCATAACCGGTGCACCTTTATTTTATATGATGGAACATATCATGAAAAAGATACTTTTTCTGCACGGTTTCTTTGCGTCCGGAAGCTGCGTGCCCGCGCTGACAATCCGAAATGCGTTTGCAGGAAGGGCTGAGGTACTTGCACCCGATCTTTCCGTGAATCCTTTCGAAGCTTTGGATTGTATACGGCGTATTATAGATGCCGAGAATCCCGATTTACTTGTAGGCAACAGCTGCGGTTCGTTCTATGCCCAGATGCTTGCACCTGTAGCTGGAATACCGGCACTGTTAGGTAATCCGCATTTTCGCATGACAGAATTCCTGGAGGAACGCAGAGGCGAACATAAGTTTAAATCGCCTCGCCGCGATGGCAATGATACATTTATCGTAGACGACGGTTTGATCCGTAAATTCGCGTCGCTGGAGGCGCGGCAGTTCGATTGTTCCAGTCCGTATTATTCTGATAAGGTCTGGGGACTTTTTGGCACCAAGGATACGCTCGCGCATTACGAAAACGTGTTCAATCTATATTATGGCACTGCTTTTCATTTCCCCGGAGCACATACTCCTACTGCTGAGGAAGTGCTGGAATATTACGTGCCGCTAATCGGCAGAATGCTTGCAGAGGTCCCGCGGCGAGCGACAACGGCAAGATATTTCCGACATTTCAAAGGTGGATGCTACCGAATGGAACGGACGGTATTCGACAGCGAAACACAGAAACGTATGGTGGTTTATCAGGCGTTATACGGACAAAAGGCATATTGGGTGCGTCCCGAAAAAATGTTTTTCGAGAAGATTATCCGGGACGGCAGAACTATCAACCGTTTTCTTGAAATGGAGCCGGATTAGAGATTGGCAAGCCACAGCGCCGAGGACGCGTCGGAAGGCATGCGCCAGTCGCCGCGTGGGCTGAGGCATACGCTGCCGACTTTGGGACCGTCTGGCAGACAGGAGCGCTTGAACTGCTGGTTGAAGAAACGGCGGAAAAATATGCGTTCCCACTTAAGGATTGTGTCGGGGTCGAACTCTCCGGCGAAAGCGTTTACCGCCAGCGTGTAGATACGCTTGGGAGTGAAACCGTAGCGGAGGGTGTAATACAGGAAGAAATCGTGCAGGTCGTACGGGCCTACAAGGTCTTCGGTCTTCTGCTTTATTGTGCCGTCGGCTTCGGCAGGAATTAGTTCGGGGCTGATGGGTGTATCGATGATGTCCAATAGTGCGGCACGCTCTTTTTCCGATATTTCCAACGATGCAAAATAGCGTGTCAGATATTTTACAAGCGTTTTGGGAACACCGGTGTTTACGCCATACATAGACATGTGGTCGCCGTTATAGGTGGCCCAGCCGAGTGCTAATTCCGACAGGTCGCCGGTGCCTAATACCATACCGCCGGTCTGATTGGCGATGTCCATCAGTAATTGTGTGCGTTCGCGTGCCTGGCTGTTTTCATAGGTTACATCATGTATCGCGGGGTCGTGGCCAATGTCGGTGAAATGCTGATTGACAGCCGGAACAATGGAAATCTCGCGGATAGTAACGCCAAGAGCCTCCATCAGTGTTATGGCGTTGTTGTAAGTCCGGTCTGTTGTGCCGAAGCCGGGCATAGTTACGCCTACGATGCCTTTGCGCGGCAGCCCCAGGCTGTCGAAAGTGCGCACGGCTATCAGTAGGGCGAGGGTAGAGTCCAGACCACCGGAAATACCGGCCACAAGATTTTTGCAGTGTGTAGTTTCCAGTCGTTTGGCTAGCCCGGCAACCTGTATATGGATTATTTCTTCGCAGCGCTCGTTAAGAATCTCGTCCTGCGACGGAACGAAAGGACGGGTGGGGATGAAACGTAGTAATTTTGTATCGGATGTTGTCCGGACAGCTTTGTGGAGTGCTACAGTACGGAAGTTCAGATTCTCGTTGCGGCAGGAATCGTGGAATGATGTGTTGTGTATGCGGTCGCGTCGTATAGCTTCTATGTCCACATCGGCAACAACAATCTGGTTGCCGCGCGTCCAACGTTTGTTATCGGCTAACATAGTGCCGTTTTCGCTTATCATCAGCTTGGCATCGAAAACAAGATCGGTGGAAGATTCTCCAAATCCGGCGGACGCGTATGCGTACGCAGCGATGCACCGTGCCGACTGCTGCGTGATAAGGTTGCGGAGATAGGCATACTTGCCTGTAACATCGTCGCTTGCCGACAGGTTGACAAGGACTTCTGCGCCGGCAATCGCCTGATGGCAGCTTGGGGGGATGGCGGTCCATAGATCCTCGCATATTTCGGCGCCGATCTGTACACCGGAGTGCTCTACGATTATATCCGTACCGAATGGTATGCCCTCTATATCCGTGGAAACACCGGCACCGGAGGCAAACCATCTTTTTTCATAAAATTCGTTGTAGGACGGAAGGTAAGTTTTGGGAATATATGCTGCAATCTGGCCGTCGGCAATGAATACGGCACAGTTGTAAAGTGCTCCGCGCCACTGTACAGGTGCTCCGACAACCAATACGGTGCTGGGTATGGAGGAAGAATATTGGGCAATCGTAAGGAGCGACTTGGCGGATGCGTCAAGCAGTTCGCGGTTATGGAAAAGATCGGCACATGTGTATGCCGTTACACACATTTCGGGGAAAACGGCAATATCCGCTTCCATTTTGTATGCTTCCGAGGCCAGCTCGAGTATCTGATGCGTGTTTGCCTCAACATCGGCAACGGCAACCTTTGGGGATGCACACGCTATACGGTAGAATCCTTGTTTCATGGCACAAAATTAGTAATTAATTGACAATGGACAAAGGAGCTTCCCGCTGAATCTTAACCGGATATATGCAAAAAAACAGACTGCCCCACAATGGAGCAGCCTGCATATCGGTGATTGGGAATTATTTGCGGATAATACGTACTGTAGTGGGTGTGCCTGTGCTTTCGGGTGTGGCCTTGAGGAGGTACATACCAGCGGGGAGAGCCGACAGATCAACGGATTCTGCCTGGTCGGCGGCGGTAACAATTGCTCCGGAGAGGTTGTATACCTGAATGTCTGTTGCCAACTCCGAGAAGTGTGCCACGCCGTCGGCAGGATTAGGTGATACAGTGAATGCACCTGCTTCTGGAGAGGTGATTCCGCTTTGCTCGAAACGTGTAACGGTGAATTCGTATATGGAAGAACTCAGAGGCTCCTGACCGTTGTATACCAATGCCCAATACTTACCGCCAATTTCGGCGTCGGTAATTTCACCTTTGGCAGTGATTTCTTCCGATTTTCCAAGCGAGAGAACGATGTTGTTGGTAGGCAGGGTGGCTACAGAGTAATCACCCTCAGCGGGGAAGATGACAACCTGAAGGCTTCCGCAGAAGTATCCGCCGTTACCGCGAGCAGTTGCCACGAATTCAAGGTCGGCACCATTGGCATTATCGCCGCCACCGACAAGACGGAGCGAGGAAATGCCGATGCGCGGCGACATGGAAGCTCTTACAGGAACATTGATTATGTCCGATATGATTTTCTGCGACATTGTCTCTATGAAGCAGAGATTGTAATCGCCTGCGGAGGGAACTACATCGTTGACATAATTTACCATTTTGCCGAAGTAATCGATTTCGGTTGTTTCGCCACTTCCGATTTCAAGCGGCATATAATCTCCGAATGCCACAACATTGTTGGCGGCGTCGAGAATGGCCGGAGCAACGATAGCGGAGTAGTCACGCGAACCGGTGTTCTTTGCCATTGCTTTCAGCTCGAAGTTCTGTCCGAGATATATTGGGAGAACGAGGTCGAGGTTCGATACTTCAATAGAACTTGCAGTAATGGGAGTGAAGGTGATTGTAGGACGGTCTACTGTAGCGGTATATGCAGAAACTGCATTATAATATGCCGGAATGTCGTACCATTCGTTATTGGAGTCGCGGAAAGCAGTCGTAACAGTATAAGTGCCGTTTTTCTTCATGGGTGCGCTTACACCATATCCTGATACACCATATCCTGTGCTTAGACCGCTCCCGAGTGATGCGCCGACGGAATATGTCGTTTCTCCGGTTGCATTATCGACAAACTTAAGTCCCAGATTGCCTGTTACATCCATGCCATAGTTGACGAAAGAACCTTCAACCTCGATTACGCGGCCGTAACGGGTGTCGGCCGGAAGAGTGAGGTCGCTTGTAAGAATAATGTTAGGAGCTATAACCGAGCCTTCGCGGGGTTTGGTTATGCCGTCTATGATGCTTTGGTTGAAATTGAAACCCGAGAGCGAACCGCCGGTGCCCTGCTGTCCGGGATTAAGAGCGGTAAGACGGAAGTAGCCGTCGCTCATGCCGCCCCAGCCCCAGTTGAAATGGAAGAAGCCGTCGTTGCTGTAACCGTCGCATACAAAAGCATGGCCACCTTCGTTGCTTTGACCACAATAGAGTACAGGTCCGTATTCAACCAGGCTATTGTAAATCACGTTTTCCCACTGCGATATGCTGTAGCAGTCGCGTGCAAGATAGCGCATGCCTTTGTCGTAGTTGAAATAATTGATCAGCGCGCCGGGCACGAAAGCATCGCTCGCACCACTTGCATTGGCACCGTAACGCATGTTTACGCCTACGCCGCAACCGAACATCAGAGTTGCTACGGCATCATTCTGCGCATCGGTTGCAGAGTTCGTATAGGTATCAAGCATATTATCCCAGTCGAACACAGTTTCGCCGTAATTAAAAGAGATTGTAGTGAGGCCCTGACGATAGCTGTAGGAGCCTGTGCCGCGCTCAGGCCAGCTATGGTATTTCAAAACCTGTGCCAGCGCTGTGGCAAGGCAACCGGTCATTGATCGGCGACCGCTTATAATGGGGCATTTGTTATTGTAGGGTTCGCTCTGGTCCCAGCGGGTAGTAATCATGGGTGCTATAGGAGCCCGTTCGGCACTTGCAGCACGTGAGTAAGGCTGGTTGGAGCCTTCGACAGCTTTGATTTGCCTGGCATATTCGTCGAGCCACCATTGCATGGAGGGCGGAATATTGTCTGCGTCGAAAGAATCGTCCGCATAACCCAAAATAGGTTCTGCATTGTCGTCGGCGGAAAGAATCATATAATGATTCTCGCGCGAGAAAACGTAAATTGCCGGAGTGGATGTGTTTGCGATGTTGACGGTATATGCAAGGTGCATTTTATCGCCTGTGCCTCCTACTTTGCGCATCTGAGACGTCGCGCGGCTAAGTGCTTGCTCAGGAGTGAGTGTAGCTGCCGCCGCAGACAGCGCAAAAGCGATTGTGCCGGCAACGGTCAGAATTTTGGGTAAATGTTTTACACGCATTTTGAAAAGTAAAGTGATTAAATAATTAGCTTATGAGAGTCTTTTGGATTTCGTTCCGCAAAATTAACGCAAATTTTTGCAATTTAGTCTATCGTAGGCCGGAAAGTTGCACATTAATTAATAAATGGGTAAATTTGCACCGCCAAAAAGCAAGAGAACCGCACAATGAAACTTCAATACGTCAGCCGGACAGGAGCCGCGAGGCTAATTCTGATATATGCAGGCTGGGCTATGGATGCCGCACCTTTCGAGGGGCTCCGTCGTCCGGGCTACGATATAGCCGTTGTGTGGGATTATCGTGAATTCCAGCTTGATTGGTCTTTTGCGACACCATATTCCGAGGTTTGTGTGGTGGCGTGGTCGTTGGGCGTATATGCGGCAGCTGTTACCGCGCCTGCTCTTGCAAGACGTATAACCTGCCGTATTGCTGTTAATGGAACATTGTGGCCCGTCGACCCCCTTTTGGGTATACCTCCGAAAGTTTTCGCAGGTACGGCAGCCGGGTTGAACGAACGTCAGCTCGGCAAGTTTTATAGGCGAGTCTGCGGCGGTTGCGAAATTTTTTCTGCTTTTTCAGAAAGGATGCCGGCACGCAGTGTACCCGAGCTTTTGGAAGAGCTTGGCGTTTTTCTATCCGACAATCTATTTGCTCCGCAGATAGAAAAACGTTGGGATATGGCGCTAATATCGTCTGACGACGCTATTTTCCCTCCGGTAAACCAGTGGAGGGCATGGCGCGGTACGCCAGTACGATTTATGGATGGTCCGCATCTGCCTGATATGCAGAAAATTATAGATAGATATATAATTGACAAGGATCAGACACGCAGCCGTTTTGCCCGTGGCATGGAAACATATGATTCCCAGGCTTCTGTGCAAAGCGATGTGGTCAGGATAATGGATGAAGTGATATGCGGCGGGGCAATCTTGCAACGTATATCGCGCCGTGGCGCGCGCACCCTTGAGATCGGCAGCGGTACTGGTACGCTTACTGCGTGTCTGGACCGCGTGTGTGGAACCCAGGCATATCTGGAAATGTGGGACGTTGCCGGTCAGGCTCCTGTTGCGGGACCGATGCGTTGTTTCCGCAATACAGATGCCGAAATGTCTATCATGCGGGTACCGTCCTCGTCGTTTGATCTTATAGCTTCTGCTTCAACAGTGCAATGGTTCAATTCGCCTTCGCGTTTTCTTTGTGAATGTCTGCGGGTTCTCGCGCCGGGCGGATTTCTTGTTTTCTCTACCTTCGCCAAAGGGAATCTATGGCAGATTACAGAAACGACTGGTGTGGGACTGCCGTTGCTGACGGCGGTACAGTGGGCAATGCTTGTACCCCAGGGGTTATCGGTCATAGATATGAATACTTATCGGTATGAGCTTGAGTTTGATTCTGCCGTTGAGGCTTTCAGACATCTGAGACTTACCGGGGTTGATTCGTTAGGCAGAGGAGAGCAGTCTGTTAATCCTGTGGCGGCCGTGCGCAAGTTCCTTCCCGATCTTGACGGGAAATATAGGCTAACATACAGGCCGCTGATAGTTATAATGAGAAAAGAACAATGAAGTATTCCGACAAGCCCTCGGAGGCAATTTTTATAAGCGGTATCGATACCGACGCGGGAAAGACTTATGCAACCGCATATTTTGCTAAATTTTTAATGGATGCGGGTTTGAGCGTAATAACTCAAAAATTTATACAGACAGGTTGTAAGGACAGATCAGAGGACATAGAGGTGCACCGTAGATTATTAGGTACCGGCCTTCTGCCGGAGGACACTGAACATATCACTGCGCCTGTAATTTTTACATATCCGGCATCGGCGCAGCTTGCTGCGCGTATTGATGGCAGGGAAATAGACCTCGGTGTTATCGAGAATGCCACTGAGGAACTTCTTAAACGGTACGACCGTGTGCTTATCGAAGGTGCCGGCGGTCTGATGGTTCCTATAACCGACGATTATTTTACCATTGACTATGTTGCTGACCATCATCTGCCACTGGTACTTACAACAAACGGGCGTCTTGGTTCCATAAATCACACGATTCTTTCGCTGGAGGCAATTGCTTCCAGGGGTATTGAACTGAAGGCGGTTGTTTACAATCAATTCTTCGACAAAGACAAAATTATCGCGGCCGATACCACTGCTTTTATCCGCCGTTATCTCGGGCGGAGATTCCCGCAGACCGAATACTTTGAGATGCCCGCATTTGATTAAATTTCGTTAAACCGAAAGGAATGAGCGAGTAAATGACTAATTTTGTATAGTGAACGCAGATAAATACATAATAAGCATAGATAAGGAAGCGGTTTCTGCCATGCCTACCCTGATGTATCCGGGTGAGATATCGGTTGTGGACACTGCCGAGCTTGCCCATGCCGCGCTACGCGAACTTGCAAAAGCACCGATGGTGGGTTTCGATACAGAGACAAGGCCTTCTTTCCGAAAGGGTTGCGTACACAAGGTGGCGCTTATGCAGATTTCTACGGGCGAACGGTGCTATCTGTTCAGACTTAATAAAATAGGAATTTGTGCAGAACTGAAGAACTTCCTCGAGAATCCCGATATACTTAAGATAGGCCTTTCCATACACGACGATTTCAATGTTCTGCACCGTAGCGGAGACATTGAACCTCAAGGCTTTGTGGACTTGCAGGATATGGTCAAAAGTTTCGATATCACGGATATATCGCTGCAAAAAATATATGCGATTCTCTTTGGAGAGCGAATATCCAAAAGCCAGCGTCTTACAAATTGGGAAGCCTCCGAATTGTCGCCGGCGCAGCAGGTCTATGCTTCTATCGACGCCTGGGCGTGTCTGGTGATTTACCGATACCTCAAATCGGGTAAATTCGATCCGTATCAGTCTCCGTACAGGCACTTGTATATACCTCCGCAACCGCAACTTCGTCCCGAAAAAGCATGAAACTGAAACGTCATACCGTACTGCCGCTCGTTTTAGCCGTCTACCTTGCTGTTATGGCATACATCGGCTACCCCGAATATGCCGCCGGCCGCACTTCGGCGCTATATTATTTCGGAATTATCGGCATAACGGTTGTTATACTTATAGCCCTCCATTTCACTCTTAAAAAACGCGACAGGTTAAGACGCGAGCGCATGGAGGATATCGAACGCAACAATATAAACTCTAAACAATAACAAAAATGGCACATAAAGCACTTCTTATTATTCTGGATGGCTGGGGCATCGGCCCCCATTCACATTCCAATGCCATATACAGTACCCCTCACCCCTATTGGGACTATCTGGTAAAGACCTATCCTCACAGCGAACTGCAGGCATCCGGCGAATACGTCGGTCTGCCCGACGGCCAAATGGGCAACTCCGAGGTTGGACACCTCAATATTGGCGCAGGCCGTATTGTTTATCAGGACCTTGTAAAAATCAATAAGGCGATATCAAGCGGCGCTATCTACGACAATCCCGAGATCAAGAGCGCTTTCGAGTATTGTGCTAAAACCGGCCAGGCAATGCACTTCATGGGCCTTACATCCACTGGCGGTGTTCACTCGTCGCTCGATCATCTTTTCGCCTTGTGCGACATTGCCAAGCATTATGGCCTGCAGAAGGTTTATATACACTGCTTTATGGACGGTCGCGACACCGACCCTCGCAGTGGTATCACCTATATACACGCGCTCGAGGAACATTGTGCCAAATCGGCCGGTGTGATTGCGTCGATCGTAGGACGTTACTACGCTATGGATCGCGACCGCCGCTGGAACCGCGTCAAGGAGGCATACGACCTGCTGATAGAAGGCAAAGGCGAGCAGGCTACCGATATGGTGGCAGCCATGCAGCAGAGCTACGATAACGACGTTACCGACGAGTTTGTCAAACCAATCAATAACTCTACTGTAGACGGGACCATCAAACCCAACGACTGCGTTATCTTCTTCAACTACCGCAACGACCGTGCCAAAGAGCTTACCGAAGTCCTTACACAGAAAGATATGCCAGAGGAAGGCATGCACACAATTCCCGGCCTGCAGTACTACTGCATGACACCGTACGATTCGTCGTTCAAGGGTGTTCACATCATATTCAACAAGGAAGATGTGAACAATACCCTTGCAGAATATCTTTCTAAAAACGATAAAAAACAGCTGCACATCGCAGAGACTGAGAAATACGCACATGTAACATTCTTCCTCAACGGCGGTCGTGAGGCAGCTTTCGCAGGAGAGGACCGTATTCTTGTTCCGTCGCCCAAGGTTGCCACATACGACCTCAAGCCTGAGATGAGCGCACCCGAGGTCAAGGATAAACTTGTTGCAGCTATCGACACCGAGAAGTACGACTTTATCGTTGTTAACTATGCTAACGGTGATATGGTTGGTCATACCGGTATATATCCTGCAATCCAGAAGGCTATCGAAACCCTCGACGTTTGCCTGCATGACACCGTTGAGGATGCCAAGGCACATGGCTACGAGGTAATAATCATTGCGGACCACGGTAATGCCGACCATGCTGTGAATGCCGACGGCACACCCAACACGGCGCACTCTCTTAATCCTGTTCCTTTTGTATACGTTACAGAGGACAAAAATGCCACTACAGAAAACGGTATCCTTGCCGATGTTGCTCCCTCGATCCTTCATATAATGGGTCTTAAACAACCTGTCGAAATGACAGGACACGACCTTATCAAGGACTGATATAAGTAACGATATAAAATGCGGGCCGTTCCTTTCGGGGACGGCCCGCTGTATGTTTCTGTAGGTATAATCAGAAATAAAAATTCGTTTTCTTGGGATAGTACAACATGCCGCTTCCCACTTCTTGCGCTATGTTCTCGCCAAGCGAGTTGGCCACGATAGCCAGAGCGAAGCGCATTGCCGCGCTGGGGCCGTTGGCTGTTATGAGGTTGTCGAGAGCAATAACCGGGGCGTCGCGCATGATGGCTCCTTCGGCTTTGCATTTATCCTCGAATCCGGGATAGCATGTGGCCTCACGTTCTTTGAGAAGTCCTAACGGAGCCAGTACAACTGCCGGGGCAGCGCATATTGCGGCAATTTTACCTTTGTGTACCTTCAGAAGATCACACAGGGCTTCGAACGCAGCCAGATTTGTTGACCCGGGCATGCCTCCCGGAAGGATAAGCCATTCAGAACCGTCGAAATCTGCTTCTTTGAAAGTGAGGTCTGTATTCACTGCAATGCCGTGAGCGCCGGTTACTTTGGATTCGGATGTTATAGATACCGATTTGATGTCCATGCCTGCACGACGAAGAACATCAATAACGGTAAGCGCTTCAATTTCTTCGAAGCCTTCGGCAAGAAATATAAAAGAACGATGCATGATAATTTAGTGTTAGTTAAAGATATTTGAGAATAAACATCGAATGGCGCCTGTTTGTTCACAGGATAATGGGAAATTTGCTATCTTTGTCTGAAAAATGAATTAAGGTGAAACGTGGTTTTATTATTTTACCGCTAATATCGGTACTATTTTTTATATTTGCAAGCTGCGGAGATAAATTTTTAACTGCGGATGGCACAACGTGGGGTACAACTTATCATATTGTATACCGTGGCAATGCAGCACTTGCCGATTCAATCGTCGCTGAATTGCATAGCATCGATTTGGAATTGTCTATGTTCAATCCCGAATCGACCGTGAGTGCGGTCAACAATTGCAAGACCGACAGCGTTGGCCCACGTTTTGCCGAATTGATTGAACTTAGTAAAAAAGTGTATGTTATTTCTGATGGCGTTTATGATCCTACGGTAGCTCCATTATGCGAAATATGGGGTTTCGGAAAGTCTGATTTTAATGGAGAGCCTTCGTCTGAATTGATTGCCGAAGCTCTTTCTACGGTCGGCATTATGGATTGTAACGTATCGGAAGGTAAAATAACCAAAAAGTCCCCTGGCACTAAATTCGATTTTTCCTCAATTGCAAAGGGCTACGGCATCGACTGCATCGGAAGCATGTTCGAGCGTAACGGTGTTTCTGATTATCTGATTGAAATAGGAGGCGAGGTGCTTGTCTGTGGCGCTAACGCGCAAGGACAGCCCTGGCATATTCAGATAGATTCGCCTGAAGGGGGACTGGGGCATTCTGCGCTCGAGATAAAAAAGCTTGGCCCGTGCAGAAGTGCTATTGCCAGTTCCGGCAACTACCGCAATTTCCGTACCGACAGCGCAGGCATACGTTATGGGCATACTTTATCACCTGTTACCGGTCGTCCGGCTGTTACCTCGGTCCTTTCTGCGAGTGTATGTACCGGTGATTGCGCATATTCCGATGCTTTGGCTACCGCCTGTGTCGCGTCTGGAAGCGCATCGGCAGCAATGGATATTCTCCGTCGTGCTCGGGTAGCAGGCCTTATAGTATCCATCGATTCAGCAGGAAATATCATTACGGAAAGAACTTGTGATTTTTAAGCATGAAGATATAAAACAGAAAACGGTTGTCTCGCGACAACCGAATATCTTTAACCTTAAATCTAATACCATGAAAAAACACAGTGCAAAATCAGTAATTATAAATACACAACATTGAAGATTTCAAAAAGGTTTGCGTTAATTGTTGAATTAACACATTTTAGCACATTCTTCGATAAAAATATTGTAATTTAGTGGTCAGAAAAAGTAATTCTTTGCAATAAATTTGAATAATCATAGTTAACTTACGCTATATAGCCCAGATCTAAAGTTCAAACCAACATGAGCGCCAAGATATTAGTCATTGATGATGAAGAAGCCCTGTGCGAGATTTTGAAGTTTAACCTAGAAAAGGAAGGTTACGAAGTTGATACCGCCTACAGCGCTGAGGAGGCTCTGGATATGGATTTGGACAGCTATTCGTTGTTCGTAGTCGATATCATGATGGGTCAGATGAGTGGTTTCGATTTTGCCAAACAGCTACGCAACGTCAGCACAACAGAGGAGAAACCTATTCTATTCTGTTCCGCGCTCTCCGATGAGGACGATGTTGTTAAAGGCCTTAATATCGGAGCCGACGATTATGTTACGAAGCCCTTTGTTATAGGTGAGGTGCTTGCACGTGTTAAAGCTATTTTGCGTCGCAGCGGCATAACAGAAAAACGCATCCGCCAAATAGAAAATGAAAGTTCGGATTACGAAGCTGATGTAGTTTTTAAAGGTTTGCGTATAGATCGCAACGATAAGGAATGTTATCTCGATGGCGAGCAGGTAACACTTACGCGTACCGAGTTCGACATTCTACTTTTCTTTCTCACACACCGCAACCGCATATATTCGCGCGAAGAAATCATAAAGAATGTGTGGGGGGACAATATGGTTGTTACCGGCCGTACGATTGATACCAATATTACCCGATTGCGTAAAAAATTAGGTGCTTACGACAAATATATTGTAACCCGACAGGGTTTCGGATATGGGTTTAAGGAGAAGAATTAGTTTCCAGTGGCAGTTGTTTATACCGCTTGTGGCAATGTTGTGGATTGCATTTTTTGTAATCTGCATCTGGCAATACAACTCCGACCGTGATGCCCGAAAAGAGCAGATAAAAGACCAGTTGGCGCTTATTAACGCGCGAATAATCGATGCCTACGACGAGGATTATAACGTGGAGAGTTTTCTCTCGTTTATCAGTCAGTATTATATCGACAATCCCATTTACGACAGATTGCGCATATCAATCTATCGTGACGACAAGTTGTTCAAATGCTATGGCGAGCCAATAGAGCTGTCCAGAATCAGCGACAATACCAGTCAGGGCCTTTTGGAGAATAAGGAAAATTATACTGTAGACGTTAACCCCAACAA
The DNA here is from genome assembly GCA_902461565.1 of uncultured Porphyromonadaceae bacterium. GTDB lineage: Bacteria > Bacteroidota > Bacteroidia > Bacteroidales > Muribaculaceae > CAG-873. The sequence goes on from CABPYL010000002.1 coordinate 26,416, forward strand.
ATTTTTTTATTACAAGTCAGACGTAAGTGCCGACGGCCATATTCAGGTTATAACCCTGTTGCCGTTCAACAATGATATATCTACGGCAATCGCGCCGTCGCTGACGTTCTTGTGGATATTTATAATTATCGCGCTTGCAATTACGCTGTTTGCATTTTTCTTCGCCCGATATTTCGGACGAAACATATCCATTCTGCGAACCTTTGCCGAACGTGCCGCCACCGATCCCAAATTCACTCCTTCGATGGATTTCCCGCATGACGAACTCGGTGATATCTCCAGGCAGATAATCCAGCTTTTTACGGATCGTTCTCAAGCTATGTTACGTGAGCGAAAGGAACACGAGATCGCTTTGCACGCCATCGAGGAAAAAGCACGCTCCAAACGAGAACTGACAAACAATGTCAATCATGAATTGCGCACGCCTATAGGTGTTATCAAAGGTTATATAGATACAATTGTCCAGAATCCCGATATGGACGAGGCTTCGCGTATGCACTTCCTTAAGAAAGCGCAGCAGCATGTAGACCGCCTTGTGAATCTTATAGCCGATATTTCGGCTATAACGCGTCTCGAGGAAGGTGGCGGTCTTATCAGCACCGAGGATATCGATTTTCACGATCTTGCTTATACAATAGCAAGCGATGTGCGCGAGTCAGGAGTTATCGACCCGATGACTTTCCGGTTCGACGTTCCGCTGGATTGCAAAATCCGAGGCAACTACAATCTGCTTTCGGGCATGCTTATCAATTTGCTTAAAAACACACGTTCCTATTCCAAGGGCACTCTGTGCGAACTCGTTATGGTGAAGGAAGATGATAGTTTCTGCTATTTCGAATTCCGCGACAACGGCATCGGTGTGGCCCCGGAACATATTCCTCATTTGTTCGACCGATTCTTTACGGTGGATACCGGCCGTTCCCGCAAGGCAAGCGGTACCGGCCTCGGTCTGCCTATCGTACAGAATACCGTTAAGGCGCATGGAGGTGAGATTGAGGCATTCAACGGTGAACTGGGAGGCCTCTCTATACGTTTCTCGTTACAGAAAGTGCGTTCCCGCAATTTATAAGGCGGGATTGGATATCTCTTTGATTCACATTTTGTTTTTTACAGGTCTTTCAGGACCTTTTGAATGACGGTTTACCAATATGGAAGAGAATTATTTTACAGATGATGAGAGGAAGAGGCTGGCGGTAGCCTACCGTCGTCTACGTGGCTACCTTGGAGACAGACTCGGGGCGGACGATGCGCGCGAACTGCGGGATGCTGTACGTCGTGCGGCTGTCTCGCAGACTACTGCACGCGACAGATTTGGGTTCAATATGGTATTGTCGGCAATGGAGACAGCAGTTTGTGTATGTGAGTGTCTGGATACCGACCGCAACATGTGTCTTGCCGTTATTCTTTCATCCATCACAGCTTCAGGCGTATCCGAGGACGAGATTGCCGGAAAATGGGGCGAGGATGTAGGTAAACTTGTTGCTGGTCTCGATAAGGTACGTTCCCTTTATAGCCACGGTGCGTCGGTGCAGAGCGAAAATTTCCGCAAACTGTTGCTTACTTTTGCCCAGGATATCCGCGTAATCATTCTTATGATAGTGGATCGTCTGAGGCTTATGCGCGCAATTAATCACCATCCTGCCGAAAAACTTGTACGCGACACGGCCAACGAGGCCAATTATCTGTATGCGCCCCTTGCGCATCGTCTGGGACTTTATGCCATAAAGTCCGAGTTAGAGGATATGTCGCTGAAGTACAGCAATCGCGAAGTGTATACCAAAATTGCACATGAACTGAATCAGACCAAGGCGAAACGTGAAGCATATATTGCCGATTTTATCCGTCCGCTTAAAGAAAAACTTATTGCCGAAGGACTTAAATTTGAAATAAAGGGCCGTACGAAATCCATCTATTCCATTTGGAACAAGATGAAGAAACAGCACAATACTGTAGAGGATATCTTCGACCTTTTTGCCATCCGTATTATCATCGATTGTGAACCGGCGCGTGAGAAACCTGAATGCTGGCTTGCGTATTCGGTTGTAACAGATATGTACCGCCCCAATCCCGGTCGACTTAAGGACTGGCTAAGTATTCCCAAAAGTAATGGATACGAGTCGCTCCATATCACAGTATATGGTCCCGAGGATAGGTGGGTGGAGGTGCAGATACGCACGCGCCGCATGGATGTGATTGCCGAGAAAGGTCTTGCCGCCCACTGGAAGTACAAGGGAATAAAGAGCGAGAGTAATCTGGATGCGTGGATGAATAATGTGCGCGATATCCTGGAAGCCGGTCAGAACGGCCCGATGGAACTGATGCGCAATTTCAAGATGGATGTGTATTCCCGCGAGGTGTTTGTGTTTACTCCGCGCGGAGATCTGTATAAGCTTCCGCAAGGCGCCACTTTGCTTGATTTTGCATTCAATATCCATACACGCATAGGTACCCAGTGCGTGGGCGGAAAGGTTAACGGTCGCGCGCGCAAGATAAACTATAAACTGCAGAGCGGCGATACTGTGGAAGTGTTTACTTCGCCGCAGCAGGAACCGAGTTCCGACTGGCTATCGATAGTTACTACCTCAAAAGCGCGCAACAAGATACGTACCGTGCTTAAAGAAGCCGAGAATAAATCTGCCGATATCGGCAAGGAGATGCTTCAGCGTCGTTTTAAGAATCGCAAGTTAGACTACGACGAGGCTGCGGTGTCGCGAATTGTAAGCAATATGGGCTTCCGCGACGCTACCATATTTTTCAGTGCTCTTGGTGCAGGCAAAATAGAGATTAATGATGTGGTGGACGCGTATGCCGATATTGTCGAGCGTCAGAATAAGGCTGACGAAGGAGCGGAACGAGTTTCGGCAAGCGAATACACTATGCAGATGTCGCCCGAGGAAGCCGAGATCGCCGAAACAGGAAACGACATTATCGTTATCGGCAACGATATAAGGGGTATAAACTACAGACTTTCAAAGTGCTGTAATCCGATTTACGGCGACGATGTTTTTGGTTTCATATCTTCGGAGGGTGTGATTAAGATTCACCGTACCGACTGTCCCAACGCCTCGCATATCCGTTCGCGTTATGCCAACCGCCTTATACGCACACGCTGGAGCGGTACGGGAGCTTCCGCGGGTACGTTCACCGCTGTACTGCGCGTTGTCGGCAAGGATGATATTGGTATAGTTACAAACATTACTTCTATCATAAATAAAGAAAAATCCGTATCTTTGCGGAGTATATCGATTGATTCCAACGATGGTTTGTTCCACGGATTCATCTCTGTGGGTGTGTCGGACACCTCGTCGCTCAATCTGCTTATAAAGAAAATACAAACCGTAAAAGGTGTGAAGAATGTACAAAGGAATAAATAGAGCAGTGATAGCCATTGTTATGGCTGTAGGACTGGCAGCATGTTCCGACAGCGATAAAAAGAGTGCCGCAGAACTTGTGGCTGTCAGCCAGCATGCTATCGAAAACAAGGAATATATCAAGGCCCTCGAACTGTTGGATACGCTGAATGCACGTTATCCCAAACAGACTGAGATTCGCCGCGATGCCATGCGTCTGCGTGCCTCGGCGATGGAAGGTATCGCCGCCGACAGCATCGCCGTTGCAGATGCAGAACTGGCCCAGGCAACCCTCGAACGCGAGGAGTGGAACAAAAAGTTTCGTCATGTGGACAGCAGCGTAGGTCTCGAAGGATATTTTCTGCCTGTTGGTGTGGACGAGAAGATGATGACTGCCAATGGCATTCAGGGGCGCGTAAGCGATACGGGTTTCTTTTATATGGTTGCTAATGTGCAGGGCCGTGCCATAGGCCTGAGGGCAGTGGAACTCTGTCAGGGAGCTGACCGCGTTTCGTCTGCCGATATCTCGCCCGAAAGAGTTATCGGCGTTGAAGGTTCGGAATCCGCCAGTTTCAGCCCCGAGGATCTTGAGGTTCTCGGTCCCTGGCTGCTGACGCATTCCATGCCCGACAAGGCTGTGCTGGTAGGCTCCAGGTCATCAGTGACGGTGAAACTCAGCGCAAAACAGGCTGCAGAACTTGCGGATTGCTATAAATACAGCCAGGCATTGCAGGCTCAGCGCCGTGCTTCCATCCGTCGTGAGAAATTTGAACGCATGCTTGCCACTGCGCGCGACCAGCTTGCAAATATGCCGCAAAAACCGGGAAACAATGAGTAACGTAACATTCCTTGTCAGCGGAGCCGCAGGTTTTATCGGTTCCAACTTCGTATTTATGCTTGCAAAGGAGCGTCCCGACGCCAGAATTGTAGTGCTGGACAAGCTGACCTATGCGGGCAATATTATGACTATAAGCAGTCTTGTAGATTCGGGCAAGGTAATCTTTGTACACGGCGACATTGCTGATAAAAAGCTGGTAGGAGAACTTCTCGAAAAATATACGCCTGCGTATGTCGTGAATTTTGCGGCGGAGAGTCATGTAGACCGCAGTGTAAACGACCCCACGCCTTTTATTACAGCCAATATCGACGGTACATTCAATCTGCTTGAATGTTGCCGTCGTCAGCGTGATGAACAGCTTAAGACAGACACGACGCCGACACTCTTGAAATTCGTTCAGGTAAGTACCGACGAAGTGTACGGCGATCTTGAAATAGGTGCGCCCGTGGAGATCCCGGAGGCCGTTGCTGCCAAACTTGGTCGGACCGGCATTATGTACGGCAGTGATTCTTTTACCGAAAGCACACCTTTGCGTCCGTCATCGCCATATTCGGCGTCGAAGGCCTCCTCTGACATGCTCGTAATGTCATATTTCCGCTCGTTCGGTATGCCAGTAACGATTACGCGTTGCAGCAACAATTATGGTCCGCGTCAGTTTCCCGAAAAACTTATCCCGCTGATGATAAATAATATTCTTGAGGGACGAGAACTGCCTGTCTACGGCGAGGGACTGAACGTACGCGACTGGATTCATGTGGATGACCACTGCTACGGTGTGCTTGCCAGTGCAGAAAAAGGTAGGACGGGGCAGGTTTATAATTTCGGAGGCTATTCCGAGAGGAAGAATATCGATATAGTCCGTCTGCTGCTGAAATACATGAAAGAACTTGCCGGAACAAAGCACGGCGAAGAACTGATACGATATGTGAAGGACCGTCCCGGCCACGACATGCGTTATGCAATTGATGCGGAAAAGTCTATGGACGAACTCGGCTGGCGTCCGCGGCACACCTTCGAGGACGGCTTGCGCAGTACAGTCGCCTGGTATCTGGAAAATAAAGACTGGTGCGATAAGATTATAAGCGGTGAATACCGCCAATATTATAAAATGATGTATTCGGATCGTTGATTATGAAAGGAATAATACTGGCGGGCGGTTCGGGCTCGCGACTCTATCCCATTACACGGGGCATTTCTAAGCAGCTTGTGCCTGTGTACGACAAGCCGATGATCTATTATCCGATGTCGGTGCTTATGCTTGCCGGTATTCAGGAAATCCTTCTTATATCAACACCGGCCGATCTCCCTCAGTTTCGCCGTCTTTTCGGCGATGGCAGCCAGTTCGGAATATCTGTAAGCTATGCCGAACAACCTCGTCCGGAGGGCCTCGCGCAGGCTCTTACTATCGGACGCGATTTTGTCGGCGATGATTCCTGCTGCCTTGTATTAGGCGATAATATCTTTTATGGTCAGGGGTTCAGCGGAATGTTGCGTCGCGCAGCAGTGGATGCCGACAACGGTTTCGCTACGATATTCGGCTATCATGTCGATAATCCTGCACGTTACGGTGTGGTTACTCTCGACGGTGACGGTAATCCTGTTGAGATTGTCGAGAAACCTACACAACCGTCAAGCGACCTTGCAGTTGTCGGCTTGTATTTTTATCCTGCAGGAAGCGCCGATATGGCGAGCCATATCGCTCCTTCAGCCCGAGGAGAACTTGAGATAACATCTGTGAACGAAAGTTACATGCGCGCAGGAAAACTGATGGTACAGACATTCGGTCGTGGTTTTGCATGGCTCGATACGGGAACGGTGGATTCTCTGATGGAGGCTTCGAATTTTGTAGAGGCTATCCAGAAACGCCAGGGGCTGCTTGTGGCGTCGCTTGAGGAAGTGGCTTATCGCCGCGGATTTATCAGCGCGGATAAGCTGCGAGAACTTGCGGTACCTATGCTTTCAACTCATTACGGTCAATATTTAAACCGCCTTGCCGATGGTTCCGTCCGTTAAACCCGAGGTTATAGACCTGCCGCGTATCTATGATCCGCGCGGAAATCTTTCTTTTGTACAGAATGGCGATAAATTTCTGCCATTTGATATCCGTCGCGTGTATTGGGTTTACGATGTACCGGCCGGAGAAGAACGTGGTGCGCATTCACACCATGAGGGTAAAGAACTGATTATAGCGATATCGGGCAGTTTCAATGTCAATCTGTTCAACGGTGAGGAGTGGATGCATTTCACGCTCAACCGACCGTTTAAAGGATTGTATGTACCTCCGGGATATTGGCGTACACTCGATAATTTCTCGACGGGTTCGGTATGTATGGTGCTTACTTCAACAGTGTATGACGAAGCCGACTATGTACGCGATTATCAGGAATTTCTTAAAATAACTCTCGATAAATGAGCAGTATGCGATATCCTTTTTTGGATCTTGGAACTGTCAATGCTCCGTTTATGCAGACATTGAAAGATGCTGCGGCAAGAGTATTGGAGTCGGGCCGCTATATCGGCGGCGTCGAGATAGCTGAATTTGAGAAGGAACTTGCAGCTTTTACCGGAACTGAATATTGCGTAGGTGTGAGCAACGGTCTGGACGCGCTACGTCTTATTTTTCGTGCATACATCGAAATTAGCCGTCTTGCTCCTGGCGATGCCGTGATTGTTCCGTCCAATACATATATAGCATCGGTCCTTGCCATTACGGATAATGGTCTTGTGCCTGTTTTTGTAGAGCCGGATCCTGCTACGCTGAATATGGATACTACGCTTATCGAAAGCGCCGTTACTCCGCAGGTAAAGGCTATTCTTACCGTCCATCTTTACGGCCGTGTATGTTACGATGCCGAAATGCGTCGTGTTGCCGATAAATATGGACTGCTGATTGTCGAGGACAACGCCCAGGCAATTGGTGCGGATTCCGCTTATCCATCTGCCAAAGGACTGTATCGCACGGGGGCGCTGGGCGATGCCGCCGCATTCAGTTTCTATCCTACAAAAAACTTAGGCGCCATAGGTGATGCCGGCGCTGTTACTACCGACGATGCCGACCTTGCAAAGACCGTACGTGCACTTGCCAATTATGGTTCGGACGTGCGCTATCATAATATATACGAGGGCTTCAACTGTCGTCTGGATCCGATACAGGCCGCTTTTTTGCGTGCCAAACTACCATATCTTGAGGCCGAGACAAATCATAGGCGAGCCTTGGCACGCGTTTACGACGAGTGCATAAGCAATCCTGTGATAACGAAGCCGTTGCTTACAACTCCCGATCGGTGCGTTTGGCACCAGTATGTGGTTATTTCGCCTTTGCGCGACCGCCTGCAAGCATATCTTGTCGGAAAAGGTGTCGGTACCGACATTAATTATCCGATTCCACCGCACCTACAGCCATGCTACAGGCGATTCTCTCACCTGAACTTGCCTGTAGCAGAACTGTTGGGCCGGCAGGTGCTGAGTTTGCCTATGTCGGCATGCACGTCGATTGAGGACGCGCGCGAAATAGCAAGTATTATCAACGAATTCCATGCCAATGACTGATCCCACAGTTTTTACACGTCCCCTTAAGGCTTTGTATCATACTTTCGGATGCAAACTTAATTTTGCAGAAACCTCATCGGTAGCCGACGAGTTTGAGAGGCGTGGTGTTATGCCTGTCGCAGATGGGCAGTCACCCGACATAATTGTGGTGAATACATGCAGCGTAACCGGTGAGGCCGACCGTAAATGCCGCAGTGCCATACGATCTTTTAACCGCAGATATCCCGAAGCACTCATCCTTGTTACCGGTTGTTATGCCCAGCTGAAGCCCGATGAAGTGCGTGCTCTGCCGGGCGTTGCAGTAGTTGCTGGTGTAAACGGTAAACTCGGGCTTGTAGATTACGCCCTTAAGTATTACGAAGATAAGAACCAGTTGTGCGACGTTCCGGATGCAAAGAAACTGCGCGATTTTATGCCGAGTTGTTCGCGAGGTAATCGTACACGCTATTTTCTGAAAGTGCAGGATGGCTGCAATTACTGGTGCACATACTGCACTATCCCTAAGGCACGCGGCCGCTCGCGTTCGGGGAGCATACAGGATATTGTCGCGCAAGCCAACGAGGCGGCGGTAGCAGGCGGAAAGGAAATTGTTATAACAGGCGTGAACATTGGCGATTTCGGTTATGGGCGCGACGACCGTTTCATTGACCTGTGTCGCGAACTTGATAAGGTAGACGGCATCGAAAGGTACAGAATATCTTCTATCGAACCGAATCTTCTGACCGATGAACTGATAGATTTTGTCGGCGGGTCCAGACGTTTCATGCCGCATTTCCATATACCGCTGCAGTGCGGCGACGATGAGGTGCTTGCTCTGATGCATCGTCGCTACGATTCCGCATTGTTTGCCCGTAAGGTCGAGAGGATACGCCACGTGGTGCCTGACGCTTTTATAGGTGTGGATCTTATGGTGGGTACGCGAGGCGAGACACTGGAGCGCTTTGAATCGTCGCGAGCGTTTGTCGAGAGTATCGATATCAGCCACCTGCATGTATTCCCATATTCCGAGCGTCCGGGAACCCGAGCACTCGAGATAGACTATGTCGTGGAGCAGCAAGAGAAACATCGCCGTTGCGCAGTTATGATGGAGATAAGCGCGCGCAAGCATCGCGAATTTGCATCGCGTTTTATTGGTTCCGTGAGGCCCGTACTGCTCGAACATGGCCATACGGGCAGACAGTTGGGAGGTTTTACGGATAATTATCTCCGTGTTGAGACCAACCTTGGGGTTGAATATGACAATACCGTGCGTAATCTGGCGCTTGAATCCCTACACGAAGACGGCGAGACGGTTACTGCGACAATCCGATAGAAATGGCAGACAACATTATATATTATATAATATATGGTTTGTTCAAGGCGCTTGCCTTGTTGCCGTTCTGCGTACTGTACGTTCTTTCCGATTTTGTATACTTCCTTCTGTACCATGTTGTGCGATACCGCCGCAAGGTTGTCGAAGATAATCTGGCCAAGTGCTTTCCTGATAAAACGCAGGAAGAACGCAAGCTCATCGAACGTGGTTTCTACCGCCATTTTGCCGACTGTTTTGTGGAAACGATAAAGTTGCTGCATATTTCCGACCGAGAGGTGAAGCGTAGGATAACTTTCGAGAATGTGGAGCTTATAGACCGCCTTACCAAAGCAGGTAAAAGCATTGTGGTGTACTTTTCGCACTGCGGAAACTGGGAATGGGCACCGTCGGTTACCCTCCATACGACAACCGGCGGGGTAGAGTATTGCCAGGTGTACCGACCGTTGCGTAACAGAGCGTTCGACAGACTCATGCTGAAAGTGCGCAGCCGTTTCGGTTCGCATTCGTTTGCCAAAGCTACCGTATTCCGCGACCTGCTGCATCTCAAAAAAGACGGCATTGTGTCGGTAACCGGTTTCATGAGTGATCAGAAACCCAGTCATGGCGACCCTACATACGTTACCATGTTCCTCAACAGGCCTACGGCCTTTATAACCGGAACTGAAACTCTTGCCACACGTATGGGGATGGCGGCAGTGTACTGGGATATGGAAAAAATATCGCGCGGACATTACCGCATAGTAACGCGTCTGCTCGACGATGGCTCGCACCAGGCTCCGCGCGGCGAGCTTACCCAAAACTATGCACTACTGTTAGAAACAACCATACGCCGAAATCCCTCTATTTGGCTGTGGACACATAAAAGATGGAAAAACAAAGTAACGCTGGAACAGAAATGACAGAGGCAGGAAAGCCTGTCGATGTCATTATCCTGAACTGGAACGGTGCACGACTGCTCGAAGAATATCTTCCGCAGGTAGTTGCCAATTCCGATAACAATATATCACGGATAATTGTAGCCGACAATGGCAGCGACGATGGATCCGTGGACTATCTTGAAAAATATTTCCCGACGGTGAAGCTTATCGTTTTCGATCGCAATTACGGATTTGCCGAAGGATATAACAGAGCGCTCGCTGCCGTGAATTCGAAATATGTCGTGCTTCTGAACTCAGATGTAGCCACGACGCCCGGATGGGATACAGAGCTTTTCGATTATATGGAAACGCATCCCGATACCGGAGTCTGTCAGCCCAAGATACTCTCGTATAAAGATCCGGCGATGTTCGAATATGCAGGTGCGTGTGGCGGTTTCCTGGACCGTAACGGCTACCCTTATTGCCGCGGACGTATTATTTCCACATGCGAAAGAGATTCCGGCCAGTATGACGAGCCGCTCGACAACCTGATGTGGGCCAGTGGAGCGGCATTTATGGTTCGCAGGGATCTGTATGTGCGTTGCGGAGGTCTTGACCCGAAATTTTTTGCCCACATGGAGGAGATAGACCTTTGCTGGCGCATACGTCTGTCGGGCTATAAAATTGCTGTCGTGCCGTCGGCTTCGGTATACCACCTCGGGGGAGGTTCCCTGCCTGCCGAAAATCCCAGGAAGACGTACCTCAACTTCCGTAACAATCTGCTTATGTTGCATAAGAATCTGCCCGATACGGTCCGCCGAGGTTTTCTGTTCCGGCGACGGTTGCTCGATACTGTCGCATGGCTCAAATATGTGCTTACGTTCAGCTTTGCCAATGCCGCGGCGATAGTGCATGCCCATCGCGATTTTGCGCGTATGCGCGGATCATATACGACGCATCCCGATAAAAATCTCCTTGGAATCGATGTCGACAGCAAACGTAATATCCTTGTCGACTATTACCTGAAAGGCCGGAGAGAATACCGGAGGCTGTAGCATTTATTGCATTGTTAACCGAATTTTGTAAAGGTTGAGGTTTCTTAACTCAAAATGCCGCCGATATGTTGAAAATGAATTAAGGGTTCCTGGATATGTCAAAAAACACATAAAAATATTTTGTCGGTTGAAAAGTAAAAGCTAACTTTGCGTTAGTCTTTAAAGAATGAACCCCATTTATTCACCTTAAAAAACAAATTACAGAACATAGAACGCTACCGGAAAGCGGTCATTGCCAAAAGGCCATTTCCCAAGCCATGAACACAAAAAAGATAACCAAACACAATCATTAACTAATACTTTTTTAATTTCAGTACACTTAATCAAATTATGGAAGCTCAAAAGCCTACCGCAAAGGCAAAGCCTACTGCGAAAAACAACGCTCCCGGCATCAAAAATGCCGCATGGGTAATTGTAATCTGCGCTATCGTCGCTGTATCACTTTTCATTTTCTGGTTTGGTAACGACATGCACTTCGACGAAGACGGTCATCCTCAGAACCTTTGGGGCACCGTTTACAAAGGTGGTTTCATCGTACCTGTTCTCCAGACCCTCTTCCTCACCGTTATTGTTCTTGCTGTAGAACGCTGGATTGCCCTCAACTCCGCTAAAGGTAAAGGCAATGTTGCCAAGTTCGTTGCAGCTGTTAAAGTATGTCTTGAAAAAGGCGATATCGCCGGCGCACGCGCCCTCTGCTCCAAGCAGCGCGGTACTGTAGCTGCTGTTGTTGATTCCGCTCTTATCCGCTACGAAGAAATGGACAAGAACACTGTTCTTACCAAAGAGCAGAAAATCGCTACTCTTCAGAAGCAGGTAGAAGAAGCAACCGCTCTCGAAATGCCTACCCTCCAGCAGAATCTCCCCATTCTTGCTACCATGACCACCCTCGGTACTCTCGTTGGTCTTCTCGGTACTGTAATGGGTATGATCAAGTCCTTCCAGGCTCTTTCTCAGTCTGGTGCTCCTGACTCGACCGAACTGTCCACCGGTATTTCCGAGGCTCTTATCAATACCGCTTTCGGTATCGCAACCGGTGCTTTCGCTGTAATTTTCTACAACTACTACACCAACAAAATCGATACTCTCACCTACGCTATCGACGAGATCGGTTTCTCCATCGTGCAAACATTTGCCGCTACACACTAATTCCTATTTATCCGTTTTTCTAAGATAATCAACACCAACAAAGACAGGTAAATATGGGAAAAGTAAAAATCAAAAAGAAAAGTACCTTCATCGACATGACCGCGATGAGTGACGTAACTGTTCTTTTGCTTACTTTCTTCATGTTGACTTCTACCTTCCTTCAGAAGGAACCGACCATTGTCTACACTCCTTCTTCAGTATCTGAAGAAAAAGTGCCGATGAACAATCTGGTTACCGTCCTCGTTTCGTCCGCCGACAAGTCGGGCAAACTTGACGACCCCACCGTGACTGAAGGTAAACTCTTCATCTCGTTTACCGGCGACGCCGACTCGACATTGTCCAGCGAAAACATTCGCGGCCTTATGCTCGACGAAGCACTCTCCATCTACAACGAACAGCACAAGAACAACAAAATCACTCTGACCGATGCACAGAAGGGCCAGTTCCGCACTACCAATATGATTGGTGTGCCGTTCGCGGAACTTCCTGCAGTCTTATCGATGTCAATTACCGAGCGCGACAAGTTCCTCGGCGATATCGGCAATCCCAAAGTTGGTATTCCTATCGACGGCAACAAAAACCGCGACGGTCGTCTGAACGACTTCCAGGTATGGCTTAAAGCCATCTACAACGTTGCTCAGCGCATCAATAACGAACAGGCTGAAGGTCTTACCCCGGAGGAACGCTCTCAGCTCTCCAACCTTTACACAGCTCTTATGCGTAAAGGCCAGGGTATAGCCATCAAGGCAGACAAGGATACCCCCTTCACCACCGTGCAGCTGGTATTCGACAATCTCCAGACCATGAAGCTGAACAAGTTCAGCCTTATGACTGCCCTCAAATCGGAAAATGAACCCACTCAGTAAAGTAAAGTTATGGCACAGATAGAAGAATCCGCTGGCGGCAAAAAGAAAAAAGGCGCCCAGAAAAAGATGACCATCCGTGTGGACTTTACTCCCATGGTGGATATGAACATGCTTCTGATCACCTTCTTCATGCTCTGTACGACCATGATCAAGAGCCAGACACTGCAGATTATCCTTCCTACCAACGAAGATGTGAAGAAGGAACAGCAGAGCCAGGCAAAGCAGTCCGAAGCAATCACTCTGATCCTCGATACCCAGTACAATGGCGACAAGCCCGCCATTGACGCCGAAACCGGCAAAACCATGCACAATATCTATTATTATGAAGGTATTGCCGACACAACGTTCGCTACCCCGAACTATCTCCGCAAGGAACAGTTCATCGGTAACATGAACCATGAGGCACAGGGTATCCGCAAGATCCTGCTCAACAAAAACAAGCAGGTTATGGAAGAATATGCAAAGCTGAAAGACCAGTGGAAAAACAAGGAAATTACAAAGGAACAGTTCGACGAACTCGCTAAAAAGAACGCGGCTGACTCCCTTAAGACTCGTCCTGTGGTTGTGATCAAACCCGGTCCCAACACCACTTACGAAGGTCTAATCAATGCTATCGACGAAATGAACATCAACCAGATTTCGCGATACAGCATAGAGCTTCCTACTCACACCGATACTGTTCTGCTCCGTCATTACGAGCAGACAACCGGCGAGAAAGTCATCAATCCTTTAGTACGCGCCAAAGCAGTAGCAGCTGTGCAGGCAGACAATGCTGAAGAATCTACCTCCAACCCCTAAAAACTTAGATTAAAATGGCAAAAGACGTAGATCTTACCTCAAAAGAGTGGCGCGATATAGTATTCGAAGGCAAAAACAAGGAGTATGGCGCATATCAGATGCGTGCTACTTCTGCCGCTCGCCACACCAGGGCTATAGTTTCGGTAATCATAGCTGTTGCGATCATCCTTGTTTTCCTTATCCTTTCCGTTTCTGGTGTATTCAGTAAGCCCGAGGAAGAGCAGATTGTTACTTCCACCGTGCAGGAGCTCACCTCTATGGAAGCTGAAGAGGAGGAAATCATCGAAGAGGAGGAACAGTTCCAGTTACCCCCCGAACCCGAAGAAATCATTGCTCCTGAAGAAGTTGCCAACCAGCAGCAGGTAACCGACCTCCTCATCGTGGAGGACGATAAAATCGAAGAAGACAAGCAGGTTAAGAACACCGAAGACGTGCTTGAGAACGAGGCTGCACTTGGCGCTGTAGACATTACCGAAGGTACAAATGACCTTAACAAGGTTATTGTGAAAGAGGAAGTTATCGCAGCTCCCGTGGTTGAAGACGAACCCGTCAGCATCGCAATGGTAGAACAGAAACCTGAATTCCCCGGTGGCGAGGCTGCCATGTACAAATGGCTCGGTGATAACATCGTTTATCCCTCTGCTGCTTCCGAAGAAGGTGTTCAGGGTCGTGTAGTTGTAGAATTCGTCGTAGGCAAGGACGGTAGTATTACAAACGTTCGCGTTGTACGTCCCCGTCATCCCGCTCTCGACAAGGAAGCCCTACGCGTTGTAAAAGCAATGCCCAAGTGGGTTCCCGGCCGTAATAACGGTCAGCCTGTAAAGGTTACCTACACACTGCCCGTAACGTTCAAACTTCAGTAGAATTCGCTTTTGAATTCCATACCCCTCCAAGGTCCGGTGCCCCGCACCGGACTTTTTTTTATGCGTATGCTGAATATTTTTGATGCGTGGTAATGCGTTAATCCTTTTTTTTAAGTACCTTTGCATACGAAACTAACAACACAAATTATACTGCTATGACAATCGACAATTTCAATTTCAAAGGTCATAAGGCTATCGTCCGTGTGGACTTCAATGTGCCTCTGGACGAAAACGGCAATATCACAGACGATACCCGCATTCGTGGTGCACTTCCTACGCTCAAGAAGATTCTTGCCGATGGCGGCTCGCTTATCATTATGTCGCACATGGGCAAACCTAAAGGCAAAGTAAATCCTAAAATGTCTCTCGGTCAGATTAAGGATGCCGTTGCCAAAGCTCTCGGTGCAGATGTAGAGTTTGCTCCCGATTGCGCAGCTGCCGCCGATATGGCTGCCGCTCTCAAGCCCGGTCAGGTACTTCTGCTTGAGAACCTCCGCTTCTATCCCGAAGAAGAAGGCAAGCCTGTCGGCATCGAGAAAACAGATCCTAACTACGACGCTGCAAAGAAAGAGATGAAAGCCCGTCAGAAAGATTTCGCCAAAACTCTTGCTTCCTATGCAGATGTTTATGTAAACGACGCTTTCGGTACTGCTCACCGTCGCCACGCTTCCACTGCTGTTGTTGCTGATTACTTCGACGCCGACCATAAGATGCTCGGCTATCTGATGGAGAAAGAAGTAAAGGCTGTGGATAACATCCTCAACAACATCCAGCGTCCTTTCACGGCCATTATGGGTGGTTCCAAGGTGTCCACCAAGATCGGTATCATCGAGAACCTCATGGACAAGGTAGACAACCTTATTCTCTGCGGCGGTATGACATATACCTTCGCAAAAGCTATGGGTGGCAATGTGGGCAACTCTATCTGCGAGAACGACAAACTCGACCTTGCGCTTGACATTATGAAGAAGGCCAAAGAAAAAGGTGTTAACCTTGTTCTCGGCAGCGATTGTGTGGCAGCCGACGCTTTCAGCAACGACGCCAACACACAGGTATGCTCTGTAATGGCTATTCCCGAAGGCTGGGAAGGTCTTGATGCAGGTCCCGAGACCCGCAACCTCTTTGCCAAGACAATCGAACCCTCCAAGACTATTCTTTGGAATGGTCCTGCAGGTGTATTTGAATTCGAGAACTTCACTGCCGGTAGCCGCGCTATTGCCGATGCAATTGTAAAAGCTACGAAAGACGGCGCATTCTCGCTCGTTGGTGGCGGCGACTCTGTTGCCTGCATCAACAAGTTCGGTCTGGCCGACGAAGTATCCTATGTATCCACCGGTGGCGGCGCTCTGCTTGAAGCTATCGAGGGTAAGGTTCTTCCCGGTGTAGCTGCTATCAAAGGCGAATAATATTCGATAAATTGATAATATTGGAAAGGGCTTGCAGCAATGCGGCCCTTTCTTTTACTTCTTGTGCCATGAACGGGTTAAACAATGCTTTCTTTGAATGGGTGGACGCCCATGTCCTTGACAATCCTTCTGCGTTGCGACTTAAATTTAGTTCTGCAAAGCATGCGGACTTAGACTATGCCTCTGCTATTGTGCAAATAGAGTGCCGTCGTAAGTTCGCGAGTAAATTTGAGGAGGAACTGAATGCTTTTCCGCGTTTTTATTTACCGAGCATGCTTGCCGGAGAGCAGGCCTCGTCGGATATTCTTGCAGCATATCATGCCTCGCTACTGTCCGAAGGTCTTAGACTGGCGGATTTTACAGCCGGATTAGGCATAGACGTTTTCCATCTTGCCAGGAATGCGAAAGAATTAGTCGCAATCGAGATGGAACACGACCGTGCGGAGGCGCTGAGATATAACGCCGCAGGTCTGGGGCTTGATCATGTATGTGTAAAAGAGGGGGATTGCATTGAGTTCATCGATGATTGTATCGTACAAGGGCGTGTGTTCGATGCTGCTTTTATAGACCCGGCTCGACGAGATTCTACGGGAAAGCGTGTATTCGCCTTGGCCGATTGCCAGCCCGACGTTGTTGCGCTGTTACCAAAGATTTCGCAGATATGCCGTAAACTTATTGTCAAAGCCTCACCGATGCTCGATATAAGCCATACAGCCGATGCGCTCGGGAAATATCTGAGCAGAGCAGTAGCGGTTGGTACGCCTACCGACTGTAAGGAATTGCTACTCGTCCTGGATTTTTCAAACCCGAGTAACGAGCCTGAAATCGAGGCGCTTGTGCTCACAGCCGGAAAAAAACATAGTTACAGATTTCTCCGTAGTGTAGAAAACGCTATGGAAATGCCTGTTTTCGGCCCTGTATTTAAGGCAGGAGATTATCTTTACGAGGCGTATCCCGAAGTTATGAAAACAGGTGTATTCAAACTGTTGGCCAAGGATTTCGGTCTAAGCGTCATTGCACCAAACACTAAGCTTTTTTATTCGGACAGAATCGAATCTGCTTTCCCCGGCCATATTTACAAGGTGAATGAAGTTCTCCCATATTCCTCAAAGATAATAAAACGTATCCGTAAGGAAAAGATGAAAGCGAATGTGGCAACTCGTAATTTTGGTATCGGTGCCGACGTTCTTCGCAACAGACTTGGCATTTCTGATGGAGGAACACTACGGTTGTACGGTTTCTCGGATGCCTCAGGTAATAAGATGCTGGCGATAGCGGAATCTGTTGTTATTTCCTGATTGCCGAAAGAATAGATACCAGCTGGGGCAGTACGGCCGAAGTGTTGTCGTTCGTTAGAATCCTTATGTTTTCCAACGGTTCGGAAGGATTTTCTTCATTCGTTTGGGCTGCAATGCGCTCCAGTACTTGATTGCGGCTGAATTTATTGCGTGCCATCACACGCGCTATGCGAACTTCGGTCGGTGCCGTTACGCGCAGTTCTCCGTCAACGTCGTTACAGAGACCGCTGGTGTAAAGTATAGCTGTTTCTACAAAAACAAATGGTTTGTTGCATAGCGTGCTTCTCCAGTTGCGGATATCCTTGCGGACGGCGCTGTGTACAATGTTGTTGAGAATCAGCAGTTTTTCTTTATCGGCGAATACAATATCGGAAAGCGTCCGGCGGTTTATAGCACCGTTTTCAATAACTTCTGCGGCTATTTCCTGTGCTATGCGGCGCTTGATTTCGACGCCCTCGTCCATTAGTATACGTGCACGAATGTCGCAGTCAAAAACAGCGTATCCCCATGCCCGCAGAACCTGTGCTACGGTAGATTTGCCGGAGCCTATGCCTCCGGTCAAGGCAATGATTCCAGACATATCAGCGGCGTTCAATTATATACTCGGCGCTGTCGGCAGAGAGTTGTACGTTATATAGTTTTTCCGGAACGTCCGTGAGTTTCAGTTTCACTTTATTTGAGCGCATTGGCTGTATCGTTTTGTAGTCGGCCACAACGCGGAAGTTTGTGCTTCCTTTAGAGTATGCGCTCAGCGGCACCATGAAGAAAGCATCTATCTGGGCCGGAAATGTAATAAGTTTTATATTCTGGGGGACGTTCACAGGTTCAATAACAACCTTACGGCTCTTGAATATCATCGGTTCGACGATAAATGTAACGTCTACGCTGTCCGGAATAACTCTTGTATGAGGCGGCGCGAGGAGTTTGACACGTCTTGTTGTAGTGTTCTCAAGTCCTACGAGACGTATCGGTTCTGTAAGGATGCGTGTATAGTTATCGGGAAGTTCGTCGCCGTTGGCCACGAACAGACGGACGGTGTCCGGAGAAACTTTGGGCTTGCCGACGAGCGCTGCCTGCGGGGCGGCGGTAACTTTGTAATCGGCCTTGACGGTCATGTCGTATCCGGCATGAGTGGTGTAACTCAGCAAAAGTGTATCGGGGTATACGACGTTAACCTGAGCGCCGCCGGCGGCATTGCGTACCAATGCCTTCAGTTCGGCATTGCTAACGCGCACAAGGCCATTTTTGCGGTACGCACGGAAATCCACATCTACGGCGGGAGAACCCCCTACCGACATTTTCAGCAGCTGTGTTCCGCGGCAACGCAGGTTAACGCTTAGGGCTTCCGGGCCGGTAGTTATCAGTGTAACCGAATCCGGAACGTGAGATATCTTAAGAGGCATACGAAAATCGTGCTGCTCCTCTTCGTTGAGGGTCAGCACGATCCATAGTATGGCCGATATAAACACAAAAATCATGAACATCCACACGTCGCGGCCGCGTGGCGAGCGCATTAAAGCTAATGCACGGCGGAAGATATCTTGAATCTTGTGCACGTTGCGGAGTTATTATTTCTGCTGGTTTTCGCCGTTCTGTGCAGCAGCGTTGGCATCGACAGCAGAGGGATATACGGAACCTTTGTCGATACGGATACGTACGCCGTTGGAAATTTCAACAACGAAGTATGTGTCTTTTATTTCTTTGATTGTGCCGTAGATACCTCCAGCGGTAACGATATCGCTACCGGCAGCGAGAGATTCACGGAATTTTTTGATTTCTTTCTGTCGCTTCTGCTGCGGGCGAATCATAAAGAAGTAGAAGATTGCGAAAAGGGCTACAATCATAAGGATACTGCCCATTCCGCCGCCGGCGGCGCCGGCCTGAAGGAGAATGAAGATGCTCATTGTAGGTTTTATAATTATCGGGGTTATTTTTTGTCTATGATACCGTCGGTCTGCAACATCTTGACAACTGAGAACAGTATTCCGTTGATAAATTGACCGCTACGGGGGGTAGAGTAGTCGTTGGCTATTTCGATATACTCGTTCATCGTAACAGGAATGGGAATTGTGGGGAAGTTGATGATTTCGGCAATGGCCGTAAGCATCAGCACAATGTCCATAAAGGCAAGTCGTTCGGAATCCCACTGCTTGTTATCGATGAAACGGTCGATATAACTGCGGTATGTCTCGCGGTTGGTAACAACGTATTCGAACAGTTGCGTTCCAAATCTCTCGTCGTCTTTATTCATGAATTTGGGTAACAGCTCTATTGTACCTGCCGGCAGCGCTTTTTCGTTGTCGTCGGGCGAAGCAAAACTGCGACGTATTGTCTTGAGGACGAAAGTTCCCATTATCTGGAGGTCGTCGTTCCAGTATACCGAGCGTGTTTCCAGTATATCGCTAAGCTCGTCGGACGGCAGTATTATTGTCCGCAAGACTTCGCGCCAGAAGTTTGCGTCCGTGGCGAAGTCTCCGGCGGGAGTCTCTATGTACTCCTTGTACAGGTCGGATGCCAGAATCCGGTCGAGAAGGGTATTGAATAACAGGTCGCTGTCGCGCCACGAAGAACTGTCGGCTTCAGGATTGTCGGTGATGTATTTTTGCAGGGGTTCACACTTGCGAAGGGCTTCTACAAAAAGATTGTCGGCCAGACGCATGTTGGGATTAAGATCCTCAGGGGTCGGTAAATATTTGTGCTTGGCGTCGTCGATGCGGCGTAACTGAAGGTCGGTGATATGTACAGGCAGTTCCAATAGTGCGTGATACAGACTGTAGGCCAACGCAAGCGAGCGGTCAAGGGCATTACGGGCGTTGAGATATGTAGCGCGGGTTTCATCGAAAGAGCCGAGGGTAGCCACAAACATCTTTAAGCCTTGTTCAAGCCCTACGTGGCTGAAGCTGTCGCTTTGGCGCAGAATTCGTTCCACAGTTTTGCTTTTGCGTATTGTGGTGGAGAAAATTGTGGTCCAGAACGCAACATCATCGGCCATTTCAAGTTTACGCTTGCGCTTGAAATCGTTGTATGCAGCAGTCTCGGTAATGGCTGTAACAAGTTCGGGCAGGCAAGAGTCGAACTTGCTAAGGCTGTCGCGATACCGGTTTATAATAGTCTGCATTGCAGGATCTGAGCGCAGAGCCTGTCCAACACGATTCTTCTTGAGAACGGCATCGGGCACTATTTTGGCGCCGGATGCAGCACCGAGTGGTATGGAAGATAGCTTTTGAAGGAGGAAAAGGAAGTCGATATAAACAGAATATGCAAAAAGTCGGTCTCGGTTGGTTTCGCCATCGCGCGGAGCCGGTTCCAACTTAAAATCCGTGCGGGTGAGTAGATATGAATAGAGAATCTGAATAGTTTTGATTCTTATTAAACTACGGTTTATCATATTCTTAATGTTCTATCTTGTATTTTAGTGCAAAGATAAGTACAATTTTTCGAATAGCAGTGAGACGGAGGAGGAAAAAATAACAGAATTATGCTTCTTGGCTGTCTGAAGAGGGATTCTGGGCTGCTAACGGATTCCAGCCTTGGGCACGCAACTGAATTTCTGCACCGTCGCGCGTTACGAGTGCGCATCCCAGTTCAGGCTTGCAGATGTATCCGATTGTGCGTACGCCTTCTATCTTCTGTATTTTTTCGTGGTCGGCTAAAGGTACTGTAAACAGAAGCTCGTAATCCTCGCCGCCATTCAGGGCCGCTGTAACAAGGTTCATGTTAAGTTCCTCGGCCATCACGGCAGTCTGATAGTCGATAGGTATACGGTCTTCATAAACACGGCAACCTGTGTCGCTGTCTTTGCATATATGAATTAATTCCGATGACAAACCATCGCTGATATCCATCATTGCCGTTGGCTGAATGCCTTCTTTTGCGAGAGCTGCGATAATATCGCGGCGCGCTTCAGGCTTAAGCTGGCGTTCTACAAGATATTCTTTACCGGCAAAGTCCGGCTGAAAATCTTTTTGTCCGGCAGAAGCTGTTTTTTCGCGCTCAAGCAGCTGTAATCCCATATAGGCTGCTCCGAGGTCGCCGCTGACACATATAAGGTCGGTGTCATGGGCGCCCGATCGTAGTACCGCTTTGCCTTTAGGTGCTTCGCCGATACACGTTATTGATATCACCAGACCTTGGTTAGAGGCGGAGGTATCGCCGCCGACGATGTCAACGCCGTATTCTTCGCATGCTATGCGCATGCCGGCGTACAGTTCCTCGATATGTTCTACGGTGAATCGGCGAGATATACCTAACGACACAGTTATCTGGCGTGGTTTGCCGTTCATTGCATAAATATCGGAAAAGTTTACTACCGCAGCTTTGTATCCGAGATGTTTGAGTGGAACGTAAGTAAGGTCGAAGTGTACGTTCTCCAACAGGAGGTCGGTGGTAACAAGGATGTCTTTGTCTTCGGGATAGTGAAGGACAGCAGCATCGTCGCCAACGGAAACAACAGTTGATTCGTTCACCGGTTTCAGGCCTTTGGTGATATGGTCGATAAGACCGAATTCACCTAAAGTAGAGATTTCAGTTTGTTTGTCTTCGGACATAGGATATATGTATAAAACGGCAGCCGGCACGCACCGGCCGCGCGTCATGTGAAGATAATGTTAGTATCAGCAACGTTCAACCATTGCCTTGACAATGGCTTCTACAGTCGGCTGTGCCTTTACAGCAGCTTTCTGTACCTCTTCGTGCGAGGGAACTTCGGTGATATCTTTGCCGCCGAGGTCGGTGATAACCGAGATACCGAATACGCGTAGTCCCGTATGACGGGCAACGATAACCTCGGGTACAGTGGACATGCCTACTGCATCGCCACCGATAACACGGAAATATTCATATTCGGCCGGAGTCTCGAAAGTCGGTCCCGGAGTGCCTACATATACGCCGTGCATGAGCCGTATGTTTTTTTCTGCAGCAATAGTGTCGGCCAGTTCGATGTACTTCTTGTCGTATGGTTCCGTCATTGCAGGAAAACGCGGGCCAAGTTCCTCGTAGTTTTTGCCTCGAAGGGGATTCTCGGGGAACAGGTTGATATGGTCGGTAATAACCATAACGTCGCCAACCTTGAATTCCTTGTTCATGCCTCCGGCGGCGTTGCTTACGAACAGCGTCTCAACTCCTAAGGCCTTGAAAACTCGCACAGGGAATGTAACTGTTTTCATGTCGTAGCCTTCGTAGTAATGGAAACGGCCCTGCATGGCCATAACCCGCTTACCGCCCATCTTGCCAAAGATGAGGTTGCCGCTGTGGCCCTGCACTGTGGAAACGGGGAAATTGGGGATTTCGGAGTAAGGGATAAAGATTTTGTCTTCGATATGGTCTACCAGATTTCCAAGGCCGGTGCCGAGGATAATGGCAAGTTTAGGCATTTCTCCTGCGCGTTGGCGGAGAAATTCGGCTGTCTGTTTGATTTTTTCGAGCATGATGCTTGTGTTATGTTGTTATGTTATAACGCCGGTGTGATACGCCGGGTTTTGGTTGAGGAAATTATTTATGTTTTTCGCGGATCAGCTTGTCTATGGATTCAATGAAGTCGGGCTGACCGCTGCTGCTGTCGAATTCTACCTGTACAGGCAAGAAAAATGTTACTGCTTTCAGTTCGTGCGGGAAATATGGATTTGCCGCCAGGCGTACGGCGTCTTTCTCTGTAGTTACAATAAGGCACTGCTTGCCTTTCAGCTGACGGTAACGCTGGAGGATATAGTCAATGTCCTTACGGGAGTACTTGTGGTGGTCGGCGAAAATGTCGACTTTTACTTTTGCCTGAAAACTTTTCAGGTGCCGCACAAAAGGTCTTGGGTTACCGATGCCCGCAATGGCCAGAATTGTATCTCCGGCGTCGAGCCAGTCTATATAAGGTACCGCACTTACCGCATCCGGAAATACGGGTTGCAGTGGCAGATACTGAAAATGCGAGAAAAACAGGTTCTGGTACGGCTGTAGGTCATAGTCGCGTTTCACCTGCCAGTAGTCGATTGGTCGCATGTTTGGCGGGCATTTGCCGACAACAAGAATATCGGCGCGGTTGATGCCGCGGCTCGGTTCGCGCAGACGTCCATAGGGGAGCATCCTGTCGGTATATATCGGCCGGGCGTATTCTGCGACGACAACAGATACAGTGGGACGGACGTAGCGGTGCTGGAAAGCATCGTCGAGCACGATCATTTCTATGCCCGGTTCCAGACGCATAAGTTCTGTGATACCTTTTACGCGTTCTTCGCATACGGCGACAATTACTTCGCCCTTGAACTTGCGATATATCTGATACGATTCATCTCCGATATCACGTGGCATGGTGTTGGCGCCCGCCATCACAAAACCTTTGGTTTCGCGACGATAGCCGCGGCTGAGTACAGCGATGCGGCGGTTGCGGCGGAAAGCTTCCACAATATATTCCACTAATGGAGTTTTGCCAGTTCCTCCTACCGAGATATTTCCCACGCACACTATAGGTACGTCGAAGTCTTTCTCGGGTAGCACTTTCCAGTCGAAAAGTTTATTGCGCACGTATGTAACCGCACCATAAACTTTGGAGCATGGCAGGAGGACAAGTTTTGCAAAAACGGTTCGGCCTTTCATCGTGCTTGAGATGCTTTATTTAATGATTACTTCGGGCATAAGGGCCTGCATCGGATTGGCGTTTCGTAATTTACGCACGACGTCGATGCAGCGCATGGTCTCGGGATCGTAAGCAGCAGCTTTGAGATTGCTGAAATCCATGCTTTCACGTAGAAATTTCTGCCAGATTTCTTCTTCAACAGTGGGGTAGGACTTGAAGTCTTCCGGATTCAAATCAAGCTCTCCGGCCATCGCCCTGATGGTGGTTCCAAGAGAACCAAGATGGTCCACAAGGCCAAGTTTCAAGGCGTCGGAACCAACCCAGACACGTCCTTCGGCGATTTTCTTTACATCGTCCTGCGACATGCCGCGGCCTTCAGCCACACGCTTGGTAAAGAGGTCGTAGATATTCTCCACGCTCTGTTGCATTGCATCGTGTTGCTGCGGTGTCATAGGCTCGAATATACTTATGCCTGCTGCGTTGGGGTTGGTCTGGACGGTACTGAAAGTGAGACCGAGTTTGTCTGTTAAAAGTCCGGAGAAATCGGGTATGAGACCGAATACGCCAATAGAACCAGTAATTGTAGTGCGGTCGGCAAAAATGGAATCGGCACCGCAGCTTATGTAATAACCGCCTGAAGCGGCATAGCCGCCCATCGAGACATAGTATGGTTTGTCTTTGCTCTTGAAGTACTCTAACGCGCTCCAGATTTGCTCGGAAGCGAAAGCACTGCCGCCTGGCGAGTTTACGCGCATCACCATTCCGGCAACATTGTCATCATCGGCCAATTTTGTAATTTCCTCTACCATCGGACCTGTTACGATACCTTCGCTTCCGGAATCGTAGATGTTGCCGACGGCATAGAGAACAGCGATATGTCGTTTTCCGGATGTCAGCTCTGCCAATGCGTTGCTTGTCGAGAGATATTCGGAAGGTGTGATAAGGCGCGGATCCTCATCGCTGAGACCGGACTTGGCTGCTAGGCAATCGGATATCTGGCGGCCGTACAGCAATGTGTCTGCCAATGCGGGAATAAAGAAATCGGCAGTACGGGTACTTATCATCTCCGAGGCAAGGCTGCGCACAATTGAATCGGACATATTGCGGTTTGTGGCGATGGTGCCGGAAATATAATTCCAGATAGTATCGGTATACTGAACAATCTGTTGGCGTGCCGGTTCGCTTATTTTGTCGAGAATATAAGGCTCAACGGCACTCTTGTATGTTCCCACTTTAAGAACCTGCACTTTAACGCCCACTTTGTCGAGCAGGCCCTTGTAGAATGGCACTATGTTGCCAACACCGTGAATGTCGATTGCACCTACGGGGTTAAGAGCTATGATATCGGCTGCGGAAGCAAGTGTGTAATCGCCCTGGGTGTAATTGTCGGAATAGGCATATATCCATTTGCCAGATTTTTTGAATTCGATAATCGCTTCCATCAGTTCCTCACGGTCTGCCGGAGCCATAACGGCTCCACGACAATCGAGGTACAGGCCTTTGATGTTCTTGTCGCTGGCGGCAGCCTTCAGCGAGGCAAGCATTTGTTCAAGTGTTGGAGCGTCGGAATTCTCCGACAGGATAAGCTGCTGGAAAGATACAATCTGGTCGCGGTCTAAGATTTCGCCGTCCAGTTTAAAATGCAGTACTGAATTTTTTTGAAGTCCTGTGCCGCTGTCGCTGCTTTTGCCCAAAAATATACCGGCAAGCATCAGTCCTCCGAAGAAAATCAAAAGTAGGGAAATCCAGAGGCCGGCCATTGTGCCGAGCATTGAGATGAAAAATTTCTTAAGCATTGCAAATTGCTTTGTATGAGTGTGTTTGGTTGAATATTCAGTTGACCGGAGCCCAAGGCTTATATTGCCGTTACCGGCGGAAATTGCCTTTAAGTTTACAAAATTAGCAATTATTTATCGGTCTGCCAATAAATCCGTATAATAATGTGGGGATTTTGTAAAAAATGGAGATGAGATGAAGATGGTGCTGCTGTGTTCATAAAATTTCGTAACTTTGCAACAAATAATCCATATCATGGAGATACTCTACGAAGACAACCACATAATAATCGTCAATAAAGCCTGCGGAGAGATTGTGCAAGGCGACAAAACCGGCGACGAGCCACTGAGCGAAACGCTGAAAGCGTACATAAAACGGCGAGATAATAAGCCTGGCAACGTATTCATGGGAGTGGTCCATCGTCTGGACCGTCCGGTAAGCGGGGTTGTGGTGTTTGCCAAAACGTCGAAAGCTTTGTCGAGACTGAACGCTATGTTTGCTGCCGGAGATGTACACAAAACATACTGGGCTATAAGTCGTAATGTGCCTGAAAAGCCAGAGGCGACTCTTACGCACTGGATAAAATGTGTGGAGCGAAACAACAAGTCGTATGCCTCTGCCACACCGACCGACGGTGCCAAAGAGGCCAGGCTTGCATATCGTCTTATAGCCAAAGGAGAACGGTATTGCCTGCTGGAGGTGCGTCTGATGACGGGACGGAAACATCAGATCCGTGTGCAGCTGTCGAATATCGGATGTCCTGTGCGGGGCGACCTGAAATATGGCGATAGACGCAGCAATCCCGATGGTGGCATTTCATTGCATGCTCGCAGAATACAGTTTATTCATCCGGTTTCCGGTAAAGAGATTGATGTAACGGCTCCGGTGCCCGAAGATAATCTTTGGAAATCACTGGAAGATATTGTTAACAAGCAAAATGCACAACAATGACTAAAGAAGAACTTAAAATAGTATTTTTCGGCACACCCGAGTTTGCGGTGGCAAGTCTGGATGCCCTTGTACAGGGAGGATATAATGTTGCCGCCGTGGTTACCATGCCGGATAAAGCATCGGGCCGCGGTCAGCATCTCAACTTCTCCGCGGTAAAAAAATATGCTGTCGAAAAAGGTTTGCCGGTGCTCCAGCCGGAGCGTCTGAAAGATGAAGAATTCGTGGCCGCACTCAGTGCTGTTGAGGCCGATCTTTTTATTGTGATTGCATTCCGGATGTTGCCGGAGGTGGTGTGGAGTATGCCTCCTATGGGTACATTTAATCTGCATGGTTCTCTGCTGCCACATTATCGTGGAGCTGCTCCTTTGAACCGTGCCGTTATGAACGGAGAGAAAACTACCGGTGTTACAACATTCATGCTTAAGAAAGAGATTGATACCGGCGACATATTGTGCCGCGAATCCATCGAAATCGGCGAGGATGAAAACGTAGGATCTGTACACGACCGTCTTATGGCGATAGGCGCGCGCCTTACTGTACATACCGTCGACCAGCTGTTGGCCGGAACGCTTGTGCCGCAGCCTCAGGATGAACTTCTTGCCGGGCTGGAGGCTACGCCGGCGCCTAAAATATTTAAAGAGGATTGTCGCATCGACTGGCAGCGTACTGCCTCTGAGATCCACAACCATGTACGCGGCTTATCGCCGTATCCTGCTGCATGGAGTACTGTGCGATTAGGCTCAGATGAGCTCACAACCATAAAAATATTGGCCACACATAAGGAGAATGCTCCGAGAACTCTTGCACCAGGCGAACTGATGCTACATGGTAGAAAAGCTTATGTTGGATGTGGTGGCGCAGAGTCTTTGCAGCTTATAGAAGTTCAGCCTGCCGGCAAGCGTCCTATGAGCGCTCCAGATTATCTGCGTGGCCTCCGTCTTGGCGAGAACGCGCGTAATCCGCACCTTGAATAGCCCATTTTAACACTCTTTATTTAATATTTCGGGCATTCCGGCGTTGAATATGTACAAAATTTTGTAATTTTACGCCTAAATTCATATAGACATCCATGCCGGACTTTAGTGAACAAACTCCGGTGAAAAATGTTAAAATTTCAAGGGGCTAAAACAACCCCGAGAAATAGACATTTAACTAAAAGGTTTACTATTATGAGCACAGAACAATATTCCGGCGGTGAAAACCGAGAAAACCAGAATGGAAACAAAGCGAACAATATCATGAAAGGCGTATTCGGCATTATCATGATAATTGTATATGTAGGCATGGGTGTACTCCTGCTTATCAACTTCTTCAACTGGGGCGGCGACTGGGCGTGGACGCGATATGTTGTCGGATGTGTGCTTGTAATTTATGGTTTTTGGCGCGCATACCGATATGTCAAGGGCATAGATTGAAAAACGCTAAATCGTCGTGAAATGAGAAAGCATATCCAACTGACAGTATGTACGGGCGCGGCGCTTCTTATAGGCGTTGCGTTCTCGTCGTGTCTAAAATATGAGAAAGATCCGCATTCGTCCACTTCCGGCACTACAACAATGGTGTGCGACGATTCTTTCGAGAACATATTCAAACAGGAGGTGGATGTATTCGAATACCAGTATCCGGATGCGCATATACTTGTGCGATATGGCACGCAGGCCGAGGCGTTCGACTCGCTTTTCAGCCTCAACACCCGTACTATCGTGGCGAGTCGCGACCTCACTCCCGAGGAAAAGAAAGCGCTCAAGGCCAAATACAAGAAAGAACGCAACGCCAATGTTAACGTCCGTTCTTCTAAAATCGCTGTGGATGCGATAGCTTTCATTGTGAATCCCGACAACAACGTAGAGAAACTTACGATTCCCGAACTGTCCGATATTCTTTCCGGGTCTACCACCGAATGGAACGAGATTCAGCCTTCTAAGCTCGGTAAGATTAAAGTGGTTCTGGACCGCAGTGGTTCCAGTATCGCTACCTACCTGAGCGATTCGCTCCTTGCCGGACAGCCCCTTGGCTCGACAGTTTTTGCCGCCGGCTCTATCTCAGATGTATTCCATGCCGTTGAAAATAACCCAAATGCCATAGGTGTGTTAGGTGTCAGCTGGATAAGTTCCGATATGGACAGCGCCGACATAAGCAAGGAAGACCTTGCGAAAAGTGTTCTTGGTGACGAACCTGTAAACGGAGCCACGCTTACACAGCGCGTGAAGGTCCTTAAAATTTATCGTCCGGGCGAAGCACGTGCCTACAAGCCCTATCAGCAATATATATTTGATGGTTCGTATCCTTTGTTCCGTCAAGTGTATATGATAACGACAGCGTCGACAAGCAATGTGGCCGGCGGATTCTATTCGTTCGTAACAGGTCCAATCGGTCAGAAAATAATAATGAAAACAGGCATTCTTCCCGCGCGCGTTCGTCAGATTAACGTGGAATTGCCGGAAAGCAACTGAAATTCGGAATATCAATAAAAGAAACTAATAAATAAATCATTACAATGAAAATTAAACTTTTCTTATCCTTGCTCCTTGCAGGCGGCCTTATGGCCTCCGCTCAAACACAGGGCTACAAGGACGGTATCGAGTACTATAAAGCCGGCCAGTACGACAACGCACGTACTATCCTGGAACGTACGCTCAACGATGCCAATACCGACAAAGCTCTTGCAAACTATTATCTTGGGCAGGTTGCACTCACCAAGGGCGACAAGGCTCTTGCACAGTCTTTCTTCGACAAAGGTCTGGCTATCGACCCCTCGAATGGTTTCAACTATGTAGGCAAGGGTGCGCTCGCACTTCTCAACGGCCAGGAAAAAAATGCCGAAGATTATTTCAAAGAGGCACAGAAACTTGCCAAGAAGAATCACGAGGTAATTGTCGCTATTGCCCGCGCATATTATAATGCCGATCCTGTGAAGTATGACAAGGAAATTCAGAAATATATTGCCAAGGCACACAAGGACTCCAAGAATCAGGCTCCTTCCATTTATATCCTGGAAGGTGATATGCTCAGCGACAAGGGCGAATATGGTCCTGCAGCAGCCAAGTACGAACAGGCTATCACTTTCGATCCTTCCAACTCCGAAGGCTACGTTAAATTCGCAAACGCATATTTCAACGTAAACAAGGACTTCGGTATGAAAAAACTGGAAGAACTTCTCGAGAAACAGCCGAACTCTGCAATGGCTCAGCGCGAACTTGCCGAGAAATACTTCCTTGCCGACCACTGGAAAAAAGCTTCTAACCTCTATGGTAAATATATTCAGAATCCCAACCACTTTCCCGAGGACAAAGCCCGCTACGCCGTGCTTCTCTACTGGGGTGAGAATTATCCCGAATCTCTGAATATTGCCAATGAGCTTCTCAAGGAAGAACCTTCCAATTTCCTTATGCAGCGTGTGCGCTTCCTGGATCAGAAAGCTATGGGCCAGTATGCCGAGGCTGTGGATAACGCAGCCAAGTTCTTCAGCTCAAATCCCGATGGCAACTTTACCGCGAACGACTATGTTACATACGCCGAAGCTCTTTCCGGTCTCGGTCAGGATTCTCTCGCTGTTATTCAGTACGAGGCTGCCGTTAAGCGCTTTCCCGAAAACGACGACCTTCTTAAAACTCTGAGTAGTGCATATTCGCAGGCCAAAGAGTATGCAAAGAGTGCCGATGCCTACGGTGCATATCTCGCCCTTCAGGAAAAACCGTCGCTCAACGATCTCTTCGGTATGTCGGGACGTTATCTTAATGCTGCCGCATACTCTCAGGACTCCGTTCAGGCCAAAGAACTTTCCGACCGCGGTATCAAGTATCTGACAGAGGTGCTCGAGCGTACCTCCGAGATTTCTCCTGCAATGTATCAGCGTCTTGCCCGTCTCTATGTTGCCGGCAACGACAAGCGTCCTAATGCCGAGGCTATTGACGCTTATAATAAGATGCTCGCCCTGCTCGACGCAGATCCCCAGAACATGGATCCCGCTAATCCTAACAACGCCCTTGCCCTCTATAAAGAAGCATACGCTTTCGAGCAGGCTTACGCCAGCATCACCGGCGATAAGGACGCTCACGCGATGTGGGGTGAGAAATACCGTCAGGTAAACGATCTCATGAACAAATAAGCCTTTAAGGCTATGCAATATTGCAAGGGCTCCGTCGGTTCGGAGCCCTTGTTTTCAGATTTAACCATTCTTCTGATATTTATATGTCGCTACAGCCTCTTGCCGAACGCCTTCGGCCACGCAACCTTGATGAATATATCGGCCAAAGCCATCTTGTCGGGCCTGACGGTATCATCCGGCGGATGATTGATACTGGCAACGTATCTTCTTTTATCCTCTGGGGGCCTCCGGGGGTAGGTAAGACTACGCTTGCCAAAATTATTGCCAACACAACCCAGAGCAGTTTTTTCACGCTCTCGGCGGTTACATCAGGCGTAAAGGATGTTCGCGAGGTTATAGAAAACGCTCGTCGCGAAGTTATGGGCATGTTCTCCAAGGGACGTCCCATCCTGTTTATCGACGAAATCCATCGTTTCAGCAAGAGTCAGCAGGACAGTCTGCTCGGAGCCGTTGAGAACGGTACGGTTACGCTTATAGGCGCCACAACCGAGAACCCGTCGTTCGAAGTAATCCGGCCACTGCTTTCGCGAGCACAGGTATATACGCTCAAACCTCTTGACGAGACTGAACTTAATGTGCTCCTGGACCGCGCAATTACCAAAGATGAAGTGCTGTCGGGAATGAATGTCAGGGTAGAGGAGACGGCGGCATTGTTCCGTTATAGCGGAGGTGATGCCCGAAAACTACTTAATATCTTGGATTTGCTCGAACAGTCCACTCGTCTGGGACAGGATATGGTGATAAACGACAAGATTATTACCGAGGTGCTTCAGGAGAATCCTTTGGCGTACGACAAAGGCGGCGAGATGCACTACGACATTATCTCGGCGTTCATCAAAAGCATACGTGGCAGCGATCCCGATGCGGCGGTATACTGGCTGGCACGTATGATTGCCGGCGGCGAGGACCCGGAATTCATAGCCCGCCGCATGGTTATTCTTGCCAGCGAAGATATCGGTCTGGCAAATCCGAACGCCATGCTTATCGCCGACACGACATTCAATATAATTCAGAAAATCGGTATGCCGGAGGGGCGCATACCGCTTTCGGAATGTGCCATCTATCTTGCGCAGTCACCCAAAAGCAATTCCGCCTATATGGCGATCGATGCTGCCCTTGCCGAGGTTGAGCGTTCAGGCAACTTGCCGGTACCATTGCATCTGCGCAATGCTCCTACCGGACTTATGAAGAAGTTGGGATATGGCAAAAACTACCTCTACGCCCACGATTATCCGGGCAACTTTGTGCGTCAGCAGTTCCGTCCGGATGCTATTGCCGACAAAGTTTTCTGGTATCCGTGCAGCAATCCTGCCGAGGATGTGATGCGCCAGCGGCATGAGGCGCGCTGGGGTACAAAATGATATAATGATTTTGCCGATGCCGGATTCCAAAGTCCGGCATCGATGTTTTTAAATGAGAGCGTTTTGCCAAGTGCTTGGCAAAGTGGCAAAAAATTCGTAACTTCGCAAAAAATTATGTCAATGGCTGAATATCCCCTGCTTGAACGTCTGGATGGCATCGAGGCTCGTTTCGAAGAAGTGAGCACACTGATTACCGACCCTGCTGTAATAGCTGACATGAAGCGCTATGTGCGCCTGTCGAAAGAGTACAAGGATCTTGAGAAACTTACGTCGCTTACGCGCCGATATCGCGCGCTTACACAGAATATCGACGAGGCAAAACAGATTCTCTCCGACGAGACCGACGCTGAAATGAGGCAGATGGCAAAGGACGAGCTTGAAACGGCTTCCGTTAAACTCCCGCAGCTCGAGGAGGAGATCAAGTTGCAGCTTATACCGGCCGACCCCGAAGACAGCAAAAACGCCATACTTGAAATTCGCGGAGGCACCGGTGGTGACGAGGCCGCGATTTTTGCAGGCGACCTTTGCAAAATGTACATGAAATACTGCGAAAGCCGCGGATGGAATGTCGCCGTAACATCGGCGAGCGAAGGTGCCGCAGGCGGTTATAAGGAGGTTATCCTTTCTGTATCCGGCGATGGTGTATATGGCGTGCTGAAATATGAAAGCGGTGTGCACCGTGTGCAGCGTGTTCCCGCTACCGAAACGCAGGGCAGGGTGCATACATCTGCTGCAACCGTGGCCGTGCTCCCCGAAGCCGAACCTTTCGATGTGGAAATAAACGAGGGTGAAATCAAATGGGACACTTTCCGGTCCGGAGGTGCCGGCGGCCAGAATGTCAACAAGGTTGAGTCGGGCGTGCGTCTGCGCTACGTGTGGAAAAATCCTAATACCGGCGTCAGCGAAGAAATTCTGATAGAATGTACCGAAACCCGCGACCAGCCCAAAAATAAGGAGCGAGCCCTTAGCCGTCTGCGCACCTTTATATATGACAAGGAACACCAAAAATATATCGACGATATAGCCTCGCGACGTAAAACACTGGTCAGCACCGGCGACCGTTCCGCTAAAATCCGAACATACAATTACCCGCAGGGCCGTATTACCGACCATCGCATCAATTATACAATATACAATCTTCAGGCATTTGTAGATGGTGATATTCAGGATGTAATCGACCATCTGATTATAGCCGAAAATGCTGAAAAACTGAAAGCTGCCGAGCTATGAAACAACTGAATAAACTATTTTCCGCCGACGCTATCCGCCGCACGATCAGGATAGTATCTCTCCGTTTTCCGTTTCCCTTTACCTTCGCGCTCTTGATAACGGTGTGGGGAATTTACATGACTTTCGAATGGAACTCCGATTGTGATTACATCTTTGAATCTGTCAACTGGACGCTTACAGAAGGATTCCTGCTCACACTTGCCATCAATCTGTGGTGTGAATTCAGCGGCAAAAAACGTATACTGAAACCGGGGCTGCTATGCGCCACCGCATTAGTTGCAGTCGATCTGATAGTACTGCTTGCCCGAAACGGTAGCGGAACAGGTGCCGAACCTGTCGGGCGTTTAGCGTTTGCCTCAGCTCTCATCGCAGCCATTCTTTTCCTGCCTGCCATAAGCAGATACAGCCGCAAGCAATTATGGACATATACCATAGGACAGTTTGAGGCTGTTGCCACAGCTGTTTGTCTCGGCATCGTAATGGTTCTTTCATGCCTGATCATTTTCGGCACACTGGCCATACTGTTCAATCTTGACAACTACAGGTTCTGTCTCACAGCTATCTGCATATTCGGCTGGCTGATGCCTTGTGTGATCTACCTGTCAAAGATTCCGAATCAGCGCAAGACAGCCGCCGCACTTCTGCCGCCGAAGACATTCGCGGGAGCATTCTGCAAGAACATAGCGCTGCCCATTGTGCTCATATATACCATTATATTATATGTTTATGCAGCGAAGATACTGTTTACCTGGACTCTTCCCAATGGGTCTGTGACGTGGATGGTGACAGGGCTGATGGTAACAGTATTGATAACGCTCTACGGACTGCAACGGTATTCTTTCGGAGATAATTTCTCCGAAAGTGCCATACGCATTGCATCACTCGTCCGACAGTGGACACCTCGGATTCTGCTGCCTCTGCTTGTGCTTATGAGTGTCGGTCTGATATGCCGTATCAGGGAGTACGGAATAACTGTATCGCGTCTATATGTAGCAGCTTTCAATATATGGTCTTATTCGATTGTCATCCATCTTATCCTGAAGCGTAGCGCGAACCTCAATGTCGTTGCAGCATCTTTTGCCTTAGTATTCGCTATCGTCTCTATGATACCCGGGCTAAACTTCACTTCCATCACCACGCGCGTGTTACGCGGAGAGGTAATCGAAGCACTGCACGATGCCGGTGTCGAACGTCTGCCCATCACAAAAGAAGAAGTCAGCAGGGCACTGGCAAAAATGGATCGGCAGGATGCAAGAAACACAGCATCCAAGATAGAGTATATTGACGACTGGAACGACCACTCGAATATATCGGATATCGTGCGTTCCGACAGCAAAATATATGCCTTCTCCATTTTACCCGAAAAATACGATCATCCGGCTAAAGTCGTGGAACCGTTGTACGAACTTTTATGCGACAAAACTGTCGCTATTCCCGATGGCTGTCATGCGGTAAGGTATCAGGACAGTTTTAAATCCATTCATTTGATCGGAAAAAACGCTGGCATAACGGAATTCAGTGTCGAGGGCTATAGGATAAAGTTCAATATCGACAGTCTTAAAAAGAATCACTCTGGCGACGAAGTGCTGACAATGCCGGCCGTCAAGCAAAATGGCGACAGCGCGACGATTGTGTTCACGTCGTTTAACATATATGCCACCGGAACAAACAACGATATTCCGGAAATTTCTCATTCCACATATTATATATTCACGAAATAAACTATTTTAGATATGAAAAGGACAGAACTGATAGAGAATATCTTTAATAAGGGCTCGTTCCTATGTGTGGGTCTTGATACAGACGTCAAAAAACTCCCAGCTTCTCTGACAGGTACACCCTGTGAGCGTGTAGTAGCTTTTAACAAGGCGATAATCGACGCTACCGCACCTTACTGCGTCGCATATAAGCCCAATATCGCGTTCTACGAAAGCCTGGGCGCTGATGGATGGACCGCTCTCGCCGAAACTATCCATTATCTCCGCACAAACTATCCCGATCAGTTTATCATCGCAGACGCAAAACGCGGCGACATCGGCAATACCGCAGCTCTCTACGCCCGGGCTTTCTTCGAGACATTCGATTTCGACGCCGTTACACTTGCGCCTTACATGGGGGAAGACAGTATCAAGCCATTCCTTGCCTATGAAGGCAAATGGAGTATTATCCTTGCTCTCACATCAAATGCTTCATCGAGCGACTTTGAGACCGTAAAGGATGAGCACGGCGTACCCCTGTTCGAACGTGTCATCCGTCGTTCGCGCCACTGGGGCTCACCGGTCGACACAATGTATGTCGTCGGAGCAACCAAAGCCGAAAGTCTTACAGAGATCCGAAAGGTTGCTCCTCGT
This sequence comes from uncultured Porphyromonadaceae bacterium, assembly GCA_902461565.1. Taxonomy (GTDB): domain Bacteria; phylum Bacteroidota; class Bacteroidia; order Bacteroidales; family Muribaculaceae; genus CAG-873. The sequence goes on from CABPYL010000002.1 coordinate 62,093, forward strand.
CATTTCCTTTTGGTTCCGGGTGTCGGCGCACAGGGCGGCAGCCTTGAGGATGTTGCCAAATACGGTATGATTGATGAATGTGGTCTCCTGGTGAACAGCTCGCGCGGTATAATTTACGCATCTTCGGAAGCCGATTATGCCGAGGCCGCAGGTGAATCCGCAAAGCAATTAGCTGCACAGATGTTTGATCTTCTCAAGACCTTCGCCGGTGCTAATTCAAAATGATTTGGCCGGACCAAAAAAAATACCTATCTTTGCACTTTGAAATTAACATCAAGCTTGATGGATACTTGTAACCAGGAAATAAAACTGTTATTTGAAGTAAGCTGGGAGGTTTGTAACAAGATTGGCGGTATCTATACCGTTTTGTCTTCGAAAGCCAAGACACTGAAAGACCAATTCAAGGACAAACTGATATTTATTGGCCCTGATGTTTGGAGCGACGAGAATCCGTCGCCTTACTTCGTGGAGATGAACACACCTCTGCGCAAGATTGCGGAAAAAGCTCTTCTGCCTGAGGGCGTTGATGTGCGAACAGGCCGTTGGGACATTCCCGGCAAGCCTTTGGCTGTTCTTGTAAAGTTCGGTGGCATGGATAAGACCCGCGATGCAGCGTACGGCGCCATGTGGGAGCACTTCGGCGTTGATTCACTACATAGTTATGGAGACTATGACGAAGGTTGCGACTTTGCACGCGCTGCCGCAGAAGTTATAGAAGCATTTGTGAAAGCGTCCAATACCAACCCTCGTTCTGTTGTCGCTCATTTCGATGAATGGACAACAGCGATGGGACTTCTAAAGCTTAGATTGGATATGCCTGAAGTTGCAACCGTGTTTACAACGCATGCTACAAGCATCGGACGCAGTATCTGTGGCAACGGGAAACCGCTGTACGACCAGTTGCGCAACTATAACGGCGATCAGATGGCTGCTGAGCTTAATATGCAGTCCAAACACTCTTTGGAGAAAGCCGCAGCATGGAATGCCGATTGTTTTACGACAGTGAGCGATGTTACTGCCGTTGAGTGCGAACAGCTTCTTGGCCGTCGTCCAGATGTGGTTACTCCCAACGGTTTTGAACTCAATTTTGTACCTGCCCGTACAAAATACACCTCAGCCCGCAAGGCAGCCCGTGAAAAATTTCTTAAGGTTGCCGAGGCTCTGACGGGCGTAAGTTATTCCGACGACACATTTATCGTGGCAACATCGGGCCGTTGTGAATATCGCAACAAAGGCATCGATATGTTCCTGGACGCCATCAGCCGTCTGCGTGGTGTTGACACGGGACGCAAGACTCTTGCGTTTGTGCTTGTGCCCGCATGGTGCGGAGGCCCCCGCGCAGATCTTGCACACAATGTGGACTTCGGAGCTGCCGGACGTCTAAGCGATCCGGTACTTACCCATAAACTCAACAATTATAACGAAGACCCTATTAACTCGCGTATACATCAGCTTGGATTTGCTAACGATGTGGACGCTAATGTGTCTGTCATTTATGTGCCGTGCTATCTTTCTGGCGACGACGGTATATTCAACATGACGTATTATCAGTTGTTACCCGGTCTGGATGCGACAGTATTCGCCTCGTATTATGAGCCTTGGGGTTATACTCCTTTGGAGAGTATTGCCTTCGAGGTACCTACGGTAACAACCTGTCTGGCCGGTTTCGGTATGTTTATTAAAGAGAATTTCAAATCCGGATTTGCTTCTTGCGGCGTTGAGGTTGTGGAACGTACCGATGGCAACTATGATGCGGCATGCAACAAAATCGCATCCGACCTTGTCGTTCTGGAGAAGGCTAAATCCTCTGAAATTGCCAAGATACGCAAGGCAGCTGCAGCGACAGCCAAGACAGCCCAGTGGTCCGATTTTATAAAGTACTACAATCAGGCATATTGCGACGCACTCTCTTCGCGCGATACGCGAATGCTTAAGTAAGAATATTTTTACCTTTATTATATGAAAATTCCTGTAAGCAACACCAACGCCCCTGTATGGCGTGACATTACAGTCAAATCCGAGCTGCCTCAAAAGCTCAAACCCCTCGAAGAACTGTCGAAGAACCTCTGGTGGGTGTGGAATAGCGAAGCTAAAGCCCTGTTCCGCTCCATCGACCCCGATTCGTGGCGTCGCGACGGTGAAAATCCTGTGCTGATTCTCCAGAAACTTACTTCTGACAGAATCAAAGCTCTTTTAGCCGACGATGACTTCATGGCTCAGCTCGACAAGGTATATTCCGATTTTAAGGAATATATGTCCAAACCCATGCGAAAGGATGTTCCTTCGGTTTCCTATTTTTCGATGGAATATGGCCTGTGCAACTGCCTGAAGATTTATTCCGGCGGTCTCGGCGTACTTGCCGGCGACTATATCAAGGAAGCATCCGACAGCTGTGTGGACATGACTGCCGTAGGTTTCCTTTACCGCTTCGGCTATTTTACCCAGACCTTGAGCGTGGACGGTCAGCAGATCGCCAACTACGAACCGCAGAACTTCAACCAGCTTCCTGTAGAGCAGGTTATGGATGCCGACGGTCATCCCATGATTCTGGAAGTTCCCTATCCCGGTCGTATTATCTATAGCCACATCTGGCGCGTCAACGTAGGCCGTATGAAACTGTATCTGATGGATACAGACTTCGACATGAACAGCGAGTTCGACCGTCCCATCACTCACAAGCTCTATGGCGGTGATTGGGAAAACCGTATCAAGCAGGAATATCTCCTCGGTATCGGCGGTGTACTGATGCTTCAGAAACTTGGAGTCAACAGCCAGCTGTACCACTGCAACGAAGGACATGCTGCATTGCTGAACCTGCAGCGTCTGGTAGACTATGTTCAGAAGGACGGTCTTGATTTCAATGTGGCCCTCGAACTTGTACGCGCTTCTTCGCTGTACACCGTTCACACCCCGGTTCCGGCCGGTCATGACTACTTCGACGAAGGTCTGTTTGGCAAATACATGGGCGAGTATCCCGCAAAACTCGGCATCAGCTGGAATGACCTTATGAACATGGGCCGCGAGAACCCCGATACCAACGAACGCTTCAGCATGAGCGTGTTCGCACTCAATACTTGTCAGGAAGCCAATGGCGTTAGCTGGCTTCACGGTGAAGTTTCCAAGAAGATGTTCGCCGGTATTTGGAAAGGTTATTCCTGGGAAGAGAGCCATGTAGGTTACGTTACCAATGGCGTTCACATGCCCACATGGGCTGCTTCCGAATGGAAGGAATTCTATACCGAGAAACTCGGCAAGCAGGTATTCGCAAATCAGAGTGATCCTCAGGCATGGAAGGGTATCTTTGAAGTACCCGACGAGGAGATATGGAAGATGCGCGTAACTCTCAAGAACAAGTTCATCAACTTCCTGCGCCGCGACTTCAAGGAAAAATGGCTTGCTCATCAGGGAGATCCCTCCGCAGTTATCAATATTGTAGACCGTATCAACCCCAACGCTCTTATCATCGGTTTTGCACGCCGCTTCGCCACATACAAACGCGCGCACCTGCTGTTCACCGATCTGGACCGTCTTGCCAAGATTGTAAACAATCCTCAGTTCCCCGTACAGTTTATTTTTGCCGGTAAGGCTCACCCCGCCGACGGCGCCGGTCAGGATCTGATTAAGCGTATTGTTGAAATCAGCCGTCGCCCGGAATTCCTTGGCAAGATTATCTTCCTCGAGGACTACAATATGATTGTTGCAAAACGTCTTGTTACCGGTGTCGACATCTGGCTGAACACGCCTACCCGTCCTCTCGAGGCTTCCGGTACATCCGGCGAAAAAGCCGAGATGAACGGTGTACTGAACTTCTCGGTTCTCGATGGATGGTGGTACGAAGGCTATCGATTTAACGAGCACGCCGGCTGGGCGCTTACCGACAAGCGTACTTATACCGACCAGGGCCAGCAGGACAAACTCGACTCGGCTACAATATACTCCATGCTTGAGAACGAGATTATTCCTCTGTACTTCGAGAAGAATTCCGCAGGCTACTCACCCAAGTGGATTCAGTATATCAAAGGTTCTATCGGCGATATCGCGCCTCACTTTACAATGAAGCGCATGATCGACGACTACATCGACCGTTTCTATGATAAGGAAGCCAAACGCAGCAAACGTCTCTCGGCCGATGACTTCTCGCTGGCAAAGCACATAGTTGCATGGAAAGAGAATGTTGCCCGCCTTTGGGATGGCGTAAAAGTTGTGGATATGCGCCACAGCGGTGAAATTGCCAATGGTGTAACCGGCGAACCTTTCCATGTAGAGATTACCATCGATACCAACGGTCTCGGTCGCGACTTAGGTGTAGAAATGGTTGTATTCCGCCAGATTGATGGGCAGGAACGTCTGAATCGAGTGGTTCCCTTCAAGGTTATCAAGCAGGAGGGCAACAACGTAACCTACGAACTCACAGATAAGGTGAACGATGCAGGTGTATTCCGCTACGGTTTCCGTATTTATCCCAAGAACGCGGAACTTCCTCACCGTCAGGACTTCGCTTACACTCGTTGGATCTGATTCCAACGAACATGAACATAATAGCGGGAGCGGCAGATGCTGTTCCCGTTTTTGTTTCATTGAGAGAGCTGTAAGGAGGGTGTTGCAAAATGCAATATAAACTACAAAATTTGACCGTCTGTAGAGACGTGTCTTTGACATGTCAGCATACGTAGGCCTGATTATCTGTGCGTTACGAGGCTGATTGTCTGAACGTTGCAAGGCTGACGAGTCGTCAAAGGCACATCCCTACAGGCAAAAATTAGATTTTGTGTTTTGACTGTTTTGACACAGCCTTCCTACTGGTAGGAATGGAATTTCGTATTTTTGATAGTTTTGTCCCCTTCCATATCGCATCCTATCTGTAGAAATCTTTTAATCATCACAGACCGGGCGTATATAAAACTTACAAAAACGATTGTTTGAATCGTCTACGTCAGGTTTCGAGTCTCGCCAGTCATCAACAATGAGTGAATAGGCTCCGCAACAAGTGGATTCACGCGTATCTGTCCAGTAACATGCGTAAGAACCTGTCCCAAATAATGGCAAAATTATAGAATTCCCATTCGGTCCAATCGCTTTTATCTCATTTTCTCCCAGGCCATTTTTAACGACCTTAAATGTACATTTTGATACGAACTCTTCACATTCCTCTTTTGTCGGCAATCTCCACGCTCCTCCCCAATGTGTACGAGCTATATCATATTTTGTCCCTCCAATCTTATAAATATTAGCATCTTCAGGATATTCATTATTGTTTTCAGATGATTTTGAACCTGTTGGATCAGCCCAACCATACCTACAGAACATATTAAACAAGGTATCACCTCCTAAATTATAGCTTGCCCATTTTACAGATAACCCAAGATCCACTGCTTGTGCCGGCTTTGACAGAGAAAGAGATTGTGAGGCCAGTTTTTGTTTCCGCTTATTCCATATATCGACATGAACTTTGCCAATATCTGTAAGTGAAATGGTAAAATCGTCCCAATTCATCATTGAGTAAAGTATGTCTTCAGATGATCTGTAAAGCTGCATATCTACAACACCTATGATCTTAGCTTCGAATCTGGCTCCATCTTTGTTAAAAAAAATCGTGATATTTGCGTCGTAACTCTCCGGATCCGACCATTCTGTATTGGTTCCTTCCGAATTATTAAAATCAAATGTAGAGTAAATGCCGATTCTGAATGACCCCCAAAGGGAACTGCCATACAGCTCTATATTATGCGAGTAGTACTTTGGTCCGTCGTCTATTTGAGTTACTCCTCCGGATGACCATCCTTCTATGGATGTGCCTAAATCTTTGATGTTGACATTTTTATTATCATCAAAAATCGTACAATATCCATCTTCAAGGATAAAATGAAGTTCCTTCACGACATCCGATGCTTTATTTCCATTCGCAAACTCAAATATAGAATTCTTGCATAGCAATACGTATTCATTTTTAATCGAGAAAGCTGGCGAGGCTATTGTCAGAAATAAGATAAGATGAATAATTGATACGAATTTGTTCATGGTTTAATATATGGCAGGAACACCGAACTATTTTGATAAGAGATACGTGCGATATTTTTGCTGTATCCAAAGCTGTTGGCAGACTTTTGAAATACAAAGATAATTCTTATGACTATATCTTCCAACTTCTCATATTTCAATGGATTGTGTTTAATATTTGTTAACTCAAACGATAGTCAGTGTAAGATTACATACAGAATGCGGCGTGTCCTGAAATGAATGTGCACGACCGCTCCCAACCCCGGAATGTGGACATAAACATAAAAAAGCCGGCTTTGGGCCGGCTTTCAGAAATTTATGTGTGATTTTAATGGGCTTTCTGTACGGTATAGGTCAACTTGATTTTAACCTTGTCGAGATCCACACAGCCCATGACGGGTGAGATGAGATAGGGCTGAACGTCTGTAACAGTATACTGCGTGGTGTAGCTGTAACTGCTGACAATAGCCTCCTGTGTAACCTGTACCGGGACGAGGCAGAATGTATAATCTTCTTCGGTGATTTCCTTGCTGTCCTGAGCTTTGTCTAACAGATCCAGTAGATACGAACGCATATCGCCGAAAGAGTATCCGGTGCCTGCGCTGTATGTAGCGTAGAACGATGTTTTATTGTCAGGTAGTTTGTTGTTGCGGAAGAAAGCATCGCGGTCTTTCTTGAGAACGAGCAGGACATATGGCGGGGGAGTAACCGATGCGTTATTAGATATGGAATCGCAGGGAATCGTCATAGTAAGGTTGTTAAGTACCGCTATGGTGTTCTTGCTATAGTCCTCGATGAGTTTTTTTCCAGGGAGTTTGATTTCCATTTCGTAGCCGAGAGGAGCGACGAGCAGGTCCTTGCCTTCGTTGAACAGATTCTCCAGTGTCGGCGACATTTTGTAGCTCAGGTTGTTGTTGCTGATAACCTCGGGCGTGGACAGCATATATTGGTGAACGCTGTTAATCGTATCATTCAGGGAATCGTTTACTTCTGTTATCTTGCGCAAGTAGAATGTAAGGGATGCACTGGAGATAACAGTCATACGGCCACTGCCGAAACTGGAACGCATATACACGCCGGGGAAAACGTTTTCGGAAAAAATCTCGCCGTTGGCAAAGTTGGCCGGATTATCCTGGAAATTCTTGAAAATATCCTGCCCGAGCTTCTGTGGCAACTTTACGAGTATTTCGCGATAGGTTTCGGTACTGTTCAGCTGATTGCTTTCCGGCAGTGTATTGTAGGTTGTTGTGGCAAGCGGTGTGGTGTTGTAATATCCGTCGGGGTTGAAGTCGCTGGATATGGATGTTGGCAGCGCCTTGTTCAGCGGATATACCGTAAGCCCCATAGGAGCGATAGAGTCACCGATATAATTGCCGATAGCATATCGGAGGGTAAGGAAAAGCGAATCTACGTTATTATAACTGTAATTGGCAGTGTCCAGAGCAGTGGAGGGGAGAAACTGCGTAACAACATCGCTTGTCAGAGTCCCGTAGTTTTCTATCGCGAGATTGCCGAGGACAAAACTCGAGGCCTTGGGGCGAATGCTCGCCATTTTCAGAGTTTTGCCTTCCACAGTATAGGCCGAATCGATTACAATAGTAACGTCGCTGCCCGTGAGTGATGAGCCGATTGTAGATGTAGTATCTTCATCGCAGCTGTAAATGGCTCCTGCCAGAAACGCTGCAAGCAGAATTTTGATGCTGCTGTTTGTCATGATGATGAATAAAATTTCAGGTCGGATTTGTGGCCTGAGATTAGATATACGTCAGAGGGATTTGAAAAATTCGAAAAAATCAGAGCTGTCGTTGCCTTCGTCGAAAGGCATGAACGGTTTGCCGGATGTTTTTGCGTAGTCGAGGGCCGTCTGATTGGAATCAGCACCACTGTCGATAACAGCATCGGAGAAATCGATTGCCAGACGGTTCAGACGTTCAAAGTCGATAAGGCCATCTTCTGTAGCGATACTCTTTACCTGTTCCTCATTCAATCCTTCCTGCATGAGTTTGTCCACCATGCGTTTGTCAAGTTCGCCATCGAAAGGCTTGCCGGAAATAGCATAAACAATCTTATTTTCAGTGAACGAAGGGTCTTCGCTGTATATACTGCGAAGATACATGGGAACAAGCGCGGTAATCCAACCTACGCAGATAACCAGATCGGGATTCCAGCGCAACTTCTTCACGGTTTCGATAACGCCGCGCACAAAAAATATTGCGCGTTCGTCGTTTGTTTCCGGATCATCGTCGGTTTCAAGGGATTTCTGTTGCGTATGACGGCAGAAGTAATCGTCGTTATCGATGAAATAAACCTGGAGGCGTGTGGGCTGAAGGGTAGCGACCTTTATGATAAGAGGATGGTCGGTATCGTCGATGGAAATATTCAAGCCTGACAGCCTGATTACTTCATGGAGCTGATTGCGGCGTTCGTTAATTGCACCGTAACGCGGCATGAAACATCTTACTTCAGCACCTTTCTCCTGAAGTTTGAGAGCCATCAATCGGCTGAAATCGGCCATCGCTGTGCCGGTGAGGTAAGGGTCTATCTCCTGAGAGACGAGCAGCACTTTTTTTACGTCCATTCTCTATGGTTGTTGTTTTGAGGAGAGGTTTGACTATAATATTACCTGCAAAGGTAGCGATTTTTTTTTACATAAATGCCCTCCAGAACTAACTGATTATTGTTTTTTTGCTTTTTTAGGTTTCATTTTACATTCGTAATCCGTAATTTTGTACCAAAATTTTCAATAGGTGCAAAACAAACATTAACATGATCCGGCATGAAATCCATTGAAAAGTCGATATTGTGTTTTATATTTTCGGCAGTATTGTGTGCGGTGTCGACACATGCTGCTGAAAAACAGACTGTTGTGTGGAGTGCCGATATCACCGAAGTATGCGATGGTTCGGCAACGCTTACAGTACAAGGCAAAATAGCGTCAGGATGGCACATATATGGTTTCGAGATGCCTTTGTTCGGCGATGAAGCCGGTGCTCCTGACCCTACTTCGTTGGAACTATATCTGCCGGCAGGTGTCGTTACTGATGGAGACATGAAAAAAACGGGAGACTGTACCGTACGTTTTGATGATTTCATGAATCTGAATCTGCCTTGGATTACCGGCACAGCAACATTTGTGCAGAAATTAAAGGTTGCATACGGAGCATCCGGCAAAATCGAGGGTACTGTTAATTATATGGCCTGCACCGAGCAGGCATGTACACCACCGTCGAAATATGAGTTTTCGCTTGCATTCGGTTCTACGGACATTGCTGGAGAAAAGATTGCCGGAAGTAATGAAGTTGTGAAAGATGTGAGCAGAAGAGCTGTGGATACCGTGGAGGAGCAAGTCGTTAGTAGTGGAGAACCGCAACGCCATCCGGTTAAAGCCGCAATCGCACTTGCCGTTGCGCTTGCCTTTATAGCATGTGCTTGCTTTTGCTTTGGTGGCGGCAGAAAATTCGCAACGCTGCGAATCGTTTCCGGCTTTGTTGCACTCGCTGTTGTCGGAGCTGCCATGTATGTAGCGGAAAATGCTATGGATCTGAATATTATGGGTCGTGCAGGACTGTATGCAGCCTGGTGTGTCATTTTGGTACTTCTGTCGCTGTATCTCCTTGGTAAACTGCGATTCGCAGGTGACGGACAACCAGAACATATAACATCGCCTCGTATTATAGTGGCCGTTATTCTCCTCACAATGGCCCTGTGCCTTTATTTATCAATCAACTTCACACCACTTCAATGAATAATACTCGCTCAGAACAGCTTGAGGCTCTTGGCCGGCTGTTGGATACACTCGACATCCTACGTGTAAAGTGTCCCTGGGATGCCAAACAGACTAATGAAAGTTTACGCCCCAACACTGTTGAGGAAGTTTTTGAACTTACTCAGGCACTGATGGACGATAAACCCGACGAAATCAAGAAAGAACTTGGCGATGTGCTTCTGCACGTAATTTTCTATGCCAAGATAGGATCCGAGAGCGGGCGTTTTGATATTGGCGATGTTGCCAATGCCCTTAACGACAAACTTATATATCGTCATCCGCATATCTTCGGTAATGTCGAAGCAAAAGATGCCGAAACTGTAATACAAAACTGGGAGCAATTAAAACTGAAGGAGAAAGGCGGTAATCGTACTGTGCTTGCTGGTGTTCCTGCTGCATTGCCAGCGCTAATCAAATCGTTCCGCATACAGGAAAAAGCCGCAAATGTAGGCTTCGACTGGGAGCAGCGTGAGCAAGTGTGGGATAAGGTCGCCGAGGAGACCGGTGAGGTGCGCCAGGCCATTGCTGAAAATAGCAAGGACAATATCGAAGCAGAATTCGGCGATTTGCTTTTCAGCATTGTAAATGCTGCTCGTCTTTATGGAGTAAATCCGGAAAATGCTCTTGAACGTACTAATCGTAAGTTTATCACTCGCTTCAATTGGCTTGAAGCCAAAGCTAAGGAAAACGGCCGGAACCTGAAGGATATGACACTTGCCGAACTGGACGCCATGTGGAACCAGGCAAAGAAGGAAACGGGAATCTGATAGCGGAACATGAAGGTTTGTATTACCGAGAAACCCAGTGTGGCAGCTACTATTGCTTCCATTCTGGGCGCTAATGAACGTCATCAGGGATATTTTGAGGGCGGAGGCTATCGCGTTACATGGACTTATGGTCATCTATGCGGCCTTCTTGCCCCTGAGGATTACAATACATCCTGGAAATCGTGGGCACTGAGTACTTTGCCCATGCTTCCGGCAAAATACGATATTAAGCTGCTTGATAACGACGGGTACAGACAACAGTTCAATGTAATCAAGAATCTGATTGCCGACGCCGACGAGGTGATAAACTGCGGTGATGCCGGCCAGGAGGGTGAGCTTATACAGCGATGGGTGATGAGGATGGCAGATACCACATGTCCCGTGTACCGCCTTTGGACTTCTTCGCTTACTGACGAGGCAATCCGCGACGGATTCGCGAACCTGAAACCGCAGACCGATTACGACCGTCTTTTTTATGCCGGGCTTTCCCGTTCTATCGGCGACTGGATTCTCGGCATGAACGCTACGCGGCTATATACGGTGAAGTATGCGGCCCGCAAGCAGGTATTGTCGATAGGTCGTGTGCAGACGCCGACTCTGGCACTTATCGTGAAGCGACAGCGTGAAATAGAATGTTTCGAGCCCAGGGATTCGTGGGAACTGCATACTCTTTACCGTAATGTCGATTTTACATCTACAGGCGAACGGTTCGAGACGGAAAGTGCCGGTAAAAGCGTGGTGGAAACAATTGCTCCACTGCCGTTTGTTATAAAATCGGTAACAAAAAAACGCGGACGTGAGTCGGCTCCGAGGCTTTTCGACCTTACCTCGATGCAGGTTGAGTGCAACAAGAAATGGGGCTGGACTGCCGAGCATACGCTTGCCCTTATCCAGGGGTTATACGAAAAGAAGCTGACCACATATCCGCGCGTGGATACAACATATCTGTCGGATGATATTCACCCGAAGATTGCGCCTACGTTACGCCAGATGACACCTTACGCGAGCATTACGGAGCCGATTCTTGCTAATCCTATCCCCAAAAGCAAGAAAATATTCGACAATTCCAAGGTTACCGATCACCATGCCATTATTCCCACCGGGCAGTATCCGTCGGGACTGGATGGCGATGAAAAGAAGTTGTACCATCTTATTGCCATGCGTTTTATCGGCGTGTTCTATCCTGACTGCCAGTTCGAATTCACAACAGTGCTCGGCGAAGCTGGCAAAGAGGAATTCAAGGCCACTGGCAAAGTGATAGTTTCCCCCGGCTGGCGCACTCTCTTTCATGATAAGCCGGATAAGTCAGACAAGAATGATAAGTCTACCGAAGAACAGACGCTTCCGGTTTTTAACGAAGGAGAGACCGGGCCTCATCTACCCTCGCTGGCAAAAAAGACATCGCAGCCGCCAAAATACTACACAGATGGTACGCTGCTGCGTGCAATGGAAACCGCAGGCCGGACAGTAGATAGTGACGAGTTGCGTGAAGCTCTTAAAGAAAACGGTATCGGACGCCCGTCTACGCGTGCCGGTATAATAGATACGTTGATTAAGCGTCGTTATATTGTGCGTGAACGCAAAAATATTATGGCCACACAGGCCGGTATCGATCTTATTGACCTTATTCAGGAGGAACTGCTGAAATCTGCGGCTCTTACCGGGCTTTGGGAGAATAAGTTGCGCCGAATCGAATCCGGACAGTTCGCTCCGGCGAGATTCATTAACGAAATCAGCGATATGGTACGCCAGATTGTAGGAAATGTGCTTGCCGACAATACTATCCGCCGCATAGGTTCTGTGCCTGAGGCGGAACCTGAGAAAAAAGCTTCGGTAGCCAAGAAACCGCGAGCACCGAGGATTAAGGATATCAGCCAGATACCGTGTCCTGTGTGCGGCGATGGCCATTTGGTGAAAGGTCGTACGGCCTATGGGTGCAGCCGCTATGCACAGGGATGCAAATTTATTCTGCCGTTTGCATTATGCCCGGCAGAATCGACGCCCTCGCAGGTTGCGAAAGCTGCAAAAAAGCAGAAATAATCAGCGGCGACGTCCGCGAACAGTTTCATGCCCGTCCGCAACTACAATGTGGACGGGTATGTCATGTTCTTCTGTGTCGAATTCATCGAAAAGCTGAAAATCGTAACATACGCCCACGGTAATGGCCCGTGAGCGGCTGAGGAGACGGTCGTAATATCCATTCCCGCGGCCAACGCGGTTACCGTGGCTGTCGAACGCCACGGCAGGAACTATCACAAGGTCTATTTCGTTGATGTCTACAGTATCATCGCCATCAGGCTCTTCGATATGGAATGCTCCCAGGTGCATGTGCGAGCGTTCGTACGGCAATATCTCGAGGTCGAGGCCGTTCACACGCGGCAGATAGAACTGCTTTGTACCGGCCATCGAATCGATGAATTCCCTGGTTGACAATTCATCTGGCAGCGAATGGTACATCAGTATTCGGTCGGCCATTACGAATGCTGCGAGCTTTTGCACTCTTTCGAATACGCGCCGGGCTGCCGCACTTTTCTCAGCAGCATCCAGCATTGTTTTTCTTGCGCGCACCTGGCGGCGTATCTCTTCTTTTGTCATTGTTCAGAATCCTCAGGAGTCTTAGGGTCGGTAAGCGGGAATCTCGCTCCACCACTTTCAATCTGTCGAATAGCCTCTCCCACAACGGGATCGGAGGCGTTGATAATCTGGAAATAGCCGTCCATACCGACAATATCTCTTGCTATCAACGCTTTAATCTGATTAACAATCAACTTGGCCGAAATGTTTATGTAATACCACCTCGGGGCTATGCCGCCCTTGGTGTTTGCATAGTTCACAAACGACTGAAGAATAACATTATCGGCGGGCAAACGCTTGAGCAGGTCGTTGGCGTCGGTACTTTCGTTGAGTTGATCGCGGTTGAGATCGGCATATTCGTAGGCGAATTTGCGGAGCAAACCGTTGTTGGCTACCTTGATATAGTAACTTGTTACGCCGGTGGTATCGGAAGGTACAAAAATATCGGGAATGATACCACCGCCGCCGTATACCAGGCGCCCGTTGGCGGTACGGAAGATTTTGGTGGAGTCTACTTTTACACTGTCGGCCGAGAATATCTCTCCGCGGTCATAGCGGTTGAAAATTTCGGTTTCGTATTCGTTGTTCTTGCCCGGAATATATGTCTTTTGTATGCAACGGCCCGAGGGTGTATAGTACCGCTCCACGGTGAGACGGAACTCGCTGGAGTCGGGAAGATCGAACGAGCGCTGTACCAGACCTTTGCCGAATGTCCTGCGGCCGATTATGAGGCCACGGTCGTTATCCTGGATGGCGCCTGCAAGTATTTCGCTGGAACTTGCGGTATACTCGTCGGTAAGGATAACGATTTCCTGTTCGTTGAATACACCCGAACCATCGGAGAACAGAATGGAATTATCGGCCATCGATCGGCCTTTTGTTGCCACAATAAGCTGTTTGGCAGGTAGAAATTCGTTGGCAATGAGTACTGCAGGATTCATGTAGCCGCCGCCGTTGCCGCGGAGGTCAATGATAAAGCTATTGGCTCCGTCAAATTTAAGCTGCCCCAGTGCAGTGAGAAATTCGGCGTATGCGTTCTCGGAGAATTTGCCCAAACGTATGTATCCGATGGAGTCGTTGATGAGATATGATGCGTCGATGGGAGATACGGGAACTTCACCGCGGACAAGGTCGAATGTGAGCGGTTTCGCGGAATTGTGGCGCTTCACTGTTACCTTTACAGGTGTGTCTTTCTCGCCACGCAGGAGAGAGAATATTTCGTTTTCGGTGATGTTGACGCCGGCTATGTTCTTGCCGTCAACTTCTGTCATCTTGTCTCCCGGAAGAATACCCGCGGCTTCTGAAGCTCCGCCATTGATAACTTCGAGAATATACAGCGTGTCGTTCACCATCTGGAACTGTATGCCTATGCCGTAGAACGAACCTTCCAGCTCGCGTTCGGCCGCGAGACGGTCTGCCGCAGAGATATACGCGGAGTGCGGGTCGAGATTCCGGAGCATTTCGGGCAAAGTAAGTTCAACAAGACTGTCGAGATTTACTTCGTCGACGTAATTCTCGCCTATTATTTCAAAAATTTCACTGAGTTTCTGCATCGCGCTGTTCCCTCGTGTGTTGGAATCGAGCGCACGGCCCATCCACAGACCGGCTACAAGAAAGACGGCAGCAACGATGGGGAGCCAGTAAAGATATTTTCGGTTTTGCGACATTTGTAATGCTGAAATTATTCGAGGTTTGATATGTGTACACATTCAATGCCGGCACGGCGCATCAGTTCGATGCCGTCGGCGAGGCGGTAAAGGTCATTGAAAACCACGCGTCGTATTCCTGCCTGGATAATCAGTTTTGCACACTCCAGGCATGGCGATGCTGTAACATACAGAGTGGAACCATTGCTTGAGTTGTTGCTTCTTGCCACTTTTGTTATCGCATTGGCTTCGGCATGGAGAACATACGGCTTAGTAACTCCGCTATCATCTTCGCAGATGTTCTCGAAACCTGCGGGGGTACCGTTATAACCGTCGGAAATAATCATTTTATCCTTTACGATTATAGCGCCGACTTTGCGCCGCTGGCAGTATGAATTTTCTGCCCATATAGATGCCATGCGCAGGTAGCGCTTGTCGAGGATTTCCTGTTTCTCGTTGTTGTTTTCCATGATTCTTAAACGTTTTGTATTATTGGAAAAGAAGCATAAGACGGTATGCGGCAAAAGCTACAATCCATGCCACTGCCGTATTGTATACAATGCTGAACAATGCGTATTTCCATGAACCGGCCTCTCGGGCTATAGCTGTGATTGATGCCACACAGGGGCAGTATAGCAGGATAAACACCATGAAAGCCAGTGCGCTTGCCGGTGTAAAGTCCGGATTCCCCGTAACAGACGATGGTTTTTGCAGGCGTGCACCAAGACGTGAGTCGGAAACTTCCTCGTCGTTGGTGTAAAGGACACCTAGGGTAGAAACCACGATTTCCTTTGCCGGGACACCGGCCAACGCAGCCACAGTGGCGCGCCATTTCTGACCAATCGGTTCCATCACCGGATTGATGGCTTTGCCAAGCATCTCCAGATACGAGTCGGTATCGGGATTTATACGTGAATCGTCTATGCTCTCGGCAACGGCGATATCGGGAGCAACGTCTGTATCGTGTATCGGGAAATAATTAAGAGCCCATACAATTATGCTGGCAAACAGGATTATTCCTCCCATTTTCTTGAGATACTGCTTGCCTTTTTCCCATGTATGGCTCAGAGATACGCGCATTGACGGAAGCCTATACGGCGGCAGTTCCATTACAAAAGGCGTTTCGTCTTTGTGAAAATAAAATCTGCGCAGCATGCGGGCGGTTATAATGGCAACGACGATGCCTAAGAAATACAGGCCGGCGAAAACCAATGTGGCGTGTGAGGGGAAAAATGTCCCCACCATAAGTACATAAATCGGCAACCGTGCCGAACACGACATGAAAGGATTTATAAGAACTGTTATTATCCTGCTGGATTTGCTTTCGATGCTGCGTGAGGCTATGATTGCTGGTACATTACATCCGAATCCCATAATCAGAGGAATGAAGGATTTGCCATGCAGACCTACCCGGTGCATCACCTTATCCATTATGAAGGCAGCCCGAGCCATGTAGCCGGTATCCTCCATGAACGATATGCAGAAGAACAGGATAAGGATATTGGGCAGGAAAACTATCACACCGCCGACACCACCGATGATACCTTGGGCAATAAGGTCTTTCAGGATTCCGGCTGGCATCAGTTTTTCTACAACGCCGCTCAGCCAGTCAACGATTTCCTCAATCCAGTCCATAGGATATTGTCCGATTGCGAACGTCGCCCAGAAGATGAAGAACATTATCGCAAAGAAAATAGGGAACCCGAGCACACGGTTTGTGGCGAGTCTGTCCAGTACGCGTGTTGTTTTCTTCGGATTTGTTCCCGGAGTGTATGTTTCGGCGAGGGCGCCTGCGACAAAACCGTATTTTTCGGCTGCGACAATAGAGGAGATATCTTCATTCCGCAACGCTTCAATTTTTCCGCGTAGCTTGTCGCGCATTATCATTATGGGGTCGTCTGCGCCTGCGCGAAGATTCTCGCGCCAGTGGGGCTGGCTTGCGATCGGACAATTCTCGCAGTCGCTGCACTGATGGAACAGCTTGTGCAGTCGCGAACATTTACGTTTTTTAGTGTATGTTGCAAGTGCCGGGTCGTTGGCTTGGGGTATTTCGTCCTCGATCTGATGATCGCCTTCAAGCAATTTTATCGCAAGATAGCGAGGAGAAAAATGCTTCTGCATGGTCGGACTTGCCTTAATGGCATCCACAAGTTTGCGGATAGCACCTTCCATATCGGCGCCGAGATTAACGTGCACATGGCGGACAGTATCGTCGCGGTTTTCGTATACGGCGATTATGGTGTCGAGCAAATCTTTTATTCCTTCGTGCGTTTTGGAAACTATCGGGACCATAGGCACACCAATCATTTTTCCAAGATTGGTATAGTCCAGTTTTGCTCCCGACGAACGCAACTCGTCGTACATGTTCAGAGCTATCACCATAGAGTAGTCCATGTCGATAAGCTCGGTTGTCAGGTATAGATTTCTCTCAAGGTTGGAGGAGTCTACAACGTTGAGTATAAGATCTGGCGTATTTTCCTTAAGATATTGGCGTACGTACAGTTCTTCGGGTGAGTAGCAGCTCATGGAATATGTTCCCGGCAGGTCGATTAAATTAATGGTGTACTGTCCGTAGTGGAATTCACCGTCTTTGGCACCAACTGTTACGCCGCTGTAGTTGCCAACATGTTCATTTGCCCCGGAAAGAGCGTTGAATAACGAAGTTTTGCCGCAATTGGGATTGCCGATAAGTGCCACATCTATGATATGGCGCTGGCGGTCGAAAGTTCGGTGTGTTTCGTGAGCTGTGGTCTCGGGAGGCGTCATAAGGATTGAAGCGCCCAATGTCGCTGCTTCGGCGTTGTCTACCTTCACCACTTCAACAAGTGCCGCTTCGGAAAGCCGCAGCGACACTTCATATCCGAGAATCCTGTATTGTATCGGGTCTTGCAGAGGAGCGTGAAGTATAACAGTAACCGTACGGCCTTTTACGAAGCCCATCTCCATTACGCGCTTGCGGAATGCGCCGTGGCCGTGGACTTTTACAACAATGGCAGATTCTCCTGTTTTGAGTTCTGAAAGTTTCATGACAGAAAAGATTGAGCGGCTTCCAGCTTTTCCGGCGTACCGATGTCGAACCACCGGAAATCTCCGTCAGGAGTGAAACCTTTTATGCGGCAACTGCCGCACACGTCAATATAATAATCCGTTATACTGAACGGACACAGATCGCCGCAGTAGTCGCTGATATTACGCATTGTGGCCTTGTATATTGCATGAACGCCACCGAAAGCGGCCTCATGCAATCCCTCGGTTGTCATCCCGACAGGTCTTATAACTGCTGTTTTCTTGTTTTCCCATCCTCGCAGAATATCGTCGGTGTCGAACAGGAACTTTCGGGAACTTTCTCTTGACGGATTAACAAGAATAGCCGCCGCATTACCCGCGAGGGCATCTGTGAGGCTATTAATCGGGAAATCTGTAAGAATGTCGGCGTTATGTACAACTACAGGTTCTTCAGCACCGAGTGTGGCCATTAAACGGCTTTCGCGATAAATTTTTGCAATTGCGCCTCCGGTGTCCAGTAGCAACGAGCTTTCGTCGCTTATCTCGACAGGCACACCGTAGTTCTGTGATTCTACAAAATCCACGACTTGCCGGGCAAAGTGATGCACGTTCACCACAATGCCGTCGGCACCGGCTGCAATCAGCTTGCCGATTACTAATCCTAAAGCCGGATGACCGCAGACGGATGCCAGTGCTTTCGGGTGTTCATCGGTAAACGGTTTCAGTCGGGTGCCGTTACCGGCGGCAAAAACGATTGCTTTCATTCTTTTATTGGGAAAGATTGCTCGATGTTCTGTTCTCGGTGAATAAGTTCTACCTGTACTTTGAATTTGTTGGCGATATGTTCGGCGGTATGTTGCGCGCAGTAAACGCTGCGATGCTGTCCTCCGGTACATCCGAAAGCAATCATCAGATTTGTGAAACCACGTTCGATATATCGTTCGATACTGGCATCGGTGAGAGCATAGCAGTGGTCGAGGAATGTAAGAACCTCGCCATCGGTTTCCAAAAAACTGATAACCTGCCGGTCCAGTCCGGTAAATGGTTTGTAGCGCTCGTATTTGCCCGGATTGTTGATGGCACGGCAGTCGAAAACATAGCCGCCGCCATTACCCGACGGGTCGTTGGGAATACCTTTCTTATATGCAAAACTAAGTACGCGTACGGTGAGCTTTTTCTTGTTCAGCAGTTCTGTAAACTGCTTCATGTTCACAAGGCGGTTTAGCAGTTCGTTAAGATAAGGATATTCCGCATATGGCTCGGTAAGCAGGCCTCGCAGGTTCTCGATTGCGTATGGCACACTTTGCATGAAGTGCGGCTTCTTCTCGAAATATCCTCGGAAACCGTATGCTCCAAGCACCTGAAGGGTACGGAAAAGCACGAAATGACGCAGGTTTGCAAGAAATTCCTTTTCTCCGATGGGATAGTATTTGTTCACAGCGTGCAGATATTCCATCAGCAGGTCGTGGCGCAGGCTGTCTGGCAGATTCGCCTTGGCCTGCCACAGGAACGAAGCGACATCATAGTAGAACGGGCCTCGTCGGCCGCCCTGAAAGTCGATGAACCACGGTTCGCCATCGCGTATCATTACGTTGCGGCTTTGGAAATCGCGGTACATGAATGTATCTGTGGCACTTTGCATCAGCACCTTTGCCATTGCCTGGAAATCATCTTCCAGTTTTCCTTCAGAAAAATCGAGACCGGTAGCTTTTAGGAAACAATACTTGAAGTAATTGAGATCCCACATTATGGAACGCTCGTCGAATGAATCCACGGGATAGCATACCGAGAAGTCCATGTCCTTTGCTCCGGCGAACTGAATGTCGGGTAGTCGGCGGATTGTCTTGGCGAGCAGTTCTTTTTCCGTTGCCGAAAACGAACGGGTCAGTCGGCCTTTTTCTATTTCCTGAAAAAGGAGGGAATTGCCCAGATCGGTCTGTATATATGCCATTCCATCATCGCTGACAGCCAGCACTTCGGGAACCGGAAGATTCTGTTCGCCAAAGTGCCGGGCCATATATATGAAAGCCTTGTTTTCGTCGTCGGAGGTACCGATAACTCCAATTATGCTGTCGGTGCCGTTCTTACCGGACAAACGGAAATATCGCCTGTTGGAACCGGAGGAGGGGAGTTCTACAATGGTCTCGGGCCTTTTGGTCTTTACGGACAGGTATAGGTCGGAAAGGATGCTTGTATTCATATCGGTCAGTTACCCAGTTCGGAGAGGAATTTGATTCTCATGAGACGTATTTCTTCTTCCGAGAAATCGGGACACAATTCTTTATAGGCCTCCTGGATGTTGTCGGAGGTGCTGGTGCGGAAATATTCGAAGATCTCGCTCTGATCCTCGGGATCTATTATTTCGTTGAGGTAATACGTGATATTTATCCGGGTGCCGGAATTTACGATGCTTTCGATTTCATCTAACAGGGTGTCGAATTCAATACTGTTAGCCTCGGCTATTTCCTCAAGGTTGATTTTACGGTCGATCGCCTGTATTATTGCAATTTTGAGTTTGCTTTTGCTGGCGATGGTGAGCACCCGCAGATCTTCGGGCCGTTCAATCTCGTTCTCGTCGACATATGTCTTTATCACCTTGATAAATTCATTGCCGTAGCGTTTTGCTTTACCGGCTCCCACGCCTGCAATTTTTGCCAGTTCATCCAATGTGATAGGATATGTGGTAGCCATAGCTTCTAACGACGGGTCCTGAAAAATTACATAAGGAGGCAGTTTGAGGCTCGATGCAATCTGGCGACGCAGGGTATTGAGAATAGAGAAGAGTTCAGGGTCGGCTGCGCACGATGATGCGTTCTTGGGGATCAGGTCTTCGTCGATTATGTCATCGTTGAATTCCGAATCTTCCACAATCTTGAAAGATTTGGGTTTCTTCAGGAATTCTTTACCTGCTTTGGTTAGACGCAAAATTCCGTAATTCTCGATGCCTCGCTCTATATAGCCTGCAATTATGGCTTGTTGTATTACGGTATTGATAAACTTTGGTGTCTCGCCTTCGCAGCAGCCGAAAACTTCCAGTTCGTCGTGATGATAGGAACGGACATCGTTGGATGCGCGTCCGAGCATAACGTCGACCACGTGGTCGGTCTTGAATTTTTCCTTAAGGGCGGCAATGGTTTCTAACGCCGCAGACAAATCATCTTGTGCTTCCACTTTCTTTTTGGGATTAAGACAGTTGTCGCAGTTACCGCAATTCTCGTTGTCGTACGTTTCTCCGAAATAGTGCATCAGGGTACGCCGGCGGCATAGCGAGGACTCGGCGTATGCTGCTGTCTCTGCCAACAGCTGTTTGCCGATTTCTTGCTCGGTAACAGGCTTGCCCTGCATGAATTTCTCCATTTTCTGGAGGTCTTTGCGGGAGTAGAATGTAAGGCATATGCCTTCTCCGCCGTCTCGCCCGGCACGACCGGTTTCCTGGTAGTAGCCCTCGAGCGATTTAGGCATGTCGTAGTGTATGACAAACCGGACGTCGGGCTTGTCGATGCCCATTCCGAAAGCAATAGTGGCCACAATGATATCCACTTGCTCCAAAAGGAATGCGTCTTGGTTTGCCGAACGGGTGGCGGGATCCATGCCGGCATGATAGGGCATGGCCTTTATATTGTTTACTCTCAGAAGTTCGGAGAATTCCTCCACTTTCCGTCGGCTAAGACAATATATAATGCCGGATTTGGACGGACGTTGTTTGATGAAACGGATAATGTCCTTGTCCGTATTATTTGTCTTGGGACGTATTTCGTAGTAGAGGTTAGGTCTGTTGAACGACGATTTGTAAACGACGGCATCGGTCATGGCGAGATTTTTTATAATATCGTGCTGAACCTTAGGCGTCGCCGTTGCGGTAAGCGCTATGACGGGACGGGTACCGATTTCGTTGATAATGGGACGTATCCTCCGATACTCCGGACGGAAGTCGTGGCCCCATTCCGAGATGCAGTGAGCCTCGTCCACGGCATAGAATGATATGGGTACTGTTTTGAGGAATTCGATATTTTCCTCTTTTGTTAGAGATTCGGGCGCAACATAAAGCAGTTTGGTGCGTCCGGCAATAATATCTGCCTTCACCTGGTCGATGGCGCTTTTGGAGAGCGAGGAATTCAGGAAGTGCGCCACACTGTCGTTTTCACTGAAATTACGCATGGCATCCACCTGATTTTTCATCAGCGCTATCAGTGGGGAGATTACGATGGCTGTGCCGTCGCTGATAAGCGACGGCAGCTGGTAGCATAGGGACTTGCCTCCTCCGGTTGGCATTATTACAAAAGTGTCGCGACCGGAAAGTAGGCTAAGCATTATCGCCTTCTGGTTACCTTTGAAAGTGTCGAACCCGAAGTGCTTTTTAAGTGCTTTTTCCAATGTTTCTGCTACAGTTGCCATCGGCTCTGTTTTTTTGTGAAGGAGGTTTATGTTATTGAGTTATGTTATACGGCCTGAGCGTCGAAATGGGCCGCTTCAAGCTGGTGTTTGCAGTAATCGGCGGTAACTTCGAAGCATTCTGGCTTTTGAGTTGGCATCTCGAACATTGCGTTCATCATTATGGTTTCCACAATGGAGCGCAACCCTCGGGCGCCGAGTTTGTATTCGATAGCTTTGTCCACAATAAAATCGAGGGCTTCGGGCAGGAAGACAAGTTTTACTCCGTCCATCTTGAAAAGCTTCTCGTATTGGCGGATAATTGCATTTTTAGGCTCGGTGAGGATTCGGCGCAGGGCTTCGCGGTCCAGCGGAAGCAGGTGCGTGAGAATGGGCAGACGGCCTATGATTTCGGGAATAAGGCCGAAGGTACGCAAATCCTGCGGAGCCACGTGGCGCATAAGGTTACCCCGGTCTATCTTGCGTTCGCTGTTCTCTGTGGCGAAGCCTACGAAACTTGTATTGAGCCTGTGGGCGATTGCCTGTTCTATGCCCTCGAACGCGCCTCCGCAAATAAAAAGTATGTTTTTTGTGTCGACGGGTATCATGGGCTGCTCCGGATGTTTGCGTCCTCCTTGTGGGGGAACGTTCACAACCGAACCTTCCAAAAGTTTGAGTAACCCTTGCTGTACGCCTTCACCACCTACGTCGCGTGTGATGGAAGGATTGTCGCCTTTGCGCGCGATTTTGTCAATTTCATCGATGAAAACAATGCCGCGCTCCGCTTTCTTTACATCATAATCGGCAGCCTGGAGAAGCCTTGTAAGAAGACTTTCGATATCCTCGCCAACATAGCCGGCCTGTGTAAGAACAGTGGCGTCTACGATAGTGAACGGTACATCGAGCTGTTTGGCGATTGTGCGGGCGATAAGGGTTTTGCCGGTACCGGTGGGACCTACCATTATGATGTTGCTCTTCTCGATTTCGACGCCGTCATCCTCCATTGGTTGGTCGAGACGTTTGTAATGGTTGTAGACTGCGACGGAGAGATACCTTTTGGCCTGGTCTTGCCCGATGATATATTGATCCAGGAAAGCTTTGATTTCGGATGGTGTGGGCGTCTTTTTGGGTTGTTCGCTTGTTTTGCGCACTGCGTCGGGGTTCGACGAATGATATTTCGCGCGAGCACGAGCGGCAACACTGTTGTTGTCCTCTTCGGAAACGAGGCCGAGCATCTGTGCGGCTGTCTCGAGGCAGTCCACGCATACGCCGCCGTCCATGTCTGGCGACGGCAGGATAGAGGCGCCGTCCGATTCGGAACGGCCGCAATATATGCAGCGAATTTCGTGCGGAATTTTCTTTTTTGCCATAATTATTTTTTGGCTTTTACAAGAACGCGGTCAATCATGCCATAATCCAATGCTTCCTGCGATGTCATCCAGTAGTCGCGGTCGGAATCTTTTTCCACCTTGTCGAATGGCTGTCCGGAATGATCGGCAATGATATTATAAAGCTCGTCTTTCAGCTTCTTGATTTCGCGCGCTGTGATTTCGATATCCGACGCCTGGCCCTGGGCACCACCCATAGGCTGGTGTATCATTACACGCGAATGTTTAAGCGCAAAGCGTTTGCCTTTCTCGCCTGCTACGAGAAGCACTGCTGCCATAGACGCTGCAATACCGGTGCATAGGGTGGAAACGTCGGATGCGACATACTGCATGGTGTCATATATGCCAAGACCTGCATATACCGAGCCGCCGGGCGAGTTGATGTAAATGGAAATATCCTTGCCGGTGTCGGTACTGTCCAGATACAGAAGCTGTGCCTGAATTACGTTGGCGGTATAATCGTTCACTTCTGTGCCAAGAAAAATAACACGGTCCATCATCAGACGGGAGAAAACATCCATCTGTGCTACGTTAAGCTGACGTTCCTCTATGATGGTGGGATTGATGTATGATGCTACGGGACCCTTGGAATTTATAAGGGATGTGTATTGGTCCAGTGCAAGGCCGTTCATGCCGAGATGATGTACGGCGTAGTTTCTAAAATCGTTATTGCTCATAATATAATCTTCAAATTTGGAGACCCTGTCTGGTAAAGGGTCGTTTTATACTCCAAAATTAAGCAAAATTTCTCAGCTTGGCAAATATTTTTTCTCTCTGCGACAAAAAAACGTGAAAGAAACAGTAACTTTGCAAACCTAAAACCAACAGGACAATTAAAACAAATCTCCGGATATGACCATACAAGGCTCCACAGAACTGAAATACTCGCCTATGCAGGCCGTGAAAAGACATTTCTTTGCCATGCGCAATGGAGTGATTGCTGATACTTTGCGTAAAGCCGGAAGCCCTTTCAGATATATTTTTGGTTTAAATTTGCCGCAGATAGTAGAGGCTTCGCAAATGTTTGGACAAAGCCGTGAACTCGCCGAATCCCTGTGGGCAAACAGCACGACGCGCGAAAGCATGCTGATAGCGCCGATGCTGATGCCTGCCGCGGAATTCAGTGCCGCCGATGCACTGCGGTGGGTTTCAGGCATCCCCGCACCAGAGGTCGCAGATATTCTGTGCCACCGTCTGTTGCGCCATTTGTCTTTCGCAGGCTCGCTCGCAGTGGAACTGGCTCAGGAATCAAGAACAGATATGGAGCGTTATACGGCTGCCAGACTGGCTCTGAACCTTTTCTACGTCAATAACGGTATTGCCCGGGAGGTGTGCTGCCTCTTGCAGCGGAATCCAGGTCCGTTGGCTGCTGCAATGGCTCGCCAGATTTCAGAACGCTTGGAAGATATATGATTTCACGATGATAGAACGTCTCATCGATATTCTTGCCTACGACCCGAACCATCCGATGCTTTTCAATTCGGGCCTTTTTCTTGTACTGTTCACGCTATTTATCCTCGCATATCAGTGCGTGCGCAAACAGCGCATATTGCGGATGCTGCTGGTGATAGCTTTTTCGCTGTATTTTTACTATAAGTCCAGCTCGTGGTGCGTACTCATACTTTGTGGCGTATGTTGTTCGGACTATCTGCTCGGGTTGCTTATGGGAAAAACTTCCGGCGATTTTTCAAGACGAGGAATTGTTGCTGTGAATGTACTTGTAAATGTGGGTATGCTGGTGTATTTCAAATATTTTAACCTGCTTGCCGATGCGTTTGCGAGCATAATTTCCTCCGAATTCAACCCAGTGGAAGTTCTGCTTCCGGCCGGAATATCTTTCTTTACATTCCGTTCTATCAGTTATATAATGGACTTGTATCGCCGCCAGATGGTGCCTTGCAGGAATTTTTTGGACTACGCTTTTTTCCTTACATTCTTCCCTCCGCTGCTAGCCGGTCCTGTTGTGCGGGCAAAGGACATGCTCCCACAGATAGCAGAGAATCCGACGGCGTCAAAAGCCATGATTTCCGAAGGCCTGTTCCTGATAATGACCGGTCTTGTGAAAAAGGTTGTGATAGCCGACTATATAAGTGGCAATTTTGTCGACAGAATCTTTGATAATCCGATGCTTTATTCCGGTTTCGAGAATCTGTTAGGGTGTATTGGATTTACCATTCAACTATATTGCGATTTTTCTGGATATTCCGATATGGCAATAGGGGTTGCGCTGCTGATGGGCTATCGTTTTAAAGAGAATTTTGCGGCACCGTTCAAATCATCCAGTCCTACGGAATTCTGGCGCCGTTGGCACATCTCTCTATCAACCTGGTTGCGCGATTATGTCTACATTCCACTTGGCGGCAACCGGTGCAGCAAACCGCGGGCCTATTTTAACCAGTTTGCCACTATGGTTATCGGCGGCCTGTGGCATGGAGCGTCGTGGATGTATCTTTTCTGGGGGGCGTACCACGGAATCCTGTTAGTGTTACACAAGACATTAAGGAAGTTTTCGCCCATACCGGAGGCTTACCGCGCGCATCCCGTGGTACGAATGATCAATATAGGAGTAACATTTATGCTCGTGGTGTTCGGTTTTACTTTGTTCCGCGCTCCGGATCTTGCCTCGGCAGGCAGTATATTGTCGCAGATTTTCACTAATTTTCATATTGGAGTGGCTCCTCAGTTCTTAGACGCTTACATGATGATTGTTGCGGTGGCGGTGATGGGTTATATTGCGCATATGACGCCGCGCGTATGGACTACCGGAGTGATGAACGCTTATGCAGAAATGTCGGTTATATGGCAGGCGGCTATTCTCGCTGCGGTTTTGTTTGTCGTTGTGCAGACGCGTCAGAGCGAACTTGTTCCCTTTATTTATCTGCAGTACTGAACCCTCGTGCCGGTGCAGACGTTTTAATTGAAAACGTTTGAACATCAGCATTATGAAATTCATGAAATTATACCTGTTGGCATTATGCGCCTTGCTTGCCCGTCCTGTATCGCAAGCATGCTCGCGTGTAGTTTATCTTGGTGATAAGGATATAGTAATGGTGGGGCGTACGCTCGACTGGAAAACTCCTATCCCGACTAATATTTATGTATATCCCCGTGGCGTGGACAAGACAAGCATGCCTACCGAACCATGTCTGAGTTGGCGTTCCAAATATGCGTCGGTATTGGCGGTAGGTTACGATGGCGGTGTTACAGAGGGTATGAACGACCAGGGCCTGGTTATGAACGGTCTGTTCTGTAAAGGAACAATCTATCGGGAAGCTGTGGGCGGTAATATGCCTGTTGTAAGCCTTGCCATGATTGTGAGCTATTTCCTTGATAACTTCGCAACGGTAGATGAAGTTGATACATGGCTGCAGGAAAATAAGTTCGGTATTTTCGGGAAGACATTCGATGGTGGTACGGTCTCCGCTCTGCATTGGGCGCTTACAGATGCAAGCGGTACGACGCTGCTAATGGAATTCGAGAACGGACAGATGAATACATATAAGGGGCGCGATCTACAGGTGTTGACCAACGACCCTCCGCATGCCCAGATGACGGCCATAAACGACTATTGGAAGAAAATCGACGGAGTGAATATGCTTCCAGGTACTGTTCGTAGTTCCGACCGTTATGTACGTGCCAGTTTCTTTATTAATAGTGTGCCTACCGATTTCGAATATCCGGAGGCTTTCGGCTCTCTGTCCAGCATTATGGGAACTGTTTCTGTGCCGTATGGCTATAAGATAGAAGGAGAACCTAATGTCTCGAGTACTCAGTGGACTTCAATTTCCGACGCCACTGGCGGCAAATACTATTTCCGCAAAGCGACGTCTATGGGATATCTGTACGTGGATTTGGGCCGTCTTCAGCTGAATGTTGGCGCTCCAATTCTCAAACTTGACATGACAAAACATGGCACGGCTGTTGGCTGTGCAAACCATTTGCTTGAAAAAACAAAGGGCTTCACACCGATGTGGTGATCCGCCCTATAAAATAAAAGGCCCGGCTGTAGGATTCGATTACTGCCGGGCCTTTTTATGTATTACTGCAGTTGTGCAGTCGCGCGCCGCGCAAGATTGGCCTTGCGGACAATGTGCTCTTTTACCATGCGCACAAATGGGTCGGCGTCAAATTCTCCCCGAACGCTTATAAAGTCGCTGTCGGCATCGTGGCCGGGATTGTCGATACCGAATCCGGTACGCGATTTCAGCGAGTATTCCTTGCAAGCGTCCTCAAGCAACATGTTGTCAAGGTCGGTAACACTTTTTAGCCACCGTTCTATGATTGCTCTGAGGTCGTCTTCGGTAATCTGGTCGTATGTTTTTCCGCACCATTCTTCCAGATGCTCGGCCACCCAGGTCCATTCCATGTCGTAGTAGTTGGCATGCAGTTGCTTCCATCGGGCCTCGAGAGAGGGGAGGCTCTCTATTTCTCCGTCCATTATGTCCTTAGATATGGCATTTACTTCGGTTTTGGGTACAAACAGTCCGCAAACGTCTACCCATTCGCCTTGTCCCGCTTTACTTGTCGGTGTAAGCAGAGCGGTAAGTCCTTTTTGGCCGGCAATGGGATCTTTTCCCATACGCGTTATAATGGAATTCCCAATGAATTTATCCACAACCATAGCGTACAGCTGACGACCGCGGCGCAGGGCGCGCGCGTCGATTGTCATTGCCTGGAAAGAGAAGCGTTCGGCTGTAGCTCCGGCGGTTCGTTCAAGGTCGTTCAGAAGTTTGATGGCTCCCAACATTTTGCCTACGGTATAGGGGCTGAGAAGATTGAAATTGATCGAATCAAGGTGTTCGGGATCTTTGCGCTTGTCGCGGTTGGGCCACTTCTGGGCGTCGCGGATTGTTCCTACACTGCGCAGGTTGATACCAGGAACAAGATATGATTCCTTGTTGCCCTCAATCAAATATGAGAACGGCAGCCTGGATGTATCGGGATGGTTTACGTGGCGGCCCATCACAAGAGAGAATGCGCCAATGCGCGCCGGCCATAAAATGTAGGAATCACTCGTGGTTTTGGAGCCTCGCTCCACAACGCCCTGATGGATGGGGC
Source organism: uncultured Porphyromonadaceae bacterium (assembly GCA_902461565.1). Lineage (GTDB taxonomy): Bacteria > Bacteroidota > Bacteroidia > Bacteroidales > Muribaculaceae > CAG-873. The sequence continues at coordinate 90,666 of CABPYL010000002.1, forward strand.
CGAGCTTGTACATGTGGTTGCTCTGGTTACTTCCTGAGCCTGCATTCAGGAAAGAAAAGATCCCGGCTATAAGCAGGCTTGATTTGTGCATCGTAACAGTATATGGGCCGCCGAAAATTGCGGCAGCCTCGCCGTTCTCACACTGGCAGTTGGCGAAAAACAAAGAATCGTGGGCCGAAAAAAGATGTGATAGCACTGATGCCTGACCGACAAAGCAGTGATGAACAACGGCGCCGTCGTCTACACGGCTTCCCGATGCGAAAACGAATCCTTCCGCAATTACATCGCGTCCAACGGTAACTGGGGCATCTTTTGAACCGGCGATTGTACCGTCTTTCAGACGGGTCGCTCCTTTCAGGTGGGCGTATGCGCCGATCCTCACATTTGTAATGGTTCCGCAGTTGGTGATTTCGGCACATTCGCCCACGTTGCCTCGTTTCCCGAAAAATGAATCAGCATGTACCTTAATCATTGTTACGAGTTTTTGTACCATCTCTTTGTCATGACGGTACATGGCAATCAGATATGCCGTCTGAGCCGACATCTTCTCGTATATCGGCACCTCGCGGCCGCCGGTCTCGTTCAGCACAGAAACTTCCGTGCCAATGCCGAAAGTGGAGTCGAGCGTACCGACAAGCGAATCGATATTATCGATATAAACGCCATCGGCAATGTCGTAGTTGGCGATATAGTTGGCCACATGACGTATAAAGACTCCGTTGCCGATAGTAACGTTATGGAGGGTAACATCGCTGATAGATGATTGGCGCATAAGGCCTCCAGGACGGTTGAATGTTCCTTCGAGGCGCCCGATACGGATATTGCCCGAGAATTCCACATTGCTGAGCATGGAACAGTCGAAACCGTCCGCTACTTCGATTTTATGCCATTCGTCGCTTTTGCAACCGCGACTTTTGAGAACTTCTATCTCGTTCTCGTTTAGCATCCTAAAGTTATTATTTCCCATTGTGAATATAAATGAATGAATTTTGGACTTCTGGAATACAAAAGCATACAGGGCATGCTTCCATGCGGCAAAGGTAAGCAAAATATACCGGATTATCATAAAAATTCGCTAACTTTGCCATTCAATTTTTGCACCCATGTCGCGAATAGACCAGGAAACAGTACAGAAAATTCTTGATGCCGCCGATATCGTAGACGTTGTCAGCGACTTTGTGAAGTTGCGCCGTAGCGGTGCCAACTACAAGGGGCTGTGCCCGTTCCATAGTGAACGGACACCGTCGTTCTCGGTAAACAGGGCGCGTAATATATGCAAGTGCTTCAGCTGCGGCAAAGGCGGTTCACCGGTGAACTTTATCATGGAGCACGAGCAGATGAGTTTCCAGGAAGCCCTTCGCTATCTTGCCCGAAAATACAATATTGAAATTGTAGAGAAAGACCTTACCGACGAGGAGCGGCAGGCTGCATCCAAACGGGAATCACTATTGGCGCTCAATGCTTTTGCCAACGAACATTTCCGCCATAATCTTGCCGAAACCACCGAAGGACAAAGCGTGGCAATGCCTTATTTCCGCCACCGCGGTCTTTCCGATGCGATGATAGAGCGTTTCCAGCTCGGGTATGCAATCGACCGGCCGACAGAATTTCTTGACGCAGCTCGAAAAGCTGGATTCAAGGATGAATTCATGGTAGAATTAGGCCTGGAGGTGGAAAACGAGCGAGAGGGGCGCAAATCCATGTACGACCGTTACCGCAGCCGTGTTGTATTTCCTATACATTCTCTTTCGGGGCGTGTTGTTGGCTTTGGTGCACGTACTATGCGCACCGATAAGAACATTGCCAAGTATGTAAACTCGCCAGAGTCGCCCATCTACCGTAAGAAAAACGAGCTTTACGGTCTATTCCAGGCCCGGAGTGCTATTGTCCGCGCCGACAAGTGCATAATGGTGGAGGGATATCTCGATGTCATTTCCATGCATCAGGCTGGCGTGGAGAATGTGGTGGCTTCGTCTGGCACTTCCATTACAGAAGAGCAGATACGTGTTGTACACCGCTTCACCAATAACGTAACGCTGATATATGATGCCGATGCGGCCGGTATAAAGGCTTCGCTGCGAGGTATCAATATGCTTCTTGCCGAAAAGATGGACGTTAAGGTGCTTGCCTTGCCTCCGGGAGACGACCCCGATTCTTTCGCCCAGCACCATTCTTCGGAAGAAGTTACCGAATATCTTGATACCCACGAGGTGGATATCATCACCTTTATGGTGGAGAAGCTAATGGCAGGAGTGAATCAGAGCGATCCCACCGCCAAAGCTAAGGTTATAAATGATGTGCTTCGCACTGTTGCTTACGTAGACGAGCCTGTCAAGCGTCAGGAATATATAGCCCAATGTTCGCGTTTGCTCGATGTGCCTGAAGAGGTGCTGTTGAATCAGCTCAATATTTTCATTACAGGGCGTTACGAGGATGCCGAAAAGGCTGCCATGCGTCAGAAAGCGCGCGAAAGTATTTCGGAAATAGAAAAAAGCGAGAGTAAGGATGAATCTCCGGAAGAAAAGAACGACGCACCGCTCCTTGATCTCGACAATAATTATCTCAGGCCCTATGAGCAGGAGCTTGTAAGGTATATAGTACGCTACGGGCTGCTGTATATCTTCGACATGACCACCGACGACGACCGCGTGCTTCCCGGTACCGTGTTCGATCTGATAGAGAATGAACTGAAATTGGATGGCATCGCGTTCACACACCCTCCTTTTGCCAGGATCATGGACTTTTTCCGTAATGTCCGCAACAACGACTGGCCTTCGGCCCGGGCGGCTAAAGAGGCTGCGGTTGAGGCAGAATGCAAGATTATGCTTGAGGAAAAGAGAGAGGAGATACGCCGCAATGCCGGTACCATGCAGCAGATAGAGAAAGCCGACAGGCAGGCAGTGGCCGATGTGGAAAGCTATCGCAAAAACACAATGGATTTCTTTGATGTGCATTTTGGGCAGACGCAACTTGTGAATTCGTCGGACAACGATGTGCGCACAATCGCCACCGAGCTGCTTGTGGAGCGCTATACGCTTTCGCGGATATATACCAAGCAGGGAAAAGTAGAGACAGAACAGGAGCAGCTCCGCAACCTTGTACCCAGAGGGATATTCGAATTGCGGAGCGCGATAGTCGGGGGTATGATAAAGGATCTGAATAAACAGCTTATGGAGCTTACCGAGGATGACGGTTCCCGCGTAGCCGAGATTCTGGCCAGTCTGGCACAATGCAAAGCCTTCCAGCAGAAATTAGGCAAGATGCTCGGGGAGCGGATTATACTTCCTGTGCACAGATAATCAATCCGGAATACCTACGCGGCGGAATGTAAGATCGCGATGGGCAACCTCGCAGCTCATCATGTCGTTGTGGTGTATCTTGATGTCTTCAATTTTGTTGTATTTCATGAATTCGTCGCGGATAGCTCCGGAAAGAAGCACACGCCATTTCTCGGCTGTGGAAGCTGTAAGTGAATCAAGAACAGGACGTTCTGTCTGAGAGAGAAGATTTTCCGAGAATGCGACTCCGCTCGGATCTACATCAACTTTAAGTGATGACTGGTCAAAAGAGAGAAGTATATCCTCGTCGTCATCGTCTTCGAATACATATTTTGCGGAGATCGAGGCAGTAGCAGTAATATTTGTCTCATAAACGGCATCTATGGCATCTGGAGCGGGAGCCGTTGCCTGTGTAACCTCTATAACAGTCGAAAAAGCAGCGGTTCCTGTCTTTTTATCACTCTGTGAGGGCGCGAAATCTATAGTCATTGTCGAGGTGGCATCGGCGGCATCGGGAACATTGGTCATACGTTCGGGTGAGCCTTGCCATGATCCGGCGAAACGATCGGATTTCGCACAGGAAGTAACTGCAGCAATTGTACCGAGTGCGGCCACAGCAGAAAAAAAGAGGGAATAAGAGATTTTCATGATGCTTTTTATATGTGTGTTTGTTATTAAACACGCATCGTACCTAAAAGTTCATCGAGGTCTCTGGTTTCCCGGAAGTGCAGAAGCGATAGCGCGAGCCGAATCTTCCATCAGGTCAGTAAGTTCATGCTTACCGCCTTCAGCCGGAAAAATCGGTTCATGAACAGTCATAATAATTTTGCCGTAGTGTGGAATAAACGAACTGCGAGGCATAACCCTGAAAGCACCATCAATTGTGATGGGCACAACCGGCAATCCGAATTCAACGGCCAGCGAGAAAGCGCCGCGACGGAAACCGTGCATCCTGCCGTCGCGGGTGCGGGATCCCTCGGGGAACACCACCACCGACATACCGCCGGCAAGCCTCTGCTCGGCATCCTGCATTGTATGGCGCACAGCTGACGGACTGGAGTTATCCACATATATATTACCTGCCACCCGGCAGGCATAGCCTACCAAAGGAATTTTTTCAAGGCTTTTCTTCATCATCCACCGGAAGTTGTGGCCCAGATAGCCGTAGATAGTGAATATATCGAACGCGCCCTGATGATTTGCAACAAAAACATAGGACCGTTTTTGCTGGATATGTTCTTTGCAACGCACTTCAACTTTAACCCAGCAGAGCCAGCAGAATATACGTGCCCATATGCAACCGGGCCAGTAACCCATCGTGCGCGAAAAACCGAGCATGCTGCCCACTATTGTGAGTAACGCCGCCACAACAGTTGCCGCGAGTAGCAACGGAAGGGCGATAAAGAGCTGATATATACGGTAAATTACTATCATTTTTGTTGTGTTTTAAACGTAGTGCAAAGATAGCAATTAGCTATCTTTTGTACAAATAAGTCTGGCTATCTGTCGAGTTTGTCGGGCGATTCCACCATTTGCCTGAATGCGTTGGCATCGTTTTCCTTTTGAGCGGGCGTCTCTCCGTCCTCGCGGGACGTTATGTAGGTGTTATAATAGGCCAGCAGCAGCGTGGTGAGCGGCAGAGCGATTATCAGGCCTATGAAGCCGAGGAGTGTGCCCCACACCGAAAGGGAAAGAAGAATCAGAGCAGGATTCAGTCCCATCGTTTTTCCCATAATCTTAGGTGTGAGGAAAAGGTCCTGAATACACTGTACAACAACATATATTGCCATGCAGGCCCACCATATTCTCCAGAAATCCACATCGGTATTAACGGAGTATACGATACACAGCAGAGTTGTAGGAATAAGCGATATCAGCTGCAGATAAGGTACCATGTTGAGCACGCCGATGAACAAGCCAAGAACTATGGCGAGAGGAAGGCCCACAATAAGGAAACCTATGCAGAATAGTATCCCCACGATCGCTGCCACCAAAGCTTGCCCGCGAAAATACAGGTTCATCGAATTCTTTATGTCTTTTGTGATTCTGAAAGTGCGCTGACGGTACTTCGGCGGAATCATGTGGCGGAATCCGCTGAGCAGCCGTTCGTAATCCAGCATTATGAACACCACATAGAGTAGCACCACAAACCAACTGAAAATGTCCATCACCAGGTTGTAGCTGCCGGTAACGAAGTTTCCTACGGTCTGAAGGATTGTATTCCAGTCCTGGCGAGTCATGCCTGCGGCAATTTTACGGAAATCGATATTTTCTTTCAGGTAATTGTGAAGCGATTCAGGAATGAAGGCAATCTGAGCGTCGCGCGTGGTGTAGTTAGAGATAAGTCCGGCAACCTGATGCATCTCGTCGATAACCGACGGGACAATGAAAACAGCTGCTGCGCAAGCGACAAGAGTACATTCAAAAAGAGTCACCATAATAGGTAGCCAGCGCTTTTTTACGCGGAACATACGTTTGTTGTACTGTACAAGCGGCTCGAGGATATATGCGATAAGCCACGCGACAAGAAATGGTAGCAGAACGCCTTTCAGAACATTCAGCAGCCACAGAGCGCCTATAAATCCACCAATGGCAATGAGGATGCGCACAACGCGGTCGAAGGTATAGGGGCGGGATGTCCCGGCGGCCAGTTTCCGGTTTTCTGAAGTGATTATATCCGGCATATTTGGATGATATTCTTAAACTACATCACAAAATTACACAATTTTTTGTAATTTTGCAGCTCCGATAAAGCAAAACAAAGAATTAATATATCAATCATTCCACAATCATGACAGAACAAATCAAAATGACACTTCGCGATCACGCATGGGCAAGATGGCTTGCCTTGGTTCTTGTGGCCTCGATGATGTTCTTCGCCTACATGTTTGTAGACGTTATGTCGCCCCTGCAGTCGCTCGTGGAGAGCGAGCTGGGCTGGACACCTTCGGCCTTCGGCTACTATGCCGGAGCAGAGTATATCCTGAATGTTTTCGGCTTTCTGATTATTGCCGGTATTATTCTGGACAAAATGGGCATCCGCTTCACCGGCGTACTTTCGGCATCGGTGATGTTTGTCGGAGCTTGTATTAAGCTGTATGCCATCAGTGATCTTTTCGCCGGTTCGGCACTGGATGCATGGCTGAGCAGCTGGTGGGTTGAAATGCCCGGCAGCGCCAAACTCGCAGCTCTTGGTTTCATGATTTTCGGCTGCGGTTGCGAAATGGCCGGTATCACGGTTTCTAAAACTTTGGCCAAGTGGTTCGAGGGGCATGAGATGGCTCTCGCGATGGGGCTCGAGATGGCGCTTGCCCGAGTGGGTGTATGGGCTATCTTCACTATTTCGCCGCGTCTGTCTACATGGATGGGCGATCCTACGGTAGTTGTGCCTGTGGCTTTCTGCACCGTTTTGCTGCTTATCGGCCTTATCAGCTATATTGTATTCACATTCATGGACACGCGCCTCGACCATGAAATCGCATCCGAGAAACTGAATGCCGCCGCAGCGGCGCCGGACGACGAGGAATTCAAAATCGGCGATGTTGGCAAGATTTTGTCGAGCAAACTTTTCTGGGTAATAGCCATGCTCTGCGTGCTGTATTACTCGGCAATCTTCCCATTCCAGCGCTATGCTACCAATATGCTTCAGTGCAATCTGAACATGGATGTGCAGCAGGCTGCCGATATCTTCCGCTGGTTCCCTATCGGTGCTGCATTCCTTACTCCGTTCTTAGGTTATTATCTCGACCGTAAGGGCCGTGGTGCTTCCATGCTTATTGCAGGCGCAGTGCTAATGATTATCTGCCACCTCACTTTCGCGCTGGTGCTTCCGCAGTATCCTCAGACATGGCTTGCCTTCACCGCAATCATTATTCTTGGCATATCGTTCTCGCTTGTACCTGCGTCGCTGTGGCCTTCGGTTCCCAAGATTATGGAAGCCCGTTATCTCGGTTCTGCATATTCGCTCATTTTCTGGGTGCAGAACATTGGCCTTGCTTTGTTTCCTATTCTCATCGGTAATGTCCTGCAGTGGTCGAACCCCGGCGTTACAGATCCGCTGAAGTACAATTATACAGTGCCCATGCTGTTGTTTGCATCGCTTGGTGTGCTTGCTCTTATTTTTGGCCTCTGGCTGCTCGCACTCAACAAAAAGCACGGCTACGGTCTTGAGGACCCCAACATCAAACCTACTTTGGCTGAGAAAACAGCTGAAGAAATGTCTGCGGAAGAATAATCTCCATTTACAGATAAAAATAATAGAGATGGCGCGATGGTACCATCTCTATTATTTTTGTATGTATTGACTCAGTGCCGGATGTAGGGGTTGCTCTGACGCTCTCGTCCGATTGTTGTTGACATATCGTGGCCTGAAAGAACCAGAGTACTATCAGGGAGCGACATGAGCCTGTCGTTTACGGCGTTGACAAGAGTGTTATAATCACCACCCGGAAGATCTGTCCGCCCTATCGAGCCACGGAAAAGCGAGTCACCAACTATGGCGAAGTTGCCGTCCTTGCAATACAACGCTATGCCGCCTGGAGAATGGCCGGGTACATGAATTACTTTCAGTGTATATTTGCCAACGTGTATGCTGTCACCGTCATGCAGTGGCACATCAATCTTTACAGGAGTATCGTCAGGGCCACATATGCCGAACATGGCGCATTGATTTTTGAGCGCCTCTCCCAGTGGTGCATCCGCCGTATGTGCGTTCACCTGTACGCCGTATTTGTTGCGAACATAATTGTCGCCGAAGCAATGGTCGAGATGCAGGTGGGTATTCACAATCTGCGTCAGTTTCAAGTTATGGCTCTGGATGAAATCATCGAAAATCCGGTATTCTCCGGGGTCTACCATGCCTGGATCCACGACAATAGCTTCAAGTGTTTCGGGGTCGTATAAAATGTATGTGTTAACTCCGAAGGGGCCGAATGCGAATTGTTTTATTTCGAGCATTTTAAAGTCTTGGTGGAAAGTTGTACATAAACGATTTTCTTTGTTTCAAAGAAAGATTCCGAAAAATAGTCGGAAATCGCCACGTCGATGGCGGGAACTGGAGTAGCAGTTATTTCGGAAGAAAGATCGCCACCTTTCAGACAAACAAGCCCAGGAGCATATTTGTTGCAACGGGGAGAATCTGTCATGATATTCTTTGCGCAGGCCTTCACTAATTCCGGCAGCCCCATAACTGCACGGCTCACTACATAATCGAACTGTTTCCGGCATTCACCGGAATCGCCATGCTGGAATCTGACATTTTTAAGTCCTATGGCATTGGCGATGTCCTGAGCCACACGTATCTTTTTGCCAATCCGGTCCACAAGATGGAAGTGGCATTCCGGATACATTATTGCCAAAGGTATTCCGGGGAAGCCACCTCCGGTGCCTAAATCCATAAATTCCGTTTCCGGGAGCAACTTGCCCAGAAATTTTGCTATTGCCAGCGAATGCAGCACGTGGCGCTCGTACAGGTTGTCGGTATCTGATCGGGATATTACGTTGATTTTGGAGTTCCAGTCGTTGTACAACTGTTCCAGTGCGTTGAATTGCCGTTCCATATCGGCGGTTATATCCGGAAAGTATTTTTTTATTATGTCGGGGCGGACGGGCTGATTATCCATGTCTGTTGTGGAACAATAAATTGGGAATGTATGTTAGAAATGTAATATTGAATGCAAAATTAAGCATAAAGTTCAATTTTGAGGCTGGAAAGGCGAAAAAACGGAATAAAAATGCGTACTTTGCACTGTAAAAAGCATAGCTGCATAAAACATGAACACAACAAAGATGATTGAAATAGGAAAATACCAGGATCTGGAAGTGAACCGGCTGACAGATTTCGGAGCTTATCTTGGAGTGCCAGGAGAGCAACAGGAAGTGTTGCTCCCGGGGCGTTATGTAACCGAGGAAATGGTCCCCGGCTATAAATTAAGGGTATTTGTGTATAAGGATTCGGAAGACCGTCCTGTGGCAACTACGGAGAAGCCCTATGCCACTGTGGGCGAGTTCGCATATCTGTCGGTGAAAGCTGTTACAGATATCGGCGCGTTTCTGGACTGGGGTTTGCAAAAAGATTTGCTCGTTCCGTTTAACGAGCAGCGCGTGAGAATGCACCGTGGAGGTATATATCTGGTTTATGTATATCTGGACAAAACCACGGGCAGGGTAGTGGCATCGGCAAAAATCGAGAAGTTCCTGGGAAATGTCTATCCGGATTATAAACCCGGACAGGCAGTGGATGCTTTAGTGATAGAGCATAGCGAAATAGGTTACAAAGTGATTGTGAATAATTTGCATAGGGGAATGATTTATTCCAATGAAATTTTTCGCCCTATTGAACTGGAGGAGAATGTGCGCGCATACGTAAAGCAAGTGCGTCCAGATGGAAAAATCGACCTTACACTGAGCGACCGTGCTGACCGCCGTACATCGGCTCTTGCCGAAAGAATCGTCGAATACCTGGGAACTCCCGGAGCCATTCCGCTGTCCGACAAGATGCCTCCGGAGCATATTGAAATGCTATTCGCCTCGAGCAAGAAAGATTTCAAGAAGGCCGTGGGACATCTGTACAGAGAACGTCGTATTGTAATTGCCGAAGATGGACACATTGCGAAAGCATGATTAAAAATGCTTAAATGTTTGTTTTGTTAAAGAATAAATAGTTAAAATTAACATTCGCTTTTCACCTTTCAGGCGTTATAGTTAGTAACTTTGTACACGGAAGAGAAAAATAATTTTCCGAGTTCATCATTTAGATTAACGAATAACATTCAACGAAATACAATCGATAACACTATGAGTGAAAGTGTAAATATCCGAGAACTCAACGAACTGGTAGCCGGCAAGAGTGATTTTATAAGCATGGTTACCCACGGCATGGACCAGACGATCGTAGGGCAGAAACACCTTGTAGAAAGTCTTCTTGTTGCATTGCTTGCAAATGGACACATACTCCTTGAAGGTGTGCCGGGCCTTGCCAAAACCCTTGCAATCAAAACGCTGGCACAGCTTATCGATGCAAAATACAGCCGAATCCAGTTTACCCCCGACCTTCTGCCCGGTGATGTTAACGGTACTATGATTTATAGTGTGAAGAACGAGCAGTTCCAGGTGAAGAAAGGCCCTATATTCGCCAACTTCGTGCTTGCCGATGAAATTAACCGAGCCCCGGCAAAGGTACAGTCAGCACTTCTTGAGGCCATGCAGGAACGCCAGGTAACTATCGGCGACCATACTTTCCCTCTCGACAAACCTTTCCTCGTAATGGCTACACAAAACCCTATTGAACAGGAAGGTACATATCCGCTGCCCGAGGCGCAGGTAGACCGTTTTCTGATGAAAGTCGTTATCGGTTATCCAACCAAGGACGAGGAACGTGAGATTATTCGTATGAACATCGCCCAGGATGCCAGGAAGGTGATGCCGCTGCTTCGTCCCGAAGAGGTTATCGAGGCGCAGAAGATAGTGGAGAAGATTTATGTAGACGAGAAGATTGAACGTTACATCGTTGATATTGTTTTTGCAACGCGAACACCACGCGAATACGGTCTTGAAGACCTCGCTTCATATATTTCGTTTGGCGCTTCGCCTCGAGCATCCATATCGCTTGCAAAAGCAGCCCGCGCGTATGCGTTCCTGCACCAGCGCGGATATGTGATTCCCGAGGATGTGATTTCTGTTTGCCACGATGTGCTCCGCCACCGTATTGGATTAACATATGAGGCCGAGGCAAACAACTTTACTACCGATATGATAATCACCGATATCCTGGACAAGGTTCAGGTACCCTGATAAACATTTAGGAACTACTTCCGGATATGGATTCCAATGAACTTATAAAAAAAGTTCGCAAGATTGAAATAAAGACACGCGGACTTTCCCAGAACATCTTTGCTGGCGAATATCATTCGGCTTTCAAAGGTCGCGGCATGACGTTCTCGGAGGTGCGCGCATATCAGTACGGCGATGATATCCGCGATATCGACTGGAATGTAACCGCCCGCCACAATCAGCCATATATTAAGGTATATGAGGAGGAGCGCGAGCTCACGGTGATGCTTCTTGTGGATGTTTCCGCCAGCCGCAATTTCGGTGCCACAGGTCCTGAAAAACGCGAGATGATTGCCGAGATTGCCGCTACAATCGCATTTTCGGCTATTCAGAACAATGATAAAATCGGCGCCATCTTTTTCTCGGATAAGGTAGAGAAGTTTATCTCGCCAAAGAAAGGCCGTAAACATATTCTGTTCCTTATTCGCGAATTGCTCGATTTTCAGCCAGAAAGCAAGGGAACCGATATTGCGCAGGCTGTGCGTTATTTCAGCAACGCGCTAAAGCGTCGTTGCACCATGTTTCTTCTCTCCGACTTTATCGATAGTTCTGACTATCGGACGCCTCTTACCGTTGCTGTGTCGCGCCACGATGTCATGGCCATTCAGGTGTATGACAAACGCGATGGCGAGATGCCGGATGTAGGTCTGGTTCGCGTTGCTGATCTGGAAACAGGGCAGACGTGCTGGATAGATACTTCTTCGTCGCGCACGCGCAAGGCATACAACAAATGGTGGTACGACCGTCAGCAGCAGATGAGTTCCACACTACGGTCTAACCGTGTCGACTATGTTTCTGTGGCCACCGACGAGGATTACGTACGCGCTCTGATGAGTCTGTTTAAAAATCGTTCGGCTGTATGAAAATGAAACACAAAACATATCGTTGCGCAGCTGTATGCGCCGTTGCTGCACTTATGGCAGCTTCGTTGGTGGCGGCTCCGCGACGTTCGGCATCAGGTATTTCGGTTTCGGCATCAATTGATTCCGCGATTGTTGAAATGGGCGATCTCAACCATCTGCGTGTGAAAGTCGATATGCCCGAAAGTGCCTCGCGCGGTGCCCGAATAGTCGATTTCCCTGAGATTGCCGCCGGCGATGATTATGTTACCTGGAACGGTATCGATATTGTAAAGATAGATACCGTCTCTACTATAGAAGGCGGAAAACGGGTTATAGATTACGATTTCACCATTCAGGCATTTGACCCCGGAACGGTTTCATTACCACCTTTTGCTGTACTTGGCTCGGAAGGCGCTGATACGGCATTTTCCAATGTCGTTACGTTCAAAGTGGCTCCTGTTGATGTCGATTCTCTCGAGACAATCAATCCGATGCAATCAATCGTAAATCCGGCCACCCGCTGGTACGACTATATTCCCGACTGGCTTATATGGACGCTGCTTGGTCTTGTTGTAGCGAGCATGGCAGTGGCTGCATATCTGCTTCTGCGCAAACATAAGGTTGAAGTTGAAATCAAACGAGCCAAACCGGTTCCTCCGTACGAACTGGCAATGTCGCGTCTCCAGAGCCTGCGTTCACGCAATCTGCCCGAAAACGGCCACGAGAAAGAATTCTATACCGAACTTGTCGATATCCTGCGCGATTATCTGCAGGGCCGTTTCGGTATAAACGCTATGGAAATGACTTCAACTCAGATTGTGAAGGCCTTGCGTACCAATGCCGAGACACGAATGTCTGCAGACACCGTCAAGTCTGTCCTTTCTATGGCCGACTTTGTAAAATTTGCTAAGGTAAGACCTGTCCCCGATGATAATGTGCGTGCGTTCTCCCGTGCCCAGGATTTTGTGGAACAGACCAAGCCAGCTCCCGAACCCGAGCCTGAAATAGCGGACGGCAAGGAAACAACCGATACCAACAAACCCTCCAAATAATCAAAGATAACGATGCATTTTGCCCATCCTCAAATACTTTGGTTTTTACTGATACTCGTGCCGCTGACGGTGTGGTATGTGCTTAAACAGCGCAGCCTAAACGCCACGATTTCGCTGAGTACAACTGCGCCATTCGCAAAACTGCCAAAGACGTGGAAGCAGTATCTGCGTCATCTTCTGTTTATTCTGCGCATGGCCACATTGGCATGCCTGATTGTAGTTATGGCGCGCCCGCAAGTACGCGACAGCTGGCGCACGACATCTACCGAAGGTACCGATATTGTGCTTGCACTCGACGTTTCGTCGTCGATGATGGCCAGAGATTTCACACCCGACCGCTTCGAAGCCGCCAAGGAAGTGGCCGCGAAGTTTATTTCCGGCCGCGAGAGTGATAACATAGGTATTGTGGTGTTCGCCGGCGAGAGTCTTACCGGTGTCCCGATGACCGTAGACCGCGGTCAGCTTCTGCAATATCTTCAGAATCTTTCGATGAACGTACTGGAGGACGGTACGGCTATCGGCGACGGTATCGCCACGTCGCTCAACCGTCTTAAAGAAGGTAAGGCAAAGAGCAAGAGTATTATTCTGCTTACCGACGGCAGCAACAATACCGGCGTTGTGGCTCCTGTAACCGCCGCAGAGGTAGCGAAAGAGCTTGGCGTAAAAATCTATACCATTGGCGTGGGCACGAACGGTACTGCTCCATATCCTACTCGCACGCTAACCGGCAGGATCGAGTTTACTCCGCAGCCTGTCGTAATTGATGAGGCTACCCTTCAAAAAATCGCCGATACTACCGGCGGCAAGTATTTCCGTGCTACAGGCAACCGCGTGCTCAACGAGGTTTTCGATGAAATAGACTCTTTGGAAAAAACGCAGATGGATGTAAAGCATTTCTCCCATACAGAGGATAACTATATGGTATGGGCGTGGCTTGCATTTGGCTTTTTTGCGTCCGGTCTCCTTCTGCGATATACCGTTCTCCGTACAATACCCTGATTGAAATATGTTCGACTTCGCATATCCACTGAATCTGTATCTTCTGTTGCTGGTTCCTCTGTTGGGATTACTCTTCCTCGGTGCCCGCGCTTCCAGAAGAGCCAAGCTGCGCCGTTTCGGGCGTCCTGATGTAGTGGCGCAACTTATGCCGGATGCTTCCCGGTATACGCCCGCTGTAAAGATTGTTCTTCAGCTCATTGCTGTGGCTGCGTTAGTTCTGATGCTCGCACGCCCGCGCTCAGGTGCCAAGGAACAGCAGGAAACATCGGCTGGCATAGAAGTAATGATTGCATTTGACGTGTCCAACTCTATGCTGGCATCGTCCACCGACCGACCTGACGGAGTTTCCCGTCTGGAACGAGCAAGGCTTCTTCTTGAAAAGCTTATCGACAAACTCGATAATGACAAGGTTGGCCTTGTGATCTACGCTCAGCAACCTAAGATGCAGTTGCCGCTTACGTCCGATTTCTATTCGGCTAAAATGTTTTTGAACGAACTTAGCCCCAAACTGATAGCTAATCAGGGTACCGATATATCAGATGCCATAAAGATGGCAATGAACGGCTTTTCGCCAGCTAAGGACATGCACAAGGCTATTATCCTGATTACCGATGCTGAGGACCACGAGGGTGCGGCTCTTGAAACCGCCAAGCTGGCTGCTGACAACGGCATACAGATAGACGTTATCGGGTTAGGTACTGCCCAGGGTTCTTTGGTGCCCGGTGTTACCGGCCCTGACGGTCGTCCGGTAGTGAGCTCGCTCAACGAAAAACTTGCAAAAGAGATAGCCGAGGCCGGCGACGGCATCTATGTCAATGGTGCATCTCCTTCTGCATTATCCGACCTGCAGTCGCAGCTGGATAAACTGCAGAAATCGGAATTCAGTACCGTAACCTATTCGGCCGGCGCTGAACAGTTCCCTACATTTGCATTTCTTGCTTTCATCTTCATTCTTATAGACTTCTTCGTTGTCGACCGCAAGATCAGCTGGCTTAAAGGCGTCAACTTCTTCACTAAAAACGGTGCAACAAAGAACAGCGCAAAGGAGGATACAAAATGAAAACGAAATATATTCCGGTGATGCTTATGCTTGCGGTGCCGTTGTGTGTCGCAGCCCAGGATCTGTCTATGCCGCAGGCTTCCGATGCCTCTGAACAGCAGCAAGTGCCGCAGATATCACAAGAGCATTCTGACGGCACCGCTGAATCGCAAATGCAGGCAAAATACAATACACCGTCGGAATCCTATAAGGCAGAACGTAACGCCATCCGCAAAGGAAACAGCTACTTTAAGGAGGGAAAGTTCCATCAGGCTCTTGAGGAGTATAACAGGGCTCTTGCCGTTAACAGCGGTTCTGTCCGTGGACGTTACAACAAAGCTGTGGCGCTCCTGCAACTGCAAAGCGATGACAACAAAGGCACTCAGAATGACCCGCGAATCCTGGCTGGCGCTATTCTGGAGGAGATAATTCCGGATGCAAAAAGCTACGATGTGGAAATAGCCGAAAAGGCTTTCTACAACCTTGGAAATATGGCTTTCAATGATGAAAAGTATGATCAGGCCATAGAATTATACAAGGGCGCATTGCGCATCCAGCCAAACAATATGTTAACCCGCGAAAATCTGCGTCTTGCCCAGCTTAAAAAACAGGAGCAAGAACAGAATAAAGACCAACAGAATCAGGACAAGCAGGATCAGCAGCAACAGGAACAACAACAGCAGCAACAGGACCAGCAACAGAAGCAGGACCAACAGCAACAACAGCAGCAACAACAGCAGCCGATGACACAGTCCGCACAACAGATTCTGCAGTCCATGCAAAATAAAGAGAATACGACCCGAAAGAAAGTGCAGGAACAGGAGCCTGCCGTCGGACGGCCTCAATCGGACAAACCCTGGTAATTTCTTTTGCTACCATGCTCCAGAAACGTTTTCTACTATTTATTATATTTGCGTTGGCGGCCGTAACAGTTACCAATGCACAGTCGTTTTCGCTCGTTCAGCCGAGGAATGTGATTCAAGGCCGCAATTTCAATATCACTTTCCGTCTTTCTGATGGAGAGGGAAATCCGCCCGCAGCGCCACAGCTGAAGGGCTGTACGCTTCTTTACGGTCCCACCACATCTACGATGCAAAGCACGCAGATTGTCAATGGAAAGATGTCGTCGTCGTATTCTATTGATTTCTCTTTTGTATATCGTGCCGATACTCCGGGTGATGTTGAGATTCCAGAAGTAACCGTTAATTCCGGGGGTAAAGCACTCCGTTCCAAACCGGGACATTTCCAGATTCTTCCTGCCGACCAGACGCCGCAGCAGGGGGGAGGACACCGTCAGGTCCAGCCCGACGATGTAAGTTCCCAGACACCGGGCGAGATTTCATCAGATGCTCTTCTTGTCCGCGTATTCTTTTCCAAATCCAGTGTTTACGAGCAGGAACCAGTTGTGGCGACCTTTAAAGTATATACAAAATACGATATTTCGTCGTTCCGCGTAACCACACAGCCGGCTTTCGAAGGTTTCCTTTCGGAAGAATTGCCTGTAGATATGGAAAGTTCTATCGAGCATTATAACGGCCAGAACTATCACACGGCAGTGCTCAAGCGTGTGCTTCTGTATCCGCAGCGATCCGGCAAGCTGAGTGTGAACACAGGCAAATACGATGTAACCGTAGTGCAGTACGAAACCGTGAATATGGGCTTCTTCCGCACTCAGCGTCCTGTTGAACGAGAGGTCACAACATCGTCTAACGCCGCATCACTTCAAGTGTTACCCCTCCCGGAACCTCGGCCTGCAGGATTTGCCGGCGCCGTAGGTAAATTCTCATCGGTAGAGACAAGTATCGATCCCGAACTACTCCGTACAAACGAGGCTGCTGTGTATTCCTATATTATCAAAGGTACCGGCAACATAAAATATCTTGCCGAGCCGGTAATACAGTTCCCGGCCGGAATAGATGCCTACACGCCCAAGACAGATATAAATGCGAGTATTGTGGGTGGCGGTACAAATATGAGTGGTACGTACCGTACCGATATAACTTTTGTACCGCAGGAGGTTGGCAATTTTACGATTGAGGGAACTCCGTTTGTGTATTTTAATCCGGATACGAAGCAGTATGTTACCATAGAAGTTCCGTCCCTGCCAATCCGGGTGTTGAAAGGCAATTCGGTTGCTGCGGCAGTTGAACAAAAGGAAATAGACAAGACCATAAACGATATTCTGCACATCAAGCCAATCAAGGCCGGTGAGCAACAGATGGAAGTTGCATATCACTTCCAGAAATCGTTCTACTGGCTTGCATATGCAATCGTAGCGCTGATGCTTATAGGTCTTGTAATTGTTTACCGCAGACACATACGTCTCGAGGCCGATGTGGCAGGACGCAAGCTTGCCAAGGCTTCCCGGGTAGCCAACAAGCGCCTAAAGGTTGCCCGCGGTTTCATGGACCGCCACGAGAACGACAAGTTCTATGCCTCGCTGGCAAGTGCAATATGGGGCTATCTCTCCGACAAGCTTTCTATCCCTGCTTCGCAGCTTACCCGCGAGAACATAGCTTCCAAGCTGGAAGCATATGGTGTCGCTAACGAAAAAGTACACGATATAGTTGATGTTCTTGACCAGTGTGAGATGGCCCGTTTCACACCGGTTCATTCCGATGACGAAGTTGCGGAACTGTATGAAAAAGCTTCGCAATCCATCAACAGCATTGAAAACACCAAGAAACGATAAGGATATGAAAAATATTATAACGTCATTATTATTTGTTATCCTGTCTTTACCATCGTTTGCCCTGACACTCGGACAGCAGGCTGATTCGGCATATAATGCCGAAAACTATCCTGAGGCAATTTCATTGTACAAACAGTCGATCGAGCGAGAAGGTCGTTCAGACGATATATATTATAATCTTGGAAATGCATATTACCGCGCCGACAAGCCTGGTATGGCGGTGCTGAACTATGAACGCGCGTTGCGACTCAACCCTACAAACGAAGATGCCCGAACGAATCTTGAGTTTGTGCGCAGTCGCATACAGGACCGCCCCGAGGACGATACCGCGTTCCTGGCGTCGATACATCATTCAATTGTCAGCGCCATGACTGCCAACGCCTGGGCATGGACGGCTTTCGCTATTTTTGTATTGCTCACAGGTGCGATAGCACTGTATATATTTTCCACTAACATAACCTTGCGCAAGGTCGGTTTCTTCGGAGGTATAACTTTGATATTGATTCTGCTGTATGCGCTCATAGTGGCTTCCGACAGTACGAGCCGTGCGACATCCCACGAATCGGCAGTCGTTATAGCTCCAAGCACTCAGCTGACTTCAGCTCCGCGTGCTTCTCACGGCGGTTCTGACAAAGTAGTGACAATCCACGAGGGAACGGTTGTGGAACTTGTCGATTCTGTTGACACTCCCGACGACCCGCAGTCGCCGAAATGGTATAACGTAAAGATTAACAACAATACAAAGGCCTGGCTACGAGCGAGCGACGTGGAACGAATCTGACATTTGCAAACAACAATATGTTATAGAACATATAATATTTTTTGACAAAATGTTTGCTGAAATGAAAAATAGAAACTAATTTAGAGCCTACAAAACAAACAATAGAATCATTAACCCTAAAGCGACCCCAATATTATGACAAAGACAATCACCTTTAACGAGTTACGCCGACTCAAAGACCGTCTGCCCGACGGATCGATGCACCAGATTGCAGACAGGTTGAACACCACTGTTCAGACCGTGCGCAATTATTTCGGCGGAACTAACTACGATTTCGGCAAGAACTGTGGTGTACATATCGAACCGGGTCCCGACGGCGGTATAGTCGTACTTGATGACAGCACTATCTACGACATGGCTGTCGAAATTCTTCAGCAGCAGGAAGCTGAATAACCTGTAGGGATTGAAGAAACTGCAAAGGACGCGGAACTTCTGCGTCCTTTGTTGGTTTAAAACATAAAACAAACGTATAACTATAGAGTAAATGTCGCGCTACATAACGGTTGCCATACATACATATGAGAAGGCTCTGGCTCTTCGTTCTCTATTAGAGGGTGAAGGTATTACAGTGGAGCTGAACAACGTTAACCTTGAAGTGCCTGGGTTTTCGTCGGGAGTACGTGTCCGCATTCCGGAGACTGATCTGCCACTTGCGCTGCGTATTATAGAGAATAAGGAACTATTCAGGACTAATCCCCTGCAGGATGGAGAGGCAAAACGCACTATTCTTGTGCCGGTGGATTTTAGCGAGCGTTCTTTCGGGGCGGCCTGTATAGCAGCACACATTGCCTCGCGCAAGAATGAATCCTTGACCTTCCTGTATAGCTATATAGATCCGTATATTGCCGGTAATGTGCAATTTACGGATAATCTTACATACGAGATAGGCGAGAGCGGCGCACGTGAACAAATGGTGAACAATGCCAAGCGACTGATGGATAATTTCCGCGATCGTTTCCGCTCAGCCATGAAGAAGGGCGAGGTACCTGTTGTTAAGCTGAGTCAGATGGTTGTTGAGGGCGTGCCGGAAGATTCGATTATCGATTACGCGAAGGAGAAACTTCCTTCGCTGATTGTAATGGGAACGCGTGCAGCCGACCAGAAGGATGCTGACATGATTGGCAGCGTTACAGCCGAAGTGCTGGACGAGGGGCGCTTCACGGTACTCACGATTCCGGAACCTGCTGAAATGGAGAAAACATTTACCCCTGGCAACATTCTCTTCCTTAGCAATCTTGATCAGGACGATATTTTAGCGATGGACACAATGTACCGTCTTTTCTCGCCGGCCGATGCAAAGGTTACAATTGTTCATATCCCACGGAAAAACCGTTTCTCGCTGTCGTCGGCCGATAAGGCAATTCGGCGCCTCAGTGAATATTGCACTGCCAATTTCACCAATTTCCACTTTGTAACCGTGCCCGTGCGAAACGAGGACAGTGAGAAAGAATTTGCGGTGCTGAACCAGAAATATAACTATGATCTTGTTGTAGTGCCTAACCGGCGGAAGAATGCGTTCAGCAGGTTGTTCAATCCCGGACTTGCACATAAGCTTCTGTTCAGCTCGGATATCCCGATGCTTGTAATCCCTGTGTAAGGTATATAGATATGCAGCAAGCCGATTCCGCCAGGGGAACCGGCTTGCTGCATATAGGCATGAACTCAGACGTTGATCGGCACAACGCCAATACCGCTGCGGTCGGGAATTATGACTTTGCCGTCGTTGATTTTTATGCCGTCGAAAATATCGTTTGCGATAAGGAGGTTGCCATCCAGATCTGCCCAGTCGACCATAGGCGACAGCTGTGCGGCCGCAGTTACGGCACAAGACGTCTCGGTCATACAGCCGAGCATTACTTTCATGCCGAGTGCACGGGCGAGGACAGCCATCTTGTATGCTTCGTGCATACCGGTACTTTTCATGAGTTTGATATTGATGCCGTCGTATGCGCCAGCGGCACGTTTTACGTCTGGAAGACGCTGCAAGAACTCGTCGGCGATAATCGGAAGTGGCGAACGCTCGCGAAGCCATGCGGTATCGTCGATGGCGGCTTTGTCCATTGGCTGTTCTACAAACAGGCAGTTACGTTCGGCAAGCCAATGGCACATTTCCAAGGCTTTTTCTTTGTTATTCCAACCCTGATTTGCATCAACGCAGATAGGTACATCCGAATGGCGTCGGAAGGCTTCTACAATTTCTTTGTCGTGATCCAGACCCATCTTGATTTTAATAACCTTGAAAGGAGATGTCTCTTCAATTTTTTTTCGCATTTCATCGGGGTTAGCGTCATAGCTAATGGTAAACGATGTATTAGGCGTATTTTCCGGATTCAACCCCCAGATTCGGTACCAGGGCTGGTTCATTATTTTGCCTAAAAGATCGTGGAGAGCAATATCTACAGAGGCTTTGGCTGCACGGTTGTTTGGTGCCACAGACTCCATATATTCATGAATATCTTCTATACGGAACGGATCTGAAAACTGCGACAAATCCAGTTTGGAAAGAAATTCGGTTACCGAGGCAACATTCTCGCCAAGATACGGCGGCATGGATGCCTCACCGTAGCCTATGATTCCGTCGTATTCCAACTGCACCTGCACGCCCGGCGTGCAGGTGCGCTGCGAACGGGCCAGATTGAAGGAATGGCGGAGTTTGAGTTCGTATGGTTTGAAACTTAGGTTGAGGCGTCCCGAGCGGCCGATCTTTTTTGTGGGGCTGTCGAGCGCAGACATGGAAACAGGACTTGCAGCAATAAGAGCGCCAAGCATACTTGTCTTTATGAAATTTCGGCGGTTCATATAATTGTGTGGAATTATAATTATCTGTTAAAATACCAGGGATGATTACGGGCACGTGTAATGCCTTCTGTTTCTTCCATGCCGTTTATGCGTACAGCATGGAGGAACGGTGTGGTGAGATAGCTTTCGGATTCGGGATCCACGCTGTTTCGTTTTACACGTCCGGAGGAATGGACATAGTTTCCTTCGTGGTCGTAGATAGCGACATGAGTAACTTTGCCAGTTTTTGCATTACCGAAGAAAAGAAGATCGCCGGGGCGGCAACGGCGCCAGTCTTTGGCCTCGATACGGGTTCCTGTCTTGGCCTGCTGCGAGGCATCGCGCATAAGAATTATGCCGTTGGCAAAATAGCTCACTTTTGCCAGGCCCGAGCAGTCCAAGCACTTCGTGGAAGTTCCCCCCCAAAGATAGGGAGTGCCTTCGAGCGAATAAGCAGTATCGAGTATTTTGTCGGAATTGAAATTCTGAGCAGCCCATTCCTCAACAGGTTTAAGAGCATGAGTATTCACATATCCCGTGCGACCGTCGGGCAGCTCGATTTCAAGACGGTCATTATCAACATGGGGTGCTGTTGCCGGAATACCGACAATACAACCATTGACAAGGTCGCTGATAACATCTCTTGGACTGGTGGCTGTCGCGGATTTGTACACTCGCACCTGATCAAGAGAGGTAACGATAAACCGTTTGGAGGTCCGCCAGTCTTTAAGTTCATCAGCTGTCTTGGGAACCACAGATGATGTCGGGAGCCAGGCGATATATCCGTCGGGACATTGTACACGCCACCATTCCTTAGCTTTCTGGAGAACACGCAGCGGTGTTCCCATCAGAGCCTGTGTTGCCATCTCGGCTGCATGAGCGCCACTAGTGCGTAGACTTGCAACAGAAAGGCGGACCTGTGCCCATTCGTCGTATGGAAGCACTGTCAGACTGTCGGCAAAATCGATATCGGCGATGTTCATGCGTTCTATTACGGCCTTGCGAGCAAGCGAATCACTTACAGCGCCAGATAGAACCAGCATACCGTCGGGGTTATTGAAGGCTTTCACCTCGAATACGGCCTGACGTTTGTCGGGCGCATAGTCGTTTTTTATGTTGCCGATAATGTCGTTGGCTTTGTTGAGCGCGTTGACAGAGGATTGCCCAATGGCGCTCCATCCGGCTGCAATAAGACAGAGTACAAGTATGGAATGTCGTTTCATTGTAACGGTTCTTCGATTGGTTCAGATGTTATTACTTCAAGATTGTAGTTCCATGCAGGGTAGAAGAGATTGCCTTTGGAGCATTCTACTTCACCAACCTGGAAATCTACTGTTTCACTTCTCACGAAATTTTTGGCCGGGAAGAATGGCTGTCCCACGTTTTTGTTGGCCGCGAGCCTGTGCGAATCCATGCCGTGTGAATAGAAGTGTTCGATTTCGTCGTTCCCGGAATTGCTGTATCGTCCGAAAGAAACATCAACTGGCATCCACCCCACTCCTTCGAAGTACACTTCTGCCCAATCGTGCAGGTTTACTTCTCCGGGGTGCAGCATCCAGCCGCTCTCCCAACGTGCGGGTATTCCGAGTGTGCGCATCAGCGAAATGTACAACAGCGAAACCTGACCGCAGTCGCCGTGGCCTTCGTCAAGAACATATTGAGGGATACAGTCGATTGTACTGTATTCTCGTGCGCCTGCCCAGGGATAGTGCTTTATTATATAGTCGTAAACCTTTTCGCTG
This sequence comes from uncultured Porphyromonadaceae bacterium, assembly GCA_902461565.1. Classification (GTDB taxonomy): domain Bacteria; phylum Bacteroidota; class Bacteroidia; order Bacteroidales; family Muribaculaceae; genus CAG-873. The sequence goes on from CABPYL010000002.1 coordinate 113,699, forward strand.
CACAGGAACGGATTGTTTTCGTCTCCTACGATTTTTTTTGCTAAAGAATCCATGCGGATGATATGACGATTGTCGAAAGCCGTGTACCGCTTGTAAAGCTGGCTGTTTTTGTCGTATGGCTTAAGAGACTTTACTATCTCATCAGGACTTTTATAGGCTCCCGAAGTTACGAATTGACCGACATATTCAAAATGTGCTGTATCTCCTACTGCGGGAGCGGGAACACGGAAACAGATGCTGTTGTGCTCCGATTTGCCGTCAGAAAGTACATATTCGGCCGGCTCGGCATTGAGAATCCGCACATCGCGCTGCCGCAAACATTCTTCGTTGTCAAATGGTACAGGCATCCATACGGTGATAGTATCGTCGGAAATGACATCGTTGCCAGGAACATCAACCGTGAAACGGTATGTAACACGATGGCTTAGGCCGCGTTGATTCGTACCTTTGTAATACGATAGCACTGAATCCACATACGAGATTCTTTGAGGCGATGCCGATGCCCCGCGCGGTTTTACTCCTCCGTTGTAATCCGGATTCAGAAGATTGATGTTGCGGGGCGATTTGCGGAAGAAGCGCTGTTCTCCGTTGATCGTATCAACCTCCACATAGCGCATCGCTATAAAACGGTCGATGTCGGCATCGGTTACTTCAGGATGATTCTCTCTAATCGCATCAAGCAGCTGCTGGCGAGATAGCCGGAAGTCGGATTCGATGCGTTTTTGTATAGCCGTAGCGGAATCAGTCTCAAGCCACGCCGGACCTTCCACCTGCCTGTACATCTTGTCGGCCTCGGTCTTTATGAGATAAGCGCCGGCTGCACCTACCCCAAGAGCGAATATGAGTATTATTGCTTTTTTCGTTGTCATGGATTCTGAAAGATTTATTACAAATTTACGAATTATTTGCCATTTAAAAGTCTCGTTGTTCAGAAAAATCATGATTCCGGCGTCAATGTGCCCAAATCTATATTGATTTCGCCGTCGAAGGACGAATCAATAGTCATGCCGCCGTCTATGGCTGCTGTGAGGAATCTACCTCGTATTATTGCATTCATCCCTTGTTGTACAGGTATTATTATGTAGTCGCGGGCAAGCACTTCATTTGCTTGATTCAGAATTTCAACAAAAGCAGCTGTCGGGATGATTTCTGAGTTGGCACACAGGCAGTAATCGAAAGCTAATTCAAGTTCAAAACCTTGGTAATCAGACAAATCAGGGAGGGTAGTGCAATATTCTATCTCTGCGGTGAGTTCTTTGCGAATTCCATCGATGCAATTGTATCCCAGAGCAATGAAGTCGGCGTACCGCACGCGCGCTTTAAATTGTGTTGATTGCATACTGCCGTCTGCGAGTCGGCGCTGAAACGATTGTACATCCGTAGCGATGAGTTGATATCGGCCGACGGGTCTGAACAGGTCTATCGAGACATCAACGCTTGCACCTTTCGTATCAGAGTATTGCCTTAGGTCTATCTCGGCATTGCCGGTGAATGTATCTTTGGCATTGTTGCATGCCGTATATTCTCCCTTATATTTTACCGGATACAGGGTAGTTGTATCATAGAATAAATCAGACAGGATATCCTTTTCTGAAACATAATCGCTCCAGATAACTATATAGTATTTTCTGGCGTGTAGCCGCATGGATATGTGTTGACTGAAATTTGTGGCGCTGAGATTGGATTCGTAAAGAACGCTTCGGCGTACAACAGATCTGTCAGCTGCATCGATAGCTTCTATAATGAATCTGTGAATGTGCCCCGAGGCTGGAGATACATTCTCGCGAGTTCCTGGTAAGTTTATATCGAGGTTGATTTTTACCGTTAGGGCTACATCAGTCGGGTCTATGCCAATTTCTCCGTCTTCGGTAAGGTGTGGTTCTTCGTGAAGGACACATCCGGACAATAACATGACCAACAATATTAATGAGGCGATGAAATATGTGTGCGGATTGTTCATTTGCCAAATATATAACAAAGGTTGACACCTACCTGTGTCGGTCCGAAATAATTGAGGGTCTTGCGGTCCTTTAGGGCGCCATTGTCAATGTTGTAGTACCGGTTGTATCTGGAGTTGGCATATCCGGCAGATATAGAGAACTCCATATGCCATTTGGAGGAAAGCCTGAGCGCATATGTATAGTTGAGAGATATACAGAGCAAGGGACGTCGGTAATCTTGATAGCGGTAGTCGCCGATGCGTAAGTTATAGAAATACATACCGGTGTCAATGCCTGCGGCGTGGCTTTGACCAGGCTTTTGGAACCAATATAAAATACGGGGCTGGGTGCCGAGAACCCTGAGACCGAGATCCCGCTTCCAGTTCCAGAAACTCCACATTATCGGGATATCAAGGGTGATATGCTCTGATAAACCAATACTGAAATCGAAGTTAGGGATAGCAATGGCATCATATGCTATGTTGGTCTTTATAGTCATGTAACGCCGAGATGATTCTTCCTCTTCCGCATTGGCTAGCGTGGAGAGGTTGAATGTGCATAACATGAGAAATGCTTTTGCAACGCGGCGATTATTCAAGAACCTGAACACATCACAAAAGTAAGATAAATAATTGAATAAACAGTCCGTTCGCCGATAAATTTATCAAGAATATTTTTTGTGGCAACCTGGACGAATAAGTGTACTAAGGAGTATCTATTTATCGGTAGCCGGCACGAATGTTTCAAAACTATTGTCGGTATAGAGTACTATTATGGATGCTATTTTTTTTGGAGATTCTTGTACACTTACCGATTTGTGGATAATATCCGCGACATTAGTAGTCTCAGGTGCAGATTCCTCTTTTGGGGGGACACATTGTTTACCGGGAGTAGAGAAAAGGTTGAAATTGCCAAAAACTTGTCCCGTTTTGCTTTCTGACATGGCTCGCTCATTATTCGATGTTATTTTTTCGAAATTTTTGCCTGTCGGATTATCCTGTACAATATTTTGCTTATCAGTAGGTTGGAAAGCATCTGGGTCTGAAAATGTACTGTCTTGAGGCTCTGAGATTTCAATATTTGGAATTTGCAACATATCACCTCGGCCAAATAGCAGCCATTCGATGCTTAGATGTGGAAAAGCAACGTTTAATTTCTCGAGAACCTGATTATTCAAAGACTTGTTACGCCCGTGGAGCATCTGTGAAAGGCTGGGGCGGGGGATACCGGCTTTGTCGGCGAATTGTGAACTCGTTAATCCGCTGGAAATAATAAATTTAGTTAGCCTCTCGATTATCGGGCTCTTTTCAGATTCTTCCATAGTTTCAATTTGACAATTTGATTTTGCAAATGTAAAAACTATTGATGAAAAATACAAATTTGCGCTTGTGAATTTAGTGTTTATGAATGCGAATTGATGGATTTATTATTGTTAACTACAGTAGTTCGCGAATCTAAATAATACTACCAGTCAATGTAATAGCCCCATCTGTTGTGTTAAATAAATACTTTAATCCTGTTTTGTAATCGCTTGTTCTGCTGGCAGTGTTTCCTCTGTGTCTGCATGTCATTCACGCCGCGTCCCCGTTCAGCATCTATTTAAATTAATAGATGAGGTATTTTTAGTAAAGCGCTGGGTTAGAGTAGGTGAGTGCTGTGGTTAATTAGTGTTAAGCTGTTTTTGAACGGTACGGTGCGCGAATGTAAATTCTTTGAATGTTTGTGATGTCTAATTAAGAAACGTAAGCTGGAAATTTCCGGATAATAGAATGTTTAGGTTTTAAAATATGTTTTTGTAATTGCAGATCACGAATAGTCCTTCCTCTAATATTTGCATATTCTATCTCGGTTATGGAAGTCTCTTGAATTCTTGTACTATTTTTCTTTATTTGTTTTTCTCATTGAAATTTCCATCGATTGAGGTCTCTTTATTAATGTGAGAGCCCCTGAGAACTTCGTTTTCTGGATCGTTCTCGGAACTTTCTGTTAATAGAACATTCTCACGGTTTCAAAAGTTTTTCTAACTTTCTTGTAATTTACTGAATATATGCTAAAAATGCTATAGCTACGTGCGGAATTTCATGATTTTTGTTGCTTTTGGAGTGTTCGTAATTATATTTTTTTCGATCTTATTCGTGATCATCTGATGACATCTTTAGTCATTTTCCAGCAACGTCGTGCATATTGTGGATACTGCATTCCTTTTTTTGCAAGTCTCGTTGCCTGCTGTATGCGTTGTCGTTTGTTGATGAAATTGCGTGTAAACTTATTCTGTTCTTTTTGGGAACCGTGTGAACGTTCTATTTACAGAGGCCATGAATTTAACTTAGGCTTTCTCGTTTTTCAATACAAATATTCTGCGTGTCTTCTTGTTTTATAATCATGATTATGTTAAATATATGCATTTCGAAAAGATCTTGCTCTATTGTCGCCGCCCTTCAAGAGTTTATATTAAAAACTAATATGGAGAAGCAGCGTTCATTAACTCTCTTGGCTTAATACAACAACTATCGGCAGCTAATGTATCACAATCCAATTGACAGGCACACTCACTATTGTCGGTGGACCGCTGATGGTTTCGTGTCTCAAGGCTTGGTCCATTTGCTGCAACGATGTATAAATAAACAAACATATTGATTATCAATATCAGGATAAAAAGCGGAATCAGTTTCATAAGGCGATTTTACAAGAGTTCTCTGCAGCCAAACGAGAGATTTGAAGATAGAAAAATGGGCTGCCTCCATGCTCTCTTGTCGGTATCGCCAAACACCTGAATACACGCACGGAAAGGCAACCCATATTGTATGAGCTGTCGCCGTGCCTTGTGTATTCTTTTGATAGTTGGCGATTTCACAAGAAGTAAGGCACTTTTCTGTAGTTTTAAAAGTATGTCTACTCTAAGACCCGACAAAGGTACATATTTTTTATGAGAATTGATCTACATGATTGGCAAAGTACTCAGGATATATAAGATATTTTTTAACGCGATTCATTATTATTAAAATACCCTCTTATGATATCGCTTGATTATGTAGCTGAAAATTCGTAACTTTGTAAGTTAATCAAATTCAGATATGTCAGTTTCCAATATATGTATAAAGGGCGCCAGGGTCAATAATCTAAAGAATATTGATGTAGAAATCCCACGTAATAAGCTTGTTGTAATCACAGGCTTGTCGGGCTCCGGCAAATCGTCATTAGCTTTCGATACTCTCTATGCCGAGGGGCGTCGGCGCTATGTTGTAAGTCTTTCTTCATATGCCCGCCAGTTTATGGGCAAGATGCAGAAGCCCGAGTGTGATTTCATTCGTGGTCTACCCCCCGCAATCGCAATCGAACAAAAAGTAAATACTCGTAATCCGCGCTCGACCGTAGGTACTTCAACGGAAATATACGACTACATACGAATGCTTTTTGGCCGTGTCGGGCATACTTTTTCGCCTGTTACAGGCGAAGAAGTGAAGAAACACAGTGTTGAGGATATTCTTGCTTATGTGTCTGCATTTCCACGAGGTACTCGCGCAGCTGTAGCCGCGCCAATTACACTTGATGAAGGACGTTCGTTAGAACAGCAGCTCGAAATCTTTAAGAAAGAAGGCTATACCCGAGTAATAAATTCGAATAACGAGTTTATTGAGATAGAAGATTATAAAGCAGAAAAAGGTGATACTCCCCTCCTCCTCGTCGACAGACTTGTCCTATCAGATGAGAAAGATGAGATATCACGATTGGCAGAGTCGGTCGAGACGGCCTTTTTTGAGGGCAATGACGAGTGTGTTATGCTTGCATGGCCGGATGGTCATGATGAACCGGTGAGCAAGAATTTCTCAAAACGATTCGAAGCCGACGGCATCACTTTTGTCGAGCCAAACGAGCAGATGTTCAATTTCAACAATCCGCTTGGTGTCTGTCCTAACTGTGAGGGTTTTGGCAATACTCTCGATATCGCCGAAAATCTCGTTATTCCGCAGCAATGGCTATCGCTGTATGAAGGAGCCGTAGCACCCTGGCGAGGTAGTTTTTCCAATTGGCTTAAAGACTTTATGGCGGCGACTTATAAGTTTGATTTTCCAATACACGAACCTTATAGCCAGCTTTCGTCTGAGCAAAAGCGTTTACTCTGGGAGGGCGACGGCAAAGATATAAAGGGTATTGATGCGTTCTTCGATTTTGTGCGTTCCAAACGTCAGTCTATAGAATACCGCATGATTCTCGCTCGTTACCGTGGTCGTACGATTTGCCATGCGTGTCATGGCTCGCGTTTGCGTCCCGAAGCAATGTATGTAAAAGTTGGAGGCAAAACTATCGCGGAATTGGTGAGAATGCCGGTATCTGAGCTTAAAACATGGTTCGATAATTTAACCCTTGACGGCCACGACGCCAAAATAGCTGCGCGTTTGCTACTGGAGATTAAGAAACGTCTTTCTTTCCTCTATGATGTTGGCCTTGGATATCTTACGCTCGACCGCGTGAGCAATAGTCTTTCCGGTGGCGAGAGCCAGCGAATAAATCTTGCAACATCGCTTGGCAGTAGTCTTGTTGGTTCGCTTTATATTCTTGATGAGCCGTCCATCGGACTGCATTCCCGCGATACCGATCGTTTAATATCCGTGCTTAAGAAACTCCGGGATCTTGGGAATACTGTTGTTGTGGTCGAGCATGACGAAGAGATTATGCGCGCAGCAGATTATGTTATCGATGTGGGACCGGATGCCGGTCGCCTCGGAGGTCGTATTGTATTCAGCGGCACACCCGAAAAACTTGAAAATGCCGATTGTTATACTGCGAAATATCTTACGGGACGTCTGGAAATACCCGTGCCAAAAAGCCGCAGGCCTCTTCATGATTTCATAAAGGTTGAGAAAGCCACGGAGCATAATCTTAAAGATATCGACGTGGCATTCCCTCTTGGTGTCATGACAGTCGTTACAGGTGTAAGCGGATCAGGAAAATCTACGTTGGTGCGTGATATTTTCTATCGTGGGTTATGCCGCAAAATTTACAACGAAGGCGATGCTCCCGGCATGCATCGGGATATTACGGGCGATTTAAAACGCGTAAAAGATATCGTTTTCGTGGATCAGAATCCTATCGGAAAGTCTACGCGGTCAAACCCCGCTACATATCTGAAGGCATACGATGAAATACGTTCGCTTATGGCCTCGAGACAGGCCGCGCGACAGATGGGACTGACTGCAGCCGATTTCTCATTCAATACCGAAGGCGGACGCTGCGAAGCCTGCAAGGGCGAGGGACGCATAACCATAGAGATGCAGTTTCTGGCCGATGTTACCATCGAATGTGAGGAATGTCATGGCAAACGTTTTCAGCGCGATGTCCTTCAGGTGATGTATCGTGGTAAGAATATTTATGATATACTTGAAATGACCGTAGACGAAGCCATATCTTTCTTCGGAGAGGATAAAGAAGAACGCACTGCCGAAAGGATTGTCGCGCGCCTGCAGCCGCTTCAAGACGTCGGATTAGGATATATCAAGCTGGGGCAGTCCTCCTCTACTCTCTCCGGCGGCGAGAACCAGCGCGTAAAGCTTGCCTATTTCCTGGCTATGGGTGCCTCTTCTCCTACAGTCTTTATATTCGACGAGCCTACAACAGGGCTTCATTTCCACGACATCCAGTTACTCCTGTCGTCCTTCGACCGACTTATAAAACTCGGACATACACTTGTAATAGTAGAGCATAATCTCGACGTTATCAAGTGTGCCGATTATATCATCGATATGGGACCGGAAGGCGGAGAGGCTGGTGGTAACGTTGTTGTAACAGGCACTCCTGAACAAATTGCCACATGCCCCGAAAGTCTCACCGGCACATATCTGCAGGAGAAACTACTTAAAAAGTAAAGTGCATGGCGATACGGATACCGCTACGGTCTATTTTATAGGGAACATCGCGGTAGTTCAGTCGCCATACATAGTCTACCCGGAGAATAGTAAAAATATTGTCAAGCCCTGCGGAAATTTCCATGTAGGGCTTGTTCATTTTGCTTACAGCGGCATCTGCAGGGAAGGCATACAGATCTTTGTTGAAGGTCGGATTGTTCCTGTCTGACAGTTTACCATATAGACCGCTGAAGCTGACAATTTCGCGTAGACGAAGATTTCGGAAGCCCGGAATAAGATTGAACAATGCTCCGCGCAAATGCCAGCTTATATGCCATGATGCGTACGTGGAGTTTATGAATTCCATAGGATTCATAAGCGCGAAACTCCCGGGTTGAATCGTATAGGAAAGGTTGGCATTCGGTATAAACAGTTCGGGGAAAGGTGCGGCTGCCCATACATGACCTCCGGAAAAACTTGTCCGCAGTTTCCCGAGTATAGACAGTGATAAATCCTTAGAGACTGAAAGCTCAGTCCGGTTTACGCAGAATGTGGAACCTAAATTTTTTGGAGCCCACTGGTGCGTCAGTTCAAGTACGAGGGCATCGCGGTTAACCGGAACGCGCATGCTGCGCATCTGAAAGAATTTCTCGCCCGGAGCATACCGCAGCGTAAGACCGAGTACAGTTTCGTTATAGTGGGTGAATTCTGCACCGAAACCGTTTACGAAACGTACGAATGGCGATGCTTCCTCGCGGATATGACTTACCTTTGCCACAAGCGAGAAATTGTTGGCAAGTTCGAGAGTATACGTTCCTTCTGTCTCTCGACGGTATGTGAAGCGATCATCGGGCATTCGTGCAAGCGACAGCACAAAATTGTCGGCGTTGGTGTATAGATAATGTGTGCCAAGACGGTCGATATCATATTTGTGTCCGATTCTAAAGGAATGTATCGGAAACTCCCCCGGATGATATTTTTTTGTCGGGAAGGAATATTCACCTTCTACTTTATATTTCCATTTGCGGTCGCGAAAACCATATGCGACGTATCCGCTTGCAAAAAGATGTGGATTCAAATTTGCTGTGGTGAAGCCACCAAGGCGCAGACGCAATCCTTCTAAAGTGTTGTAACTTGCCAGAGTGTTTACCGGCCCGATGTCGAATCGGCTCTCTTTTCCTGTGGGGATATATCCGCGTTCCAATACTTTTATAATTTGTTCGCCCCAATAGAATAACTTGTTTCGGCGCAGGCGTTGCATCAGCAGTTCCACCCTGCTCTCGCCCTTTTGCATATCTGTCAGGCGTGCATTCTGCCAGAAAAGGCTGTCGCGGGAGTAAGCCTCCGGTTCAATATAAATATTCCCAATACGACTGAATATAGCCTTTGCTGAATCCGGTTTCTCAAACGAATGGTTGTTGAAGTTGATTTTCCTGGAGATATACAGTTGTGGTGTGCCTGGAATAACCTGCATTACCGCGAACATATTGTCGCTTAGTTTCTGTCGTGAACCGTTCGGAGCCTTTTTGAAATCCTGCCTGATTTTAAGTGCTTTTACATAGTTCAGATTGATATCGTCGTCAACCTCCATATCTACCCGTCGCACGAACATCGTTGTATCGTTTGCCGGCACATAAAGATGACCTTTGAAGCCGAAAGAGGCCTTGTTGCGCGGATAAAAGGCCAGAACGATATGTTTCTGGTCGCTGTCGTCAAGCATTGCGGTGCTGTCCACAAGGTAGAACCGGTAGAAATCGGGAGACAGCGACGATAAGGGGCTGACAAAAGTATTACGCAGAAGCGGGATGTCGTTTGCGTATAATTCAACGTCGCGCAGAAGATCATCGAGGATTGTTTGCACATTATCTTGCTCCATGAATTCGTCGAGACCATTGCTTTTTACGCCGTGGATGATGTTTTTCTCGCTATGGGGCGATTTACGGTAAGCGTAAGAGGATGAGCGTTCTTTTACGGACACGTTCAGAACCGGCTTTCCGTCTATCTCTGATGTATCTACATGCTCTGACAGGTAAGGCATCTTCTTCAACATCCTGTTTTGTGAAGCTGTGGTGTCGAAATCATTGATACCAATGGAAATACGCTCATATTTGTCAAAAGAGTAATAATCGTTATTCTTCGGATCGGTCCGATCTGCGCTATTTCTTATCCTGCGAGCGAATTCTACTGCAGGGTTATTTTTTTTGGAATACTTTTTTTTCTTTACAATTATTTCCGCCAGTTCCTGTGAAACCGGTGAGAGGTTGATATCGTACAATTGTATGGACGATTTGCGCAGTGGCACAGATTTGGGCTCATATCCCTGGCACGAAGCTATAATTTCAGTTGCACCGACCGGTACTCGAATTTCAAAGAAACCTTTGCTGTCGGCCACTGCAGACGTATTTGTATCCTTTATGCGCACCGATGCAAATGGCAGGCCCTCTAACGAAACGGAATCGCGCACAATACCCTTGGCCGTGTTCTGGGCCATCAGAGAGCCCCCGGTTTGGACAAGCAGGAACAGGAGCAGACAAATAATGCTTTTGGGTGCCGCGTACATCAAATATTTATTGTAATTTTATGCAAAATTTCGAACTATGGCAAAGGAAATAGAACGCAAGTTTTTAGTTAGAAACGATTCGTATAAGGCTTTCGCCGTCGGTAATGATGAAATTGCCCAAGGTTATATTTCGACCGATCCTGACGGCACTGTGCGTGTGCGCCTGAAAGGAGAAAAGGCATTTCTTACAGTTAAGACTCGTAATCAAGGATGCGTCCGCAATGAGTGGGAATATGAAATCCCTGCTGCTGATGCGCGTCAGATGCTCGAGAATTGCCGGGGGTGCATTATTAGCAAAACACGTTATTATATTCCTGCCGACGATGGACTGCAATGGGAGGTAGACGAATTTCACGGAACACGTCAGGGGCTTACTGTCGCCGAAATAGAATTGCCAAGCGAAGATACCGCATTCGCGATACCCTCGTTTATCGGCGACGAAGTTACCGGCGATCCCGCATATTATAACTCTTCGCTCTCCAAAGGCTGAGTGCCCTCCTGGCTGTCATCGACAACAGAAGCAGGTTTATCGCGGCGTACGAGGCGTACCACGTTCTCTACGTGTTGTGTGTGTGGGAACATATCAACCGGCTGAACGGCATCGACACCGTACTTGCAGTCAAGCAGATTAATGTCGCGCGCTTGCGTGGCGGCATTGCAGCTTACATACACTATCACCTTCGGTTCAGCCCTAAGAATGGTTTCCACAACATCGGTGTGCATGCCTGCGCGTGGTGGGTCAACAATCATAACGTCCGGATGCCCGTGCGCAGCAATGAAATCGTCGTTAAGCACGTCTTTCATATCGCCTGCAAAGAACTTTGTATTGTCAATACCGTTTATCGCTGAATTGATTTTCGCGTCCTCGATTGCTTCTGGTACGTATTCGATTCCTATAACTTTGGCAGCATTACGGCTTACAAAGTTTGCGATTGTACCCGTGCCTGTATAGAGGTCGTAGACGAGTTCGTTGCCTGTAAGCGAAGCCATATCGCGGGCAACATTATACAACTTGCATGCAGTGCGTGAATTTGTCTGGAAAAACGATTTTGGACCAATCCTGAAACGGAGACCTTCCATATCTTCCTCGATATATTCTCTGCCGGAATACAGGATTACGTCTTGGTCGGCAATGGTGTCATTCACTTTTTTGTTCACTACATACATCAGTGATGTTACGTTGAAGTTTTCCTTTATAGCATTCATCAGGCCGTCAAGTTCCTGCGGACGATCCTGTCCTACCACAACGATAACCATAAGTTCGCCAGTGGTTGTCGTACGGATAAGGAGTGTACGGATAAATCCTTCCTGGGCGCGCAGATCATAGAAAGGAAGATTTCGTTCTTTGCAGTATTTCTTTACAAACAGACGGATATCATTGCACCATTCCGGCTGCAGATGGCAGCGATTGATGTCCAGAACCTTGTCGAAAGCGCCTGAAATGTGAAAACCGGCAGCATCCCGGTCGGGAAAATCCTGCCCGCTCTGTAACTGTTCGAATGTAAGCCAACAGCGGTTGGAAAAGGTGTATTCCAGTTTATTCCTGTATTCCCATATCTGGTCGCTGCCTACGCATGCCGGAATCTCAGGGAGATCTACTTTTGCAATACGCTCCAGCGCGTCTACAACTTGCTGGCGTTTGCATTTAAGCTGATATTCGTATGGCAGGTGCTGCCAGCTGCAGCCGCCACATACGGAGAAGTGCTCGCATCGAGGTTCCACCCTAACCTTACCGGGTTGAACAATGCGCTCGATACGGCCTATAGCGTAACTTTTCTTTTTTTTCTGTAATTGTATGTCAACAATGTCGCCGGGCGCACCAAAAGGCGCGAACACTACCATATCGTTTACGCGCGTTATGGCGTTGCCTTCGGCGGCAACATCGGTTATCTCAACATTCTCCAGCAACGGGAGTTGTTTCTTTTTTCTTGCCATATCTTTCTGTGTGTTTGTAAGTGCAAAGTTACGCATTTTCGTCAACATTCCGCAGCCTGAGCAAATATAGGCAGCTAAAAATTAAAAAAGACGATACTTGTCTCACGACATGTATCGCCTTCGGGGATTTATGGTTCTCCCGGATAAATGAACCGGGAGAACCGGGGGAATGTTCTTTTTATTCTTCAGACTGTCCTTCAAGAATTTCCAGCATCTTGATTGCAGATGCGGGAATACGTGTGCCGGGGCCGAAGATAGCGGCCACTCCGGCTTTGTAAAGGAAGTCATAGTCCTGTGCGGGAATCACACCGCCGGCAGTTACCATAATGTCGTCGCGCCCGAGTTTCTTGAGTTCTTCGATAACCTGAGGAATCAAGGTCTTGTGGCCTGCGGCGAGCGAAGATACGCCAAGGATGTGTACGTCGTTTTCAACGGCCTGACGGGCAGCTTCCGCTGGTGTCTGGAAGAGCGGACCCATATCAACGTCGAAACCGCAGTCGGCGTAACCGGTGGCAACAACCTTTGCACCACGGTCATGGCCGTCCTGGCCCATTTTTGCAATCATGATACGGGGCTGACGACCCTCGCGTTTTGCAAATTCTTCGCACATCTTCTGTGCGCGGATGAAATCCGCATCGTTCTTTGTTTCGTTGGAGTACACGCCGGATATAGTTCTGATTACAGCTTTATAACGGCCTACGACAGCTTCGCAGGCATCGGAAATCTCACCCAAGGTTGCACGGAGGCCGGCGGCCTTTACAGCAAGGTCGAGCAGGTTGCCTTCTTTCGTACGTACGCATTCGGTGATGGCTTCGAGAGCTTCCTTGACCTTGGCTTCATCGCGGTGAGCTTTGACGTCGTTAAGGCGTTCAATCTGCTCGCGGCGAACCTCGGTATTGTCGATCTCGAGAATATCGATGGGATCTTCGTGGTCAAGACGGTATTTGTTGATACCTACGATTGTCTGACGGCCCGAGTCGATACGTGCCTGCGTGCGTGCCGATGCTTCCTCGATGCGCAGCTTAGGCAGACCTGTTTCGATAGCCTTTGCCATACCGCCGAGTTTCTCGATTTCCTGGATGTGCTCCCATGCGCGGTGTGCGATTTCGTTGGTAAGGGCTTCTACATAGTAGCTGCCGCCCCACGGGTCGATGGCGCGTGTAACCTGTGTTTCCTCCTGGATATAAATCTGGGTGTTACGGGCAATACGTGCCGAGAAATCGGTAGGAAGCGCGATGGCTTCGTCGAGTGCGTTGGTATGGAGGCTTTGGGTATGGCCGAGAGCGGCGCCCATAGCTTCGATACAGGTACGACCTACATTGTTGAACGGATCCTGTTCGGTGAGCGACCAGCCCGACGTCTGCGAGTGTGTGCGAAGCGCAAGCGATTTGGGGTTCTTGGGGTTGAACTGCTTTACAATCTTTGCCCACAGCATACGTGCCGCGCGCATTTTGGCAACTTCCATGAAGTAGTTCATGCCGATTGCCCAGAAGAACGACAGACGGGGTGCGAAAGCGTCGATATCCATGCCTGCGTTAACACCTGCACGAAGATATTCAAGACCGTCGGCAAGAGTGTAAGCCAATTCGATGTCGCAGGTTGCGCCGGCTTCCTGCATGTGGTAGCCGGAGATAGAAATCGAGTTGAACTTTGGCATATTCTGCGAGGTGTACTCGAAGATGTCGGCGATAATACGCATCGAGAACTCCGGCGGATAAATATAGGTGTTGCGCACCATGAATTCCTTAAGGATATCGTTCTGGATGGTACCGGCCATTTCGTCAAGCTTTGCACCCTGTTCCAGGCCTGCATTGATGTAGAAAGCAAGTACGGGAAGAACGGCTCCGTTCATGGTCATGGAAACGGACATCTTGTTCAGAGGAATACCGTCGAAAAGAACTTTCATGTCGTCTAACGAGCAGATGGAAACGCCAGCTTTGCCGACGTCGCCCACTACACGGGGATGATCCGCGTCATAGCCACGGTGTGTGGCAAGGTCGAATGCTACGGAAAGACCTTTCTGACCGGAGGCAAGGTTGCGGCGGTAGAAAGCGTTGGACTCTGCTGCTGTAGAGAAGCCTGCATACTGACGGATGGTCCAGGGACGCAGAGGATACATTGCGCTGTATGGGCCACGCAGGAACGGGGGCAGACCCGACATGAAGTTTAGGTGTTCAAGACCTTCGAGGTCGGCCTTGGTATATACCGGTTTTACGGGGATGAGCTCGGGGGTTGTCCAGTTTTCGGTAGTTTCGGTTACCGGTGCTTCGCCACAGAGCCCTGCGGTTATGTCGATGTTTTTAAAATCGGGTTTCATAGTGTGGGCTGTGGATTATTTGTTTAAAAGACGGTTGTTGAAATCGCGCAGTGTTTCCAGAACGTTGCAGCGTACATGAACGAAGTCGTTGATGCCGGCGGCTTTGAGTTCTTCGGTGCAGGCGGGGTTACCGGCGACAACGAATTCGGCGCGGCCGTTCAGATACTTGAACGCAGCGGGTGCGAGTTCGGCGTATTCGTCGTCAGACGAACACAGTACGATAACGTCGGCTTCTTTCGCAAGAGCGGCATCGACACCTTCCTCAACGGTATTGAAGCCGAGGTTGTCGATAATCTCATAGCCGGCACAACCGAAGAAGTTGGTGGAGAACTGTGCGCGGGCAAGACGCATGGCCAGATTACCGATTGTGAGCATGAACACCTTGGGGCGTTTTGCGGCAGCTTCAGTTTCAAGGCGGAGTGCCTCAAAATCGGTAGCGGCACGCTTCATCAGCAGTGCGTGAGGGCCTTTTTCCGTACTGCAGCCACATTTGCAGCATCCGGTATTCTCGATTTTGTCAGCAGCCTTTTCGTTGATGTTGGGGTACTGGTTGGTGCCGAGCAGAATCTCTTTGCGACGCGCAACGTCGGTGTGGCGCTTCTCGCAGCTTGCATTGACAGCTGCCTGTACTTTGCCGTCGCCCACATTTGCAAAGAAACCGCCTTCTTCTTCGGTGGCGAGGAACAGTTTCCA
This sequence comes from uncultured Porphyromonadaceae bacterium, assembly GCA_902461565.1. Classification (GTDB taxonomy): domain Bacteria; phylum Bacteroidota; class Bacteroidia; order Bacteroidales; family Muribaculaceae; genus CAG-873. The sequence goes on from CABPYL010000002.1 coordinate 128,987, forward strand.
GCCTTCCTTGGCGATTGCAACGGTGAGGGTCTCGACATAGTAGCTGCCGCCTGCGGGGTCAACAACCTTGTCCATGTGGCTTTCTTCCTTGAGAAGGAACTGCTGGTTGCGTGCTATACGCTCGCTGAAGGCGTCAGGTTTCTTGTAAGCGGCGTCGAACGGAGTTACAACGATGGAATCAACACCGGCAACGCAAGCCGAGAAAGTTTCTGTCTGGCTGCGGAGCAGATTTACATGAGCATCGTAGATAGTCTGGTTGAAAGTAGATGTTGTAGCGCATACCATCATTTTGGCTGCGCAGGAGCATGTGGGTTTATACTGTTCCACAATCTGGGCCCATAACATACGGGCAGCGCGGAACTTGGCAATTTCCATAAAGAAATTGGAGGAAACACACATGTCGAATTTTATGCGGTTGGCGACTTCGTTGATGTCGCGGCCGGCTTCGGTAAGGAGGGTGAGCCATGCTGCGCCCCAGGAGAGTGCGTAGCCCAATTCCTGATAGATATATGCACCGGCGTTTGCCAGGATAGCGGATTCAACGCTCAGGCAGCGAACACCACGCACATCGGCAAGAACATCAAGGAGTTTGCAAGCTTCGGCGGCGACAGCTGCTGTGTCTACACCTTCCACACCGTGTTTGAAGTTGCGGCGCAGGGGATTGTAAGCTACCGAGCCTTTGAAAGTTTCCTCGCATCCCGCAGCTTTTACGAGCTTTACAAGCTCTTCGGCCACAGCAACGGCTTTGCCTGGACAGCAGCTGAGGTTGATTTCCACGCAGTCCAGAACAATGTCCTTGAGAAGCACTTTAAGATCCGAAGGATCGGATACCTTGAAGCCAAGCGAGTTGACGCCTTTGTTAAGAACGTCAAGTGCTATAGCGTTTGCCTCTTCGGGGGTATCAGCAACAATATTCTGACGGGTAAGCCAGTCATTGTCGGTGCGGGTACCGCGGACGTAGGGGTATTGACCGGGAAGGGAGTCGGTCGTTTTCAGACCGGCGATGTCTTCAGCGCGGTAAACGGGCTGTACATTAAAGCCTTCGTTTGTGCGCCAGACCAGTTTTTTGTCGAAGTCCGCACCTTTGAGGTCGGTTTCGACTTTGGCTCGCCATTCTGCATAGCTCACCTCGGGAAACTGGTCAAACAATCTTTCACTTTTTTCTGCCATAAATATTTGAATATCAATTGATATGTTTGTGATTTCAATAATATATGAATGTCTATGATTCAAGGTCGCTTGCCTGAGGAGTTAAGGTTACTCCTGCTTTAGCATTGCAAAAGTAGTAATTATTCAAATAATTAACAAATAAAAGCCTCGAAAATGAACGGGTCTTTGACAGAATTAAATTATGGGACTGGCGAATCTTTTTGACACTCAAGCTTGGAGGTGTCAAAATTTTTTATTATCTTTGTGCTACCATTT
>CABPYL010000003.1 GCA_902461565.1 uncultured Porphyromonadaceae bacterium
AAATGGTAGCACAAAGATAATAAAAAATTTTGACACCTCCAAGCTTGAGTGTCAATAAGATTCGCCAGTCCCATAATTTAATTCTGTCAAAGACCCGGTCAAATCCATGCGGAAAATTTGATTATATATTGCCGATTGGCTATCTTTGCCACCGATATGACAGAATTGCAACCAAAATCATGTAGTATTGAAATCCGATGAAATCACTGTTTTACATAGTCATTCTGCTTGTAGTATCGGGATGCGCATACACAAGTTCTGTGTCGGTGAAAGAGTTCGACGAAGCTGAACGACTTATGCTGTCCGACCCCGAAGCGGCTCTCGGAAAGCTAAACGGATTTGATGTATCGGAATTCGAGGATTCAGCCGTAATGGCCCGGTGGGCACTGCTCTATTCCGAAGCATTGGTGGCAAACCGGCTCTCTGCCCCTACAGACACTATAGTAAATATCGCAGTCGATTATTACGGACGGCATAACCGGACAGACGAATATAACAAAGCGTCGCGGTTGAAAACGCTGATCAGGAACGAAGGCAATTCCGACGCGCTTGCGACAGCCCTGTATCTGCAAAAAGAAAAAGAGTTTATGCTCTATAAAGAAAGGGCTGCACGCGAACGGTATATGCTTGCAGGCATGGCCTTTCTGCTGCTCGCAGCCGGCCTGATTGTATGGATGCGCCAGCGTATCAGGTTACAGAACATTCAGAACAACGCGCTCATGGCCGAGGCCTCCAGTCTTAAAAATCAGGTTGAAGACGGGCGCGACAACGTCTGCCGTCTGGAAACGACCCTGCATGGCTTGCTTGATACGCGCTTTGCTCTGATAGACGCCCTGTGCCAGACGTATTATGAGACACAAGGTACAAAAACGGAAAAGAAGGCGATAGTAGAGAAAGTAAAAAGCGAAATAGAATGCGTCCGCACGGATTCATTCGCCGACATGGAGAAAGCCGTAAACGACTGCCGCGACAATATCCTCGCGACCGTCAGAGAAGATTTTCCGGAGATAAAACCCGACGACTACCGGCTGCTTGTGTATCTTGCCTGCGGTCTTTCGACACGCACAATCAGTCTGCTCCTTGACGAGACTGTCGATGTAATCTATAAACGTAAATCGCGATTGAAAGCACGGCTGAAAAACGCCGGAAAACCATCTTCTGTCCGGATTATAGACCTTTTCTGACGGTTGGTCAGACCTTAGCAGCAACATCCTCTATAGACTATTGATTTACAACCACTTCTAAATCGAGCTGTCAGACTTTTTATTTGGCTTGGACGAGTGTCTGTGAGTATTTTTGCATCAAAAAAATCACTCACATGAACACTAAAATTTTCATTACAATTCTATCCGCAGTTCTTGCGGCGAGCACCGGCAACGCACAGAATCCGGAGGGTTCCGACAGCATCACACAGCAGCTAAAGGAGGTAGTTGTAACGGCAAAACAACCGGCCACAAAACTTGTCGGAACCACACTCGTATCAACCATTCCGGGCAGTAGTCTGGCAGATCTTGGCAATGCTCTTGACGTCCTTGCCCGCTTGCCGATGATAAAAATAGAGGACAATACTGTCGGCGTAATCGGAAAAAACAACATTGAAATATATATTGACGGGCGTCCCATGCGCGACAATAATGAACTGCAACAGCTTCTTTCCTCCAATATGAAAAAGGTGGAATTGCTCATGGCTCCCGGTGCCGCATATGCCAGCACAACAGGCGCAGTGCTGAAAATCACTACCCGCCGGAATTTCATCCACGGGCTGTCGCTGACAGAACAGTTTCAGCTACAGCGGCGCCGCAAATGGTCGGTAATGGATTTTTTCGCAGCGAGTTACCGTACCGGAGGCTGGGAAGTGTTCGCCAACGGGTCTGTCAACCGCAACAGCTCTATTATCAAAGGCACAACTACAAACGCCCTTATGTACAACGGCAAGGAAACTATAGTCGGAAGCAGTCAGAACAACTCGTCTCCAGCGACTACAGGTACTGTGAAAGCCGGATTCAACTATGCCAAAGGCTCGCAGTCTTTCGGTGCCTATTACCGCTACAACCCCGAGCGTGGCCATTTTACCAACAACGGTTCGGAATGGCTTGACAATGAAACACCTCTACAAAGAGATATAACAAAAAAGATCCGCGCACACTGCCATCTTGCATCGCTGTACTACGAAAATACCTTTGCCGACCGCTTTCTGCTGCATTTCGACGGAGATTTCCGCCGGTCGCATACATGCAACAGCAATGCGACATCCTATCCGCACTCCGATAATGCGGATGTACGCTCAACAGACACACGTAAATCAACCGTATGTGCCGGAAAGCTATATCTAAACATGCCTCTGTGGAGCGGAGATCTGACAGTGGGAACCCAGAACAGTTATACGCATACAACGCTCGACTATAAAATGTTGAACGCGCAGGTGAACGAATATATACCTTCCTCTCTTACAGATGCACGACAGACGTCAGCGGCGGCGTTTGCATCGTGGTCGCGTATGTTCGGCAAGCTTTCTATGACAGCAGGCGCGAGATACGAATATGTAGATTACGATTTTAAGGTTGACGGCAAACGCGATGAAAATGTAAGCAGGAGGCATCATCTCCTCACGCCGGATGTTTCGGTTGGATATACTTTCAGCGACAATGCTCAGATGAGTCTAAGCTACAAAATGGCAACCGTAAAACCTCCATACTCTCAGCTTACCGGAGCTCTGACCTATACGGGCTTGCACGAGATTGAAGGAGGCAACCCGGCATTGCGTGATGAACGGATGCACAACGTACAGCTGTTCGGTATGTGGAACGATTTTATGCTTCAGGCCGATTTAACACGCAGCATCGACACATACGCCTTTGTAAAACAACAATATCCGGCCCGCAATCTGCAACTGCTGCTGCATCCAGTAAACATCGATGTGTCTGCTTTAAATCTATATCTTGTATGGAGCAAGCCAATCCGGCGCTGGATTCCAAGCGTAACTATCGGGATGTACCGCCAATGGCTCGCTCTCGACAATACTCGATATGACAAACCGATCTTTTCATACTATTTTGAAAATACTTTTTCATTGCCGCAAGGATGGTCTGTTACCGCAGACATAAACGGTCAATCGCAAGGCGATATGCACACAAACCGCTTTGGCACAACCTTGTTTACTCTGAATGCTTCGGTTGGCAAGACATTCCTGAACAAATCGTTGACAGTGAAACTGACGGCAACCGACATTTTCAATACTGCCAATAACGACTGGAGCATGGACACATACGGAGTATTTGTTGATAAGCGACAAAGCTATGACCGCCGGGGAGTATCGCTCGGAATAATCTACAGCTTCCAGCCCCGCAAGAGCGGATATAAAGGCGCGGCTGCGGCAGAAGAAGAACTGAACCGCCTGTAAATCGCCATTCCACAGCCCCGCAAGGCTGTTTGTCGGCGGAATGGGGGTGTTTGTCGATTTTTGCTTTGTTATTCACCGCCGAAAAGCGTATATTTGCACATCATTGCTATGGCAGCTCTCGATTTACAGACAAGCAAGCGCAAATTCATGGGCTTTTTGTCCCACGCTTTGCTAATTATCATCATTTTCATTCTTCCGGAAGTGGTGATGGCAATCACGATGCCCCGCCGGCACGCGTTCAATCTCAATATGGCTTTCTACGTAAAGACTGCCATATATATTGCCGCGTTCTATATAAACTATTTCGTGATAATAGACCACACGCTTGCCAAAGACATGAGCAAACGGCGTGTGCTACGCTTTATACTGCTTAATCTGATAGTTCTGGCTGTCGGCATAGGAATATGCTATCTGATATCGTTCCATTATTACGGTCCACGCGGCCACCGGCGTCCGCATCTGCCGCCGCCAACGTTCTGGCAGTCCGTCATCCACCTTTCGGGCTTTATTCTGCGCGATTCAGTAATGATGATTCTCACAATCACTCTTGCACTGGCGCTGCGTCTGTCGGCCAAATGGAAGGATCTGCAGGAACAGCGGCGCGAGCTCCTCAGCGAACAGCGCGCTACCGAGCTGGACAACCTCAAAAGCCAGCTGAACCCGCATTTCCTTTTCAATACCCTCAACACAATATACGCCCTTATCGCAATAGATAGCAAGAAGGCACAGAACGCGGTCCACCGGTTGTCGAGCCTGCTACGCTACATGCTGTACGAGGACACCGGACAGGTTCCGCTGATAAAGGAATGCGATTTCATAGAAAATTATGTATCGCTGATGCGCGAGCGTATCGCCAACCGTGAAATAAACGTGAGCATAAACGCCGGGCGCCACACCAACACACAGGTTCCGGCCCTACTGTTTATCCCGCTGATAGAAAATGCTTTCAAATACGGTATAACTGCCACCGACAATACTCCGATAAGCATAATGATAGATGCCGGAGAAAAAGAACTTACCTGTATGACCGTAAACGGCTTCACTCCGGCACCGGAAAACGACGACTCCGAATCGCGCAAGCGTAACTCCGGAATCGGACTGGCGAATCTGAGCCGTCGCATAAAACTGATATACGGTCCACGCGCCTCGTTAATCACAAATATCACCAACAACACCTTCACAGCAACGCTCAACATTCCACTATGAACGACAACGACGACAGCCAGAAGATAAGATGCCTTGTAGTTGACGACGAACCATTGGCGGCCGCTCTGATAAGCTCGTACGTGAACAATACGCCGTTTCTATCGCTTGCCGGAGAGGCACACTCCGCCGAAGAGGCTCTCGACCGCGTCGGGCGCGGCGATATACAGCTGGTGTTCTTAGACATACGCATGCCCCGCCTCGACGGCGTACAGCTTGCGCGCATACTGCCCAAAGATACTTTAGTTGTATTTACGACAGCATATTCCGACCATGCAGTGGAAGGTTTTCGCGTAAATGCCCTAGACTATCTTCTTAAACCTGTGAGTTACGACGAATTCATCGAGGCCGCAATGCGCGCCCGCGACAGGCTGTTGCCCGACACCAGAACGGTACAGCCACAACCCGCGCAAAAGAAAACGCATCTCCTCGTCAAGAGCGAATACAGGCTGCTGCGCCTCGAAATATCCAAGATTATGTATATCGAGGGGTTGAAAGATTACGTAAAGATTGTTATGGCCGACGAAAAAGAACCCGTACTTTCGCTGATGAGTATAAAAAGGCTGGAAGAGGAATTGCCCGACACTTTTATGCGTATCCACCGCTCTTTTATAGTGAATATAGATAAAGTTAGAGTGGTGGAGAAAAACTGCGTTAACATACGGGGCCAGGCAATACCGATTTCCGAAAGCTACCGCAGCAGCTTCCTGCAGCGGCTGCAAGGATAAAACAACATGAGCAAAAACCACCTATACCTATAACCTTACATACCACACACTATACAAACTCAATGCAAATCTATAATTACAGACGCAGCTTGCTCGCACTGCTGCTTCTGGCCGCTGTAGGAATAATGGTTACACAGGCCCGCAGCACTTTATATATGTCGGGCGTAGAAGACAACGATCTTTACAAACTTCTTAAAACACATAATATCGATGTAAAACTATTCGACACACCCGCCGAGGCTGTCGAAGCCGCACCCAAAGGCGGGTCGGTGCTGTTCACCGCACCTGCCTACCCGAAGGAACCTGTTAAAATAGATGTGTCGCTGCTATCAAAAATCTACAAAGAAAAAAATCTGCGCATGTTCGCCGAATACGTAGCAGCGTTTCCGGGCATCGAAATCGCAGACTCAGTTTATACTACCCTGCTCGACCGCGGCGTAATGACCTCCGGATTCTTCCGCCCCCAGCTGCAGGCGATGGATATCCTGAACATCAACGACTGCCACGTATATCCTGCCAAGGTGAAGAATCCGCTGATATCTTTTGCCCGCGTGGCCGGTTTCGACAAAGCTGAATACGGCCTCACCGACACCAACGTTTATCCGCTCCTATGGCGCAACGGAAACGATATGCTGTCCTTCACTTGTCTAAGCAACTTCATCACCGCCCGCGGCGAACCGGCAGCAGCGTGGCAGGCTGTATGGACACACATACTGCAATGGCTCACCCACGACAAAAACCTGGCTTTCAGTGAATGGCCTATGGACCCGCATCCATCTTTCGGCCGCAACGACATTCTTCCCGCCGATGCACGACGCAACGCCGTGCGTAAAGGCGCCGACTGGCTCTACAAAGGCAAACTGATGGTTCACCCTGTATGGATGGACTCACTGTACGAATATCAGGGCACCGGCCTTTCGCCCTATGGCAAAGCTCCCACACAAGGACGACTAACCGGCGACGGCTGCCACGGTGTTCTCGAAGGGCACGGTTCGCAGATAAAATTCGACGGCACAACGAATTACCGCTACTGGCTCCGCGCTGATGTCCAAGGTGAAGTTGCTTTCCTCCTTGCTACGGCAGGCGACCTATTAGGCGACAACAAGTACAAAAAGCATTCCGAAAACCTGCTCGATTACGTATTCTTCAGCCGCGATTTCATTGACGGAAACCGACGTACACCCGGTAATGATGCCTACGGGCTTATAAGCTGGGCCGTTACCAGCGACTCCGTTTTCTACAACGACGATAACGCCCGCCTACTCCTCGGTGCAATCGGCGCATCGTCCATCCTGAACGAAAACCGGTGGAACCAGCGTATTGTAGACTGCATTCTCGCCAACTTCCGTCTATCCAGCCGCCAGGGTTTCCTGCCCGACCGTATCGAAGAACAGGACCTGCTTCAGAATGGCCGCGAATACTACGCCGAACGCGATTTCATTTTCCCGCATCCCCACTTCGACTCATGGATGTGGGCATGCTACTTGTGGCTATACGACAAGACGGGCTATAAGCCCCTGCTTGACAAAGCCGAGACAGCCATACGTCTCACTATGGAGGCATATCCCGACAACTGGCACTGGACAAACGGCATACAGCAGGAACGCGCACGCATGATTCTGCCGTTGGCATGGCTTGTACGCGTGGACGATACCACTGAACACCGTGAATGGCTCGACACAGTAGTAAACCGTCTGCTGCAAAACCAGGACGAAAGCGGCGCCATCCGCGAGGAACTCGGCGGAGAAGGCCTCGGCATGTTCGGAAAAGCAAAAAGCAACAAAGAATACGGCGTCAGCGAAGCTCCGCTGATATCTGTGAACGGCGACCCCGTTGCCGATATGCTGTATACCTCCAACTTTGCCTTCTTCTCGCTAAACGAGGCCGCGCACGCCACCGGTAATCCCGAGTACAAAAAAGCCGTTGACAAATTGTCTGACTTCCTTGTCCGCATCCAGGCAAACAGCGAAAACCAGCCGGACCTCGACGGTGCGTGGATGCGAGCTTTCGATTTCAGCCGCTGGGATTATTTTGCATCCAATGCCGATCAGGGATGGGGCGCATGGTGCACCCTCACAGGCTGGATCCAGTCGTGGATTGTAGGCACCAACGCCCTGGTGGAGAAAAATAATTCCTTCTGGGGCCTTACCCTCGACCACAACGTAAACAAGGAATTCGAAGCCGCCAGACCTCTCCTACTCAACTTCCCCGTAAAAGATTGATATTCTCTTAAACGACAGAGAGTATTGCGGAACTCCACGAATGGCCTCCGGCCATAAATCTACATAACCGCGGACGCTTGCCGTCCGTGGAACAACTCAGACCGCTACGTGGCTGTATATCAAGTTTTTGGGCACCCCCGACGCATGCGTCGGGGGTATATGGCCTCCGGCCACTACAACGGCTACACACCATTTACTATTATTCTTTCTGGTGCTTTCGTAGGTCCTGGCGGCTTTTGCTTACAGTTACCAGATATACGCCTCCAAAAATCAGCATCACGGCAAAACCTTTGATAAGATTAAAAGTGTCCATGCCCAGATAGACGGCGACTATACATGCCACTATTGGCTGAATATAATTATACATGCCCGCAACAGTGGGGCGAAGCGCTTTCTGGCCTACAACGATGAGCATATAGCTCAGGAATGTGGCACACACAACTATATATGCAATGCCGCCAATCATCGGAACTGACAGGTCGTGCCAACGGACATCCGAAAGAGTGTTATACGAGAATGGAAGAATGCAGATAAACGAATATGTAAACAGCCACTTCATTATTGTAACCAAGGAATACTTATTTACAAAATCTTTGTAATACACCAAGTAAAAGGCATAGCACAGCTGAGCGAAGAGGACCAACAGATCTCCTGCAACCGCCGTGTTACTGCCGGCGGATACCGTAGCGTGGCCTGATTGGCTGCCAACGATAAGCAATAACGCGCCACCGGCGCCGCACGCTATACCAAGCACTTTCTTGCCCGTTATCGGTTCTTTGAGAATATAAGCGGCAAGTATCATCGCCCACAGCGGCATGCTAGTGGTGATTATAGAGGCATCCGCGGGCGACGTAAGACTCACACCAAAAATAAAACTTCCCTGATTCAGCACAATAGCGAACAGCGAAGCGAAAAACAGCGAAATCATGTCGTTGCTGCTCACATGCTCCTGCTTGCCGAACAGCGACGCTATCCAGAAAAGAATCATGGCGCCTCCCACACGCAGGTTCGTCAGCACCAACGGGCTTACCACTCCGGCCGCCATAACCCACTTGGAGGCCGGCGACATCAGACCCCACATAACATTTGCCCCGAGCATGGAGGCATGTCCTTTCAGATTAAACTTTCCCATAAGCATTCCAGAAAAACGGTGCAAATTTAGCCAATAAAGCTATAAACAACAAACGTGAGGCTGCGCAGGCGGCCTCACGTCTGTTGTCTATAAGGATATTATTCTACGCCTTCGCGGACAAAGCACCAGTGTGTGGAGCCAGCCGCCCAGTCGGGATCGCACAGGATGGGAGTATCGATATACTGAATCAGCACCATCTCGTCAGCCGAGAGGACAGCGATTTCAAAATCACGACGTGCCGGACCGGCACCCCATTCAAGATTGCCGTTAGGCACAGTTGTACCCGAAATAGTGATGGTTCCGAGCCAACCCTGTCCCGTAGGTTCGCCATTGCGGAAACAAGGCGCAAGCGCGGCACGGTCGGACGATACACTCTTGTTGAAAGCGAAAGTACCCTTTTCCTCGGTACCATCGTGGCGATGAAGCGTAATATTCGCACCTCCGTTGAGATCGAACACCATATATTCATCGGCATATATACCGTCGTCGCCAATGTTGACGCCACCCCAGTTGGGTACGTCGGGCGACCATCCGTAACCTCCGGCACCATAACAGCCACTGCCTCCACGGCCCGGATTAGGATCCCACACCCACTTCTTGGAACCGTTCTCTCCAGCCAAAAGCACATACCACGGATCTATTTCATAATCGAAACGTTCTACCGTTACTGTTTTCTTGATTGTCTGCGATACACCGCCGCCACAGAGGGCCGAGAACTCAACGGTAAACTCTCCTGTAAAAGGAGCTATGATAGTATCGCAGGCGCGGGTAGACTTTCCTATAGGAGTGGTCCAGTACGGTATCACACCTGGGGTGTTGCATGCCATTATAATCTTATTGGAGCCCGGTTTATCTGTTGTTACGGCAATGTCGAGCTGCTCGGGTGATAGTACTTCGCCCATAGGGTCCTCGGTTACATGTGCCTGCAGGCACGATGTAAAAGTAAGAGACAGTACTGCAGCCGAATATAATAGAATCTTGTTCATGATATCTGAGTTATTACAAGGTTGTTAATAAGCGCACGAAGCATCGGTCCATCCGGCGTTCTGCTTCAGGATATTGCCGGATTTCTCGATTTCCTGCTGCGGTATCGGCAGGAAACCGCGTGTTTCGGTACGGAAAGGAATGGAAATAACAGTTTCTACACCGGCATTGAGCACCCGACAGTTAGAGCGATTTGCCGTCAGCTGGGCCTCGTCGTGCCAGCGTAGCACGTCATAGTAGCGGATACCTTCGAATGCAAGCTCCCAGCGACGTTCTTTCTTGATGTTGTCGAGAGTGGCGGGTACGGGGCTCAGGCCTACACGTGCACGCACGCGGTCCATGTACTGTTGTGCGTTCGGACCTCCGAGTTCGGCACCCATCAGAAGGATGTCGGCGAAGCGAAGCATCATATAGTCTACAAGATTGTTTACCTGGAAATCGGTCTCTGTATATCCGGGATAGAGTACGAGAGCCATAGCGCAGTAGCCGGTACCGCCGGTAAGGGCCTCGTTGTCGCTGTGTACGTTAATGGGCGTGTATTTCTTGATAAAGAGATGTGTGTCGTAGCACTGACCGGAGGCGTTGTCGGTGTATGTGAGGCCTTCCGAGGGGTCGTCGACATTGATAATGGAACCCTGGCGACGGATATCATTGGAAGCAAACGAATTATAGATACTTTCCGTTACAGTGCCCGCACCCCAGCCTGCGCCGAAAGGCCATACGCCGTCGTCGCCGTAGCCGGCGCCTTCGTCCTGATAGCGCAGACCGTAGTCAAGTACTGCCAGGTTGTGGCCGTAGTTACCCCAGTCGGGATTATTCCATACGCCGTGATGGCATACGAACACAGCCTCGGGATTGGAACCGTCGTCGGTAACCCACTGAAGGTTGTTTTCGTCGCGATATGCGTAACCTTCGGCATATGAGTAGGCCCAGAGGTTACGAAAATCGCTCACGAGATCGTGTCCTGAGTTGGCGATGCAGTCGTCCACGTATGCGATAACGTCGGCCTTGGTAATAGCGCCGGCCGCACCGTCGGCAGACGCAAGCGGCATACTTTCCTTATTATAGAACCCGGTGTAGAACAGCCATGCGCGTGCAAGCATACCTTCGGCAGCCCAGCGGGTAGCACGGCCCAGGTTGGTCGCATTCCATGCCACATCGAACTTGCGGGCGGGAAGCAGGTCGCAGGCCATCTTGAAATCGGCGCCGATCTGCGCATACAGCTCGTCGGGCGTTGCCTGAGGATTGTTTGCCGGTTCAGGCGACAGGACAACGGGGACGTTCTCGAAAGCACGGGCAAGGTCGAAATAGTACATGCCGCGGAGGAAATGACACTCGCCAAGGAACTGATTGCGCTGTTCATCGGACATCTCGATCTGATCGGCCACAGAGAAAAGGAAGTTGCAGCGGTAGATGCCTTCGTAGCGGCGACGCCAGAACGTTGCGTACATGTTAACGTCGATACGCTTATACGAACCTATCGCATGGAAAATACGGTCGTCGCTGCCGCCGCCGGGGAAACAGTCGTCCGACATCACGGTAGCCACAAAGTCGGTGTTTCCTGCCGGTTCGTCCCACTGACCCATCAGTGGTTCGTAGCACGAAGTGAGCACTTCCTGAGCCTCGGCATAGCTCAGAGGAAAGTTTGTATTGTCTTTGCCGGTAAGATTGTCGGCATCGAGAAAGCTGTCGGAGCATCCGCACGCCGCAAGGGCGAGAACCGGCAGAAATAATTTATATATTTTTTTCATGTGAGGGAACTGTGTTGAAGATATTAGAAAGAGATATTTGCGCCAAGAAGGAAAGTTCGGCTTACAGGATAGCGGCCTGTATCGACACCTGTAGCCCAGCTGTCGCCGCCGAAGCCTACTTCGGGGTCGGTACCGGAGTACTTGGTGAATGTGCAGAGGTTCTGTACTGTAGCATATGCACGCAGACGCTGGAACGGACAGTTTTTCCAGATATTTTTGAAATCATAACCAAGAGTGATGTTGGAAATGCGGAAATAATCGCCGTTCTCAACATAGATATCGGATATGCGGTTCCAGTTGTTCTCGGACGGAGCGAGCGACAGACGCGGATAGCGGTCCGACGAACCTTCGCCATGCCAGCGATTCTTGATAACGTCCATTGTATAGGAGTCTTTGCCCTTATCGGAGAAGTCTCGGTACGATTTTGCAATCTGCTGACCGAAAGCACCTACTCCGGAGATAGCGAGATCGAATCCCTTATACCCGAAGTTAAGATTGATACCGAGGTTCACATCAGGATGGGGATTGCCTATTTCCACACGGTCGGCATCGGTGATGCTTCCGTCGCCGTTTGTATCTACAAACCGCAGGTCGCCTGGCACTGCGCCCGGACAGATAAGACCTCCGTCGGCATTACGGTATGCGTTGATTTCCGCCTCGTTCTGGAATACGCCGTCGGTTTTGTAGCCATAGAAGAAGCCTATGGGGTGGCCTACCTCTACGCGCGAGATATAGTCGGTACGGCTGGACAGAATCTCGGTGGAACCGTTGATAATGCCTTCGTCGTTGGCAAGACGTGTAACCTCGTTCTTGTTATAGCCCAGGTTTACAGATGCGCCGTAGGTGAAATCACCTACATGATCGTTCCATGTAAGGGCGAGTTCAACACCGCTATTACGTACGTCGCCACCGTTGATGTAAGGAGCGCCGGTACCGTAGGAAGCGAGGATAGGGGCTACAACGAGCCAGTCCTTTGTAGTCTTGATATAGTAGTCGAAGATTACACCTAAACGGCCATGCAGGAAGCGCGAGTCGAAGCCGACGTCGAACTGTTCGGATTTCTCCCAGGTTATGTCGGTGTTGGCAAGCTTGTCAGGATAGGAACCTGTAACCTTGTCGAGGTGATTGCTGCCGAAGAAATAGTTGGCTCCGCCGATGGCGATTGTGGTAAGATACTGGAAATTGTCGATATTGCAGTTACCGTTGCGGCCCCATGAGAGGCGGAGCTTGAACTGGTCGAGCCAGTTGCGCTGCGATTCCATGAATTTCTCGCTTGCAAGGTTCCAGCCTGCGCTCACCGAAGGGAAGTAACCCCAGCGATGGCCTGGAGCGAAGTTGGAGCTGCCGTCGGCACGGAGAGTAACTGTTGCCATATAGCGGCCGTCGAAGTCGTAGTTGGCTCGTCCGAAGTAACTTACCAGAGAGCCTTTACCGTTAGGACTGCCCCACATGGTTGTATTTGTAGGATAGATGGTGGGATTGTTGCTCAGCCACGCGTGTTTGAAATCGGAGAAGGCAGAGTTGATGTTTGTGCCGCCAGTGCCTTCGCCGTAGCCCCAGCGTTCTGCCGTCATGCCGATCATTGCGCTGATGTTGTGGAGATTGTTTACTGTGAACGAATATGTGAGCGTGTTATCCCAGCTCCAGGAATAATCGGAACCGGCCGACTGGGTGGTTTGGTCGTTGGCGTTCTGGGCCAGAGGACCGTAGTTGTAAGCCGCACGGAACGACCGGCTTGTATAACTATTGTATCCTATGCCGAACTGCGAACGGAATATAAGATTTTTGATAGGCTGGATGTTGATGTAGAAGTTGCCACGTGCAGCGTAGTTCTTGTCATCCTGGTCGCGACCCTGCAGCAGGAGCATCATCACAGGATTTACACGCATGTTCGACCACGACAGGATACCGGGATTGAAATCGCTGCCGTCCTCGTTCATAAGATCCATGATCGGATATGCCTCCATTGCGTTACGCAGGTGGTTCCAGTACGGACCGTCCTGGGCAAGACCAAGACCGGAATTCTTTATAAACGACATGGTGAAGTTCTCGCCTATCTTGAGGGCGTCGAAATCCTTTATGCGGAGAATTGTGTATTCGGAGTTCATGCGTGCGTTGTAGCGCTCGTACTTGGATGTGAAGTACTGACGGCCTACAAGCGATTCCTGCGACGTATAACCGATAGACATGGAGTATACCGAGTTAGCGCTCCCGCCGTTGACACCAAGGGTGTAGTTCTGTACGGGAGCATTCTTGCCGGTGATGGCGTCAATCCAGTTTGTGCCCTTGTCGGCACCGGACATATAGGCGTCATATTTTTCCTGGCTCATATAGTCGGTCCAGTTATAAAAACCGAGTCCGTCGTTGACGGCAGCTTCGTCCATAACGGCCATATATTCGCGTGCGGTTAGCGTCTGAGGCTTCTTGCCCATGTTCTGCCAGCCGTAGTAAACATCAAGGTTCACTGTGGGGCGCCCTTCCTGACCGTGGCGTGTGGTAACTATAATCACACCGTTGGCAGCGCGTGCGCCGTAGATTGCCGTGGAGGCGGCATCCTTGAGAATATCGATGGATTCGATATCGTTGGGATTGATGGCGTTAAGATCGCCACCCACAAGACCGTCGATGATATAAAGCGGCGAAGCATCGCCGGTAGTACCGATACCGCGGATAGTAACGGCAAAACCGTCGCCGGGCTTGCCGGAGTTACTCTTTATCTGCACGCCGGGGGTCATGCTCTGCAGGGCGGTGAACGCGCTCACGTTTGAAGTGCGGGAAATGTCGGCACCTTTTACCTGTACGGTAGATCCGGTTACAAGTTTCTTTTTCTGTGTGCCGTAACCTATTGCCACTACCTCGTTAAGGCTGACAACATCTTCTTTAAGAACGATGCGGACATTGGTTTCGCCCGGATTGATTCTTTTGACAGCAGGCTCATAGCCGATGAAGCTGACGGTAATGTTCTGGCCCACAGGCACCGAGAGAACGAATTTACCGTCGATATCGGTGGTTGTGGCCTTTTTGGAATCTGACTGAAGGCTCACAAGAGCCCCGGGCACGGGTTCGTCCGCCTGGTCGACTACTGTGCCGCTGACAGTAAGCTGCTGGGCGATGAGCTGCATGGAGCAGATCAATACGCAAATCAGCAATGTTAAACGTTTTTTCATAATAAAAGATATTAGATTGATATTGGTTGTGTCTTTTTATCGATATTCCAGCCAGATACCTCTACAACAGCACTGCCGGCGGCATTCCCGGCGCGGGAGATATCAGCGGTTATTGTCCTTGTCTCGCCCGGCTCGAGGGAGATATAATTGTCCTCCCAGAAAACGGGACACAGAAGTTCACCGGCATCGTTTTTAAGAGCGAGGCGCACGAAGAATGCGACTTTGTTGCCGGGATTCTCAAGAGTAACCACGACCTTCTTGTCATTTACGGTAGCCGATTTGATGTTATATTCCACAACGGGCAAAGAGGCCAGATCACTGAAATCAGCAGGTTTTGCAAGAGGGACACGCATCCAGTCGCCTTTCTTCCAGTCGTGTACATCGTCGGTTGCGGGCAGGCAATAGTTGTTGCGGGCAATCTTGTTGCCGTCGGCGTCGGTAATAGCGAGGAAAAGGAAGGAGGTGCCGTTTGCGGCCGGCTTGTCGAAGACTTTCACAGCGGTGTAGGGGCTGACAGTAACAGTCTTTTTATCAACCGAGTTGTTGCCTTCGAGGTCGTAGACCGACATTGAAGCATTTACAGTTGCCTCGTCGGCGCTCTCGTTCACTGCATAGACGGCCTGGTCGCCGTAGTTATATATAAGCTGCACGGGGCGGTTGGCGTTCTTCACGGAATAATATGCCGCCGTGGGCTGTAGATAGTAGTCGTACAGCTGCCAGTAGAGCGACGGCCACGCGGAGTTTTGCATCCACTGAATCACGCCGGTAGCCTTGGGTATATTCACCCTGAAAGCCTCGAACATGGCACGGGTGCCGTCGTAGTTGAGCAGGTCGGCCTTACGGAGGAAATCGTCGAGGTTCGTGGCCTCGCCGTAGCGCTGTGCCATAACATCCTTCAGTACGTCAAGCGAATGCATGGCCTCGCCTGCCGTGGTGCAATGGTAGTCCCATGCCTTGCCGGCAGGCCACAGGCTGTCGGCGGGAATCATGCGGCGTATGGATTCCTCGACGGGCAGTTGCGCCCCTATGCCGGTTTCGGTATTGAAACCGAAGGCGCCGCCGGGAGCGTTTTTGTCGTACCAGTAGCCGGGAGCGACATAATCATACGGACCGGCCATTTTCATTCCCGTCGGGCCTGTCAGTTCGCTCGTAAGTTCTTTTGCAGCACCTACATATGGACGATTGTCTATTTCCGGGAGGAATTCGAGGTACTTCTTTTCGAGTTCGGGGCGAGGCAGTTTGTCGCTGCCAACAAACCATGCGATTATGGACGGATGATTGCGGAGCCACAGTATCTGGTCGCGCAACGATTTGGCCGTGAGGTCGATATTTCTCTCCGAAGTTATGCAGCCGAACTCATCATCGGGTATGCCCATATAACCTTCCCATTCCCAGAAGCAGCTCCATCCTGCCAGAGCAAGCAGTCCGTAGCGGTCGCAGAGGTCGTAGATGTTCTGCGATGTGCCCCAGAAATTCTCGAAACGGATGGCGTTAAGATTCATATCGCACACATACTGTATTTCTGTTTCGTTGCTTTCGGGTGTATTGCGCAGGAAAATATCGTCGGTCCATCCCGCACCGCGGACAAGTACGTTTTTGCCGTTTAGCTTGAAGCCGCGATATCCTTCTGGAGTGAAATACTCGTCTATCTGACGGATACCGAAGTCTACGTCCTCAACGTCGGACACTTTCCCGTCGATAACAAAATCAAGTTTCATATTGTACATTTCCGGAGTGCCCATATTGCGGCACCACCACAGCCGGGGATTTTTTACATGAAGTGCGTGTTCGCCCTCTCCTGTAATTATAACTTCCTTGGTCTCTCCGGGGAAAAAACTCAACGGAGCACTGAATGTACCATTCTCGAAACTGCCCTGAAGAACGCCCTCAACCGGATGATCCGACCGGTTTACAACGTCAGCCACAACAGTAAGCCATGCCTCATCAAGCGTTTCGGTATTTACCTTTGTGCGTACGGCGAGGTGCTTTATATCCACAGCGCCGGTGGTGGAAAGAATCACCGGACGGAAGATACCCATGCTTTCGTCGGCGGGACGCGGATTCCAGTCCACGAAGCCGATATTGGGATCACCCGGCTGTGCGCGGTAAACGTCGATATCGAGTTTGCCCGTTTTGCCGGCGTACGGAGTTATGTCAAATTCGAACTGGCGGAAGGGGCCGTAGAGAGTATCGCGCGAGGCAATCTTCTCGCCGTCCATATAGATGTCCGCACCCCAGCCAAGTCCCTCGAAGCCAAGGATTGCATGACCGTCGGCCGGCAGTGAGGGCACCTCGATGGTTCGGCTGTAGCGCCAGGGCGAATCGAATACCGTTTTGTCGATTTTCGAATAGTTGTCTCCTTCAAGCACATCCTTGTACAGGCCGTTTTCTGTGAGAACACCCATTACCGTAGACGGCACAGTAGCCTTGTACTGCTCTGCGCCCGAGCTGAGCGTCCAGCCGTCCGAAAGAACACTTTTCGACGGATATTTGTCCTGACTGCCGCACGATACTGCCAGCAGCGTCAGGAAACCCACCCCTATCTCTGATAAATGTGATAAATGTTTCATTGGTTATTATATAGTTATAATTATTGTCTGATATTAGAGTCTACCAAAGCCGATGCTCCGAGGATTGCAGTATCCCCTCCTCCTGCCGTACATATCCTCAGCTTGCCGAGTGTGGCATGATACGGGTAATTCTGTAGTTCGGCGCGCATGCTATTTTCGAAGAATGGGAAGGCGGCGGCGATGCTGCCGCCGAACGTTATCGCCTCCGGCGCATAGGCGAACATAACTGCCGTGATAAATTTTCCAAGGTGCAGCCCAAACTCGTTCCATATCTGCAATGCACGTTTGTCTCCGGCTCCGGCAAGCGTACTTGCCTCTTTACCGCTCAATCCGTGGCAACGGGTAAAGAACGTACTGCTGCAGTAATGTTCGTAATCGGAATCGAGATACGGAATAGCACTCATCTCGCCGGCACTGGCATTGACGCCATTGTAAAGCTGCCCGTTTATTATTATGCCCATGCCAACACCGGTTCCCAAAGTTATACCCACAATATCGCGACAATCCCGACAGCTGCCGAAACGAGCCTCGCCCAGAGCGAAACAGTTGGCGTCGTTGTTTATGAAAGCCGGCCTGCCGAAGCGGTTCTCGAGATAATCCTTGAGGTGTACTTCCTTCCACGAAGGAATGTTGCACACATCGTATACAATACCTTTATCCACATCCACCGACGAAGGCACACCGATGCCGATGCCTCTCACATCCGGAGAAAGGGTGCCGGCTATAAGATTTCCAAGACAATCGAGTACTTCGCCCGCTGGACGGTCGGAGGGACATGGCGCCACCTTTTTGACCACCACAGAGTTTCCCTCTATAAGACCAACACGAATGTTGGTTCCTCCCAAATCAACTCCTATTTTCATAATATTAGATTTTTTACGCAAATTTAAGAGCCAATAACTGTCGGCACAAAATTATTCGCGTAATTGTTTCTTCATTTTGCGCAAACCACAAAAATCCTCTTCTAAAAACGAACAGCATGCTTGTGCATGCAGATATTTGTTCGTATATTTGCGCAAAACATACCTCGATTTGCGCTGAAATGATAAAAATATTGCTCCTGATAGATTATTCAAGCGATTACGACCGCCGTCTCCTTCGTGGTCTTGTAAGATACTCAGAGGAAAACGGCCCCTGGATGTTCTATCGACTGCCTTTCTACTTTATCGAAATGTACGGCATGGAAGGTGTTCTGCAGTGGGCAAGAAAATGGAACCCTGATGCCATTATCGGCAAACTGGAAAGCAATACCATAGACCTGCACAAAGAGCTGAACGTACCGGTTGTACTTCTTAATTTTCATTGGCGCAGCACAAGATATTCCAATCTCACAGGCGACTATCACAAAGAAGGACGTATAGCAGCGGGCTTTTTCAAGGAAAAACTGTTCAACGATTTCGCCTTCTTCGGTTTTCGCGACGTTGTTTGGTCGGAAGAACGGATGGAAGGCTTCGAGCAGGAAGTAAGGGCCAGCGGCGGTAACTTTTACAGTTTCCTTACCGCCAATGTAGACGACGAAATGCGCGTGGAACTCGCGCAATGGCTCCGTCAGTTACCCAAACCGCTGGCTCTGTTCTGTTGCGACGACGAGCGTGCACTGTTTGTATCGGAAACCTGCAAGATGTGTAACATTGCTATTCCGGAGGAAATATCTTTGCTTGGCGTGGACAACGACGAACTGATGTGCTCCATATCCGACCCACCGATTTCATCGATTCCCCTGCTCGTAGAGGAAGGCGGATACACAATGGCGAAACTTATAGAACAGCAGATTCTTGGGAAGAATAACGAGATGTTCAACCTCAAGGTATTGCCGGGGAAAATCATTGAACGCGGCTCCACCGACCGATACAATATCCGCGACGAGTATATTCTCAAGATTGTGAAATATATCAACGAGAACTACATGACAGAACTCGATACCGAAAAACTTCTGCAGCTTGTACCCTTGTCGCGACGTAATCTTGAAACTAAATTCAAGAGTGCGATGGGAGTTTCCATATATCAGTATATTCTCGACCGTCGGTGCGACAAACTGGCGAATCTGTTGGCAAACACAGATCTCGTCCTTGCCGACGCGGCTCACGAGGCCGGTTTTACCAACTACGGCAACCTTTCGCGCATATTCAAAAAGCGCAAAGGACTATCGCCGTCGGAGTACCGCCAGAAGTTCGGGAAATCCTGAAAAAACAATGGCCGGAGGTCATAAATATAGTTAACCCCGGACGCTTGTCGTCCGTGGAACAGTCAAATCTCACAATCAACCCCGGCGGGGTTGCACACGGACGGGTTGCAAGTTCAGCCCGCTCCGGGGCTGTATATCAAGTTTTTGAGTTTCCCCGACGCATGCGTCCGCGGTTATTTAGATTTATGGCCTTTGGCCATTTCTGAACCTTCTCCTCTTATAAATATCGCGCCGGGCTCTTTGAATCTTATCGGAAGAAGATAGCGAAGACTTTTCTTTTGGGGGGTATAGTATTTAACGCGAAATTTTGGCAACGCATTTACAAGTCTTAATGCCTCTACGTTGGCAGCCTCGTTTTTGCTTGGCCGCATAATCTCCGGGTTGCTGATCGAGCCATCGGGATGAATGATAAATGTAACAATCACTCTTTCTGAGCCTTTGAAATCCTCCGGTATTTTGATATTTGCATTAATCCACTCTAAGAGTTTTCCGTTGCCTCCGGGAAACTCGCAGCGAGGGTCAACGTCAACCAAGTACCTGCGCGCTTCAGCTTTTATTTGTGCAAAACATTCCGGCGATACGGTTAAAAATAAGGCGCGGTTTCCATACTCGTCGTTCTTTACCTCCGCCTTTTGAATGGAATCTGCCGGCACCATATCAATACAAGTCCCTGCAATCCATTCATTATTGAGATAGTAAAAAACAGTTTTGCAGTCCTGTTCTGTAAGAGGAAACTGAATTTCTCTTACAATGCTGTCAATCTCGCAACAATTCTGCGCATAAGCAAAACACGCCTGAAAGATGATCGATGAAATTAAAATTAACTTCTTCATATAACCTATTCTTATTTTAAAATGCAGTGGCTCGGTAGAACCCTTTCCGTCGGCAAAGTTAGCATGTGGAAATTAATTTGGTCTTAACAAATGTATAGACCGCCTTATTTTTTGATAAAATCGATACTGAGCCATAAGTAATTGCGAAGTTAGCAATTTTTATCAATGTCCTGCTGTTCAATATACTAAACACAAAAGGCTGCGCCCGTCGGACGCAGCCTTTTGTGGATTAGGGGTCTGATTATTTTACAAGAACTTTTGTAACGGCAGTGCCCTGACGGCGGATATAGATGCCGGGGGTAAGGTTGCCGTTTACGCGCATACCTTGCAGGTTATAGTACTCAACGGGAGCTGCATTGTCGGCTGCTTCGATTTCGTTCACGGCGTCAACCTTGCCGAGTACATCAACAGCGGCGGTAGCTACTACACGAGCGGGCTGGGGTACTGCAAATACACTGAGTTTGCTGCGGGTTGCAACGTACAGACGGCCAGCACGGTCGAATGCCATCTGGTAGGCATCGGCGGTATTGTCCATGTCGTATGCGAAGAAGTGCTCCATCTTGAAGGTGGGTTCCCAAGTGAGGCGGAACAGGTGGAGCGAACCGGAGGCGTCGGTAACTGCCATGATGCTTGCATCGGCATTGACAGCCAGAGCGCCATCGCCGCCGTTGATTTCTTCCTTGAAGTCCTTGCCGGAGTTGGCGAGGATGTTGCTGTCGTAGTCGGAAATCAAGAATACGGGCACGCCGGCGGCGTTGTTGCCTGCGCCGCGAACCTGGCTCAGGAACAGAGCTTTGTCGTTTGCATATACATTCACGTTACCATTGATAAGATAAGGCGACAGAACCGGGAATTCCTCGGAGGGTACGTCGGAGATTAAGCCATCCTCGGGAAGATCGTAGGCTACCATAGACAAGTTGTAGTCATCGGGATAATCTTCCTGGAATGAATAGAGCTTGCCGTTGTGTGCCCACATGCCGGATGTGGAGCCTGCGATAATCTTGCCGTTGGCGTTGGTGATGCAGCCGTTTGCAGGATTCTGTGTTCCCTGGAACATGCGCACTACGGGAGTTTCGGGCTGAGCGGGATCGAAGATATAGATACCACCCTGAGCGTCGCCCCAGTCGGCTACCATGATACGGCCATCGGGCAGAGGTGCCAGACGCCAGCAGGAAGCGCCTACGCTGTGGTCCCAGCCGTAGTTCTGATAAGGAGTGGAGTTAAGGCTTTCCAGTGCGGGGTTATAGAGAAGCAGACCGCGGTCGCCGCTCTTGAGCGAAGTGTAAACGGTACCGAAGTAAGGCGAAGCCTCGTTATCGTCTACAGTAACGCCGTTGAATTCGTCCACTACTTCGGCGAGAGTCTTAACGCCGCCTACACTTTCGTTTTCAACAAGAACAGACCAGGTGTAGGCATTGCCGGCGAGGTCGGCGCTGCTTACTGCAACTGTGTTTTCGCCCTTGGCGTAGCTGCCGGCGGCAAGTGTTACCGTGTTGGATGCATCGGTAACGTCGGTGAGGAGGATTCTTGCTTTACCAGGAGCTGTCAGGTTAAAGGAAAGGTCATAGCCGTCGGTACCGGGTACGGATTTCAGGTTATAGGCGTAGGCAGGTTCAACAACGGGCTGCTCGACACCCTTGGTGGTGAAGCGCGAGATGCGACCGTTACGAACAATATAGAGAACCATGTCGGCGCCGGTAACTTCGCCCTCGTCATTAACAGTTACATCGGTGCGGCCCACAGCGGCGGCTCCGGCGAGCGTACCGGCGGAAAGGTCGGTGCCGGTGGTGTTGAGCAGACGGGCATTGTCGAGGCCGTCGGAGATATCGAACAGCATGACGCCGTTGTTCTCGCCGTCTTCGTCAACGGAGGGAGCGACCATCATGGAACGTCCGGCAAAACGGAAGTAGCCGGCCTGTTCTGACGACGAGGGAATAAGATCGGCGGAAAGCTCGCCTTCGAGGTGCATCTTCTCGATTGTGTACTGACGCGGCTGAACCATCGGAGAATCAGTGATGAAGCTGCCGGGGGTTACGGGCGATGTTGTGAAGGTGAAATGTCCGAGGCCGTCGCCGAAGAAGTAATCGCATACGCTGATGTCGTTGCTGAACGATTCGGAAGATTTCTTGCCTTCGACTACGTCGATTATAGAGAAGAAGAGTTTGTGGTCGTAATAGAACGAAGCGGACGAAAGAAGCATACGGCCTTCGTCGAATGTGCCTGAATATGCCATCGAACCACCTGTCCATGCTTTGTAGAGGTTACCTGTCATCTGAGTTGTGAACCAGATTTTGGGCGCGCCCGTAGGCAGACCCTCGTCGTCGTTCTGCCAGCGGTAGATGTTGCACTCGCCGCGTGTCTCGCCTTCCTCTACTTCGGAATCGAGCAGGTGGCATAGTTCCTCGGCACAGCCGATAAGTACGCCGTCGCTTGTAACCTGGATGTCGGAGATTGCATATTCGGTACCTTCGGCACCGGTAACGTCAAGATTAGCAAGAGTAGTCAGGCGGTTGGCGTCGATAACAAGAACGGTAGGAACACGTTCGGCGTCGACAGCAAGGACATACAGCCTGTCGCCGCGGCAGATAACACGGCGAACATCCTTACCTTCCAACGAGGCGAATTTCTTTTCGGTGATGTTACGCTTGAAAGCATAGGAGTCGGAAGGTACGATAGCCTTCGCGCCAGCAGCCTCGTCGGGATAGTCATAGTACTGGATGGCCGGCGGGATGTAGCTCTCGCTTTCAAGATATACGCGGGGATAGGTTGTTTTGGAAGCCTCTACTGTAAATGGACCGCAGTAGTCCTCGTGCGCGGGCTTGTAACCGGGAGCCGTAACTGCAATTGTGTATTGGCCCGGTTCCAGACGCGGGAATACGAAAGCACCGTTCCAT
This sequence comes from uncultured Porphyromonadaceae bacterium, assembly GCA_902461565.1. GTDB lineage: Bacteria > Bacteroidota > Bacteroidia > Bacteroidales > Muribaculaceae > CAG-873. The sequence goes on from CABPYL010000003.1 coordinate 23,070, forward strand.
TCATCGTCGGTGGTGTATCGGCTCACCTCGGTGCCGTCCTTATACAGCACAACCTCGGCGTTGTTGATAGGCATCTTGGCGTCGGGCGATGTTGCGGAGCAGTGGTAGTAATCGTGTTTGAAACGCTCGTGCAGGTCGCGCACGATACCGTAGAGCTCGCCGTATTTTTCGGTCTCGAGGCCGAAGAGAGCTGCCAGACCGTGGGCATAGCCTGTGCCCTCGTGGCGGCATACGTCCATGTTCATTGCACGGTGGCGCGCAGGCTGGTATGTGTGGAAGTAGCCTTCGCACAGGAAGCCTTTTACGCCGTGGCGAAGTACGCCATAGTAGCCCTTATAGTGCTTGCCGTCGATGTAACCGTCAACGTAGTCGCCGTGCCAGAAGTCGATATCGTAGTAGAGAGCGACATTGGTCATGGAAAAGTTGCTCCAGCACTGGTGCTCGTCCTGATATGCGTAGGGCCAGACTATACGGGCAGCGTCGTCGGAACCTTCCACGGAAGCTACCTTGTTTTCGCCGCGGACAAACATGCCAGGATAGTTGGTATTATTACCGTCCACGTGGGCGTTGGAGTGTACGGAAATAAAGAAGTCGAAGTTGTTACGCTCCACCTCGCATGCGATTTCGTAGAGGCTTCGGTTATAAGCCTCATCATCACCGGTGCCAACAGGATACGGACCAAGTTTCACATGGCTCATAACAATATTATTGCGCATGTCCAGCGCAGCGCCCCGACGCGCGGGGTTAGGATTGTCCTGGTTTAGGGTACGGTCGATTTTCAGGCCGTATTCTTCAAGTTTGTCGACAAGACCGAAGCATTTCCACAGGTTTGTGTTGGATTCGAAGAAACCTGTGGTGTCGGGATTGGCCGTGTTGTACGGTCCGTGCTTGATGGTAGACATGGCACGGTCGCCGCCGGTCCATGAACCGTGGCCGGGATTGACGTAAATACGCAGCTCGTCGGCTGTCTTAGCATTTGCGGCAGTAGCGGCCACGAGCAATGCCGAAAGAAGGATAGTCTTTAGTTTCATAGCCGTTACTTTTTAATGTTAAGAATATATGCGTTGCCGTCGGTTGTGGTGAAAGCAATACGTCCGGGGGCTGCGGAAGGCAGCACGGCAATCAGCGAATCGTCGGTGAGTGTCTGGGATACGGTACCTTCGACATTGGAAGCGACAATGCGGCCTTCGTAAGTAACGCGGCCGTCATCTTTTGTCTTCATGCCTACTACAGTGTTGTTGTCGTACCATACTGGGGCGTAGATATAGCCCAGGCGGTGCATATCCTTGCCGTCGAGGGTGCATGTATATGTGCCGTAGCCTGCGGCGAAGAACAGCAGCCGGCTGCCGTCGGGCGAGATGGAAGCCCACATGTAGCTCATACCGTCGGTACCCAGGGGCGATACAAGACGGCGCTGACCATTCTCGGTTATGTACAGCAAGCCGCGCTCGATGCTCGTAACGGGCCACTGTTTTTCTACTGCGGCGGGAGTTGCGGCAGCACGCGCTACTTTGGCGCGGCCATTGTCTACAGTCAGGGCTGATACGCCGCGCACGTCAACTGCTTCGAGGCGGTGCGAGGGAGCCGACACAACACGGTTGCTTGCCTTAGCTATGTCGTAGCTTTTTACAGCCACCAGACGACGGCTGTTTTTGTCGTAGCTGTGCTCGCGGTAAACAATGTTATTGCCGTCGGCAGTAAATGCAAGGTCCATCATGGAACCTTGTTTAGAAATTTGGGAAACTTTCTGGGTTGTACGGTCGAGTACACTCAGCGTGCCGTGAAAATCGGTGAATGCCATCGTTTTGGCGTCCGGACTGAGCAACATCTGCTCGGCCACGACACCCTGAGGCAGCTTAACCTTTTCCATAGACACAACATCAAGCAGCTGGGCATTCATGGCAAAGGCCGTGAACAGGCTCAGCGACACTGTCAAGGTAGTTTTGTTCATGTCGGATTAGAATTAGGGTTGATTTGCGGCAAATGTACGAAAAAAAAAGGCGCGGGCACCGCGCTTTCAGTTAATTTTTGCAAAATAATGTACCGGATTACAAATATTGTTACTCTGCAAGTGCCGGCGATAAGACACGCTCTGCCGCCACGGCAAAACTGTCGGCACACGACGGAAAACCTGCGTCGCGAATGGCCGTTTCGCGGGCTCGTATACGTATTATGGCACCCTCGCGCTGCATCGAACCTTCAGGAAACTCCAAAGCTTTCTCGGCAGCCTCTCTGCCGGCTGCCGAAGCTGCACGCAATTCGGCCTCGCTGGCGTCGGGAGCCCCGTCGGAACATGAAAACAATATCAACGAAAAAATACCTATTGCAAAATATTTCATAACAGTATTATTGCCAGCCTCGCACAGGCCAAAGCATCATCGAGGGCGTTGTGATGGTGTTTAAGAGGTATCGCAAAAAATTCGCACAGCATATCCAGCGATTTGGACGGACACATCCCGCGGGGAATGCTTCGGCGCGCAGCCTGAAGGGTGCAGTACCACTGCTGCGGTTCGTCAAGCTGATATATGCGGCATGCCGATGCTATGCAACGGGAATCGAATGCGGCGTTGTGAGCCACGAAAGGCAGGTCCTCGAACCACTGCTGCCACTTGCGCCACAGCGCGCCGAACGAAGGCGCGTCAGCGGTATCCTCAACAGTGATTCCGTGTACGGCCATACATCTGCGCGTATAATACTCTGGTTCGGGGCAAACCAGAGAATAACGGCTGTCCACCACGTCGCCCCCGCGCACTTTCACCGCTCCGACGGCGCAGATGCTCGAAGCCTCGAAGTTGGCTGTCTCTACGTCGATAGCGATAAAATCATTCATCAGCGATAAGTTCGCGTGCCCGGTTCGCCACATCCTCCATCAGCCATCGCGGCGTAGAGGTGGCACCACAGATGCCGATGGACGAAGCGCCGGCGAGCCATTCAGCCTTGAGCTCGCCGGGGTTGCCGACAAGATATGTTCGGCTGTTCTCGGCAAGACATTGGTTGAAAAGCACTTTGCCGTTGCTGCTTTTTGCGCCCGCTACAAAAAGGACAACATCTTTGCCGCGCACAAACGAACGCAGATGTCCCACGCGATTGGCAACCTGACGGCAGATGGTATCATAAAAAACAAATTTGGCCGACGGATTTTTGCGGCGTTCAATCTCATCGATAACCTCCTGAAATCCTTCGAGCGGCTTGGTGGTCTGAGAATACAAGGCAATATCACGCGAAAAGTCCACGCGGCCAAGATCGTCAGGATTCTCTATAACAATGGCCGTTCCTTTTGTCTGGCCGACAAGGCCGTTCACCTCGGCATGACCGTTCTTTCCGTAGATAACAATCTGCGAACGCGGGCCTTCGGCATTATACTCCGCCTTGATGCGCTGTTGCAGTTTAAGCACCACAGGGCATGTGGCGTCGATAATCTCGATGTTGTTGCGGCGTGCCAGCTCGTAAGTCTCCGGCGGCTCGCCATGTGCGCGCAGCAGCACGCGTACATCATGCAGCGATGCCAGATCGTTGTGCGTAATAGTAACGAGGCCCTTGCGGCACAGGCGTTCCACCTCGGCGGAATTGTGCACGATATCCCCAAGGCAGTACAGCGTTCCGCCCTTGGCAAGTTCTTCCTCGGCCTTGCGTATGGCGGTTACCACACCGAAGCAAAAGCCGGATTCTTTGTCTATCTCTATCTCAGCCAAGGTCCTGTATCGTTTTATTAAATAGATCCAGGAGCCAGTGGTCCTGCTGTTCGGGCGTCATATCGGAATTGTCAAGAGCCACGGCATCGTCGGCACGGCGCAGGGGGCTTTCTTCTCGGGTAGTGTCGATATGGTCGCGGTGCACCACATTGGCAAGCACTTCCTCGTAGCTCACAGCCGAGCCTTTTTCCATCAGCTCGCGGAAACGGCGCTGTGCGCGTGTTTCCGCGGAGGCATCAACAAAAATCTTGAGTTCGGCATCCGGAAACACTACCGTGCCTATGTCGCGTCCGTCCATAACGATACCGCGCTCGCGGCCCATCTCTTTCTGCATGGCCACAAGCGCCTTGCGGACCTCGGCAATAGCAGCCACAGGCGAAACAGCGTTGCTCACACGCAGACGGCGTATTTCAGCCTCCACGTCGGTGCCGTTGAGCAAGGTATGCTGCGTACCGTCGGGCTGAGGTGCAAAATCAACATGGATTTCCGGCAGTGCGGCCACAATAGCATCACTGTCAGGATTGCCCTCGGCATCAATCATTCCGTGATCGAGGGCATACAGTGTTACAGCCCTGTACATTGCGCCGGAATCGATGTATCGGTAACCAACGGCAGAAGCAAGACGGCGGGCCATTGTGCTTTTGCCGGAAGATGAATAGCCGTCGATGGCTATGATGATAGGAGTAGTTTTACGTTCCACGTCAATAAAGTAAATCGTTGAAATTGTAGGACAGATTCAGCATGAAAGTCGTCGCACCGGTGTGAGGCTGAGCCAATGCCACCGAGAAGGCGAAGCTTTTCACCTTCATGCCTCCGCCGAGCGAGAAGCCGGAGAGGAAGTTGCGCGAGTAGGTGCTCATATCCGTCCTCGATTTATAATTGTATCCTAAGGCAAGATAATAGTTAGGGCTGGAAATAATGTCCACGCCAAAAACCAGATGCCGGAAAAGATTGCTCATGAATTTGTCGTTCACTTTTGGCTCGGAGGCATCGGATCCATCGCCTGCATCTACGTAGGGTAGCTTCCACTTTGTCAGATTCCATGCTGTTATGGAGAACCGCAAAGGAAAATTCTCGAACGACTGCGACCAGCCCACACGCACATCGAAAGGCAGGCGGTCGTAGCTTTCGTTGAACCGTTTCACCTGGCCGCCAAGATTGGCAAGTACAATCGACAGCGACAGGTCGTTATCGGAATTGTAATAGTTTAGGCCGAGATCGGTGGCGAGGGCAAAAGCGGAATAATCGGCATAGGAGCTGACAATGCCTTTGAGGGCTATGCCGCCTCGTAGCCTGTCGGCGATATCGTGCGAGTACGTAGCACCGAACACAACATCCTTGGGCGAGAAATTGCCGATAACGGCACCGTCGGGTGAGGTCTCCTTCATGCTGCCGTAGCCAAAGTACTGCACGGTTGCCGCCCATGCGCCGCGCTCGCCGGCACCGTGGCCATAGCGCAGACCGGCAAAATTGCTGCCGCCGAGGTAGTGCATATAGTTCATGTTCAGCATACCGCCCATTTCCGGACCGAGCAGCGCGGGGTTCTGGTCGATTGTGCTGATATCGTCATCCACAAGGCTTACATTCACTCCGCCAAGACCGTAAATCTTTGCCGAGGAAGTAACATTGAGAAAATTATATGCCGATTTATTCTCCTGGCCACGGGCGGGAAGCGCCGCTGCCAGAAAGGCGATAATTGCTGATATGCCTGTTATTCTGTATATATTCATCGGTGCCGCAGGGGCGTTTTTGATAATGCAAAGTTAGTGAGATAAAATTATAACGCCAAATTTCTCCCGCTATTGTGGATATCGTGCCATCCGTGCAAAAGTAAATTATATGCACAACAGATTCCTGCCGGTTGCCGGAATAAAAATTATCGGCGACAGCCTCCGCGATGAGCCGTAACTCATGGCTCGCCGGCGCCCGGCGGACGACGCGCCCGGCAGACGCCGCTGGGTGCAGATATCTGATTTACTGCCTGTTGTAATTAATCGTCAGACTACCTTTTCGCAAGACCAGTTCATCCTTTGCCAGCTTCTCGATAATAAGAGTATCTGAAAAAGAATTTGTTTCATGGTTTCCGATACTTTTGCCGGAAAGTATCAGCATATTGTCTTTCTTTTCCCAGCTTTCAAATTGCAATGTAGCCATATTTATGGACGTGGCTTTTCCGCCGCGTTCCAGATTTATGCCCTGCATCTGGTTTTCCATTCCGGGGACAGGTTCTACCCATTTCCCTTCAATTTCCGTTTCGTTACAAGCTACGGTCATAAAGCCGCAGCACAAAAGCGTCGCTCCAATAAAAAGCATGTCTTTAGCATTCATAATCCTCTTTTTTATTTGCCAAATGTAAATCTTAAACCCATATTCAGGTTAAAATTCAAAGGTTGTTCTTTATAAATCGTCTGTATACTTGTCCCGTCATTGAAATAATAGCTTATTCCGGGCTCCACAAATACACTCATAGCCTTTAGAATATTGCATTGCGCGCCAACCGAGGCATTCACTGACCATTGCAGCGGTTTTTCAGACAGATTTTCCGATTCGGAACTCTTCTTTTGATTGCCAAGAATGAAATCCTTGTCGAGTTTTGCGGATACACATTTCTCGGCAAGCGCACCCACCGAGGCGTACAGATCAAGCCTTTTCCACGAAAATACCCGATACTTCAGATTGAGAGGAATGCCGATATAATGCAGTTTCTGTTCTCCGGTATAATAATGGCTGTCGCTGCCCTTCCTTACATCGGAGGTAAGATTGGCGTAACTAAGTCCGCTTTCCAAGCCTAATCGGTCGCTAAAATTATAGGCAAACGATATTCCTGCACGAATAGGAATCCTGTGTTTTATATCGGTCTCTATATCTTTGCCTTGATTAAACAGAAGAATACCAAGTGCTGGATTATCTTCCCAATTCGAATTGTCCGGTCCTAACCCGGTAACAAACGGGTTAGCTTTTAAATTATAATTCAACGCTGAGCTCGGGCCTCCAGAACCATATACAGAAACAGAAACGCTGTTAGATGTTGATGCTTCGTGCCGAATTGGAGCGATATAACTGTTATCCGTCATCGTCGCGATATATTCCTTTTCAATACCCCTGCTTTCTTTTGAAGTATCATCCGTTTTAACCGGAGCGCACTCGGCAGTCTCTTTCTCGGGTTCTTCTGCCGCTATCGGCAGTTGTTCCGTCTCGGCCGGCAGGACGGATGGTTCCTCGCCGGAGACAGACACCGGAATTCTGTTTTGTGCAACCGTATTTTCAGACACGCTCTTTGTCAACACATTGACATTGCTGTTCTCTTGTTTTTGCGGGACATATTCAGCACTGCGCGCATATGTATCGGGCAAGACTGTCAACGGCCCCGTTCCTGTAGCATCATGTCTGCTGTTTATAAAATAAACACCCGCAGAAACAACCACGGCAATCATTGCGGCCGCAACCATACTCCTTTTTACCCATAATCCCACAGGATGTTTCAAAGAACGGCGAGATGACGGAGTAGCCTCCAGTTTGGATTCTATGGCGTTCCACAGGCCGCCCGGCTCGTCTATTTCGTAGTCGGCCATTCGGTCATGAACTCTTTGTAGCCAATCTTCTTTTTTCATAGTAATATGGGTATTAGGATTTATATTGCCTGATTTTCGTTACCAATAAAGATTTGGCTCTGTGCAACTGTGAGGCAGATGTGCTCTCTTTTATATCAAGCAATTTTGCAATTTCCTTATGGCTTTTGTTTTCTATAACATACAAATTAAATATAGTTCTATAACCCGCAGGAAGTTCTCGTATCATGCCAAACAATACAGACGAGGGCATGGCATCTACATCCGGCTCCTCATCTGGCTGATCGTGCATCTGTTCCGATATTTCAACGAATTCAAAACGATTGTTTTTTTGAAGGAATCTAAGGATTTCGTTAATCGTGATTTTTGTTATCCATCCTTTAAGAGAACCTTTTCCTCGGTATTCGAATGACGCAATACCGGAAAAAATTTTCAGGAAACTGTCTTGAAGCACATCTCTAACATCCTCGTTGTTTGAAATATAACGAGAACAGATAGCCGCAAGATAACGGACATATGTTGAGTACACCGTCCTCATAGCCATTGCATCGCCTTGCTTTACAAGGCAAAGAAGATGCTGTTCGTTGTCAGTTTCTATTGGTGCCACACGACCTTTGATTTATAAGAATGGCATGGGAGAAACGACTGTAATAACAAACCCGTTTCTCCTTTGCCAATTATGGTTCGCAGATTGTTTACTCTATAGTAACGGAGACTGTTCTTTTTTCTTGCCTCTGCCGGCGTCTGCTGTTAAAGTTTACATCCAGATAGTTGAAACTTATATCACTTATTCTACCGCTTTGGTATATCGGATGTTTTCGGTATCGATTTCTTGATCTCCCGAGCGCATTTTAAGCTCGAACTCAGCAGATTTTTCACCTTCAAATGAATTCCAGTTAAGTTTGATTTTAGCGATACCGGAATCGTCCTTAGGCATATTGTTAAGATTAAACGCTATCAACGCGTCGCCCCAATATCCATACATATCTCCTTTGGCGTCATGCCTTAAATCAAACTCATAAGGATTTTCAGGATTTACATCTGCCACAAGATTAAGGTTATGCTTTACAGCGGGCTCTCCCCATAGTGTGCGGATACGCAACGTAATATAACCATCTTCGGCCACTGTAACCCAATCCCGGACAATTTCCACAGGGTCATTTCCATATCGGATTACATCTTCTTCACCAAGACTCGCAACCGGCAGTTTGGTACGGATGCTGTCAAGCCAGTTCACCTCTACATTCCGAACATTCTTGCCTCGAGGCGTAACATCGGTTTCTGTATAGTTCACAAGAGCACGCACCTCTTTTGTTCCAAAAGGAGAAGTCCTAATGTTTGTCGGTACTAACTGGGTCTCGTCATCAAGCTGCATTACAAAACTGCCGTCGGCATTCGGACATACGGTAACGAGTGCAGTCGGTCTTAGCAAATCAGACGAATCATTGTCGTCGGTACAAGATGGGAGTATTGTAAACAGCATACCTCCCAGAACACAGGATAAAAGATGTTTCTTTTTCATATCGTCGTTTTTATTGGTTGTTCTATTATAGTAAATACACCGATGTCAGAAATCTTGCATCCGGTTATAAATAAATTTTATTCTTTTTGAAAAGTCGATAAAAACTGTGGTTATTGACCCTCTGGCAAAGCAGCTCAGTATGTTCTCAAAGGTTAAGTTTACAATACTATAAATTCGCCTGTATAATAATGCTTGATTTATAAGTCAACAGCTATATGGCGCATTTTCATTCTTCCCCACACTGTAATTCGCGGATGCCGGTGCGAGGTTTTCTGCGGGAAATGTGTAACTTTGCGATGTATTTTCTATCTTAAAACTACGCAATTGCGATAACATATATTTATTTTTTAATAAATAAGAACACTAAGTTTGGCGAAATAATTAGAGCATACTATGAAAACGAATGTAGATATCAAAGGTGTTTTAATGCTGTGTCTGGTAATGGGGCTTTTTATCATTTATATAGCATATTTTCAACATAGCAGATTTAGTACTATCATCTCAATCACAGTAGGAGTATTGTTTTTCACCGTATCTTGGTGGACTGTTGACAATTCCAATAAAGAGCAGTTTAAGAGAATAATGAAGAAAGTGGGTGGCGATAATCTTCTTTATATCGTGGACGGAAGTGCGGCCGTAGAAATAGACTCTTTAGTCATATATTATGGATTGGATAAAAAAGAAGATAAGCTTTTTGAATCAAACAAAGATGTTGAGATTTCGGTTTCATGCGCTTTGCCATTAAGCACGCATCCAGAAGAAGTATTCAATACTATCAGAAATGATTTGGCAGAGAGCTTGAAAGAAGATATTGCGGAATGTGCACAATACAAGTTTAGGTATTATTCTTTCAGCGTACATTTTAAATTACACCCAAAACGCGTATCAGTTGCGGTATTACAGCAAATACAACAATCGTTGGTTTCGATTTTGATAAACAAATATCATCTTAATACTATTAAAATGTATTTGCAGACCAATGAAGAAAAAGGAAGTGTTTATTATTGGGAGTTTATCGGATATGAAGCTGCTCATTATGTTGGTTATGATGCTGAAAACAACGTTATAGACTATGATGATGAATCAGACTATGATAATGAAGATGGAATTTTTAACTTGTCAGACATTGAAAACGCTACTGTTATTACCGAAAAAGAGTTTAACTCTGTTTATGCAGCAGTGGAAAATATAAGAACCGAGGATTAAAAGGTTATCTCCACCCCTGCGGATATGCCTTTGGAAATAAAAGAAACCAAATGAAAATATTAATTCCTTATATGCTTCTTAAATATGCTTCTTAAAATTCACAAATACTTAGTAAAAAAATGGATAACTCTGCGCATGGCCGCGCAAGAGTTTTATTTCAAACAGCCGTTCGAAATAAAAGACGAGTACCCCATAATGAAGAGTATTCTCTTTTTTGCTCTTGTGCCGATAGAGTTAATCTTAATATTTACTTATGCCCGAATCTTTGGTTCAATACGTGCCTACACCTTCCAGATAATATTGATAATAGCGACGATAAATATCATAATATCCAACCTGTTGATCAACAATATAAAGGACTCACCGTTTATTGATGACACCATGAATTCATATGAACAGCTTGATTATGAATCTCGAAAAAAGCTATACTCATTTAAAAATGGTGCAATTGTAACATTCCTGACGGCATTAATGCCTTGGCTTATGCTGTTTATCGCTATACCCATTGTGTGCTATTTGATTCCTCGCTAAAGTTTACAATATCCATAGTGCTCTATAAATGCATCAATATAAGGATGTTCGATTAATAAGTCAACATCTTAATACTGCATTTAATACTGCATAACAAGAAATGCGTAAATAATTTTTATGTTTGGGACATTGGAATATTTTCGTACTTTTGTAGCCATGAACCGAATCGTATCCGCAGCCGCGTTGCTGCTATCAATACTGCCCTGCTCCGCCATTGTTCCGGACGCCCCGGCATTTATCAATCAGCATGCCAACACTGTGCAAGGCTCACTACCGCGCTTCGAGGCTTCGCTGAAGGCCCTCGAGAACGGAAAGGACACCACCCTGCGCATTCTCCACATAGGTGACTCCCACATTCAGGCCGAGTTCGTTACCGACGAAGTGCGCCGGCTCCTGCAGGAACGCTACGGCAACGCCGGACGCGGCCTTATGCCGGCCCTGCGCCTCGCCGGAACGAATCAGAGCTACGGCTATGCACTCACATGCGACCACAAGCCCGACATACAGACACGTCTGCTGAAAACGCCCTGGCCCGCAGCCCCGGGCATTACAGGAATATCCGTTATCTGCAACGAGCCTGCCACGTACTCTATAAAGAACGAGGATCAACCCTTCTGTTCGCTTGACATTTTTACGGGATCCGGCGTACAGCACCGCAGCTTTTCCCAGCCTACCGATACGGCAGCCTTCAATCTTGGCGCTGGAGAGGCACTCTACGGCGTCTATGCCGTCAACGGCAAGCCTGGCGTGATATACTCGGCCATCGGCAATAATGGCGCTTGCTTCGCGGACTATAACAAGGTGGACCGCTTCACCGAACAGACGGCCTTTTTCCGCCCCGACCTGATTATCCTTTCGATGGGTACCAACGAGGGCTTCTCCAAAATGACGGACGAGGCCATCCGCTACTCGGTGATTAACCTCGCGGGCGATTTGCGTGCAGCAAACCCCGATGCCGAAATGCTGATACTCCTGCCTATGGAGTGCCATATAAATGACAATCGGTTTCTAAAACAACTCAAGCCCGACTACCGCATAAACAACCGTGTAAAGGAAGCGCGCGATATAATAAAAGCGACGGCGCGCGAGGAAGGCATCCCCGTATGGGACTTCTTCGATATTGCCGGCGGAGACGGCGCAAGCGCACAATGGATAGACGCCGGACTGATGAATCCGCGCGACCATATCCACCTTCTCAAATCGGGCTACGAACTGCAGGCACGTCTGCTTTTCGACGCACTTACAAACTGAATCCACAATGTACAGAAAAGGCAAACTATATTTCCGTTACGGCACTATGGGGTCGGCAAAGACTGCCCTGCTGCTCACAACGGCGTATAACTTCGAGGAGCGACACATGGACTATATGTGCCTGAAACCGATTATCGATACACGCGAACAGAAAAATGTGATACGCTCGCGCATAGGCATAGAACGCGAATGCCGATGGATATACAGCAACACCAACCTATATGACCTTGCACGCGACCTGTGCCGTAACGGCCGTTTCGTGGAATGGTACCTTATCGACGAGGCACAGTTCCTCACCGAGGCGCAGGTGGACCAGCTTGCCCGCGTGGTAGACGACCTCGGTGCCAACGTGATTTGCTACGGCCTGCGCACCGACTTCAAGACGCGTCTGTTCGAAGGCTCGCGCCGCCTGTTCGAGATTGCCGACACTATCGACGAGATTAAATCCACATGTAACTGCGGACGCAAAACAATTGTGAACGCCAGAATCGATTCCGAAGGAAATTTCGTTCAGGAAGGAGCCCAGGTAGAAATCGGCGGCAACGACAGGTATGTGGCCGTGTGCCGCAAATGCTGGCGCAACAAACGTATAGAACAAAGTAAGCGGGGCACCCTGCCACTCGACCTCGAAGGAGATTCCCTCTCCGCGCTCCACTCTTCACTCTCCACTGATAATCCCTTACCACAATGATACTTAGTCTCATAACCGACAGCGATCGTTACGCGCACATCACCCCCGCACTTTCCATAGCACTCAACTGGCTGAAAAATTTTAAAGCGGAGGACTTTGTTAAAGGAACAAGCGTGATCGGACAATATCTCGGCCACGACATAGTTGTAAAGAGCGAAGAACCTGCCCTGATGCCGCGCGAAAAAGCAAGCCTCGAGGCTCACCGCCTTTACATAGACATACAGGTTCCATTGAAAGGCACCGAAATAATGGGCTGGGCCCCGGTAGCGGCACTGAAGCATCCACGCGGCGAATACAATGCCGAAAAAGACGTGATATTCTACGGCGACGCCGCCGACAGCCTGCTGCACGTGAAAGTAGGCGAATTCGCCATCTTCTTCCCAGAGGATGCCCACGCTCCGAATATAGGCCTCGGCAATCACCGCAAGCTGTGTATCAAGGTACCGGTAATCTAAAGACAACCGACTAATATTCCAGACAAATGCGTCGTTTACTGTTAATTTCCGCCATACTGTGCGCCTTGTTGGCTACATTCACCTCCGGTGGATCCACCCATTCCGCTCTCCGCTCTCCACTCTCCACTCACAGCGCGGGAAACGTGAAACTCAGCCCCGAGACGCTGCAATACAAAGTTATGTTCAAATGGGGCCTTATAAACAAGAAAGCCGGCTCGGCAGAACTTATGCTGAAACGCGACAACGACCACTACAACGCACGCCTGGTGGGAACGTCGGAACCGTGGGCCGACAGAATTTTCCGCGTACGCGACACGCTTATCGGACGCATGTCGCTTGAGAATTATACTCCGCTGTACTACGAGAAAATAGCCCATGAAGGCAACGACCACAAACACGACGTAGTGAAATTCATCTATAAGAATTATCCCCCGCTTACCCAGGCCGAGTGTATCCGTAAGGTATGGAAAAAAGGCGAGCTGAAAGTGGACGAGACACGCACTATGGAAAGCGCCGAACGCACGGTGGATATGCTCACGTCGTTCTATTTTATGCGCTCTCTTCCCTATCAGGACTGGAAACCCGGCACAACCGAGCAAGCCGACATATTTTCCGGCAAAGCAAAGGAACGCCTGTCTATTGTTTATCAAGGCAAAGTGAACTTAGACATCGACGGCAAATTATATCCCACATATCATATTACATTCAAATTTACCTCCAAAGGCGGCAGAAAATCGTCCGACGACATGGATGGATGGATTTCCGCCGACAGCAAACGCATACCACTGCGCCTGGAGGGCAAGCTACCCGTGGGAAAAGTGCATTGCATCTACACCGGAACTAACTGACAAAGGATTATGGCCGACAACTATCTTGAATCCAAAATGGAGGAATACCGCAGCAAGCCGCCGCGGCGCACTCAGCATCTCACCCCCTCGGGCCGCAAGCCCGGCTTCGCACTGCTGCCCTATGATATCCGCACGGCCATAATAATCACCGACGCCATAACAGCCGTTGTAGAGGCTATAGCCACCGAGTTGCGCGGAACTGGATGCCGAGTCGCCATATGTTCCAAAGCGCCGGAGGCAACACGTGCGGCACAGAAACTGTCGTGCATACATGTACGCGAAACTAACGAGGCCACGTCGGTCCTCGGAGAGATAGAACTTACCATAAGCGCCACTCCCGACAGAATTATGCTCGAACAGGGCCGAAGCACAAACGTACTGCAGCGTACGTCCGCAAGCGGAGAAAACGAATTTGCCCGTCGCGCTGCCAGTCTTATAATATATCTCACCCTACCCGATTCTCAGGGGCGATTTTCCACAACTTTTGATATTTAACGGCTAACCGAACAGAACGCGGAACGCATCGGCAACCTTCGCGGCTTCATGAAGGCGGATGTTGAGTTTGGATGTGTCTATTCCTTTCAGATTGCCCTCGGGGATAATCATATCCGACATTCCCAGTTTCTCGGCCTCGCCAATGCGTTGTTCCATCCTTGTTACGGGACGAATCTCACCGGTAAGACCTATTTCGCCGGCCATGCACCAGCCAGCGGGGATGGCCATATCCACATTGCTTGAAAGGATGGCGGCGATTACGGCAAGATCGAGCGCAGGATCGTTCACTTTCAGGCCGCCGGCAATGTTAAGGAACACATCCTTGGAACCCAACTTGAATCCCACACGCTTCTCAAGCACTGCAAGAAGCATATTCGTACGCCTTGCATCGAAGCCGGTTACGGAACGTTGCGGTGTACCGTAGGCGGCACTGCTCACCAGAGCCTGCACCTCTATAAGAAATGGCCGTATACCCTCCATCGTAACCCCGACAGCGACACCCGACAAATCACCGGCACTGTGGCTCATAAGCATCTCCGACGGATTAGTAACCTCGCGCAGGCCCTTCTGGCACATCTCGTAGATACCCATCTCGCTGGTATTGCCGAATCGGTTCTTTATGGCGCGAAGCAACCGGTACAGGTACTGACGGTCGCCCTCGAACTGCAACACTGCATCCACAATGTGCTCCAGCACTTTCGGACCCGCCAGGGTACCCTCCTTGTTGATATGGCCAATCAGAATCACGGGCACCCCGCTCTCTTTTGCATATCGTAATAGGGCGGCAGCACATTCGCGCACCTGACCGACACTTCCGGCCGACGAATCCAGCGTTTCCGTGGCGATGGTCTGAATGGAATCCACCACAACAATCTCCGGCTCTATGGCCTCGATATGATTGAACATATTCTCTAACGATGTATCGCTGACAATAAAAAGATTATCGCTGCCACGGCCTATACGGTCGGCGCGCAGTTTCAGCTGTGTGGCGCTTTCCTCGCCGCTGACATACAGAATCCTGCGCGAACGTATGGCAAGAAGGTTCTGTAGCACAAGCGTACTTTTCCCTATGCCAGGTTCGCCGCCGATAAGCACAATGGAGCCCTTTACCAGTCCGCCACCGAGGACGCGGTTAAGTTCGTTGCTGGGCATGTGGATGCGAGGCTCGTCCACGGCCTCGATCTGATTGATTGTGCGCGGCACCGCTTTCGTACGTCCTTTCAGGGGAACCGCCGAAGTGGCGGGGCCGGAAGCCACTTTCTCCTCCACCATCGTATTCCATTCTCCACACGCGGGGCAGCGGCCCGCCCATTTGGGAGAATCGGCTCCGCACGAGGTGCAGAACCACATCGTTTTCTGTTTTATCTTTGGCATGACCGGAATTTACTTGAAAAGTCGTGAGCGGAACTGCGAGAGCGCTATTGCCGTGGCAACACCGACGTTAAGACTCTCAACAGCTTCAGCACCTGCCGGATATGTTGGAATCAGAAGACGGTTCGTTGTCAAGGCCGCAACTTCAGGCGATATTCCGCGGCCCTCGTTGCCCATCACAAGAACACCGGCAGACGTGAGTGGCGACGTGTAGATATTCTCGCCGTCCAAAAAAGTACCGTACACAGGCGTTCCGGCTGGCAGATCGGAAAGGTAGGCGGCAAGGTCGCAGTAGGCAACACTTACACGCGCCGTGGCGCCCATAGCGGCCTGCACCGTCTTGGGCGAAAAGGCATCTGCCGTCTCTGTGGAAGCGACAACACGGTGAACGCCCATCCAGTCGCAGCAGCGAAGGATTGTGCCGAGATTGCCGGGGTCCTGCACTCTGTCAAGAGCTACCACAAGATTATCTGCCGCAAAACCGGATTGCGGAGGCATAGCAGACTCCGGGAGCTCGAAAAAAGCTATAACCGGAGGAACGGTATTCAGCCTCGTAATCTGCTGAAGCACGCTTCGCGGAGCCTCTACAAGTTCCGTATCGGCAGAAACAGCAGTCGCGTACTTCTCAATCCACTCAGAAAGAGCATATATCGTGCGGCAGCGGAAAGCGCACATTAGTTCTCCGACGCACTTGGCACCCTCGGCGACAAACAGCCCTGTGCGCCGCCTGCCCTTAGGCAGATCCAGCGAGGCATAGTCTTTGAGCAGACGTCGGGAAATCAGTGACTGGGCGTCGGACATACGCGTATATTGTCAGAATTGATAACCGGCCTCGGCCACGAGAGCCTTGTCCTGGTCGATTGTAGAACCAATTGTAGTGAGAAGATCGCCGACAATGGCCCCGTTCACGCCCACCTTCATGGCACGCAGCAGCGTGTTTTGCGACAGGCGGGAACGTCCTCCCGCAAAACGGAGTGTAACCCGCGGATGTGCAAAGCGGAAAAGTGCAACGGAGATAAGAATCTCCTCGTCGGAAATCAGCGGGGTATCCTGCAGCGGGGTACCCTTGATAGGCGCCAGGATATTTATGGGAATCGATACGGGTTCAACCTCGCGTAGTTTCAGTGCAAGTTCGGCTCGCTGGCGGCGTGTCTCGCCCATGCCGATAATACCGCCGGAACAAACTTCGAAACCTATTCTCTTGGCTTCTTTTATTGTGGCGATCTTATCGTCGATAGTATGCGTGGAACAAAGTTTGCCGAAATACGTAGGAGAAGTCTCAAGATTGCAGTGATATCGATGGCAACCGCTGTCGTACAGTTTACGCAGACTGGCCGCGTCGAGCAGTCCCAACGATGCACAGGTGTCTATACGGCCCTCGGCGTTTACTTCCTCAAGTATATGGCACAATTCGTCGAGCACGGCACCGTGTGTAGTGCGTCCGCTGGCCACAAGCGAGTATCGGCCAACTCCTCTTTCCGCATTGTAGCATGCTGCGGCGATTGCCTCTTCGTGGCCTACAATCTCATAAGTATCGCAGCCGGTTTGATAGTGTGCCGACTGCGCGCACCACTTGCAGTTCTCTGAACATTTGCCCGAGCGGGCGTTCACAATAGTACAGCTGTCGAACTTGCGCGGCACAAAGGCGGCCGTTATCTCGGCGGCGGCATCCAGCAAAGCCGCTATGCCCTCCGGGGTCTCTATATCGGAGAGAGCATACAGCTCGTTCTCGTCCAGTTGCCCGTCGGACAATACCTTAGCAAGTGCTCGGCCAACGGTTTCAACCTCAATATTATCTACCATAATTATCCGGAATAGATTACATTACATTAAGTACCTGCTCCTTAATCTGTTCAAGCAGGTCTTTCATTTTAACCACAATAGCCTGCATATCGGCATGATTGCTCTTGGAGCCGAGGGTATTTATCTCCCTGCCCATCTCCTGGCTTATGAAGCCGAGTTTCTTTCCCTGTCCGGGATTCGGCAAAGCCATTGTTTCCTTAAAATACTGCAAATGCTTGCCAAGACGCTGTTTTTCCTCGTTCACATCGAGTTTCTCTATATAGAAAATCATTTCCTGCTCCAGGCGCCCTTTGTCGTACTCCACTGTAGGAATAGCGGCAAGACTTTCCTCGAGGCGCGCACGAATCCTGACTACACGGTCGTGTTCGTAAGGCTCTATCTGGCACAGCAACTCGCCGATGGAATCTATGCGCTTGCCAAAGAAAGCCTCAAGCTCGATGCCTTCGGCACGGCGGTGTTTCAAAAGTGCCTGTGCAGCCTGAGCGACAACCTCGTAGAGCACTTTGCACTCGTCCTCGTCGACAACTTCGGCGGTATCGGTGCGCACGGTGTCGGGAAAACGCAGCAGAACGCCATACCAGTCGGCAGGTTCGGGAATACCGAGAGCTGCAGCGGCTTCGCTGAACTGACGCTTGTACTCGGCCATAGTGCCGATATTCAGATGCGACGCCGGAGCCACGGGTACGCCGGCAAGTGTCTCGCACGTGATGAGTACATCAACCTTACCGCGCTCCAGATAGCGGCCAATGATATTGCGCACCTCCAGCTCACACTCGCGGAACGCAAAAGGTATGCGCACGTTCATATCGAGTTGCTTGGAATTAAGCGACTTTATCTCAACGATTATTCTTCTTGTTTTGGATTCGAGGCATGCTTTGCCGAATCCGGTCATTGACATTAACATTGGCTTACAGATTAATTACAGAGCCCCCAGAGAGGCCTTATGGATTGCAAATTTACAAAATATAAGTCGGATTAGGAGGCTTTTTAGTTAAAAAATGATTACCTTTGCCGCAAAAGAGACACAACAATGGCAGTAATACTGAATATAGAAACCTCCGGGTCGGTATGCTCGGCGGCGCTGACAGCCGAGGGAACCGTGATTGCACACCGCGAGGATTTTGAAGGACGCAACCACGCCACATTGCTGAGCGGATTCATAAAACACTGTCTGGACCACGCCGCCGACCACGAAATAAAGCTCGACGCCGTGGCCGTGAGCATGGGTCCCGGCAGTTACACCGGCCTCCGCATCGGCCTCAGCGAGGCCAAAGGCCTCGCTGAGGCTTTAGACATTCCTCTAATCGGAATCGACACCCTTCAGCTGCTTGCGACGCGTGTGATGTTCTCGTCCGATGAGATAGATCCAGACACCATTTTCATACCCATGATAGATGCCCGCCGCATGGAGGTGTATACAGCCGCGTACAATTTCAGTCTTGAAGAACTGCTGAAACCGCAAGCCATGATATTGGACGAAAATTCGTATGCCGCGATCAAAGCCACCGGAAAACCTATTCTGTACTTCGGCAGCGGAGCAGAAAAGGCGCAGACTATTTTCGCGGATGCTCCTCAGGCACGCTATGTCGAAGGCGTGGAGGCTGTCGCCGTAGACATGATAGCGCTCGCCGAAATGGCATATGCCCGGCGCCGGTTCGTAGACACCGCGTATTCCACGCCGGCATACATCAAGGATTTCCAGGCCACAACACCAAAGAACAAAGTACTATGACCCAACCAGATAACAACGATATCCGCGCAGCCGTAGACGTATTGCGCAAAGGTGGTATTATACTCTATCCCACCGATACCGTATGGGGCATAGGATGCGACGCCACCAACTCCGACGCCGTACGCCGCGTATTCGAAATAAAACAGCGTTCCGACGCCAAGGCGCTGATAACCCTCGTCGGATCTCTGGCGCAGCTCGAGCGCACTGTTACAGGTATTCCGGACGTAGCATACCAGCTGATTGAATTTACCGACAGACCGCTCACCATAGTTTATGACGGTGTGCAGCCCTCGGCCCGCATAGCGCCTGAACTACTCGCGGCCGATGGAACCATAGGCGTGCGCGTTACCTCCGAACCCTTCAGCGCCGCGCTGTGCAGAGCTTTCGGCAAACCATTGGTTTCCACCTCGGCCAACATCAGCGGACATCCCACCCCAGCATATTTCGACGAGATAGCAGGCGAGATACTCGCAGCCGCCGACTATGTATGCACCACACGGCGCGACGACCGCACACCGACACGCCCCTCTACTGTGATGCGTCTGAGCGAAGACGGCACCTTCACAGTTATCCGTTCCTGAACAAGGTCCACCAAATTCATGACCGAGATTAACCGACAAAGGATAAAATACTGTATCGCCGACTATCTTACGGCGAATATCGGTTTCTGCCTGTTCGACATAGGCAGATTTTACCTTATACCCGCGCAGTTGCGTCCGGAATCGGTCGGTACATTCCTCTGCGACCCGGCACTTGTCTTAGAGCAGATTTTCGTGCCGGTGCTAATGATACTGTTTCTTGCACTCTTAGGTTCGTACAATCGTTCCAACACACTGTACAAGTCGCGTCTGGACGAAACTGCGACAGCCTTCACTGCGTCGCTCGGCTGCATGCTGGCGGTGTTCTTCGTCGCCCTCATAAACGACGGCATACCAGAACGAGTAACGAACTACGAGCTGATGACACTACTGTTGGCATGCCTTTTCGTGCCAACGGTTATTGTGCGTATGTTCATCCTCAGCGGCAATTCGCGCAGGATACGCGAGGGACGATACCTTCTGGACACGTATATTATCGGCGCATCGCCCGAAAACAAGGGCAAACTTGAAAAAATAATGCGTTCGTCGGCTCGTTCCGGACTCAGACTGTGCGGCATTGTAGATGCAGACGGTACTCTGAAAACAGATACCTTCGCCGGATTGCCTGTGCACCGTACCGACGATGTGGCCGCAGAATGCCGCAGACTGGACGCACAGGCTGTGGTGGTTCTTCCGTCGTCGCGCGGCCTCGGCCACACCGCCGACATTATAAACAAACTCTACCCCCTCGAAAAACCGCTGTACGTTACACCCGACCTGCACGGATTGCTTACAATACGTCCGAGAGTATCGTCGGTGGTGAACGAACCGGTTGTCGATATCACCAATGCACGCATCTCTCCCGCAGCCGAAAATTTCAAGCGTCTGGCGGATATCGTTTTTTCCTCGATAGCCCTTGTGTTGCTTTCCCCGCTTTTAGCAGCATTAGCTGTAGCAGTGAAAATGGACTCCAAAGGACCTGTGATATACCGACAGCGCCGCATAGGCTATCACAAACGCCCGTTCATGATCAACAAGTTCCGCACCATGCGTAACGATGCCGAGGCCAACGGCCCGGCGCTGGCAACGGAAAACGACCCACGCATAACGCGCCTGGGCCACGTCCTGCGCAAATACCGTCTGGACGAGCTTCCGCAGTTCTGGAACGTGCTTATCGGCGAGATGTCGCTGGTGGGTCCACGTCCCGAGCGCGAGCATTATATACGGCAAATTGTGGAGCGACATCCCGCATATAGTCTCATACACCAGGTACGCCCCGGCATAACATCGTGGGGCATGGTGAAATACGGCTATGCCTCTAACGTAGACCAGATGCTCGAGCGCCTGGAATACGATTTGCTGTATATAGAGAACGTATCGTTCGGTCTTGATGTAAAAATATTGTTTTATACCGTAAGTACAGTCCTCACAGGGAAAGGTTTGTAAATGACAGAAGACGATTTCATACCCGAGAATTCAAGCACGCTTTTTCTGCGTTTCAATCTGTGGCGCGAAAAGCATATCAACGAAAAGACCTTCGTGCTTTTCCTGGCACTTATTGTAGGTATCTGTAGCGGCGTAGCGGCAATTGTGCTCAAATTTCTGATTCACACGATATCCGAGACACTCACAGCAACAGTCAACCCCGAAAAAGCCAACCTGCTCTATATCCTTTTGCCGTCGATAGGTGTGGTGATAACGGCACTGTATGTGCGCTATATCGTGCGCGACGATATCAGCCACGGCGTTACGCGTGTTCTGTATGCCATATCGCAGAACAAGAGCCGGTTAAAAAAGCACAACATATACACATCCGTACTTGCCAGTTCGGTAACCATAGGCTTCGGCGGATCTGTCGGAGCCGAAGGCCCGATTGTGTATACCGGGGCAGCCATAGGCTCTAACCTCGGCCGTGTATTCCGCATGTCGCCGCGAATTCTTATGATTCTTGTCGGCTGTGGTGCGGCAGCAGGCATAGCTGGCATTTTCAAGGCTCCTATCGCAGGCATGCTGTTCACCCTCGAGGTGCTGATGCTCGACCTCAATGCCGTTTCCGTAATGCCGTTGCTGATAGCATCCATCACCAGCACTACACTTGCCTACGTATACACCGGCTACGAGTTCGAATTCTTCTTCGCGCAGACCGAAGATTTCTATACCTCGCGCATCCCTTATGTTATAATGCTTGGCATCCTGTGCGGTTTCTCGTCGCTGTATTTCACCAAGGTCATGAACATGATGGAGAATTTCTTCCGTCGCTTCAAAAACCCGTGGGTACGCACATGTATAGGCTGTGCGATACTGTCGGCCCTGGTGTTTTTCTTCCCGCCCCTCTATGGCGAAGGTTACGGTGCAATCACCGGACTGCTCAACGGCGACACCTCGTCCATTGTAAACGGCTCCATTTTCTACGGCGACCGCGACTCGTTCTGGTTTCTGATACTGTTCATAGCGCTGGTACTCCTCACAAAGGCCTTCGCGACCTCGTCGACCAACGGCGCCGGCGGTGTCGGCGGAACTTTCGCGCCATCGCTGTATGTAGGATGCTTCACCGGTTTCCTTTTCGCCTTTCTTGCCAACCACTTAGGCTGGGTGGAGCTGTCCACCAAGAATTTCGCCCTTATGGGCATGGCCGGCGTTATGAGCGGTGTAATGCACGCACCGCTGATGGCAATCTTCCTTACGGCTGAACTCACCGGCGGTTACGACCTATTCCTGCCACTGCTTATTGTAAGCACCATATCATACGGCACAATAAAGGTTTTCGAGCCATACTCCATATATACCATGCGTCTTGCCAAACGCGGGGAACTGCTAACACACGAAAAAGACAAATCCGTACTTACATTACTGAAAATCAACAATTTCATTGAAAAAGATTTTCTTCCCGTCAAGCCAGAGATGTCGCTCAAGGAACTTGTGGACACAATAGCCCAGAGCAAACGCAACCTGTTTCCGGTACTCAACGAAAACGGCGAACTTGTAGGCGTTGTACTGCTGGATGAGATAAGGAATATAATGTTTCGCCCCGACCTTTACCGACGCATGCACGTAAACTCGATAATGTCGATTCCTCCGGCAAAGATAGAGGCTGGCATGAGTATGGACAAGGTAATGAAAACATTCGACCGTACAGGAGCATGGAACCTTCCGGTGATAGAAAACGGCAAATACGTAGGCTTCGTTTCCAAGAGCAAGATTTTCAACTCCTACCGCGCCGTACTGCGCCACTATTGCGACGACTGACGCAATAAAGCGGGGGTGGTAGCGTTAATAATGTTGATGAAGTTTTTAAGAACAGTAATTCTTGCTATCGTAGGTCTGGCCGCCGCCATGCCCGTTTTTTCGCGTACTTTCAACGACGAACTTCAGAACCGTCCGTACGCCGACATGCGCAAATGGCACCTCGGTTTCTCGGTTGGCATGTACACCAGCGACCTTCTGATGACTCACAACGGCTTCATCACCGACAACGGCCAGCAATGGAGGCTCGAGCAACCGTCGTATCAGCCCGGTTTCTGCGTAAACGGCTTGTTCGACCTGCGCATGAACAACTATTTCTCGCTACGGTTTTCGCCCGGCCTGTATTTTGGCAGCCGAGGCGTTGAAATGCGCGAGATACAGGGCGAGCTAAAGGACAAGCAGACAGTGAAATCCACCTTTATCGTCGCGCCTATCGACGTAAAATTCGCAGCAATGCGCTACCGCAACTCCCGCCCATATGTTACGGCCGGAGTGATGCCGGCTTTCGACGTAGCCAAGAAACGCAGCGACGATATCCTACAGCTGAAAAGCACCGACTGCTACCTGACAGTCGGTTTTGGCTGCGATTTCTATCTGCCTTATTTCAAATTCATTCCGGAAATAAAGTTCTGCTTCGGTCTGTCCGACATACTTGTACACGACCGTCCCGACCTTACCGACAATCCCGACAAATTCAAATACACACAATCGTTGAAGAAGGCAACCTCCAACATGATTGTGCTTACCTTCTATTTTGAATGACCCGATGAAAAGCACAATCCTGAGAATAATTGCCTTAATCGTCCTGTCAGTGGTCTCAGTCGCAGCCTTCGGACAGACAGATCCCAACCTGAGCCAGTATTACGCTGCCCCGACGCTCTACAACCCATCGGCCACCGGCAGCACCGACTTTCTGCGCATCCGTGGCGGCGGCCGCCTGCAATGGGTTGGCATTGACAATGCCCCGCAGTCGTTCATGGGTGCGGCCGACATGCCTTTCAAACTTGGCAAACAGCGTATAGGTGTCGGCGCTACCATGATACAGGAAAGCATGGGTCTCTATTCCTCGCTTGGCCTGAATGCACAGGTGTCGTACAAACTGCGCAAATGGGGCGGACAATGGAGCATAGGCCTTGGCATAGGCTTCTACGACCAAGGTTTCAAAGGTTCCGAAGTATACCTGCCCGGCGACGACGATTACCACCAGACATCCGACGAGGCCATCCCCACCACAGATATTCACGGCACAGCACTCGACCTCAGCGCAGGTCTATGGTACGAACATACGAAGTTCTACGCCGGTCTGTCGGCCACTCACCTCAACTCTCCCACAATAACTCTCAACGCCGAAAGCGCCGGCGGAGGTTCCGAAACATCAGGCGACCGCAAATATCAGTTCAAGGCCGACCGCACCCTATATTTCGTCGCCGGAAGCAATATTCCGATAAAAAACACGTTAATAGAGATATTGCCCTCCGTCCTGGTACGAAGTAACTTCACCTTCACCACCGGCGAACTCACTGCCCGCGTGAGACTGCGCAAATTCCTGAGCTTTGGTTTGGGATACCGATGGGACGATGCTGTAATTGCCACCATAGGCGCCGAAATAAAGAATTTCTATGTCGGTTACAGCTATGACTACGCCACATCGGCTATACACAGCGCATCATCCGGCAGCCACGAGTTTTTCGTTGGCTACAGCATGAAGTTAGATCTGAGCGACAAGAACAAGAACCGCCACAAAAGTGTGCGCATAATGTAAACCTTTCAATAAAGTAACAAATACTTCCGTACTCGATAATATGATGAAAACAAGCCAAATATTGCTTCCCGTAGCAGCCGCAGCGCTCCTTGCCTCGTGCGCGGGAGGTGCCCGCAGCTCCGCAGGCGGCGAAGTTACAGGCGTGGGAGGCACCGCATGGGCCGAACCCACTCCATACGGCATGGTCTTAGTAGACCGCGGCAGCATGAAGATGGGAGTCGGCAAAGCCGATTCTCTCTGGAACCTGCAGGCCAATGCCCGCGGTATGTCGGTAGACGGTTTCTGGATGGACGAAACGGAGATTACCAACGGCAAGTACAAACAGTTCGTATTCTGGGTGCGCGACAGCATTATCCGCGAACGTCTCGCAGATCCTGCCTTTGGCGGCAACGAGGACTTCAAGATCGAGGAAGACCGTGAAGGCAATCCCGTGAAGCCTCACCTCAACTGGAACAAGCCCATACCCTGGCGCAATCCCAACGAGGACGAACAGCGCGCCATAGAGAGCGTGTACCGCACAAATCCGATTACGGGCGTGCGCGAGCTCGACGCCGCACAAATGAACTACCGCTACGAGATATACAACCAGACCGAGGCATCACGCCGCCGCAACCGTCTGGATCCGAGACGCCGCGAGTACAACACCGACAAGCCCGTACCCACCGATGTTCCGCAGATTTCCAAGGATACGGCCTATATAAACGAAGAAGGCGAGATTATCCGCGAGACGATATCGCGCGGTCTCACCGGCGAATACGACTTCCTGAACACATACATTGTTAATGTATATCCCGACACAACCGCCTGGGTGAACGATTTCGAGAACTCCTACAACGAGCCATACGTGCGCATGTACTTCGCTCACGGCGGCTACAACGAATATCCCGTTGTGGGTGTCAGCTGGGAACAGGCAAACGCCTTCGCAAACTGGCGAACCGACTATCTGCGCCGCTCGCTCGGCAAAGAGGGCATATATGTGGAGCCCTACCGACTCCCGACCGAAGCCGAATGGGAATACGCCGCACGTGCCGGCATTGACGAGAACATGTATCCGTGGGACGGCGACCTTACCATGAGCGACGACCGCGGCTGCTTCTACGCCAACTTCAAGCCCCAGGAAGGCAATTATGTGAAAGACGGACACGTGATAACATCGCGCGTAGGAACATATGCGCCCAACGACTTCGGCCTCTACGACATGGCCGGCAACGTGAGCGAATGGACGTCCACCGCATTCACCGAAAGCGTCGGACGTCTTACCGGCGACCTCAACCCCGAATACCGATACGACGCGGCAGTAGAGGACCCATACAAGATGAAACGCAAGATTATCCGCGGCGGTTCGTGGAAGGACGTGGCGCACAACGTCCGTTCCGACCTACGTATGTGGGAATATCAGAACGAACAGCGCTCGTACATCGGTTTCCGATGTGTACGCACCCAGATAGGCTTCGCCAAGGGACAGAAACAGAACAAGAAAAAATAATACCCCAAATATCCGAGAACAATGACAAAATACCAAGTATATAAGAATGTCATAAGCCAGTTTATCAGCAGCGAAAAAGGACAGCGATTCTTCAATTTCGCGTACTCCATCGGTGCCGCTATCGTTATCTGGGGCGCGCTGTTCAAGATTCTGCATCTGCCCGGCGGTAATGCCCTGCTCTCCATCGGTATGGGTACCGAGGTACTCATGTTCGTACTGACAGCATTCGACCGTCCGCCGAAAGAATATAACTGGGAGGACGTTTTTCCAGCCCTGCGCGACAAGAACGCTCCCGGCATAACCGGCAGCATGGGCGCCGGCGGCGTATACGCAGCTGGTGGCAACGCCGTTTACGCAGGCGACACAAACGCTGTGACAAACGCTCCTGTGATGCCTGCAGCCGACGTGGCCACAGCATCGCAGCAATACCTCGAGCAGCTTAACACCCTCACCGAGGAAATGCAGCAGCTGAAGAACACCACCGCCGCCCTCAACGAGGTATCCTCGGTACTTCTCGAAAGCTACCGCATCATCACCGAGAACAGCACCAATATCGGCGAGAGCGCCAAAGGCTATGTAGACCAGATGCAGACGCTCCACCACAACCTCGGGGGTCTCAACGCTATATACGAACTGCAGCTGCGCAGCGTGTCGGGACAGATCGACGCCATCGACCGTGTGAACCGCGGCATCAAGGACATACGCGACATGTACGAAAAGAGCGCCAACCAGAGCGCACGCTACTGCGAGGAAACCGAGAAGATGGCGCGCTACATGCAGCAGCTCAACTCGATATACGAACGCATGATATCGGCTATGACAGTGAACATGTACCGCCCGGCCATGACACCGCCCGACATCAACGGCATGCCCGTTTCGCCAGATTTCCACACTGCGACCGAACAGCACGAGCCTCAGCCCCACAAACAAGACAACTCCACAACCCTTTAACAAGCAGCGATGGGAGCAAACAACAACAGGCTTTCACCCCGTCAGAAGATGATCAATCTGATGTACATCGTTCTGACGGCGATGCTTGCGCTCAACGTGAGCAGCGATGTTCTGGACGGCTTCACACAGGTACACCAGGGCCTCAACCGCTCGAACGCCAATTATGACCAGCGTAACCGCACTATATACGGGCAGCTGGAATCGCTGGCGGAACAGAACCCCGGTAAAGCGCAGACTTGGCTGGACAAGGCCTCGGACGTACGCCGCACAACCACAGGGCTGTACAATTACATCGATTCCCTGAAGCATCTCATAGTAGAGAAGGCCGACGGCAAAGACGGAGACCCCGACAACATCCTGAACCGCGACGACCTTGAGTCCGCAGCCGTGGTAATGCTTTCGCCCACCAATCCGCGCGGCAAGAACCTGCGCGAACGCATCGACGAGTACCGCGAATATATTTCGGCATTAATTCCGGACACCACCAAAAGCAACAACATAGCCGAGGCGCTGTCCACAGCCGACATTACCCGTACCGGCACCCTGACGCCATCCACGTGGGAGGAAGCCAAGTTCGACCAGCAGCCAGTCGTGGCCGCGATAACCATCCTTACCAAACTGCAGAGCGACGTTCTGTATGCCGAGGGCGAGGCTCTGGCATCGCTGCTCTCGCAGGTAGATGCCGGCGATGTGCGCGTTAACGAGCTCAACGCGTTCGTAATACCCCAGTCGCGTCTCGTCATGCGCGGCAGCAAATATTCGGCCAACATAGTCCTCGCCGCCGTGGATACCACCCAGCGCCCGCAGGTATTTATTGATGGCAAACCGCTTAGCAACAGTTCCGGCCTTTATGAGGTAGGAACAGGCGCCACAGGCGACTTCAAATACAAAGGATGGCTCGAGGTGAGCCACGGCGACGGTTCCAGCACACGCCACGAATTTGAATCGGCGTACACTGTAATCGAGCCTATGGCGACGGTATCGGCCACGATGATGAACGTGCTCTATGCCGGCATCGACAACCCCGTCAGCATCTCAGTGCCCGGCGTAGCTATGGGCAACATATCCGCCACCATGACAAACGGCACCCTTACACGCAATGGCGACAATTGGGTCGCCAGACCAGCCAAAGTAGGCGACAACGCCGTTGTAACCGTAACAGCCAACATGGATGGACGCCCCGTACAGATGGCAGCAACCACGTTCCGCGTGCGCAAGCTACCCGATCCCACTCCTTTCATTGCCTACAAAGACGCCAACGGCACTCCCGAACACTACCGCGGCGGAAAACCTTTCAAGAAAGCCCTTCTGCTGGCAGCCGACGGTCTCGAGGCCGCTATCGACGATGGCCTGCTCGACACTCCCTTCCAGGTGGAAGGCTTCGAGACGGTGTTCTTCGATTCGTCGGGCAACGCCATGCCCGAAGTGAGCCAGGGCGCATCGTTCTCGCCACGCCAGAAACAGCAGTTCCAGCGCTTGTCGCGCGGCAAACGGTTCTATATAAGCCGTATCCGCGCCAAAGGACCCGACGGCACCACCCGCGAGCTATCGCCAATGGAAGTTATAATCAACTAAGTATCATCCAATCTTTTCACGGAAGACCATGCATAATATATTCAAAATAGCTGTGGCAGTTCTCGCCTTGAATGCTTTCATCCCCTCGGCCGACGCCCAGGAGCAGGGTGTTGTGCGACGCCGCGGCACCGACCGCAACGCCTCGAAGACGCAGGACGGCACTCAGGTTACCGAGCGAATGAAGAATTTCTATTCCTCGGAAAATTCTTCGGTGGGCGATGCCGACAAACAGTGGATGCGCGTCATCTACCGTTCCATCGACCTGGACAAGGACAAAAATGCCGCACTCTACTTCCCCGAGGAACCCGTGGAGGGACAGGAAAACCTATTCCGAATAATAATGCGCCTGCTGGCCGACAACAGAATTCCTGCGTACGAGTACCTTGACGGCCGTGAGGTGTTCACCGATCAGTACCGCGTGAAAGTGCGCGACGTACTCGACCGCTTCTATATCCCCTACACCGACGCCAAAGGTTCAACCGAAAAGAATCCTCGCTTCGCCATAGACCCGTCCGACGTTCCCACCAACGAAGTACTTTCGTATTTCATTGTGGAGCGATGGGAATTCGATACACGCCAGAACAGGCTCAAGCCCATAGTCGAAGCCATCTGCCCTGTTCTGCACCGCTCCGGCGATTTCGGCGACGCACTCAAATATCCCATGTTCTGGGTGAAGTTCTCCGACCTTCGCCCACACCTTGCGGCCCAGACAATCTTTGTGGACGACGACAACAATCTGCCCACGTGCACCTACGACGACTTCTTTACCCTTACGATGTACGACGGCGATATATACAAGACCCGCAATCTCAAGAACAAGTCTATGGTTCAGCTGTACTCCGATCCCGATGCCCTCAAAAAGGCCCAGGACAGCATACAGAGCAGCCTCGACGACTTTGAAAAGAAATTGTGGGTACCCTCGCGCGAGGAAGTGATTGCGCAGCGCGAAGCCCGTGAGAAACTCGAGGCCGGCGCCGATACAACAAAGGTAGAGACAGACCAAGCTATTGAGAAAACATCCAAGACACGTGCACCCAAACGCTCCACAAAGCGTTCGGCAAAGAAAACCAAAGAACCAAAGGTAAAGAAAGCTTCATCCGGCAGCGGAAACGCAGTACGCTCGGTTCGCCGCCGCCGCTGACAAAAATTTTTATATGAACAAAGGTCTCGTAGCTCTTGCCGCGGGTACTTTCGCCCTCGGCATCGCCGAATTCGCCATGATGGGAATCCTCGGCGACGTGGCCAAAGCAATGGATGTATCCATCGCCAAAGCCGGACATCTTATATCAGCATATTCCACCGGGGTAGCCATTGGCGCCCCGGCCCTTATTTTGTTACGCCGCATGCCGCTGAAAAAGCTGATGCTTCTGTTGGCGGCGTTTATCGTTATCGGCAATACCCTGGCATCGGTAGCGCCGACTTACCATTTCCTGTTGGCCGCGCGGTTCATATCCGGACTGCCGCATGGCGCATATTTCGGCGCCGGCGCAATAGTTTGCTCACGCCTTGCCGCAAACGGCAAAGGGGCGAGCGCCGTGGCCATACTCGTAGGCGGCATGACTCTCGCCAATGTCGTAGGTGTGCCCTCCGCCACATTCATATGCAATACGCTGTCGTGGAGGATAGCCTTTGCAGTGGTGGCCGCCGCAGGTCTTATAGCATATACCGGCATTCGCTTCTATCTTCCTAAACTCCCCCCTCTGCCCGACACAGGAGTGAAAGGACAGTTCAGGTTCCTGCGCCACTATCAGCCCTGGCTGATATACGCCGGTGTGTTCTTTGGACAAGCCAGCGTGTATTGCTGGTTCAGCTACATCGAGCCGCTTATGACACAGACAGCCGGTTTCATCACGGCAGATATGACACCCATAATGGTGCTCGCCGGCTGCGGCATGGTATTCGGAAACTTCGCGGCAGGCAAACTCGCCGACCGCTTTAACCCCATAGTAGTTCCGGCATGGATAGCCGCCGCCATCGCTCTGATTATGCCGGCAATCTATTTCTTCGTTCATATAAAGATTGTACTTCTTACCCTGACGTTCCTTGCCACCGCCTGTCTGTTCGGTATCGGCGGACCACTGCAGTTCGTCATAGTAAGGTATGCACGTGGCGGCGAAATGCTTGGCGGCGCAGGAATCCAGATAGCCTTTAACGTATCCAACGCAATGTCGGCGGCCATTGGCGGTGCAGTAATCCACGCTGGCATGGGCTACGCAGCACCGGCAGTGATAGGCATCCCATTCGCCATAATAGGCGCGGCGGCGCTGTTCATCCTCGACCGAGGCACACATCAAGCCGAAGCTTAGGATTCTTCGTACCGCACTTTCACGTAATCCGACAATGGAAGTTCCCCATCCCTGTCGCGATCGGGGGAATAAACTATCGAGAGGCCTCGATACACCTCCGGCACAATCACCGCATCTACAAGGTTCCATTTAGGACGCCCGAAATCGTACGACTTACCGCTTAGCAGCAGGCGAGAATTGATGTAGTCGAATTCGTAATACCCTCCTCCGAGACAGCTCTCGCCGGGATGCAACAAATCCTTGTGCATATACACCATGCCTAAACGCAAAAATCCGGCATCTGTAAGTATAAATTTTGGCTGCATAATGTTAAAATATGTATTCCGACATATCTAAAAAGTGTCTGCCGCAAAGATAGCATTAATTTTTCACATGGAATAAAGGATAATTTATGCGTATCATAATTAGCGGCCTTTCAATGCAATATACCAAAGCTACATAAAAGTCTTAATTTTTACATAACTTTTTTTGCCAAAAAATTTGGAGGTTCCAAAAAAAGAGCGTAACTTTGCATCGCTTTTGAGAAAGACGGGGTTTAGCTCAGTTGGTTAGAGTACGCGTCTGGGGGGCGTGAGGTCGCTAGTTCGAGTCTAGTAACCCCGACAAAACAAAAGCACAAGACGCCTGCAGGTATCCTGCAGGCGCTTTTGTTTTACACAACAATCACCCTCACTATAATCAATAACGGCGAATCAATAACAGCGAAGTTGTAAAACACACAAAAAAAACGACACACAACCCAAGCAGTCCACCCCAGATAATAGCAGAGACAAAAAAAGCAGCCCCTTCATGAACTGCTTTGTAGCGAATTCGGGAATCGAACCCGAGTCTCCACCTTGAGAGGGTGGCGTGCTAGGCCACTACACTAAATCGCCTTTTCTCTTTTGCGATGCAAAATTACGCCAAATTTTTCATCCATGCAAGAGTTTGCCGATATTTTTGCATATTTTTTGAAAAAAGTTACCTCATAGGAAGCAACAAAGGGCGACTATTAGCCCGGAATGTACAAAGTTTGAATAACAAAGCAAAAAAGCAAAGGAATATTTTGCCGGATTAAATGTTTTTTGTAATTTTGCCCCGCTAAACAAGCGACAACAAAAATCTTAACATATAATATGATCATCGTACAAGTAAAAGAAGGCGAACTCATCGACCGCGCACTCAAGAAATTCAAACGCAAATTTGAAAAGACTGGCATTGTAAAAGAACTCCGTTCGCGCCAGGCTTTCCAGAAACCGTCTGTAACAAACCGCAAAAAAATGATGAAAGCGGTTTATGTGCAGCACCTTCGCGCCGCCGAGGATTAATCTTCCTCTCGCCGCGAAACGCTTCTGTGCGTTTTCGCCAACTTTTTCGTAAACATTTATTTGGCGATTTCAAATATAATGTTTAAATTCGTGCCACTCGCTGCAAGGTCGGTAATGACATTAAGCGGCGAGGCACGTTTATATGTTGTATAGTTCTTACATAGAATACATACGGTGCGAGATGAGTCTATCGTCGCGCACCGTTGTTGCATATAAATCGGACCTTGACCAGTTGCGGGAATTCTGCCGCGACAGTCTCGGCAAGAGCGACGATCCGCTCGGCATCACCCTTACAGATCTCAGACTATGGGTGGCCGAATTGGCCGCAGCGGGTATAGAAGCATCAAGCATCAAGCGCAAAATCACGGCTGTGCGTTCGTTCTACCGCTTTCTTAACAGGCACAAGGGTATCGCCGAGAATCCGACGCTGAAACTGATTGCACCCAAAGCACCCAAGCCTCTGCCGGCCTTTGTTCCGCAGAAAGAGACAGAAGCGATAATCGATTCCTACGACAATGATGACACCCAAATTTTCGACAGAGTGCGAAACGAGCTGATTATTACCATGCTTTACTCCACCGGCATGCGCGCCGCCGAACTCACAGGGCTGAAAGATATCGCCGTAGACACACGCCAGGGTGAACTAAAAGTGCTTGGCAAGCGTAATAAAGAAAGAATAATACCATTCGGAACAGAGTTACGCAACATGATTTGTCACTACCGCGAAATACGCAACAAAACCATAGGCGCCCCTGGCGAATTCTTCTTTGTCCGCAGCAACGGCGAGCCGCTGTACTACGGGCTGGTCTATCGTGTTGTCCGCAGCACCCTCGACGAGGCTGCCGTACACTCGGCAAAACGCTCGCCACATGTGTTGCGCCACTCTTTTGCCACCGACATGCTGAACAACGGAGCAGAAATTACCGCCGTGCAGCAGCTCTTAGGCCACGCTTCACTTACTACGACACAAAGATATACACATCTTACATATCGAGAACTTCAACAGAATTACAAACAAGCACACCCGCGTGCATTAAAAAAGGAGGAATAATTATGGATGTAAGAATTCAGGCTATTCATTTCGAAATCAGCGAAAAACTCACACAGTTCATCAATAAGAAAGCAGAAAAGCTGCTTCGCCGTTTTCCGGCTATAACAACAGTAGACGCAAAGCTATCTGTTCTCAAACCCGAGACTGCCATGAACAAGGAAGTAGTATACAAAATAACCGTTCCGCAACAGGGCGAGACAGTAGCCACAAAGGTCGCAGATACCTTCGAGGAGGCAACCGACCTTGCGCTCGAGGCAATCGAACGACAGCTCGAAAAGAACAAAGACAAGAAATAAAAGCATAAAAAGCACAGAAGGGCGTTCCGCGTGTGGCGGAACGCCCCTTCGTACTGTAATAGAAATATGAAAAATATAAGAACTTTAGCAGCCGCACTATCTGTCGCCGCAGCATTTACAATCTACGCCGAGCCTTATAAAGTTATAGTACCTCTTTCGGCAGACGAGAACGGCGCCCTGGCCGTGATTCACAACTACGATACAGGCGAGCCTGTAGACAGCGCCACTGTGGCCGACCAGGCTGCGGTTTTCACCGGTACAATAGACGAACCTTTTGTCGCCCGCGTAGCAATCAACGGCAAACGCGGTCCTGTTTTCATTCTGGAATCAGGAACTATATCTTTCAGCAAAAACTATGATGCTTTCGGCACCATGCTCAACGACCGTATGCGCTCTATCGAGGAAGATTTCGAAAAATACTCTGCCGAATATAACGCCGCCACTACCGACGAGGGGCGCCAGAAAGCATACGACAGTCTTTTTGCTGCCCTCGACAAGGCCATCGACGATAACGACGACAACCCGCTCGGCTACTATTACTTTATACAGCGCCTCGGCACCATGCAGGATGCCAAGGAAATACGCGATATGACTACGAAATACCCTGCATTCGCCTCCACAGAGCGCTCGCAGAGCATGCTCGCCGCTGCCGAAAAACGCGAGGCTACGCAACCCGGAAAGAAATTCGTTGACTTCGAGGTTACATACGATGGCCAGACAAAGCGTCTGAGCGACTATGTGGGCAAAGGTAAATACACCCTTGTCGATTTCTGGGCAAGCTGGTGCGGTCCCTGTATACGAGAGACAAAAGTTATCAAAGAGCTGTACAATAAGTACAAGGACAAGGGCCTGGATGTGCTTGGCGTTGCCGTGTGGGACGAACCCGAAAACACAAAATCTGCCATCAAAGCCCATCAGCTCCCCTGGGAAAACATTATCAACGCACAGACAATCCCGACCGACCTGTACGGCATATCGGGAATTCCATGTATCATTCTGTTCGGACCTGACGGTACAATCATCAGCCGAGACAAACAGGATGACGACCTTCGCGCAGATGTAGCCAAGGCGATGGAAAACGAATAACACCACACAAATGCTATAATGGCATAGTTTTTGCACTACGCTGTATAAACCATAATCTCACAAATGAACAAATCAATAAAAACAGCCATCGGAGCTGTTACCATCCTCACCGCAATAACGATGCAAGCAGAAAACCCGCTTTTCCAACCTTTTGACAACACCGAGCACGGCACAGCGCCGTTCTCCAAAATAACCGACGAGATGTGGATGCCGGCCATTGACCGAGGCATCCGCCTCGCCAACGAGGAAGTGGACGCAATAACCTCCAACCTTGCCCGCCCCGATTTCGAAAACACGATAGTAGCACTCGCCAACGTCGGCAAAGACCTGGATCGGGTGCTGGGCGTATTCTATCCTCTGGCATCGGCCGACACGAACGACAAGCGCATGGAAATAGACATGGAAGCTTCGGCCAAACTCAGCGACTACTCTACATCGCTGATACTCAACGAAACTCTGTGGAAACGTGTAAAGGAAGTTTACGACAACCGCGCGCAGTTCAACCTTTCACCCGAGGACGAGATGCTGTTGCAGAAAACATACGACAGCTTCGCGCTCAACGGAGCAGAACTCCAGGGCGCCGACCGCGAGAAATACCGCAAGCTGTCGGCCGAGCTGTCGGAACTGACAACAACCTTCGGCCAGAACGTGCTCAAGGAAATGGCCGGTTACGAGATATATCTTGGCGCCGACGATCTTTCCGGACTTCCCGAGAACCTGACTGCCGAAGCCGCCGAGGCTGCCGAAACCAAAGGTCGCAAAGGCGAATACATGTTCACACTGGCGCAGCCGACCTACATGGCGTTCATGAAAAACTCTGACCGCCGCGACCTCCGAGAGAAGATGTACCGTCTGTACAGTTCCCGTAATACCAAAGGCGAATACTCCAATGTAGAGAACATCAAAAAAATCAGTGATATCCGCCGTCAGATAGCAAACCTGCTCGGCAGCAAAACCTATGCCGAACAGAATCTTAAACGTACAATGGCCGAGAATCCAGCCGCTGTGTATGACCTTCTCGACCGTCTGCGCGACGCGTACCGCCCCGCTCTCGGCGCCGAGATGAAAGAACTCACCGAATTCGCTTCCGAAACAGAAGGACAACCCATCGAAATCATGCCTTGGGATTACAGCTACTACTCCAACAAGCTCAAGGCTCAGAAATATGCTTTTGACGAAGAGGAGTTGCGCCCCTACTTCGAGCTCGACAGAGTTATCGACGGCGTTTTCGGCCTGGCCACCAAGCTCTACGGTCTCACATTCACACCCAACGACAGAATCGAGGTCTATCACCCTGATGTAAAGGCTTTCGACGTAAACGATGCCGACGGCAAATATATAGGCGTTATATACACCGACTTCTTCCCTCGCGCCAGCAAGCGCCCCGGCGCATGGATGACCAACTTCAAGGAACAGTACATCGACGAAAACGGCGTAAACTCGCGTCCGCACGTTTCCATAGTGATGAACTTCACCAAACCCACTGCAGGCAAGCCATCGCTGCTCACGCCTTACGAGGTTGAGACATTCCTGCACGAATTCGGCCACGCGCTGCACGGGCTGCTTGCCAACGGCAAGTACGCGTCGCTGTCGGGCACCAACGTATACCGCGACTTTGTTGAACTGCCATCCCAGTTCAACGAAAACTACCTCACCGAGAAAGAATTCCTCGACGGCTTCGCACGCCACTATCAGACCGGCGAAACCATTCCGGCCGAACTTGTCGAACGTCTTGTGCGCTCATCGCAGTACGGCGCCGCCTACGCCTGTTTCCGCCAGCTGGGATTCGGCTATCTCGATATGGCATGGCACACCATCGAGACACCCGTCGACGATGCCCGTGCTTTCGAGCTCAAAGCCACCGAGTCCGTCAAGATTTTTGAGCCTGTGGAAGGAACCATGACTGCACCGACATTCAGCCACATCTTCTCCGGAGGATATGCCGCCGGCTACTACAGCTACAAGTGGGCCGAAGTCCTCGACGCCGACGCCTTCGCATACTTCAAGGAAAAAGGCATCTTCAACAAAGAGGCTGCTGACAGTTTCCGCAAGAATATTCTTGAAAAGGGCGGCACAGAGCATCCGTCGGAGCTTTACCGCCGCTTCCGCGGCCAGGATCCCACAATCGATGCCCTTCTTATCCGCGACGGCATCCGCAAAGCGCCGCAGCACAAAGTAGCGCCGATAGAAAAAGACTGACAAACCCGCATGGAAACATTCCGGAGCGATATTTTTCAGGTACCTGCGGCAACATACGCAAAAGCCTCCCTGAGCCGCAAAGCCGGCTCGGGCACCATGCTTCTGATTATTCCCGTTGCCATCGGTGCCATTGCGGGTTTTGCCGACATGCGGTGGTGGCTGATAACGCTTATGCTTTTGCTCCTCGTATACCCTATGGTAATCACGATGGCATGGCTGTCGATGATGGGCAAACCTGCAATGGCAATGCGCCTGCGCCCGCAGCGATGGACAATTGCTGCCGACGGAAATATGTCCCTGGAATTTTTCCATTTCGAACGTGAAGATAATCCGGAACCAGTGAACACTGAAACCGCAAGCATCGCATCGGTATCGCCGCAAGGGCAATACACCGCTGTACGCCTCAAACCCGGCAACCGGTTCGATTTTCTGCTCATACCATCCCGGATGATGCCGCCAACCATTCTAAACACCTATTGTGAATGAACGATAACAATCTTTCCTCTATACTCGATAAAACCACTGACGCCCTTGCAGGAAACGCCCCTCTGGGCAACGTCTTCTCTGGCCTGCGCCAGGCAGCTACCATACTCGGCGACAAAGACCTTTCCGACAGGATAAAGGCTCTTGAAACGCGGTATTTCTACCTGCTGCAGTTTATAGAGCAGGCTGATGGCTCGTTCTCGGCTGCAACCGACACCGACGAAATACGCCACGCCCTTGAAAGCGTCCTCGCTTTGGCCGTCAACCTGGCCCAGGAGGCCGACGGCACCGCCGTGAAAGGTCCGCAGCTCCGTTTCCAGCGACGCCGTCCCGAGGAAAATATCGAAAGTCTCGTCAGCGACTTTCTGTCGGAACAGGATCGTCTGCGGACCGACCCTCTGGCCCTCACCGACAGCCACGCACGTGCCAAGCTCGAACAGCTTGCATCCGACATATTCAAGCGTATCTGGGCCACTGATCCGCTGCTACCCGACGAGGAAAAACTGATAGGAACCCTGATAAACGACAAGAACATCCCCACATACTACCGCGAGCACATTGTACACGCCATAGGCCTGGGAATGGAACGCAACATGCAGACTTGGCGCATGAATCTGCTTGAAAACGCCATGACAAGCAATAACAGCCGAATATCTGTTGCCGCCGAAGTATGGATAGTGCTTGCTGTCGCTCTTTCCGGACGCAAAGTAGTTCCGGGCACACCTCTACCCCACATAGCCGACATATATCATGCCTTAATGCGCAATATGGCGCCGGCGGTCAATCCCGGCATGGGCAACCTTATGTCGCTCGGGCGGAAAATGCAGGATAATCCTTTGGATGTACCCGATATAAGTACCGACGAGTACGAATCCATCAGGCGCTTCTCCGAAGCCCAGAGTCGTGGCGAAGACGTATTCGCCGCCACACTCGGCAAAATGCGCCAGTTCCCGTTCTTCAACGACATGGCCAACTGGTTCCTCCCGTTTCACAGCGATCACAGCGCCCTTGCAGATATTGTAGACGGCGAAGGGGCCGCAGTGGCCGACATAATTGAGCGAATGCCGGTCGTTACCGACGGCGACAAATTTGCCCTGGTGCTATCCATGTCCATGATGCCAGCAGAAATGCGCGCCCGCTCACTATCGGCAATGGTAGACAATATCCGCCAGATGTCCGATTCAGAAGAGTTCCGCCTGGCAATGGAATCGGCAAAGCCCACAGAAACAATGATTGCCGGACAATGCGTGGCAACCATAAACCGTTTCTTTACCGGCAACGCCGACGGCAAGCGTATGGCTCTGGCAAACGATACAAAAAGCATTGTGCGGAATATGCTTCATCTCCTGCCTGAAGGATTCTACGACTATACCCCCGAACTTGACGCTATCGACAATCTGTGCAAGCATCACGAATATCAGGCTGCTATGGATATATACAGCCTCCTCCCGGAAAATGTGAATGTCGGTGCAGAAACCCTCTGCAACCTCGCACAGGCAAGCGCGAAACTTAACATGTCTGATGAACCTGCAGATTTCTATCGCCGCGCGCTCAAAGTATCACCGGGCATGCGTCGCGCGGTCATTGGTCTTGCCCGTCTCAATGCCGAGGCAGGAAACATAATCGCAAACATCGCCCTTATGGAACCCTTTGCCGCCGACAATGCCGACAACGACGAGTACCTGCTTCTGTTAGGCAACGCCTACCTCGCCGGTGGGAAGACCGACAAAGCCGTCGAAACGTTCCATAACCTCGATTATATAAGCGAAAACGACGTGGCAAAAGAACCGCTGGCATGGGCGCTGACCCTCGCCGGCGATTACGACAATGCAGCTTTGTTCTTTGCCGAAGCCATGCAGGAACACATCTCTCCGAAACTTTTCGCCCGAAACGGTATACGTCTTTGGCTCGCCGGCGACAGGCGCGAGGCGCTGCAGATGTTCGAAAAGGCTGCCGGAGCATACTCCGGAAACGATTTCGCTGCCTACCTCCGGCAACTCGCATCAGCCACAGGCACCGTCGGCATCAAAGCCGATCTGCCACTCGCCGCCGAAATAATCCGCTACCGCAAGGCTCAGAAATAAAAATATTGAAATTATAAACCCAATAAGCTAAAACAATGGTAATACAACGCTGGCAAACCCTCTTTCTCCTTATTGCATGTATTCTTATGTGTGTATTGTGCGTAAGTCCGTTCGCACAGATAGCCGCCGCCGAGGCAACGGCAGCCCCCACACCCGTCTTCGTTAAGGACGCCCCAGTCTTTCTTGTTCTTAACATCGTTATCGCCGCCCTGCTGTTCATCGCCATCTTCCTGTTCAAGAATCTTAAACTGCAGATGCGCATAACAACAATGTCGATAGTACTCCTCGCCGCTTCGGCTGTTACAGGCGGATTCATCATCTACGCCACCATGCCGGATGCCGAAATAATATGGACCGGAGCCGTGCTCCTGTTAGTGCTCTCTGCAGTTTTCGCAGTATGTGCGCTGCGGTTCATGCGGAAAGACCACAAACTGCTCAGAAGCTACGACCGGCTGCGCTAAGCATATCAAGCAGGCCACCAAACGTCAATCCCCCGAAGCCATCGATAATGACATCCGCCTTACCGACAATGCTCTCGCGGGGATTTGTCGTAGCAAGACCCACCACAGCAGCCCCGGCGGCACGACCAGCAGCCATACCCGAGAAAGAATCCTCGAACACAATGCAGCGCGCCGGATCAACACCGACCATCTCGGCGCCGCGCAGATAAGGCTCGGGATGCGGTTTGGAATGCGTTACACACGAATCCGTTACAATAGCCCTGAAATGCGACATAAACACAGGCTCATTGGCCGCCAGACGTGCCATCTTGGCATCGTTGCTGCTTGTAACCACCACCGAGGGCACACCTGCGGCATCCAGTTGTTCAAGAAAATCGACAACACCGTCAAATAGATCGTATGTCATCGCCTCCTCGCAGTCTTTCAGAAGATCGCACACACCATTGCGCACTGCATTGTCAGGAAAATACTGATTCAGAATCTGTGCGAGCGTCATACCCTTTATGGCCAGGGCGAAATTCGGTATTCCGGTAGGATATACCCTCTCGATATCGCGCCATATTTCAGTGTATTTGGTCTCTGTATCAACAAGAACACCGTCAAGGTCGAAAAGTGCGGCTTCGGGGAGTGTATTCATCTGCTATATTAATTGATTTGCAGTGCAAAATTAGCAAAAGAAATCATCAAAAGAAAAATCGGAATTAAAAATCAGCCTACTTTTGCATAATTGCGAAAAAAACATTAACTTTGCAGTCGCTTAGCCAATCGGGGTGTAGCACAGTTGGCAGCGCGCCACGTTCGGGACGTGGAGGTCGGAAGTTCGAGTCTTCTCACCCCGACAAGCTTACAGTTAATCGCTCATAAGTCAACAGCTTGTGAGCGATTTTCATATATAGCACATACAACTCGTTTCAATAGATAAAATACAATAAGATTCCCACTATTTGGCAATTAGTATATTATCCTATACTTTTTTGTCTTTGCCTTGAATTTTTTCATCGAAAAGTTGTGGAGGACAAAGAAATGGGCTAAATTTGCATCGGGTCGGCAGAGGCCACCCGTACATATTCATTATAAGCGTATTCATGCTTTATCCTGTATCAGAAATTCGCCAAATTTTAGAAATGGAGGAAAAGCAGTCGAAGGCGCTCATGCTTGTCGCATATCCACTCCCCGGCAAGGGGTATCGATATCCGATAAAGGCGTGGGAGTGGACTGTTTATTCCGTTTCGGGCGTTTGGCGATGCCTCTGATATAATAAACTGAACATCGTTCCACGCTACTTTTTTATATCTAATCCATTATCCCTGCCGACCGGGAACGAGCGAGGCCCTTTCATCTTTTTATGAAAAAACTAATCTTATTATCGTTGCTGTTCGTATCACTCGCCGCACATGCTTTTACCTACAACCATCAGGATGGCAATTTAT
This sequence comes from uncultured Porphyromonadaceae bacterium, assembly GCA_902461565.1. GTDB lineage: Bacteria > Bacteroidota > Bacteroidia > Bacteroidales > Muribaculaceae > CAG-873. The sequence continues at coordinate 64,534 of CABPYL010000003.1, forward strand.
GTTACATGCTTATCGATAGTTATTGTTATGTCTGCGGTGTCGCCGATGGCGTAACCGGCAAAGTTGTTGTTCCGGAATCTATTCGACATAAATCTTCCGTAGACCACAAGACAAGGACATATAAAGTTGTCGCCGTGGCTAAAGATGGTTTCAGCGGCAACAGTCAACAAGGTCTGGAGGAATTGGTACTTCCGGAAACTATTACAGAAATATATTCAGGAGCATTCAACGGTTGCGGCGCATTGAAAACGGTAAACATCCCCTCGCAGGTTACCGAACTTGACAACGTGCTCAACAACTGCCCGTCCCTTACTAAAATTACCATACCGGCGACTGTCTCAAAATTAAATCAGATTTTGAACAATTCCACAATCGAAGAATTTATCATTGCCGACAGCGAAACGGACTTACCGGCAAACGGATTATTCAGCAGCAACTCCGTAATCAAGAAATTTTATCAGGGCCGAAATTGTACCGGCGTATCTTTCAGCAATAAAGGCATTGAATCACTTGTCCTTGGGGATAACATTACCGAAATCGGTTATGCAATGTATACCAACAATCCAATTCAGGAGGTAACATTTGGCAAAAATATTATTAAAATAGGGGACAGTGCATTCAAAAGTACCAAATTAAAGGAAATAAGTCTGCCTGAATCACTTATAGAATTAGGAAATAATTCCTTTGATGAGTGTGAATTTCTTGAAATGTTTAACATCCCATCAAAAATTACAAATCTCGGATACAATTTTAACAAATGCCCATCAATTGTTAAAGTAACTATTCCTGCAACCGTTACAAATATAAGTGCCGTATTTTGCGATTGCGGTACAATAGATGAATTCATTATTGCCGATGGAGAAACTACACTATTCGCGGGAGGGTGGTTTGCAGACAACACTTCAATAACGAATATTTATCAAGGGAGAAATAGCACAATTAAATTTTATTCCAAGAATATCGAATCACTCACTGTAGGAGATTACGTTACTGAAATTGGAGAAAATATGTATAGCAGTAACCCTCTACAGATGGTAACTTTCGGTAAAAATATTGCTAAAATCGGTAGAGAGGCATTTAAGGGAACTCAATTAAAGAATATCTATTTCCCAGAATCACTCATGGAATTAGGAAATTTCGCCTTCGACAATTGCCCACTTCTTGAAAAATTCAATATTCCCTCAAACATAACAGAACTTGGATATAATTTTAACAATTGTCCATCTATCTCAAAGATAACTATTCCTGCGTCTGTTACAAATCTAACTGCTGTATTTGGCGATTGCGGTACAATAGATGAATTCATTATTGCCGATGGAGAAACTACACTGTTCGCGGGAGGGTGGTTTGCAGACAACACTTCAATAACGAATATTTATCAAGGGAGAAATAGCACAATTAAATTTTATTCCAAGAATATCGAATCACTCACTGTAGGAGATTACGTTACTGAAATTGGAGAAAATATGTATAGCAGTAACCCTCTACAGATGGTAACTTTCGGTAAAAATATTGCTAAAATCGGTAGAGAGGCATTTAAGGGAACTCAATTAAAGAATATCTATTTCCCAGAATCACTCATGGAATTAGGAAATTTCGCCTTCGACAATTGCCCACTTCTTGAAAAATTCAATATTCCCTCAAACATAACAGAACTTGGATATAATTTTAACAATTGTCCATCTATCTCAAAGATAACTATTCCTGCGTCTGTTACAAATCTAACTGCTGTATTTGGCGATTGCGGTACAATAGATGAATTCATTATTGCCGATGGAGAAACTACACTGTTCGCGGGAGGGTGGTTTGCAGACAACACTTCAATAACGAATATTTATCAAGGGAGAAATAGCACAATTAAATTTTATTCCAAGAATATCGAATCACTCACTGTAGGAGATTACGTTACTGAAATTGGAGAAAATATGTATAGCAGTAACCCTCTGAAAAAAGTAACTCTCGGCCAAAATCTTGTCAAAATAGGAAACGCTGCTTTTGGCAACTGCGATAATATAGAGCAAATAACTGTTTTCGCTGAAAATGTTCCGGTGTGCGAGAATAATTCTGTTTTCACACAGAATGCTTACGACAATGCAAAGGTGCTGGTTCCGTCGGGTAGCCGAAAGGCATACGCCGAGGCGCCGGTCTGGAAACTGTTCAAAAATCTTGGACAGTCCACTTGCGCGGTATCGTTTGAATATAATGCCAAAGAGTGCGCACTGACGCTTCCCGAGGGTTTTGAAGGCTCGGTGAAGAACGGCGAGAATCTTACTTTTAACGTGCAGCCGCTCGACGGATTCAGAATCGGCAAGGTTACTGCCGAGGGTAACTGCAAGGCTCTCGTTGCAGGAGAAAACAGTACATGGACACTCGACAGCATAACAAGCGATATCACCGTGAAGATTCCCTCGGAGATAATCACATATGCCGTGAAAGCGAATATTGACCCGAAGACCGGACAAATTACGATAAACGGCGAGGCTACCGATTCACTGCGCGTAGAATGGGGCAAGAGTGCAATTGTAGATGTTGAGCTATACGAGGGCTATAAACTCGATTCAGTAAAAGTCAATGGCGCCGATGCAACGCTAACAGACAGCAAACTGATGTTCGGAACTGTATACGAGGACAAAACGGTAGAGGTCGCCGCATCGCTCATGACCTATCTGTTCACAACCGAATTCGACAGCGAATGCGGCACTGTAACAGTAGGCGGCAACACCGCGACAGAGCAGACATACACTTACGGCAGCCGTCCGGAGATTGAAGTGATTCCCAACATCGGCTATTGTCCTTCATACGTGCGCCTCAACGGCGAAGACATCATGGACCGAATGACGGACAACAAATTCACTGTCGATTCGATAAAGAGCAACATGACGCTGAACGTAGGCTTTGAAGTTCGCACGGTTATGCTGTCGGTACTCGGCCTTGAAGGCGGACGCGTGGCAACTGTATACGACTACGGCGAAACTGCACGCGTCAAGATTATTCCCGACGAGGACTGGCGAATCAACAGCATAATGTTCAACGGCACGCCCATAGACGAGAACGAACTGGAGAACGGGCTATTTGTTACTCCCGCACTCACCGATGACAGCGAGATAAGCGTAACATTCGAAAAAGACAACTCATCCGTCAATAAAGTAGAAGCTGGAAACGGCATCCGCGTTTACGGCAATAACCGCACTATCCGCATCGAAAACGCCCCCGAAGGCGAGCCGTGCCATATTTTCGATGTCGACGGCCGGACAATCTACAGTGGCACCGAGCACATTATCAAAATGAATGCCGGCGGCATTTACATCGTGGCTATCAACGACCGATCCTTCAAACTGATGCTGAAATAAACAAGTTATAATTATAAGCAACGCCTGCAGGCCAATAGCTTGCAGGCGTTACTTGTAACTATTCGGGTATCACTCCACGTTTTTGCGGACGCGGTCGATAAAGGTTTTCATGCGCGCGGAGTCTTTCGCACGAATAATATCCCGGAGTTCAGTGAGATTTTCTATAATGCCGTCGAGCTGCTCAGGCGTATTTGGATTGAAAAGAATTTCGGACAGGAGGTAGTCGTCCTCACTCATAAGTCCTCGGGCGATTGCCATGTGACGCTTGAAAGTGGTGCCGGGAGCGTCCTGATGCTTCATCACGGCACCGAAAGCCAGTGTGCTGGCAAAGGGTATGGACAGCGAGTAGGCTATCGTGAGGTCGTGCTCGCTGAATGTGTATTCTTCGATATGAAGATGCAACCGCCGGTACAGGTCCAGAAAGAATATACGGCCAAGATGGTCGCCTTCTTTGATAACAATCGCGTTCTCGGTAGACAGATTACCCATAGAGGCAAAAGTAGGGCCGAACATCGGGTGGCTGGAAACAAAAGGATGCCCGCAGGAGGCATAGAACTCGGGCAGGCCGGTTTTCACGGAAGCGATATCGCTTATGATGCAGTTGTCCGGAATATACGGCAACACCTGCTCGAATGCCCGGATGGTATATTTTACTGTCGCAGCATTTATCAGAAGCTCCGGCTCAAATTCCTCCACCTGTTCCGGCTTAGTGAACCGCTGCACATTGTATGTATAGCGCAGACGCATGGGATCCGGATCGAGAACGGCCACTTCATGGTCAAAAGAAAGCAAATCGCAGAAGAACGAGCCCATTTTTCCGGCTCCGAGAATAAGAATTTTCATTTTCAGACAGCCGTTTATTCGTTAATATCGTCGCCGTTAAGAATATTGATCTGCTGGCGCACAGATTCTTCGTGCACAGCCGAGAGGACAGTACGCATAAACTCGGCACCCATGTGCATCCTTACAGCAGCCTCGACACGCGACGCCATGATATCTCCGTATCGGCCAGCCTGCACAACCGGCATGGAGTGTTCTTTCTTGTAGCGGCCAATCTGGCGGCACACGCCCATACGCCGGTTGAGTACCTCGAGCAATTCGTTATCGATACGGTCTATCTCACGACGCAGCATGGCAAGGTTCTCGGTGGTGGCGTTCTGGTCGCGCAACACAAGCGTGCTCAGAATATAGGAAAGAACCTCGGGCGTAACCTGCTGAGTTTTGTCGCTCCAGGCACTGTCCGGGTTGCAGTGGCTCTCGATGATAAGGCCGTCGAAACCCATGTCCATCGCCTGTTGCGACAGTGGCGCTATCAGTTCGCGCTTGCCGCCTATGTGGCTGGGATCGCATATAACAGGCAACTGCGGATATCTGCGGCGCAACTCCAGGGCGATATGCCATTGGGGCGGATTGCGGTAGATATGCTGGCCGTATGTGCTGAAGCCACGGTGAATGGCGCCTAATCGGCGGATACCTGCATTGTAAAGACGCTGCAAGGCTCCTATCCACAGTTCCAGGTCAGGGTTAACAGGATTCTTTACAAGAACAGGTCCCTGAAAATTGCGTTCGGCAAGTACATCGGCCACCTCCTGCATTGCAAAGGGATTGGCGGACGTGCGCGCGCCAATCCACAGAAGATCCACACCGGCGTCGATGGCACACTCGGCATGATAGCGGTTGGCAATCTCCGTAGAAGTTTTCATACCTAATTCCTTCTGCACACGCGACAGCCACGGCAGCCCGACAGCGCCGACACCCTCGAAACCGCCCGGACGGGTACGCGGCTTCCATATACCGGCACGAAAAACTGTAATGCCTTCGTCGTGTAGCTGCGCGGCAGTTTCCATCACCTGCTGCTCGCTTTCCGCACTGCACGGACCGGCAATAACCAGTGGCTTGCGCGCGCCACATTCTTCCTCCGTAAATATCGGCTGGAGATCGTTCATCTGTATATCTGTTGTCATGATGATTATCGTTTAGATTATGAAATATTAAATGGATTTGAAACCGGCTTCGCGAATGCGTGCGGCAGCTTCCTTAAGCCTGTCGACAGGAGCACAAAGCGATATGCGCACGTAGCGGTCACCGTTTTTGCCGAAGATGAAACCGGGCGTTATGAACACGCGCGCCTCACGCAGAACACGGTCGGCAAGCGCCTCGCCGCTCTCCTCGCTCTCGGGAATACGTCCCCACAGGAAAAGACCGCGCTGCGCTGGATCGAACTTCACGCCTAAGGCATTCATCACATCTTCGGCAGCCCGGCGGCGTTCCTTGTATGCCTCGTTCAACTTTGTATACCAATTTTCAGGGCATTTCAATGCTTCTGCTGCGGCAAGCATCAAAGGTTTGAACTGCCCCGAATCGATGTTGCTTTTCACCTTCAGAATCCAGCTTATGAATGTAGGATTGGAAGCCACCATACCCACGCGCCAACCGGCCATATTGTGTGCCTTGCTCAGCGAATTAAGTTCTATTCCGATATCCTGTGCCCCGGGAATCTGAAGCAGGCTTAGTGGCTCATCGTTCAAAATAAAACTGTAGGGGTTGTCGTTTACAATCACTATCCCGTTGCGGCGCCCGAACTCGACGGCACGGCGGAAAATCTCACGAGTGGCAGGCGCGCCTGTAGGCATGTGCGGATAATTAAGCCACATAAGCTTCACGCCATCCAACGGCATATGCTCGAGAGTGTCGAAATCCGGTTGCCATCCTCCGTCCTCGGTGAGCGGATACTTTATAATCCGGGCGCCCACCAGTTTGCTTACCGACGTGTACGTCGGATAACCGGGATCGGGGACAAGCACCCCATCGCCGGGGTTCAGAAAAGCCATCGAAATGTGCATTATGCCTTCCTTTGAGCCAGACAATGGCAGAATCTGAGTCTTCGGGTCGAGACTGACACCATAATATTTGCCATACCACTGGGCGAAAGCGTTCCTCAGTTCAGGAATACCGATTCCCAGCTGATAGCTGTGATTACCGGGCTGACGGATAGCGGAGCAAAGGGTATCAATAGCCTGCTGTGGCGGCATCATATCGGGACCGCCTATGCCAAGCGACACGATATCGGCTCCGGCGGCATTGAGTGCGGCCACCTCTTTCATCTTACGTTGCAGATAATATTCCTGCACAGTGGCCAGACGGTCGGCAGGATGTATCTCGTTTATTGTTTTCATGTTTGTTCAATTTTTAAATTCAGCATACTCACCAAGAATACGAAAATCGGTGAGCAGAGGTTTTATCGCTTCGATAGCCTGGCGGTAGCGGGCATAGTCGTCGAATGTAAGGTCCACATAGAAACGGTACTCCCATTCGCAGCCGATTATCGGAAGCGACTGTATCTTAGAAAGATTAAGATCGTAGAACGAAAGAATAGCCAGCACCTTGGACAGCGCGCCTTTGGTATGCGGCAAAGTGAAAACCACCGAAGCCTTGTCGGCAAATGAAGCCGGATCCACGGGAGCGTCGGCATGTGCCAGTACAAGGAATCGGGTAAAATTATGCTTGTTCGTTTCTATGCCATACCGAAGAATCTCCAAGCCGTAGAGCCTGGCGGCCAGTTCGCCGCAGACGGCCGCCACTCCGCGGCGCTGTTCACGCACTATATCACGCGCCGCGCCGGCGGTATCGAAATCTTCCACCATCCGTAGATTACGGTGCCTCAGCAGGAATTCCTCGCACTGCATCAGCGCCATAGCGTGCGATCGCACTTCGGAAAGGCTGTCGATATCCTGACCGGGCAACGCACACAGCACATGCGATATTCGCATTTTATACTCGCCCACAACACGCAGGCTGCTTTTGCGCAGCAGCTCGTGGTTTGGGAGGATACTGCCTGCAATAGTATTGTCTATAGCCATTACGGCCACCAGCGACGAATCGGAGGCAAGCGCATCGAACATCAGCGGGAATGTGTCGCACTCCACCGGCTGTAACTGCCTGCCGGTAAAGAAACCACGTGCGGCTGCATCGTGGAAGCATCCCGCCACACCCTGAATGGCCACTCGGAGCGGCTCTACGCTATTGCCGGCTATGCCGGCTTCTGCTGTGCTGGAAGATATCGAGGTATCCATATATAAAAACGAAACCGCCTTCGTAACATCGAAAGCGGGCTAAAAGTTTATCTGTTACTGCATGCGAAATCCCGCTTCTTATTCCTGAGAATAAAAATAAAACGAAAATACGTATGCAAAATAATGTTTCATCATCTTATCAGAGCTGTTGCATATCATAGAGCAACTAAATCTGCGCAAATATACGTTTTTATATCCGTACCGCAAACTTTTTCTTGATTATTTCCACAAAAACGGCACATTTTGTATAATTTTTGCATCCTGCAGCCAATTTAGGCTAAAAAATAAGGGAGTGGGCCGAAGCCCACTCCCTCGGGGAAGTTATTCAGATCGTATTATCGCATTGTCTTAATAGTTCCACTGGCAGGCAATCATTCGCAGATTCGGGCAAGCGATTGTGCGAAGGTCGGTAATCATGTTGTAACGGCAGTTGATGTAGGTGAGAGCCTGGTCGAAGCTGACGTCGAGCATGGTGAGTTCGTTATTGTTGCAGAGCAGACGCTGCAGGAATGTCTGGTTAGCCAGTGTAAGGGTGGTTAGGTCATTGTAGGAGCAGTCCACGAATACGATATTGGGGCAGTCGGAAACGTCGAAGGAAGTGAGGTCGTTATAGGAGCATACAATGTCCATCAGAGCCTGGCAGTCGCGCATTGCGAGCGCTTTCATGTTATTGTCCGAGCAGATGAATGTTGCGAGCGAAGGCAGACCGGAAACAATAAGGTTGGTAATCTGGTTGTCGTCGACATTGAGGTTCTGAAGTTTTGTAACACCTACAAGATTAAGGGTGGTGAGCTTGTTGTAGCCGCAATAGAGGTTCTTGAGGGCGGTGCAGTTGGTAACACTGAGGTTCTCAAGATGGTTGCTCTGGCAGTTCACGGTCTCGAGTGTGGGCGAAGCCTGCAGATCGAGGTCTACCAGGAGGTTGGAAGCAACGTTGATGTTCTTCAGTACGGGAGCGTCTGTGATCTCGAACTCGGTAAGACGGTTGTTGTTGATCGTGAGCTTGTAAAGCTGGGTAGTACCCTGCAGGTTAATAGAGGAAAGAACGTTGCGCGAAGCGTTGAGTTCGGTAAGAGCAGCATCGTCGGAAACGTTCACCGATGTAATCTTGTTGCGGGAAACATCGACAGAAGTAAGTGACTTGAAGCCACTCAGGTCAAGGTTACCGGCAAGTTTTTTGTCTTTCCATTTGATTTCGGTAACATGGCCGCCTACAACGGTAACACCTTCCCAAGTGGAGGGATCTTTCAGGTTGGTAACTCTAAGAGCCTCGGCGTTGCTCACGCCTTTTTCGGATGTCTGGCTCATGAAATTCTGGAGTTGCTTAAGTTCGCCCTTTGCGATTTGAGCGAAGCAAGCTGCGCTACTAAGTGCCACAGCGAGCAGTAATGCGATCTTTTTCATATCAATCATAAATAATAGTTGGATGTTTATTTTCGATTTTGTATTTCTAACACGCGCAATCGCGAAAAGGTTTCCGTTAGCCTAAATATTTTTTATTTTCTGCTAAGATTTATGTATCTTTGCAAAATATAATACCATACCAAACAAACATGAAACCACACATCCTGCTTCTTTCGGCAGCCTTGGCAGGCGCCTTGTGCGCTGACGCCCAACATATTGCTGTACTCAGCGATATACACGTTACTCCCGGCAACGCAAACGAGACCGCATTGCGCAATGCCGTGGCAGAAATCAACGCCACACCTTTCGATATCGTGGTTATGAACGGCGACCTCGGCAACGAAGGTTCCGACGAGGAGCTCACCAATGTAAAATCTATTCTCGACCAGATAAAGCATCCGCTGTATGTCCTCCCCGGCAACCACGAAAGCACCTGGAGCCAGAGCGCCACAAAAACATTTGTGGATCTTTGGGGAAACGACCGCTTTGTTACCGATCTAGACAGCCTTTTGGTAATAGGCATAAACTGCGGCCCGTTCATGAAGATGGGCGACGGGCATATTAAACAGGAAGACCTGCACTGGTTGCGGAGCACATTGGGCAAAATGGGCGCCGACGGCAAGCGCGTGCTGTCGTTCAACCATTATCCTCTGCTTCCCGACCTTGACAATTATCAGGATTACATCGAAGTACTCGAAGATTTCCCAGTTATCGGGCATATCAACGGACACTATCACCGCTGGCGCAACTATATGGCCGCAGGCAACGACAGCGGCAGCGACCTGCCGTGTGTGATGGTGCGTGCCCTCGACATGGGCAAAGGAAACTATGGATATACCGAGCTGGAAATAGACAAGGACTGGGTACATGTATACAACAAAGAGATCGGTAAACCGCGCGAGGCAAAATATGCCTTCGCCGCTACCCCGAAACACACGAAGGCCACATTCTCCGAGCATCCCGAAATCAATGTACCCGAAGGCTTCGAAGTTACCAAAGTCTGGGCCGACAGCGCTTCGGTATTCACGCGCCTGGGATTCGATGCCGAGAATATATACTTCGGCAACTCCACCGGCCACGCCCGTGCCGTGGACAAAACCAGTGGCAAGCTGAAATGGAGTGTTCCCACCGGGGCAAGTCTGTTCAGCCGTCCTGTGGCTATGAAAGGACGCGTGGCTGTGCCCATGCACAACGGCATAATGTACCTCGACGCAAAAACAGGAAAGGAGAAGGGCAAATCGGCTTCCAAGGAAGGACCGTATGTTGCCGACGGCACCCTTACTCCTGATGGCAAAGGATATATCCAGGGCGCATACAAACGCATAGAACGCCGCAATCCCGCCAACGGCAAGCTTATTTGGAGCTACGATTCCCTTTTCAACTACTGCCAGGCCGCTCCTGCAATCGACGGTAACGACCTCCTGTTCGGTGCCTGGGACACAAACCTGCGTATGCTTGACCTCAAGACAGGCAAACTGCGCTGGGTGTGGAACAACGGCAAAAAAGCCAACATGCTCGGTCCGGGCAACGTCGTGCCCGTAATCACGGATGAACGCGTCTACATCGTCGCTCCCGACCGTTATATGACGGCCATCGACCGGGCCTCCGGCCGACAGCTGTGGCGCGACAATTCGCACCGCTACCGCGAAAGCCTTGGCCACAGCACCGACAATACAAGAATATATGCCAAAACTATGGATGGAGAACTCGTAGCAGTAGATGCCGCCAAACCGGACTTCAGCGAACTGTGGACTCTGGATCTTGGTCTGGGCTATGAACATGCTCCCTGTGTAGTTGTTGAAAAAGACGGTTATGTCTATACCGGCTCACGCAGAGGTATAGTTACCATCTCATCCGTTTCAGGTGAAAAACCCGAGCTTGTCGCCACCCTGCCTCTCGGCGTCAGCGAAATCAACGGTATCGACATTGACCCTGCTACAGGCGATATATATGTATCGCTTATCGAGGGTACAATATTCCGCATCGGACACAAATAAGATTTAATGCAGAAAAAATGATTACGGAATGTAGGACACATCATCACAAGCCTGCATAGGCATGTCCCTACAGTCATACACAAAATCCATTTCGGCAAAATATAAACCTGATATTCTTTAATTTGAAGCCGCAAACGCGGGATCACCGTTAAAAAGCGGCACCTCAGAACTATATATATCATGATTACAAAATTAAACCAGCTCGTTGAAGAAGCCCGTAAACGCGGTAAACGCCGTCTGGCCGTGGCATACGGCAACGACGCCCACACGCTGCGCGCAGTGTACAATGCCTGGAAAGAAGACCTTGTGGAACCTATTATTTTCGGCGACAAGGAACGGATTCTGGACGTTTGCAGCAGCGAAGGCATCAATGCAATTTTCAAAATCGTTGACGAGAAAGATGATGTGCGCTGCGTTGAAAAGGCTGTGGCGTGCGTTGCTGCCGGAGATGCCGACGTTCTTATGAAAGGACTCGTGTCTACCGACAAATACATGCGCGGCATCCTCAACAAGGATGCAGGCCTGTTCCCGCCCAAAGGCACTCTCAGCCACGTGTCGGTAATAGAGATTCCGGGACGCGACAAACTGCTGTGTATTTCCGATGTGGCAGTGATACCACAGCCCGATTTCAAGCAAAAAACCATTCTTATAAAGTATCTCTCGCAGGTTTCGCATACCCTCGGAGTGGAAAAACCTCTGGTGGCATGTATCGCGCCGTCCGAGCAGGTGCTTCCTTCCGTCCCTTCGTCCACAGAAGGTGCCATACTTGCAAAAATGGCCGACCGCGGCCAGCTTGGCAACGTTGTTGTCGACGGTCCGCTGTCGCTCGACGTATCCCTCTACCCCGAAGCCGCTGAAGAAAAACATGTAAAAGGATCCTCGGTAGCCGGAAAGGCAGACTGTCTCCTGTTCCCGAACATCGAATCCGGCAACGTATTCTTCAAAGCCGCCACACACATGGGCGGCGCACAGGTGGCCGCAATCGTAGTCGGTACAAAAGTGCCGTGCGTCCTCACCTCGCGCGGCGATACTCCCGAGACAAAACTTTATTCCATAGCATTGGCCTGCCTGCGCACAAAATAAACAGCACGATGGATTACAGGATACTTGCAATCAATCCCGGCTCTACATCCACCAAAATAGCCGTTTACAAGAACGACAAACCAGAATTCACACTGTCGTTGGACCATTCCCGCGAGGACCTCGCGCAATTCAAACAAGTCGGCGACCAGTTCCAGTGGCGTAAAGACCTTATCGAAGCGGCGCTGGCCGAGCGCGGCGTGGACATCCGCACGCTCTCGGCGGTGATAGGCCGCGGCGGCATCATCAGTCCTATCGAGAGCGGCGTCTACGAAGTAAACGACGACCTCCGACACGACCTGCGCAATGCCCGCATGCAGCACGCCTCAAACCTTGGCGGCCTTATAGCACGCGATATCGCTGACGAAATAGGTGTGAAATCGTATATCGCCGACCCCGTCGTGGTTGACGAAATGATGCCGTACGCACGCATCAGCGGTCTGCCCGAACTACCGCGCGAATCGGTATTCCATGCCCTCAACCAAAAGGCTGTAGCCCGCCTATACTGCAAGGAAACAGGAAAGAGCTACGAATCGCAGAATCTCATCGTGTGTCACATGGGCGGCGGTATCACCGTCAGTGCCCACCGTCGCGGCCGCGTTATCGACACCACCAACGCCCTCGACGGTTGCGGCCCGTTCTCGCCCGAGCGTTCAGGCTCGCTCCCTCCAGGCCCGCTGGTTCACATGTGTTTTTCCGGCAAATACACCGAAGAAGAGATGATTAAAAAAGTGCACGGCACCGGCGGTCTCTTCGCCCACCTCGGCACGACATCCATGCCTGAGGCGCTTGACAGAATTTACAAACACGACTTGCACGCTATGCTCATAGTGCGCGCCATGTGCTACACCATCGCAAAAGAAATAGGCGCTATGGCAATCGCACTCAAAGGCGATGTGGACGCAATCCTCCTGACCGGAGGCATCGCCCACAGCAAGCGCGTTACCGACTTCATCGCCGACCATGTTAACTTTATCGCACCCATCTACGTATATCCAGGCGAAAACGAACTCAAGGCGCTGGCTGAAAACGCACTGGCAGTTCTCCGTGGCGAACGTGTTCCCAAAACATACGTCAGCGAGGCATACGATGACCCCTCGAAAATCAATGACGAAGGACGTCCCTCCAAGCTCCGCGACTGGCTCCTGTTAGCTCTGAAACAGCAGAACGCAAGCAAGAGCAAGCCACTCACAGCAATCCGTCAGTATCTCAGCAAAAAATCCAAACAACGCGAGGACTGATCCCCCTATATACAGCAGTGGCCGCATGCACACGGCATACGGCCACTGTTTATCTATCCGTCTTTTATATCTTCTGCCATACCAGGCGTGCTGTTATCGCTCGAGTGCCATCGGGCTGTACAATCTCGCATACGTTGGCATCCGGAGCATCACCGGCCACGCGTAGCGTTATTTCCTCGCCGTAATGACATTCTTTATGGAAGTAGAGGTCTATACGGGCAACTGTATGCGCGTCGTAGTGCGCCAAAGACCAGAAATCGAGGATAAGGTCAATGTATCTCACTGTATTCACATGGCGGTTGAAGTCCAGATCGCAGAATTTGAAAGTATATTTCTCCTCCTGTGCATCTTGCGGGAGCACACCTATACGCGGCGCCTTGTCCATAGGGCACGGCAAATCCACGGGGCGCACCTCTGAACTGTCGAACTGCGAAAGATCGGCAGCACAGCGGCACGCAAAATCCATCGGCAGCCACACAGATCGGGCATAGCCGAGTATTTCCCCTTCGGGCGTAGCAATCTCGAAATTACGCTCGCTGAAACGCCGGTTATAGCTCTCCACCCACGTGGAAAGGGTATATCGCTCGTTTATTCGCGGATATCGGCGCATCTCTATACTCAGGCGGCTAAGCACCCATCCCACATTCTTTTCAATAAGCACGGCATAGCCTATGCCGAGGGCATTTGCGTGAACAGTGGCAATCTCGATTATGCGTTCTGCAAGAAGTGTTACAGGCATGAGTCCCTCGGCGTCGCTCTCGCCGGCCGTAAGGATGTATTCTCCTGAGATTCTGCTTGGTACGGACATTTTGAAGACGATTTATAACAAAAGACGACCCTTTCGGGCCGTCTTTATTGTGTTCAGGGAATATTATTTCACGAATTTGAAAGTCTGGCTTTCGGCACCTGCCTGAGCCACACCTACGTATACACCTGCCTCAACGTCGGGAGTGTATGTTTCGCCGGCTGCAAGATTAACGCGGGCAACAATCAGACCGGCAGCATTGTACAGGGTAACTGCAGCAGCTTCGTTTGCAGTGAAGCAGGCACCGGCTACTGTCAGCAGATTGGCAGCAGGTTTGATTACCTCTACACCGTCTACTTCGGGCTTCTTGGAGCCTTCGTAGTTAACAGCAACAACACCGTAGCCACGTACGCCGGGAGCTACCAGCTCAACCTCGGGATTTTCCTCACCGAGTTTGATACGCTTGATACCGTCCTGATGGCGAGGGTTGGAAGCGTCAAACTTCTCGGCCCAGCCGAAGCACTTAACATTGTTGAAAAGAGCGTCGTCGTCGAGAGCCTCAACAGCCTCGATATCAGATGCGGAGGGTGTACGGTAGCACCAGTAGAGGTACTCGCCGGTGTCGTCAAGAGCAAGCTGAGGAATACCTACGTGCTCGTTGCCATTGCCTTCAACAGCAACGGGAGCACCGTCGATAAGCACTGCATTGTATGTGCTGAACGCTGCTTCGGGATCTTTCTCCAGATCGGAGATATTCACACGATAGAGACCGCCTTTGACGAAGTCCTTGGACGATTTGCCCATACGGTCTACATAGAAGTAGAGGTGATCGTTCTTGGTGTCTACTGCGAAGGTAGTCATGATGGGATCGAGCTTGTTGAAGAATACTGCCTCGGTAGGACGGGGACCTACTTCAGAGCTACTCTTGCCGATGTTGGACTCACGGAAACGGAAGATACCGTTGCCGTTATACTTCATACCAACCCAGTAGAGGGGTTCGGGATTACATGCGGCATCGGTTGTCTGGGTGATGGCAAAGCCGGCCTTGATACAGCCGTATACCCATTCTGCACCGTAGAATGCCATCCAGTTGTTTTCCATCCACGAAGGATAGTCCTGGGGCAGAGAAATAGCGTTTGCGGGAATCTTGCGGATGCAGACGTTGCGGTCGTTCACATAGAGGGTATCGCCGTAAACATAGAGGCCGAAGGGATCCTTGTAGGCGTTGTTGCCTGCGTTGTCGAGGATAGTAGCCTGGAATACCTGGCCACCCACCTTGGAGATGTAGAACAGTTTGCCGTCGCCGTCAATATTGCCGGTAGCAGAGTAAACGAACTTCTTACCTGCGCTGGCACCGTAGATACGGTTTTTGAACTGAGTGAGCTGGAAGGTGTGAGGTACACCGCCTACGTCATAGGTGTCATCCTGGCCGTCGGCGTATACACAGTGCAGCATGTCATCCTCACCGGCGTAGTAGAGACCGGCAGGCATACCCATGTCGGAGGGACCTGCAGCGAGGTTGGCGTCACCGGCGATATTGAGGTCTTTCCAACCTTCGGCAGCCTTGTAGGTGTCTACCAGGTCGACAGGAACGGTAACTGTGAGTTCGGATAAGAGATGTGCGAAAACGCCGTCGGGCATTACAGCGGGGAGAGCAGCTGTAACGGTTATGTTCTCAATGGCGCTGTTGTCGAAAGCACCGGCTTCGATGATCGCAAGGATAGAACCGAGGTTAAGGCTCTTGAGCGAGGAACATGCCTGGAAAGCATCGGCCTTGACAACCGTAACCTTGTTGCTAAGGTTAACCTTGCTGAGTTTGGCACAACCATTGGCAACACCGTAGGGAACTTCGCTGCCAAGATATGTAAGCTCTTCAAGTTTGGGGGAGGAAGCGGCAACATTACGGCCTACCGCACCTTTTACTTCCAGCTTGGTAACACCTGTGCCGACAAGGGAATAGTCGCCGTAGTTTACGCAAGAGGGCAGGTTAATTGTCTCTACATTGGAAGCTTGATATAGTGCATACGGTGCCAGAGTGGTAACAGCGGCATTGTCCACAACCTTGTTGGCGTGTGCTGCTGCGTAGGCATAAATTGTCGAGCCGTCGGTGGAAGCGATGTATGCGCCATCAAGTTCGGTCTTGAAGTTTTCGTTACCTTCTGCAACGCTGAACTTTGCAATTTCGTTGCCCATGAAAGCGCCGTCGCCGTATGTCTTGAGACCGGCAGGCAGCGAAACTTCGGTAAGTTTATTTGCAGCAAATGCCTGACTGCCGATGCGTGTGGTGGCTTCGGGTATAGCCAATGTTCCGCTGAGTGCAGCGTTCTGTAAAGCCATGTCGCCGAAGCTGGTGATTCCAGCAGGCAGATTTATGTTGCTGACATTGGTGTTGCAGAATGCCATTGCTTCGATGGAGGTGATGCCCTCAGGCAAAACAACGGTGCTGAGGCTCCTGGCTCCTAAGAAACAGCTGCTGGGAATGGTGGTTACGCCAGCGGGAATTGTAATGGAAGTAAGACCCGTAGTGGCGAAAGAGCGGGTACCAAGTGCGGTAACACCTTCGCCAAGTTCTACGCTCTCAAGCAGTGTGGAGCTATCGCAGAAACTGTCGTACAGAGTTGTCATCTTGCCACCGATAACGACTTTCTTCAGAGCCTTGGCAGCGCGGAAGGGGCGCTTGTCCATAGTGGCAGGAGTTGCAAGCTGACGATAGATATAGACTTCCTGCAATGCGTCCAGACCACCTTCGGAGAAACCGCCTGCATCTAACGAAATTTCGGTATCGGCTTCTTCTATAGTAATTTTCCGAAGGCCGGTACAACCCTTGAACTGGTTGGCGTCAACCTTGGCAATACCTGCCGGAATGGTGATTTCTTCGAGAGAAACGCAGTTGGTGAATGTATTCTGCTCAATTTTGGTAAGACCGGTAGAGATATTGATGCTCTTCAGCTGGCTGCAATCCTGGAAGCCGCCGATGCTGATTTTAATAACCGAGTTAGGCATCTGCATCGAAGTGATGGGCATGCCTTTGAACGCATTCTTAAGATCGGTTACTGTGTAAGTCTTTCCGTTGTACACGATGGTCTCGGGAATGACAATGTCGCCTGTGTACTCGGTAGGAGCAGTGCCGTTTTCAACCTTCAGAGAGGAGGTCAGTTTAGGAGTGCTCAGCTTGTTGCCGCTGATCTGATAAACGATACCCTCATGGATAAAGTTTGTCGCAGCATAAGCAACTTGGCTACCGAATGCCATCATTGCAAGAGCAACGCCGGCAAAAAATTTGGTAGAAATGTTCATTTTGCTGAATTTAAGTAGGTTATAGAATTAAGATTTAGTTTTCGCGTTTTACGAAGCATAATTGCGCTTCTACTCGCAAAATTACAAATTAATTTTCATTCGGCAAGCAAATGCCTCACTAATAAATAAAAAATTTCACAATATTTGTAAACAAATACAAATTCCACCATATCAACCGACCAGTCCTATTGCTCTAAACAGACCAATCGATCCGATGTCTTGAGTATATCGGCAGAAATTGTTAACTTTTTATATTTAAGCGATAATTATATATATTTCCGGCTTATGAACATAACCCTATCGTCGCCACCACATAGCTTGTGCGATCAGCTTCTAAAACCAACCGCACAAAACAATTTTTCAAATATCAGAATTCCTGAATAAATTCAAAATAATCAAAGATATCCCCTCCTGACACGCGAACTTTTGCTGTACGTTTGACGCCACTGTCATTTGGAGAAAGACTCACTATCATCATTTTATCATTATGTACATGTACTTTTATCCATTCACAGTTGAGATGTAATCTATTGTCAGGAATATAATCTTTTTCATTTTCACTAACAGAACTGATCCAGACCGGGTAGTTATTCGAACATATAAACTTATATTCTCCACCTTCACCGGGCACAGCTATGGAATGGTCTTTTTTCATCTCCGCATCTGTCTGCCATTCCATAGGCTCCCAATCTCCATCATCTGATTCCACATCATCACTGCACGATGTAAGTCCCGCAATCGCAACGAACAAACAAAAAAGCAATGCGGTCAACGACAAGGAATAGACTTTCGTTTTCATAATGTGTGTATTTGGAGTTAGCAATTGGTTATTTGTCGCAAATGTAAACAATGTTTTTCAATTTACAAACATTTTGACAAAATATTCGTCAACACCTCATCAAAAAGTTTGAAATTCTTCAATAATCATATAAATCTTCTTATAAAAGACAGACAGCCATAGCCCGATACCCTATATTCATATCTTGCTTGCGTATATCAGGGAAAATTGCTAACTTTGTATATTTAAGCGATAATCATATTTCCAGCTTATGAACATTCTGACAAGGACTATCATTCCCGTCATATTCGCAACTGCCCTACCCTGCACTGCGGCTGTAACTTTCAACGGCCTTTCCGACAAGGCCGTTCGCGTCGAGGTTGCAGCATCCACCGGCCTCGAGGCCGTTTATGTTCTCCCGTCCACACAGGGCGTTACAATGGAATTCGAAGGAGCTTCGACGCAGGCCAAATGGTCGGCTTTCAGCGCTATGGGAGGCGCTTATGCCGAGGAAATGGGAACTGGTTCTTCCGTCCCATGCCACCAGGGCGACATGGGTTATATCGTGGAAGACAACGGTCGCCAGACCTGCTTCTGGGTAATCGATTACTCTCTACACCAGTTGCAGCTCGGCAGCATCACACCTTCGCAGGACGACAGCGACTGTTCCCGCACGGCGCTCGCCTTCACCGGCAATGCCGGCGAGATTCCATACCATAATATCAACGGACGACGCTTAGTGCTGTCGCGCGAGCTTGAACTGTCGTGGCAGACACTCGTTTTCGACGAATCGACATTTGCATACTCCACCACTCAAGCCCACGAAACACTTGAGAGCATCGGCAGCCTTGTTTCCGCTCCCGCAGCACTCTGCAACACTGTATATACCCTTTCCGGCGACCGCTTTCTGAAAACATGGGGCCGGGAACTGAGCATCGAGAGCCAGTATGTTGAGACTTTTGCCGTCGACGCCCAGACACGTGCCACACAGGCAAGCCGCGACGCCGACAACGAAATCAAGGACAGCAACGAAGGTCTCGGCGGTTCGGCGCCCTGCGAAATTACTTTCGAGGCCGCCGTAAGCGACGCCGCCATCTACACCCAGTGGGAAATTTCACGTGATGCCGCCTTCGAAACCATAGACAACAGTTTCTCCGAGCACGATTTCACCTATACTTTCACCGACCAGGGAACCACCTACGTGCGCTTCACCGCCAACAACGCCGACGGCACATGCCCCTACGAAGGCGCCGTATACGAAATAGTGATAGGTGAATCGCATCTCGACATTCCCAACGCCTTCTCGCCTCAGGCCTCGCCCGGCACAAACGACGAGTGGAAAGTGAGCTACAAATCGCTCACCAGTTTCGAGTGCCACATCTTCAACCGCTGGGGCAAGGAGCTATTCTCCACCACCGATCCTGCGCAAGGCTGGGACGGACGCTCCGGCGGCAAATACGTTCCGGCCGGAGTATACTATTATGTGATAAAAGCAACAGGTGCCGACGGCATAAAATACAACAAAGCCGGCGACATAAACATTATAAACTATACCGGCAGCAGTACAACCGAGCAGCCGGCAGAATAATTTACCGAAACAGCGATGAAATTACGAAACATACTCTTTGCCGTGGCTTTTGCCCTTGCATCCACAGCCGCGGCACAGACTCCGCAGCCCGAATTCTCCAAAGTACTCACTCCGGAAATTCCGTCGTCGGTTAAATTATGCGGTCAGAATATCGATCTTGACCGCGTAGATCTGTTCGAAGGCTTCGACCGCGAGCTCACCTCCCTGGCATACACCCACGGCAATACAATGCTGATTATCAAGCGTGCCAACCGGTTCTTTCCCGAGATAGCGCCCATTCTCAAAGCCAACGGCGTTCCTTCCGACCTATTGTACCTTGCCTGCGTGGAAAGCTCGCTCAATCCAAGGGCATACAGCGGCGCTGCTGCCGCAGGCCTGTGGCAATTCATTGCCTCGGCCGCCAAAGAATACGGACTTGAGGTAAACGACGAGGTAGACGAACGCTACAACACCGAGAAAGCCACTGCCGCGGCCTGCCGCTACCTAAAGAAAGCATACAACCGTTTCGGCAACTGGCCCTCGGCGATGGCCGCATACAACGGTGGCATGACGCGCATAAGCAAAGAACTGGACGCACAGCTGCAGGAGACTTCGCTGGACCTCTATCTCGCCGAAGAAACCACACGTTACCCCCTGCGCATAATGGCTATGAAAGAGATTATGGAGAATCCGCGCAAATACGGTTTCTATCTTACCGAGAACCAGCTGTATCAGCCGAGGCGATACAAGGTTGTGGAAGTATGCGGTCCCGTGGAAAGCTGGCCGGAATGGGCTAAAAAACACGGGATAAGCTATGCCACACTCCGCAACGAAAATCCCTGGATCCGCAGCAAGAAACTAACAAACAAAACAGGCAAGACATATAAGGTTCGTATTCCGTCGAGCCAGTCGTTATCGCGACGCGATGCCGGCACAACTACCTACAACCCCGCCTGGATAGGCCGGTAACAAGGTTTTCCAAGACAATCTATAAATGAGCGAAAAAGATATCAACATAACCGAAACAACAGTTGCCGACGACGGTTCGGCAGGCACCGTGAGCGTTATCGGCGCACGCGTGAACAACCTCAAGAACGTTGATGTGGACATTCCGCACAACAGACTCACCGTCATCACCGGCCTCAGCGGTAGCGGAAAATCGTCCCTGGCCTTCGACACAATATTTGCCGAAGGTCAGCGCCGCTACATTGAAACTTTTTCTGCATACGCACGCAACATGCTCGGAACTCTGGAGCGCCCGGACGTCGACCAGATAAGCGGCCTGTGCCCGGTAATTGCCATAGAGCAGAAAACGATAAACAAAAATCCGCGAAGCACTATCGGCACCACCACGGAGATTTACGATTTTCTGCGTCTTCTGTTCGCCCGTATAGGCCATGCGCGCAGCTATCTCTCGGGCCGCGATATGGTGAAGTATACCGACGAGATGATTGTCGACGAAATCATAAACCATTATCAGGACAAAAAAATATATATTCTCGCACCCGTAGTGAAGAACCGCAAGGGCCACTACCGCGAGCTGTTCGAACAGCTGTCGCGAAAAGGCTACCTGAATGTGCGCGTCGACGGTGAATTCAAGGAAATAAAGGGCGGAATGCGCCTCGACCGCTACCAGAACCACAGCGTGGAACTTGTAGTGGACAAGCTGAAGGTGAACGGCAAGGACCGCGAGCGCCTGCTTGCTTCCGTAAGCAACGCCCTGGTGCAGGGCGACAAAGAACTGATGGTGCTTGACGCCGACAGCGGCAGAATATCCCACTTCAGTCAGGAACTGATGGACCCCGAGACAGGCCTGTCGTACCACGAACCGGCGCCGCACAATTTCTCATTTAACTCACCGCAGGGCGCCTGCCCGCGCTGCAAGGGACTGGGATATGTAAGCATTATCGACCGATCCAAGATTGTGCCGGACGAAAAACTCTCCATTGCCAAGGGCGCCCTCGCGCCGTTGGGCAAATACACCGAGAACTTTACCTTCCAGCAGATACGGGCAATCCTGGAGGGATATGGGTTCACGATAAACACGCCCTTCGCCGAACTGAGCGACGAAGCCGTAGACGATATATTCAACGGTACCACGTCGGTACCGCGGCTGAAGGACAGCACACTGTCGTCGTTCAGCTATTTCAAATCCTTCGACGGCATAATAAAGTTCATCGAGCAAGCCGGCGAAGAAGATGGCGGCTATCAGGCCCGCAAATGGAGCGGCCAATTTATAACCCGGTGTACGTGCCCGGAGTGTAACGGAGCGCGTCTGAACCGCGAGGCGCTACACTTTTATGTGGACAACCACAACATTGCCGAACTGTCGGCTCTGGATATCGACGCGCTATCCGAATGGGCCTCCGGTGCTCTGGACCGTTTCAGCGAGCGCGACCGCAAAATAGCCTCCGAGATAATGAAAGAGATATCCACTCGTCTACGCTTCCTTGTAGACGTAGGTCTGGGATATCTTCAGCTCGACCGCGCGTCGGCAACACTGTCCGGCGGCGAGAGCCAGCGCATACGCCTGGCCACTCAACTGGGTTCGGAACTCGTGAATGTCCTCTATATCCTGGACGAACCGAGCATCGGTCTGCATCAGCGCGACAACCACAGGCTGATTTCGTCGCTCAAGCGTCTGCGAGACGCAGCCAATACCATAATCGTTGTGGAACACGACAAAGACATAATGCTCGAGGCCGACTACATTGTAGACATCGGTCCGGGCGCAGGCCGCAAAGGCGGCGAGGTCGTTTTCCAGGGGACACCCGACCAGATGCTTAAAAGCGACACCCTTACGGCCGCCTACCTGAACGGCAACGCCGCCATAGAAACGCCATCCGCACGTCGCAAGGGCAACGGCAAAAAGCTGATACTGAAAGGCGCTACCGGCCATAACCTGCGGGATGTGGATTTAGAACTTGATCTAGGCACGCTCTCGGTTGTAGCCGGCGTATCCGGAAGCGGAAAATCGTCGCTCGTAAACTGTACTCTCCAGGCTATACTCAGCAACAAATTCTATCACTCCAACACCACTCCTCTGCCCTACAGGGAACTTATAGGAATCGAGAACATAGACAAGGTAGTTACCGTGGACCAGTCGCCGCTCGGACGCACGCCGCGTTCGAATCCGGCCACATATACCGGTGTTTTCTCGGACATACGCAGCCTGTTCGTAAACTTGCCCGAGGCCAAAATCCGCGGCTACAAACCGGGACGGTTCTCATTCAATGTGAGCGGAGGCCGCTGCGAGGCTTGCAAGGGCAACGGCTACAAGACGATAGAAATGAACTTCCTGCCCGACGTGCTTATTCCATGCGAGGAATGCCGAGGAAAACGCTACAACCGCGAGACTCTTGAGGTACGTTTTAAAGGCAAATCCATAGCCGACGTACTGGACATGACTATCAACCAGGCCGTCGAATTCTTCAGCGGCATACCGTCAATCTACAAGAAAATAAAGGTACTGCAGGAAATTGGTCTTGGCTACATCAAACTCGGGCAGCCCTCGTCCACACTATCCGGCGGCGAGAATCAGCGTGTGAAGCTGGCCTCCGAACTGGCCAAGAAAGATACCGGGCGCACACTGTTTATTCTCGACGAACCCACCACGGGCCTGCACTTCGAGGACATAAAGACGCTTATGGGAATCCTCAACCGACTGGTAGAGAAGGGTAACACAGTGCTTGTTATCGAGCATAACCTTGACGTTCTGCGTCTTGCCGACAGGATTATCGATATGGGTCCTGAAGGAGGCCGCGGAGGCGGTACAATCCTCGCCTCCGGCACACCCGAGGAAATAGCTGCCGGCGATTCACCCACAGCGCCGTTCCTGCGCACCGAGCTGGGCATGGATAAGCCGGCCACATAAAAAAGTACCGGCACCATGCGATTTTTACCCGATAATGCTTACATTTGCGAGAAATAACATAATATCATGAAGTTTTCAAGACTGTTCGCCGCCATTGCGGCTATGGCAATGATTATTGGCGCCGGCGCCGCCGAAACCGGTGCAACCAAGTACACCTTCGCGCAATGCGAAGGCTCGCTGACGCCCTATCCGGACATCACCAGCTCTGCCGCATATCCCGATTCGCTGCAGCCGGTGTTCATAAACCATGTAGGGCGCCACGGGGCGCGCTACCCCGCTTCCGCGTCCAACTGCCTTAAGCTACGCGACGCTCTCTACCACGCCGACAGTCTGGGAACGATCACAGCCCTCGGTAAAAAGCTGAACAAGCTAAACGACAGGATAATAGAAGCAAGTAACGGCCAATGGGGCGCCCTCGACTCGGTAGGCATACGCGAGCAGCAGGGAATTGCCGCACGCATGTTCGCCAACTACATGGAAGTGTTCAGCAACAAAGGAACCGTGCGCGCCATATCGTCCTACTCGCCACGCGTAATGATGAGCATGTTCGCCTTCACGCATCAGCTCGACCGGATGAACAACCACAACAGCTTCATCACCTCCACAGGGCGCATGAACTCCTACCTTGTGCGTCCTTTCGATACCGATACCGCATATCTCGAATTCCGCGAGAAACGCCGCTGGCAACCGGCCTACGACCAGTATTTCAACTCGGAATGTCCTACAGGCGCAATCCGGCGCGTCCTCGGCGACAACTATCCTTTTGCCGACGCCGCACAGGAACGCGACCTTGCCATTACCGAGTACTACGTTCTCGCCGGATTAAGTGCAATGGGTATGCCCTCCGAGATGGAAACGTATTTCTCGATAGACGAAGCCAACAAGCTGTGGAGCTGTTTCAACCTGCGCCAATACCTGCAGCGCACGGCATCGACAGTAAGCTCCGTACCCGCCGATATCGCCGCTGACCTCGTAATGGACATTATATCCACCACCGACGCCTTTATCGACGGATCGGACGCAAACACATGCGCCGTGCTACGGTTCGGCCATGCCGAAACGCTGATGCCGCTCCTTTCGCTGCTCCACATTCCCGGGTGCTATTACCTCACCAACTATTTCGACACCGTAGCCAGCCACTGGTGCGATTTCAATGTGGTGCCAATGGCATCCAACATACAGTTTATCCTGTTTAAATCCCGCAAAACCGGACGACACTATGTACGCGTAGATCTGAACGAGCAACCCGTAAAGCTGCGCAACGGCGACGACGCCATATATTTCCCCTGGGGCGAACTGCGCCGCTACCTCACCAACTGCGTGCCCATCTACGCGCAATAACAGCCTCCGAGCATCATATCCGTACCGAAAGAGTGAACTCTTTGGCTTTGGGAACGTTTTAGTATTAAAACTTCCCAATTATGAAAGAAATAGCTTTACTCGGTACAACAAACCACGTTTTTGCCAACATTCTCGGCGAAATGCTCGCTCGCGGTCTTTCTGTAAATGCAATGGTCGATTACCCCGAAAAGGTAATGATTGAAGATACAAGTCTCACCGTTACCCATCTGCCAGTTCAGGAGCATCAGCAGGTTGTAGACGCACTGCAAGGATACCATGACGCCGTTCTTACCTACAACGACAACCTTGCGGATGCATACACAAACGACCTTACCCTCAAATATTTTGTCGATACTGTCCACGCAGCCCGCGAAGCCGGTGTAGCACGTATAATCGTTATCGGCTCACCCGATTCCGAAGCCTTCTTCGTTTCCGATCTGCGCCGTCTCAACGACATCGACTGGGTATTTATATCCACCGAAGGCAATTATTCCGGCCGTACGGCCGACGAGGTTGTTAAACCGAACCATCACCGCGAGGTTTACACCGAAGAATAATTCTCATTCTCTATCTCTCACTCTTCAACGAGGTGTCCGGTCTCCGGGCACCTTTTGTATTGTCGGCTGCTCCAAAATAAAAAGCCGTGGCGTCCGCCAGTTGGCCAGCGGACGCCACGGAATATGATTATTGAAAAAATTACTCTACGGTAACTGTAGCAGTTGCCGGACGCAGACCGTGGCCGGTAGCTTTGATTGTAAGAGTGCCGGGAGTGGTTCCGGGGCGTGCAATGGCAGTGGCCGCACCGCTGAACAGTTTCATCTCGGGTTTCTGGAACGGCATTACGCATGTAGCGTCGCCGTTAGCGGTAGCCTCGAAACTGCCTGCACCTGTAACCTGGAATTTGACAAGGTTGTCGGCATCGGGAACAGGATTACCATTGGCATCCACAGCCCATACGGTGAAGTATACCAGATCTTCGCCGTCGGCGGCAATGCTCTTGCGGTTAGCCGATATTTTCAATGCCTTGGCCTTGCCGGCGGTGCGGACGGTCTTTTCCTCGGCAGCCTGTCCGTTATCATCGTATGCCACAACACGAATCTCGCCGGGCTGATAAACCACATCGTTCCAGCGCATGCGATAGCGGTCGATTACGTTTGATTTGTCATACTTGCGGCGTCCCTGGCTTACACCGTTCACGAATAGCTCAGCTTCCGGATAGCTTGTGTATACAAATACAGGGGTTACCCGTCCTTCACGTCCGGGCCATGTCCAGTGCGGAAGCACGTGCAAGGTCGTGGAATCGTTGTTCCACTGCGAGCGGTAGAGATAGAAACGGTCTTTGGGCAGCGATGCAAGGTCGAAAATACCGAAGTACGAGCTGTGGCTGGGCCATGCGTCGGTATCGTAGGGCGAAGGCTCGCCAAGGTAGTCGAAGCCGGTCCATACAAACTGGCCAAGGACCCACTCCCGGTCGTCGTCCATCTCGAAATCAAGGTCGGGTGTATTGCTCCACGAGCAGCTTTCGTTATCGTAGCTGTTGCTCTGGTTATCGGGGTGCATGGCCGTATGATGTTCGCCGAATTCAACGGGGAAATAATATTTGCCTCGCGACGATACGGTAGAAGCCGTTTCAGAGCCGAGAATCATTTTCTGGGGCAGAATGCTGTAAGCCTTGTCGTAGTACTGGGGCTTGTAGTTGAATCCAGGAATATCCAACGCGGCAGCAAAACCGTTATCAAGTACACTGTTGATCTGGTCCATGCCGCATGTTACCGGACGCGTGGGGTCCAGACTGTGCACAAGATTCTGGAGCATCACAAGTTCGTCCATGCCCACCGGCCCCCACTGGCTGGGAACCTCGTTGCCTATGGACCACATTACAACGGATGGAGAATTGCGGAAGTGCTCTACCATGTTGGTAATATCGCGCTCGGCCCACTCGCTGAACACAGAGCCGTAGCCGTTGGGCGATTTGGGTCGGAAGCCCCAGTCGTCGAAAGGCTCTATCATAAGCATCATGCCCATTTCATCGCACAGTTCGGCAAGCTCGGGAGCAGGCATATTATGGGAGGTACGGATGGCGTTGGCACCCATATCTTTAAGCAATTCAATCTGATGACGCAGAGCCGAACGGTTTACGGCAGCACCGAGCGGGCCAAGGTCATGATGGTTGCAAACGCCCTTGAATTTTGTGGGCTCGCCGTTAAGGAAGAATCCTTTTTCGGGAATATATTCGATAGTGCGGATACCGAAACGGGTATCGTAAGTGTCAACGTCCTTGCCATCAACGCTCAGTGTTGTCTTGGCGGTGTACAACGCCGGATTGGCGGGCGACCAAAGGTCGGGATTGGCGACAATGAAATTCTGCTCGAACTCCTGACCGCGCGCAATGTAGAGCGACGAATTTTTTGCCACTTCCTTGCCTTCGGGGTCGAGGATTACAGTGGTAACGTTGATTTTCTCGCCATTGGGCCATTCCTCAATCTTCCGCGCGCCGTCGATTTTCATACGCAAGTTCACCGAGGCATAGTCATCCTTCACAACCGGCGTTGTTACATAAGTGCCCCACACGGGAATATGGATGCGATCAGTATTGATAACATGGACGTTGCGATATAGACCGGCACCGGGATACCAGCGCGAGGCGCGTTCCTTGTTCTCCAATTCGACGACGAGCTCGTTGTCGCCGGGACGGAGAGCATCGCGGGTGTCAACCGTGAAGGAGTTATAGCCATAGGGCCAGAAAGCCAGTTCCTTGCCGTTCACACTCACGCGTGCGTTGCTCATAGCACCGTCAAAAAGAAGCACCACCGAGCGGCCTGCGGTATCGGGAACATTGAAAGTAGTACGGTACACGCCTTTGCCAATAAAAGGGAGACCGCCCGTTCGACCGGTCTTTACCGTTTCCTCTTTCTCGCCGTTCTGCTCCACGGCAACAGTCTGTAGGTCATTATTACGGTCGAAAGGTCCGTAAATGGCCCAATCGTGCGGAACACGCACGTTTTGCCAGTTCTTTGCATCGTCAAGTGTGCCGCGAGAGAACTGCCAGCCGTCGTTGAGGGTCGTTTCCACCCTATCGGCGAAACATAAGGCAAAGGCTCCCGAAAGAGCCATTGCCGGAATTAAGAATCTTTTATTCATTATCAGTTTTCCGTATTAAGCGTATACTAATATAACGTTTTTCACGCGGAATGCTGTATCATTTTTTTGCTTTTGCCTCTACAAAAGCCTCGAGGGCCTCATTGGGGGCACCGTTCTGGAAGCAACCGAGCTTGTAACCGTCGTTATAATTCTCCGGAGCCTCGGGTTCCCAGTAAAAGATACCCTCTACTGCATCGGCATCCATTACAAGCTTGATGAGTTCCTTGCAGGTTGCGCCCTCGTCGTAGGGCATACCGATTTCGCAAATCATCACAGGCTTATTGTATTTTGCCTTTACATGATTTACATTTGCAATGCAGTCGTTTGCAACTTTCTGCCAGCCGCCGGTCTCTCCGGCCTGTTCAGCCCAGTAGGGATACAGCGACATGCCAATCATATCATACTTGCCGCCGTTGTTCTCGAGAAGGTCGAACATGCGATCGTAAGCCCACTGGTTATTGCCACCGTCGAGGTGAACGATAACTTTTGCATCGGGGCAAACGGATTTTACGGCGTCGTAGCCGGCGTTATTCAGGCGTGTAAGCTGTTCTGGGTTGTCTACGGAACCCATCGGCAGCATCATGCCGGGGGTTGTCTCGTTGCCGACCTGTACCCATTCGGGAACCACACCAACTTTCTTGAGCGCGAAGAGGGTCTGACGTACGTGTGATGCCATAGCTTTCTCTACACCTTCTATTGGTAGATCTTTCCATGCGGCAGGCATTTCCTGATGGCCCGGGTCAGCCCAGGTGTCGGAGAAATGGAAGTCAATCATCACACGCATACCGAGCCTGTCGGCACGACGTGCCTTTACAACAACATCATCGATGTTGTTCCAGCCTTCAGCAGGGTTTACCCATACGCGCAGCCTGATGGAGTTGACGCCGCAGTAGTCGCGGAGCAGCTGCATGCACTCCATTTCCTGACGGTCTGCCCCTGGTGTATAGAATTTCTCACCCTTGTTCTCCAGTTCGGTTATCCAGCTCACGTCGGCGCCGTAAGCGAAGCCGGTTTCTTTTTCCATTACGGGAGTTTCCTCCTGGCGGGGACTGGTTACCGGGCCATCCTCTGTGCATCCTGCCGCCATCATGGACGCGGCTATGGCTATTGTCGATAATAGATTTATCATTTTCATAATGTATTGCAATTTGACTTTGTTTCCGAAAGTTCGTGGCCGAGGAAACGGCCACGAACCGTATGGAATTGTTGGAATTTACTTGACTGAATATGTATATGTCTGTTTGCCAAGGTCGACAGTGAGAACGATAGTCTGGCCTATTTCAAATTCGTTGTCACCCTCGAAACCGCTCGTTGCGTCGTTGAAACCAAGATAGAGAGTGCCCTGGTTTGTGCCACGGCCGAAGAAGAGGCCCCAGCTTTCGTTAATGAGCACTTTCACGCCCCACGGGGTGTTGGCAGTCTTTTCAAATTCGGCTGTAAATACCTCGGGATTGTCGGCCGACTGGATCATGGGACGCACGCTCCAATCATCGTTGGCGCCAGTGAACGATACGCTCTCTACCTTCGTGAGACGGTAGGAAAGGTCGCCCATGTGGAAGTCCATTACATAAAGGCCTTTCTCGGGAGCGGGTACGTTTCCGTCGCTGTCGGCGAATACAAGATTACCGCTCATGGCCTCTGCACCGTCGGCGGCTTTGTATGCTGCGTTCCAGTCAGGCTCCGTGTATACGCGGTAGCCCCATTCGGAATCTATCCATTGTGCACCGCCGTAGCTCATGGTCGACTTGTCGTAGAGGGTGAGATAGTCATCCCAGCCATCCCATGTTACAAGGCCGGAGAAGAAGAGCAGGTCGGCCGACTTGGACTGCATGAACGGTGTAACATTCACTTTCAGAGCGTTGGAAACCAACGGTTCCATGTTGGGTGCGAGTGTGGAACGAACGCGAATCCACAGAGGTGAGCTGACGCCGGGAGCGAACCCCATATCGATAAGCTGCTTGTTGAAATCTTCGTTGTAGAAACGATATTCGTACACGCCTGTGCCTGCGGAAATCCGGGTGAGATTTTCGAACAAATCGTTATCGGCAAGCTCGATAGTCAGTTCGGAAACGTTTACCGGAGCCTGGAGGTTGTCGTCGGTGAGTTTGATTTTGCCGTCGCCGCTCCAGTAGAGTGTCATTACGAGGGCTTCGGGATTTTCCTCTGTCAGCACGATATCCTGAGATGCGCCGCCGAGTTCGACAGGTTCTTCGGGCAGCATGTACACACGGTCCATGTCATTCTCGCAGGACATTGTAAACAATGCCATCAATGACAGTAACGGATATATAATCTTTTTCATAATCAATAGCCAAAGTTTTTCAGGTTAGGATTTGCCGAAATTTCAGCGGCAGGGATAGGGAAATGGTTATAGCGTGCGTCAACAGCACGGCCGGCAGCTACGCCGCCTTTCCACTCCCAGAGATAATTGTTGGTGGTGTAGCGGTCGAAGCGGACGAGGTCGGTGCGGCGTACACATTCCATATAAAGCTCGCGGCCACGTTCGTCAATGAAGAAATCAAGTGTCATGTCGGCAGCCTTGAGGTCGCCGGATGTACTGCCGAAAGCACGACGGCGAACCTGATTTACAAGATTGAGGGCTTCGTCGGTAGTCATGCCTTTTCCTCCACGTACTACGGCTTCGGCAGCGGTAAGGTATATCTCGGCGAGACGGAATACGGGAATGTCGGTATTGCAGCCGTCGGCAGCGGAGTTGGAAGCGGCCTCGCCGGCGTCGTTGAGGTTAGTGAATTTACACATGTGGTAGCCCTGCTTGCCGTCCTCGATGGAGTTGCTGATATACTGGTCCTGTCCCTCGGTGAAGAACAGCTTGCGGCCGTCGGCGTCATCGAAGAGATCGTAGAACTTACCGCTGGCGCGGAAGTTGCCCCAGCCGGTGTTAATACCGTAGTCCGGACCGTTCTGGCCGTTATCGCTGCCCACGGCGCCGCAGACGAGATATGTACCTCCACCCCAGGTTACAGCCTCGGTGGCATCGGAAACAAACGCGAAGATAATTTCATTGGTACGCTTATCGTTGTCGGCGTTGAAAAGTTTCTTCCAGTCGGGTTCGAGAGTATAACCGAGCGCCATAGCTTTCTTGCAGTTGGCGATGCAGTCGTCGTAGCGGGGAGTACCGGTGTAAGTCTCGGCATTGAGATACATTCGGGCCAGGAGGGCGTACGCGGCACCTTTGCCTGCGCGGGCATATTCGGGATGATCTGGCAGAACAGATTCTACCGCATTGATTTCGCTCTCAACGTAGGCCAGCAGCGCAGCTGCGTCATAGGAGGGCGGGAATACACCCGAAGTGGGAGTGTTCTCGTCTACAAACGGGCCCTGGCGGTAGAGGTCGAGGACCATTTCATAGCACATAGCACGTACGAAACGTGTCTCTGCGACGAAAGAGGCAATCTGAGCCTGTTCGTCGGCGGAGAAACTGCCGACATTGTTGCAGTGGCGCAGATACTCGTTGCAGAGCGAGATAGTATAGTACAGACGGTAGTATGTATCCGAATTCTGGCCGTCGTTTATATCCCAGCTGAGGTAGCACAGCCCCCAGAGGTTATCGCCGGATACCCAACGGAACTTGGCAACGTCGGTGGTGCCTTCCTGAAGATTGAAATACGACCGCCATAGTTCATACCCGGCGAATGTGCCGATATCATCTCCACCGCCTTTGTTTTCGCCCTTGAGGATAAAGGAAGCATAAATTTTAGCCATCATCGACTTATAGCCGTCGATTGTAGAGAACACTTCGTTGGAAGTGGTTCCGATATGGGGCTTCTGGTCGAGGTCGCCGGTACAGGATACCAAAGCGAGACAGAATGCCAAAAGTGAAAGATATATTTTTTTCATTGCTGTTTTCAATTTAGAAATTTAAACCGACGGTGAGAGAATAGGTACGTGGACGCGGATAGGCGCTGCCTGCCACACCCCAATCACTTTCGGGGTCTGCTCCTTTGTATTTAGTGATGGTGAACACATTCTGTACCATTGCGGAAACGTGGAGGCCGTCAATTACGCCCAGTCTGCCGAAGTCGTAGGTGAGCTGGAGGTTGTCCATCTTCAGGAACGAGGCGTTCTGGAGGTAATAGTCGGATTCGTAGCGGCGGCGTGCAAAGTGTGTTTCGGCGTAGCTTGCGGAGAGGTTGTTGACCTGTCCGGAGCACCATGAGAAACATTCGGCTGCGCCCATGCCTGCCGACATCTGGTCGTAAAGATAGTTGCCAACCTGTGCGCGCAACGAAGTAGAGAGTGTCAGTTTCTTCCAGCGGAAAGAAGTGGAGAAACCGAACATCCAGTCGGGATGCGAACTGTGGCAATAGTATTTATCGTTGCTGTCTACCTTACCGTCGCCGTTAAGGTCGGCATACAGACCCTCGACGGGAGTTCCGTCCTCAGCATATATCTGCTTGTAGAGCCAGAAGGTGTGAGGTGTGTAACCGGGCTTGTAGACCATAACGGGTGTGGATTCAGCGTAGCCTACGTAAGTGTCGGAAACATCGCTGGATCCGTTGAGCGAGAGGTTGGTAATCTTGTTGTCCAGCCATGTGGCGTTGAATGTGGCGTCCCAGCTGAAGTCCTTGGTGTTGATGATGTGTGCGTTGAGCGCGATTTCAACACCCTTGGAATCTACGTTGCCCACGTTGGTGAGCATTTCCTTGGCGAAGTTGACGCCCGCTGGAACGGGCACTGTTGCCAGAAGGTCTTTGGTCTTGCGGGTATAGTAGTCGACCGATGCGGTTAGTCGGTTGCTCAGGAATGCAAGGTCGATACCGAAGTTCCAGCTCTTGGTGGTTTCCCACTTAAGGTCGCTGTTATAAGCGGCAGGGCGTACGGTCTGAATCCACTGACCGTTGAAATAATACGAAGCGCCTGGTTGGGAATAGGTATAATTGGGAATATGCGAGTAGTTTGCGATACCGTCCTGCTGACCGGTGATACCGTAAGACGCACGCAGTTTGAGGTCGTTGACAACAGGAGTAAGAGGACGGAAGAAATCTTCCTGCGAGATACGCCATGCGAGTGCAACCGAGGGGAAAGAACCCCAGCGGTTCTCTTTCGAGAAACGCGAACTGCCGTCGCGGCGGATGGTGGCGGTGAGCAGGTAGCGCTCCATGAAAGTGTAATTTATACGTCCGTAATACGAGATCAGCGAGTGGCGCTCGTCCCATGCAGCGGAAGTCGAACGGTATTCACCAAGGGCATTATAGGTATCGTAAGCGGGTGCGTTGCGTTTCCAATACTGATAATCGTAACCGGCTGTAACGTCTACCGTCGATTTGATAGCCTCGAAATCCTTGTTGTAGTTCACGTAAAGTGTCAGCACCTGGTTGAGATTTTTCTGAGGACCCTGTTCGTTCATCGAACCGCCGTCGCGGAAGCCTTCAAAGCTATTGGCCGGCAGATAGTATTTGGATGTGCCGCGAGCCCAGTCGATACCGCCGGTAGCGTGCAGACGGAGTTCGGGGAGAAAATGCAGACGGTAGTCTACGTCGAGATTACCTACAACGCGGTAAACTTCGGCAGGATTGTCGGGGTCCTCCAGCATTGCAAGAGGGTTGGCGATAGCGCCCTGACCAGGATAACCGTTTTTATCGATTACCTGGTGGAAACCGCCCATAAGAGGCGAGCCGTCGGTGAACAGCAACGGATTACCGTTGGCGTCAAAGTTACCGTAGACAGGCTGTGTGGGATCGTAGGCAAGTGCGTTCCAGATGGCGCCGCTGTTTGCGAAGTGGTTCTTGGAGTAGCTGCCTTTACCCGAGAAATTGATACGGAGCTTATCACCGAACAATGTCGGGGTAAGGTTGACATTGGCGGTGTAACGCTGGGTATTGTCGTTTTTGAGGATACCTTCCTGGTACATCGCGCCAAGGCTTACGCGGAATGGGAGCCACGAGGTGGCGCGGCCGCTTACGGCGATATTGTTGTCGGTGCTGAAAGCTGTGCGGAAAATCGCGTCGTTCCAATCGGTATCGGCGTTGCCGAGAGCGTTGATGTAGTCGGCGTTGCCGGTTGCGTACACCTCGTCGACAAGCTGTGAACGGGTGAGCATCTTATTATGATTGGTGGCGTTGCTGAGGGAGTTGGTGGTCTGGAAACTTACCTTGACGCCCTCGCCGCTACCCTTCTTGGTGTTGATGATGATAACACCGTTGGAAGCACGCGAACCGTAGATAGCGGTCGACGACGCATCCTTAAGGATAGTCATCGATTCGATATCGTTGGGATTAATCATCGAAAGGAAGTTACCGGAACCGGTGATGCCGTCGCCTTTTTCCATAGGCACGCCGTCAAGAACGATAAGAGGGTCGTTCGAAGCGTTCAGCGAGGCGCCGCCGCGGATTCGGATTGTAGAGCCGCCATTGGGCGAACCGCCGTTGTTCGTAATCTGCACGCCGGCGATTTTACCGTTGATAAGTTCTTCGGGCGAGGAAATAACGCCCTGGTTGAAGTCTTTCTCGCTCACGGAACTTACGGAACCGGTGAGGTCGTTTTTCTTTTGGGTACCGTAGCCGATAACAACTACTTCATCAAGCACTTTGTTGTCCTCGTCGAGAACTACATCCAGTTTGGTACCGGTGATATCGGCAGTCTTGGCGTTGTAGCCCACATAGGAGAACCGCAGTTGGTTCACTGCGTCGGGGACTTTAATAGTATAGTTACCGTCGATATCGGTAACCACACCGGCGGGGTTTCCTACAGCCTGGACCGATGCTCCAATAAGAGGTTCCCCGGCTGGGTCGGTAACAGTACCGGAAACGGTGCGCGCCGTGGCTGCCGTGGCTGCAACCGCGCACAAAGCCAGAACAAATAGCAGACGGCCAACGAGACCGCAAGCATACTTTCGTACTTTTTTCATTAGGGAAATGGTATGTTGGTTAAGGTATAAATAATTCACATTGTCCTGAATCCGGACAGCACAAAATTACGAACTATTTATCAACCTTGCATTTACAATTCGGACAAAGCAGGCAACAATTCGGACAACAGCCCCGCCGAAGGTCAACTTGTCCTAATTCGCGCCGCCCGAACTTCTGCGGGCATATTCGCTGGGAGTGCAGCCATATTCAGCCTGGAAACATTTGGAGAAATATGAGGACGTCTTGAAGCCTACCATGTACATTATCTCCGAAACTGTGAGCTTCTGTTGTTCAAGAAGCATAGCGGCCTTGCGCAGACGCATGCGGCGGATATAGTCTACAGGAGTATCACCGATATATTTCTTGAGCAGACGGTAGAGCTGTTTTGTACCTATGCCGGTTTTCTCGGCAAGCGCGGCGACATTAAGATCCGGATCAGCCATGTTCTCCTCGATAATACGCGAAATCTGGGCCAGCTGTTTCTCGGCGGCCGATTCCACTTCCACGGGCGCTGGCGCAGACAATTCCTCCATACGCATGGCGCGGCGCATGCTGCTACGTGCCTCCAACAGCTGGCCGGCACGGGCAAGAAGCAGCTGGGGCTCGAAAGGCTTGGCCATGAACACGTCTATACCCATACGTACACTCTGCGTTTCGGTAGCGTTGTCCGTCTTTGCCGTAAGCATAATCACTGGTATGGTGGCTGTGCGAGGATTCTCCTTCAGACGGCGAACCATTTCCATACCCGTCATAACCGGCATCATCTCGTCCACGATAATCAGGTCGGGAGCAAATGACGATACCATCGCGAGACCCGAGCGACCGTTGCCTGCGGTAGCACATCGGTACGTACCGGCCAGTGTCTCGCATATAAAATCTGCTACAGACATGTTATCCTCTACCACAAGTACCTTGGGGCGCGTGGAATCGCCGGCAGGTACGGCAAGCGCAGGTGCGCCCTGAGCACCCGGGGCAAGAGGCAGTGTGATAATGAACGTGGTTCCCTCGTTTTCACGGCTGTACAACTCGATGGTACCGCCAAGGAGTCCGAGATATTTCTTTATAAGGTACAGACCGATACCAGTACCTTCCCGCAGCGATGCTGTTCGCGCCGATCGGTACATGCGCTGGAACACGAGTGAATGCTCGGCATCAGGAATACCCATCCCGTCATCGCTTACAATCATCTCGAGATTGCCCTCCTTGACACTGAGGCTGAGAGATACTGTCGCATTTTCGCCGGAGTACTTGCAGGCGTTGGAAAGCAGATTGTTCACTATCGACTCCATTTTCACCGCATCAGCCTCTACAACAACCGGTGCATCGGGTGCATGGAAACTGAAATTTTTGTCGGAATGACTTTCGCGGTAGCTGTCGAATATGCTACGACAGAAATCGACAGCGTCGAAACGCGACATAATCAGCATATTGTCCGTATCCTCGTCGAACGTATCCAGCTCTATGGTTCTATGAATCATATTGTTGAGCTTGAGAGCGTTATCGTATACAGTATCCAGGGCGCGGCGCTCTGATGGGTCGGTAATGCGCTCGCGCAGACGACTCACCGGTCCTACGATAAGCGACAACGGTGTCTTCAGATCATGGGATATATCGGAGAGGAAAGCCAGACGGCGCTCTGCTTCGGCAATGGCACGCAGACGGTCGGCATGCTCGATACGCTTGCTGGCGCGCCGTCGCAGCGACACAACCAGAAAGGCAATCGCGGCTATGACCGACAGGACATATAAGGTTATAGCCCACCACGACAGATACCACGGCGGCAACACATCAACTGTGAATACCGACACCGGCGTACCCGGAGCAGCCACACGTACGGCCACACGATGGCTACCCATACTCATGCCCGACAGCTGAAGCACATTGCTACCCTCTGGCATGTATATCCACCCCCCGACAGTATCGGCATCGCTACGGAGTATCTTATAGGCAAAATGTTGCGCGGACTCCGGAGAATAGTCGAGTGTGGAAATGTTAACCTCGAAAGGTTGCGAGTACGGTACGCGGAATTTAACCGGAGCATCGGCAAGAAAATAGTCGCGTCCGTCGTTGCGCACCAGACGGATACTGTCGTTACGTCCGGACACGTGGAGCGCCCGAGGATTGACGGTCAGCAGTTCCCTGTCGTCGCCCAAAAGCACGTTTTTTGTTTCCGGATCCTCGTAAATAAGCGTGAAACACTTTGCTGGCAACGGCATAAGCTGCGCCGACATATCATCGCCGCTGATTCTCCACACGTTGCCGGTAGTGGAAAGCCACACATCACCGTCGCCCACGGAATTGATGGCTACGACACCGTCGTCGGTATGCGTAAGATTAAGTCTTGTCTTGCCAAGCACAGTTCCGTCGGTATCCAGAAGCAGAACAGAACCTTCGCCGGCGCTCCACACACGGCCACGGCTGTCGGTACATATCAGCGACGGGTACTGGCCTGTTATTTCCTTGAAATCTACACGCGAAATTGCACCGCTGCGGGCGTCGATACGCATTATCCCGTTCTCTCGGAACAGAAGCACCCAGATATTGCCGGAACCGTCCACTATAAGATTACTCACAAAATCGTTGGCAATACCGTCAGAGCTGTTGATAACGGAATCCGCTACAACAATTTTGTCGCTCTCGCGGAATTTTTCTCTGTCCACAAAATGAAGGCCGCCAAGAAAGCTGCCGGTAATAAGACGGTCGCCGACGTCGGCCACGGCATACACCCAGTTTGCCTTGTATCGGCCGGATTTATCAGCCACTCGGTATTGCACGAAGCGGTCCGCGGCGCGGTCATAACGGTTCAGGCCGGCATCTGTCGCCACCCACAGCACTCCTTTTGAATCCTCGGTAATGGCACGCACACGCTTGTGCGAGAGTGTCCCTCCATTATCTGGAGCATAACGTGTGGCACGGCCATCGGCAGCGATACGCAGAAGACCGTCGGTCCCTCCAAGCCACATGTCGCCGTGGCTGTCTCTACAGGCACTATATATCTCGTTGCTGTCGCCGCTGTCTATAATATTATCCAGACGCGTGGTGTGCACGGCATCCGAATAGGAAGATACAGAAAAACCGCGGGCTGTACCGGCAAGTATATTGCCGGCCACATCGGCCAGAACGGTCCATATCTCATTGTCACCAATAGTACGTCCATCGCGAGAATCATGCCTGTACAACATGGCGGTGCTGTCGGTACGGGCATACAGACCAGTCTCTGTGCCTACAAGCAGAGTGCCCTTACCCGATACGGCCAGTGATTTTATATTCAGGTCCTTAAACCGCGAATCTTCAACAGCCTTTTCGTTGACAGGGTCAAAATGAATCAGTGCGCCACCGGTGCCGAGCCACATAGTGCCGTCCGGCATCTCGGCGATGGCGTTTACAAACAGATTGCGTCCATTGGCCGGACGTATGATTTCCACATTCTCGAATCTGTCTTTGCCTATATTCCATCTTGCGAGACCGTCATATGTACCGGCGTAAACAACTCCTCGACGATCGCGGACAAGAGCATATACAGACTTATGCGGCAGACCCGCAGACACATCTCGCAAGCTGCCGTCTTTCAGATTATATATCTGCACACCAAACAGACCACCGATAATAAGCTCGTCGCCGTTAAGCAGCATGCCGCGTATCTCGGAAGGAAAAGCTCCATCTACCCGAGTGATAACGCCTTCATCGGTCGGACGATAAAACAGACCATTGTTGGTACCGATATAAAGCCTGCCGCCGTACTCCACCACGGAGTATACCTGCGAGTTGAATTCGCCGCTACTATCGGCCGGATAGGTATTGAAGCCATCATAAACAAACAGGCCGTTATTGGTACCGATCCATACAATACCACGGCTGTCGCTGTATATGGAATAGACCACTTTGTTGCGTCCGCGGAAATTGACATTCTTCCATTCGAGTTCGCTTCCGTCGCTTATGGCAAACGACGCAAGTGTGCAAAGAAACAAAATCAGTGTTATCAGTTTTTTCCGCCACATGGTATATAAGGTTTCGATACGCAAAGATATATATTCCGCTACAGTCCACCGGGATATATTAGGACAAAAAAGACTACAAAACGGACAATCACAGCCTGTCAGACCTCGGTAGCGGCCGTAACGACAGCCTGAGAGCGTTTTCCGAAGAAGCGGTCCACTATCTGGGCTATGGCTCCGTCGCCGGTGATATTGCACGCGGTGCCGAAGCTGTCCATTGCGATATAAAGGGCAATCATCATCGCATTATCGGCATCGGTGAACCCGAGAATGCTTGTAAGTATGCCGAGCGACGCCATAATGGCACCACCGGGAACACCCGGTGCCGCAACTATTGTAATTCCCAGCATGGCCACGAAAGCCGCGAACATTGTGGCATCGAAAGGCATACCCTTTACAACCATCAGAGCAACCGCGCAGGCAACTATCTTGAGCGTTGAACCGGACATATGGATTGTGGCGCACAATGGTATCACAAAACCGGCGACATCGCGGCTAACGCCCATCCGCACTACCCTCTCTAACGTTACAGGTATTGTAGCCGCCGACGACTGAGTGCCGAGCGCCGTCGCATAGGCCGGCATCATTGTCCACAGTGATCGGAACGGATTGTAACCCGAAAACAGCGAGGCTATCACATATTGAAGCACCAATATTCCGATGTGCAGCACAAAAATCACCGCGATAATCTTGATGAATGTAACAAGCACAGGACCTACGGCACCCTCGACAGTCATGGACAGGAATATGCCGAATATATAAAGCGGCAGCAAGGGAATGATAGCCTTGTTGATTACATACTTTATAACGCCCGAGAAATCATCTAAGATTCCTTTGAGGCGTGCGGTATGCTCTGGTAGCGACGCACAGCCGAAACCGAGGACAAAAGCGAGCACAAGCGAAGTGGTAACGCCCATAAGAGGCTCCATCGGTATCTGGAAAAACGGTATAGGGGCGCCCGGACCGTCCTGTACGTCAACATACTTTGCATCACCTATCAGCACGGGAAAGGTGGCTTCGGCCGTAAAAAACGATATCATGCCGGAGCAGAACGTCATAAGGTACGCCACAGCCACCGTGAAAAGCAGTATGGCACCGGCTCGGCGCCCTATGTCCGCAATGGCAGGTGCCACAAAACCTACTATCAGCAACGGTATGATAAAATTAAGAAACGCACTGAAAATGCCGTTGAAAGTGGCGAACAACCGGCAAAGGAATTCGGGGAATACAAAGCCACAGGCTATGCCCAAGACTATGGAGATAACAATACGGCCGAGAAGGCCGGTTTTTAATTTAGTTTTCATTGATAGTGGTAGATTCTGGTGGTACCAGACGCGCCGAGGCTTCCCACAACGCGTAGATCGGTACAAAAACGAGGAAGAGAGTGAACGGATCGCCCGTAGGCGTGATTATGGCGGCAACAATCAGCAGAGCCACAATGGCGTGGCGGCGGTATGTGCCGAAGAAACTGCGTGTAAGGATTCCCATCTTACCCAGGAGCCATGCCAGCAGTGGCAACTCGAAAACAGCGCCCATCATAAGCAACAGGGTAAAGAAATTATCCATATAGGAATCCAGCGATACGATAGGACGAATGGCCGCACTAAGCTGATAGGTGGCCAAAAAACGCACTGCAAGTGGAAATACGAGGAAATATCCTACGGCCACGCCGATATAGAACATCACGTTTCCGAAAAAGAAAGCACGACGTATCCCGCGTTTCTCCTCGGGATAGAGTGCCGGGGCCACAAATCCCCACAAAAGATATATGATTATCGGGAAACCGACTATCAGGGCAATCCAGCATGAGGCAGAGAAGTGTACAAAAATCTGCGAGGCAAGCTCGATGCTCACCACGTCGACACTGAATGTGCCGGCACTCTGGCCAGAAAGGGCCGCTATGCGGTCGAATAAACTGTATGTGGGAAAGTCAGGAGACGTCGGGGCCATTATCACATGGTCGAAAATCCACGGCATAGCCATAAACGCGCCAATCGCCAGAATTCCCGCAACGAGGAGAACACGCATCAGCACAGCCCGAAGAGCGTCCAGATGGTCCCAGAAGCTCATTTGCTCGGCGGTTGCGCTGCTCATACGTTATTTGCTTGCTTCAGTTTTTTTTGTTTCGGCAGGTTCATCGTCGTCAAGCGGGCTTTCCATCTCGCGGCGCGCTTCCTTCATGCCCTGACGGAAAGAATGCACGCCCTTGCCGAGGCCGCGCATAAGCTCGGGAATCTTTTTGCCGCCGAACAGCAACAGAATGGCAAGAAATATAATAATCCACTCCCATCCGCGGAGGTTGCCTAAAAAGAGAGGCAACAAAATGGCATTGATCATATAATTATCGGTGTTATTACGTTTACATTGTCAAAGTTACGGAAATTTCGCGAAAAAAACCGTATCTTTGCACTGTTTTTAAGACAATTTATAAACCAATAAATATGAAAGCATTCGTATTCCCCGGCCAGGGCGCGCAGTTTGTAGGTATGGGCAAGGACCTGTACGACAACAACGCCAAGGCTCACGATCTTTTTGAAAAAGCCAACGAAATTTTAGGTTTCAACATCACCGACCTCATGTTTGCCGGTACCGACGAGGATCTTCGCCAGACTGCTGTTACGCAGCCTGCCATCTTCCTGCACTCCGTACTGCTCGCAATCAGCCTGGGCGACGAATTCAAGCCCGATATGGTTGCCGGCCACTCCCTTGGCGAATTCTCGGCACTTGTTGCTGCTGGAGCTCTTAACTTCGAAGACGGTCTGCGTCTTGTTGCTGCACGTGCAAACGCCATGCAGAAAGCCTGCGAGATGGTAGAATCCACTATGGCTGCTGTTATAGCACTCCCCGACGAAAAAGTTGAAGAAATATGCTCCGGTATCGACGGCGTGGTCGTTTGCGCAAACTACAACTGCCCCGGCCAGATTGTAATTTCCGGCGAAGTTGCTGCTATCGACAAAGCTTGCGAACTCCTCAAGGCTGCTGGAGCAAAACGAGCACTCAAGCTCAAAGTCGGCGGCGCTTTCCACTCCCCTCTGATGGAACCTGCTCGCGCAGAATTGGCTCACGCCATCGAAGTTACCGAGTTCCATAAACCCGTATGCCCGATCTATCAGAACGTTGACGCGCTGCCTCACACCGATCCAATCGAAATCAAGGCAAACCTCATTGCTCAGCTCACAGCTCCTGTGCGTTGGACACAGACCGTGCGCAACATGATTGCCGACGGTGCTACCGAATTTGTAGAACTCGGCCCGGGCAAAGTGCTCCAGGGCCTCGTTAGCAAAATCGACCCCTCCGTAACCGTTTCCGGCATGAACTGACTGATAACCGCAACTGCATATAAAAAGCGCCGGAAACCGGCGCTTTTTTCATATCCTCATGTATACAATAATTATTTTTCTTCCTGGTCGTACCACTTGGAGTACATAAGATAGTTGCGGGCGATTTTCACGTTGATTTCGCGTGCCTGAGCGGGGTCTACCATCTTGATGAACTTGGCGGGAGTGCCGCCCCACAATTCGTTTGGGCCGATTTTGGTGCGTGAAAGGACAACGGCACCGGCGGCCACGATAGCGCCTTCTCCCACTTCAGCATCATCCATAACGATGGAGCCCATGCCGATAAGGGCAAAATCATGGATTTTGGCGCCGTGGATGGTTACATTATGGCCGATGGAAACGTCGTTGCCGATTTCAATAGTGGATTTCTGATAGAGGGTGTGCAGCACGGAGCCGTCCTGGATGTTTACGCGGTCGCCGATAGTGATTGTGTTCACATCGCCGCGGAGAACGGTGTTGAACCAGATACTGCACTCGTCGCCCATCGTAACATCGCCTATTATGGTGGCGTTCTGGGCAAGGAAACAATCGCGGCCGATGACTGGGGTGAAGCCGCGCACGGGAATTATCAATGCCATAATATTCTAAGGTTATTTTTCAAGGGGTTCTGTATGTTCTGAGAGCCAGAGGCGCGCTGCCTCGTCGGCGATATGCGGCATAAGCCACTCGCGCACAGCCTGATGATAGCTGTCCACCCATGCGATTTCTTCGGGTGTCATGATGTCGAGGTCGAACAGGGAGCGGTCGAAGGGGAACAATGTGAGGGTTTCGAAAGAGAGGAATGTTCCGAATTCGGTTTCATTGAGGCGGCGGCAAAGCAGCAGGTTCTCGCAGCGGATTCCGTGAACACCCTCGCGGTACAGGCCGGGTTCATTGGATGTTACGCTGCCTGGGAGTATGGGCGCATCAACATAATTCATGCGTATGCCGTGAGGGCCTTCGTGCACGCCGAGGAAATGGCCTACGCCGTGGCCGGTGCCGTGGAGATAGTTAAGTCCTTCTTTCCAAAGGTATTGATGTGCAAGCACATCCAGCTGTGTGCCGCGTGTGCCTTCGGGGAAAACAGCGCAGGCAAGGGCGATATGGCCTTTCATGACGAGCGTGAAGTCTCTCTTTTCCAGAGCGTCGGGAGTGCCGAGGCAGATTGTGCGTGTGATGTCGGTGGTGCCGTCGAGGTACTGGGCGCCGGAATCGACAAGCAGCAGACCCTTGGGGTTCAGGACACTATCGGAATCTTTATCGGCTTCGTAGTGGACGATTGCGCCGTGAGGACCGTAGCCGGCAATGGTGCCGAAACTCTCGTCCTTATAATTCTCTCCCTTGCTGCGATATTTATGAAGAGCTTCTCCGACAGAGAGTTCCGTAACGGTCTCGCCTTTCGCCAATCGCTCCTCTATTTCCATAAAAGCATGAACCATAGCAACACCGTCGCGGACCATAGCCTGACGGATACCGTTGATCTGCACATCATTTTTCACCGATTTGAGGCGCGTGGCAGCCGTTGTACCGCCATCCACGGCACGGGAGCCGAGAATATCTATGATAGCGCCGGTAGTTTTGGAGGCATCCACAAGAACACGCTCGCCAGCGGGAAGTGCCGACAGGAATTTCTGAATGTCGGAATACGGTTTCGTAACCACACCCTGCGAGGCAAGATAGGCATGTGTGATATCGTTGAGTTTCGCCTCGTCGATAAACAGCACGGCACTGCCCTCCTCAAGATAAAGGAATGCCGTAGCGACAGGAGTGTACTTCACGTCGTTGCTGCGGATATTCAGAGTCCATGCAATTTCATCGAGGGCCGACATAAGGGTTGCGTTAGCGCCTGCGGCAACAATTTCCTTAATTATGTCGACAATTTTATCGCGCGCGGAACGTCCTGCATACTGTATATCGTGGATATAGACTGCATCCGCAGGTAGTGCGGGCCTAT
The DNA here is from genome assembly GCA_902461565.1 of uncultured Porphyromonadaceae bacterium. Taxonomy (GTDB): domain Bacteria; phylum Bacteroidota; class Bacteroidia; order Bacteroidales; family Muribaculaceae; genus CAG-873. Next base: position 108,557 of record CABPYL010000003.1, read on the forward strand.
TGGTCCATATTGCGTCTATTACATCGAAATGACAGTTCAGCTCAATACCCTTTACAGCGAGTTCCGACCGCAATGCGGTGAGGCGGCTGTGCGGCATCAGCATGCCGTCCACACCCACCACTGCACTCGCCGGAAGCAACCGGCACAGCTCCTGCGCGATGGAGGGCGTTCCGGACAGCCCATCCTTCATCAGTCTTATTCCTGTGCCGTCAAGCTGCGCGGCAGCCTGGATAAAATAACGCGAATCGGTCCACAGCATGGCGTCGTCCATAGTTACGACAAGGTCGCCTGCCGAACCTGTGAAAGAACTGAGCCAGCGGCGCACCTGCCAGTGAGAGGCAAGATATTCGCTCATATGCGGGTCGGCCTGCGGAATAATGGCCGCGGCGACACCGGCTTTTTTCATAAGGCCCCTGAAAGCGTTGAGGCGCGATACTATTTCTTCTTTCATATATAAAATTTTTATTATCTGTATATTTTTATCGGAGGCTGAAAGGCATCCCGTATATGCTCAACAGTATAGTCGTCCGGAGTTCCGGAGATAGCGAACAGATCAAAGCGCACTTCAAACAGGCCGTTGCTGTGATAGTTCAGAAAAGCGTCGGCGGCACGCACCATATTCATAATCTTACGGGTCCCTACAGCTTCGAGCGGGTCGGTATCCTTGTCGGTACGCGTTTTCACTTCTGCGAACACATATTCACGTCCACGCTGGGCAATTATGTCGATTTCCAGATGTCCCAGGCGCCAGTTGCGTTCCTTAATTGCAAAGCCTTCGCACGTAAGGACATCCACAGCAATCTGCTCGCCCCATCTGCCAGTGTCGTTATGCCGGGCCATAGTGCTACCTGCGCCAGAACGCACGAGTAAAAAGAACGAGAACAGTGAAAATTTCGAGACGCCCGATAAGCATAAGAGCAGACAGAATCCATTTTGCAATCGGGCGTAGGGTCTCGTAACCTCCACTTGTTACACCGGCACCAAGTCCGGTGTTGGACATACAGGAGAAGGAGGAGAAAAAAGCGTCTACTATAGGCGTGCCGCACGCCGTCAGCGCTATGCCGCCGCCGATAATCAGCAGCGAATATATGCACAGAAAACCTATCACTTTCGACACAAGATCGGGGCTTACAACCTTACCGTTTATGCGCACAGCCATCACGGAATACGGATTGAGACTGCGGAACAGTTCGTTGCGCGCGTTCTTAAAAAGGAAAAGTATGCGGTCTACTTTCGCACCGCCGGTAGTACTTCCCGCACAAGCTCCCATGAACATGAGTACGAATGTAAGGGCCAGTGGGAATGCACCCCACATCTCGAAATTACTGGCAGTAAAACCAGTGGAAGTTATCACAGCCACAATATGAAACAACGGGTTTATGGTAAGATCCTGCCAGTCCTCATATGTTCCGGTTACAAAGATGGATATTACAAACAATACCCATGTGGCGCCGATAATGCAGAGAAAGGCTCGGAACACATCGTTGCGCATGGCTTTGAAATCACCTCTGCTAACACGAAATATGATACCGAAGTTGACGCCGCCAAGGAACATGAAAACCGTAAGCACTATCTTTACATATAAATTATAGTGCCATCGGGAAATGCCCAGACCGGTGTCCGAAAAACCTCCGGTGGAAATGGCGCTAAGTGCATGGCATACACTGTCGAAGAAGTTCATAGGCCCCACCCACAGCAACAATATCAGCAGTATTGTGAGCACCATATATATTCGCCACAGCACTTTGGCTGTCTGGCTTATGCGCGGTCGGATTTTATCGTGAGTGATGCCTGTAACCTCGGCATTAAACATCTGCATGCCTCCCGAATGATTCAGCGACGGTATAATGGCAAGCGTGAAAAGCACAATACCCATGCCGCCAACCCACTGCATTATGGCACGCCACAGATGTATGCCACGGCTCATTGCATCGATATCGGGAATCACCGACGTGCCCGTTGTTGTGAATCCCGACATTGCCTCGAAGAATGCGTCGGTAAACCCCAGCGGATGGTCGCACAACATGAATGGTATCAGACCGAACAAGGTGAAAACCACCCACACCAGGGCGGTGAGGAGGAATGCATCGCGCTTGCCGAGATGGCTGCTGCGCGGACGACTGTATACAGTGCTGACAAACGCTGCCGAAACCGTAATACCGGCTGCAATGGCAAAAGCCTTCCAGTCGTCGTGGCCGTAATATATGCAGGCTGCCAGCGGAAAAAGCATGAACAGCGTCTCGATAAAGAGAAGCCATCCCATCACACGCGTGAGCATGCGCACATTGATTAGATGAGACTTCACTAAATCGTAAATTGCCATAGTGTCAACTGAAAAGACGTTCTATTTTATGGAGCGCTCCGGCAAGGCAGAACACAAGAACGTGATCGCCGGGTTGAATTGTAGTCATACCGGTAATAAGCATGCCCTTGTCGTCGCGTATAAGGCCTGCAAGAGTGAGCTCGCGCGGCAGTTTGAGATCCTTTACCGGACAGCGGGTAATTTTGGAGCCTTCCTTGGCCTCTAACTCGGCGACCTCTGCATCTGCCAGCGCCATGAACTTGGCGGAAGATGAATCGGCATCAAGCAACAGCTGGAATATGGTGCTGGAAGCCAACAGCTTTTTGTTCACTACCGTTCCGATGTTCAGATTCTCGGCCTGCGATATAAACTGAATGGACTCTACCTCGGCAACGGTCTTTCTTACATTGAATTCCTTGGCTGTAAGGCAGGTAAGGATATTTGCCTCGCTGTTGTCCGTAAGAGCTAAAAATGCGTCGTCGTCGGTAATGCCGATTTCGGCAAGCAGTTCGGGATCGCGGGCGTCGCCATGTATTATCTCGCAGTCCGGACATTTCTGCGGCAGCTTTTTGCAGCGCTCGGAATCGCTCTCCACAATCTTGAACTTGAATTCGTCGCCGGCGAGGTTCACAAGACGCACGGCTATTTTGGAGCCGCCCATAATAAGAACACGGCGGACGCGGTATGCCGTTTTGCCTGTAACCCGGATAAGTTCGTCGATATTGTCGCGGGTGGTGGTGATATATACAATATCGCCGTCCATAATGGTATCGTCGCCTCGCGGGATAATGGTCTCGTGGTTACGTTTGATTGCCGACACATGGAAATGACGGTTAGCAGAAGAAAAGTCCCTTAACTTCACACCCACAATCGGAGCACTGCCGCGCAGTTTCACACCGGCAAGAATAATCTTGCCGTTGTGCAGTTCGAACCAGTTTCGGGCCCATGTACGCTTTAAGGCTGTAACAATTTCCTGGGCGGCAAGATATTCAGGATAAATCACACGGTCCACGCCCATCCGGCGGACAAAGACAGAATTCTCCGGATCCATAAAATCGTATGAATCTATTCGGGCAACTGTAGTTTTGGCACCAAGATTCTTTGCTATCGAACAGGCCACTATGTTGTTTGTCTCGTACGGCGTAACGGCAATAAACAGGTCGCAGTCCCCCGCTCCGGCAGCGCGGAGAACGGAAAACATGGTAGGATCTCCGGCAAAGGTAAGCAGGTTCAGGCTGGCATCGAGCACGGCAAGGCGCTCGGCATTGCTGTCGATAAGGGTAATGTCCTGCTCCTCATTGGAAAGCAACTTTGCAAGGTGCGATCCAACCTCACCGGCTCCTGCTATAATAATTCTCATCCGTCGCTGTTTTTGGAAGTTACTTCGGCAAGCGCCTCAGCAATGGAATCAACGTCGAAGCCAGCCATTTTGTGCTGCTGCGCCGGTGATGCCTGCGGGATGAATCTGTCGGGAATACCGAGGCGGCGTATCAGCGGACTATGGCTGTGTGCTGTCATCCATTCGGCCACAGCACTGCCAAGGCCACCGTTTACGGTACCGTCCTCAACGGTTATAATCGGGCAGCCCTTGGCCGCTACCTCGGCGAGGATATCCTCGTCGATGGGCTTGAGGAATATCATATCGTAGTGCGCGGCATCGACGCCGGATTTCTCGATAGCTCGCTGAACATCGGATGCGACCGGCCCGATGGAAAGTACGACAGCGGCATTGCCGTCGCGCAGTTTCTCACCTTTCCCTACCGTAAGTTCCGCAAAAGGTTTCCGCCAGTCGGCTGTCTCGGAGGCTCCGCGCGGATAACGTATGGCAAAAGGTCCGCGGCGCAGTTTCTGCGCGGTATACATAAGGTTGCGCAAGGCAACAGCATCGCGGCCGGCGGCAATAGTCATGCCGGGCACTGTCCGGAGATAGGCAAGGTCGTAGGCGCCGTGATGGGTAGCTCCGTCCTCACCCACGAGACCGGCGCGGTCGATACAGAATATCACAGGTAGCCCCATCAAAGCCACATCGTGGATAATATGGTCGTATGCGCGCTGCAGAAAGCTGCTGTATATGGCTACAAAAGGCAGCATGCCGTCTTTGGCAAGACCTCCGGCGAATGTCACTGCATGACCTTCGGAGATACCGACATCAAAAACGCGCTCGGGCATAACGCCCTGCATGATGCCGACCGATGTTCCGGACAGCATGGCAGCCGTGATGGCGACAATAGAAGGATTCTGCTGCGCAAGCTCCACAAGGGTATTGCCGAACACATCCTGATATTTAGGCGGCACACTGGCTCCCTTCGGCCCTGTCAGACGCTCGCCTGTCTCCGGATTGAATTTTCCGGGAGCGTGCCAGTGTGCGGGATCTTTCTCGGCGGGTTCGTAGCCTTTGCCTTTTACGGTGCGCAGATGCAGAATGCGTGGCCCCTGCATATCGCGGATATCAGTGAGTACGCGCACGAGGTTGCCTACGTCATGTCCGTCAAAGGGACCGAAATAGCGGATATTCAGGCCCTCGAAAATATTCTGCTGCCTGGACAGCAGGCTCTTTAAGCTGTTTGTGAAACGGATAAGTGCCCCACGGCCCTTGTCGCTGATAATATGCTTGGCTGTAAGCCACTTGGCAAGCTTATAACGGATATCGTTGTATACCTTCGACGTGTTCATGTGTGCCATATACGAATTCAGGGCACCGACATTCTCATCGATACTCATATCGTTGTCGTTAAGCACAATAAGAAGGTTATTCGGCATATTCGAGGCGTTGTTCAGTCCCTCGAATGCCAGACCGCCGCTTATAGAAGCGTCCCCGACGACAGCAACAACGTTACGCCGCGGCGCTTCGCCCTTGAGCGTGCTTGCAACCGCCATACCAAGCGCCGCAGATATCGAATTTGAGGCATGACCCGCCGAAAATGTATCGTATTCGCTCTCGGCGGGAGTGGGAAACCCGCTCAGGCCTCCCATTTTGCGGTTTTGTGCGAAAGCGTCGCGACGCCCCGTAAGAATTTTATGGCCGTAGGCCTGATGACCCACATCCCACACAATACGGTCGTAAGGAGTATCGAAAACGTAGTGGAGGGCCACTGTCAGCTCTACAGCTCCCATGCTTGAAGCAAAATGACCAGGATTGACCGACAGAGACTTTATAAGGAACTGGCGTATTTCGGAGCAGAGCTGCGGCAACTGTTCAACGCTCAGCTTGCGCAGGTCGGCCGGCGTAGATATGGTGGCCAACAGAGGGCCGCACTGGTTAGTCGCATCCATACTCATTTCTTATTTACATATTTCTTGTACATCGGCACAAAAATAATAATAGCCGACGCCACTATAACAAAAGCGGTATAAAGCGTAAACGGTGCACTGGCAACAAGATAGATTACCAGCCCAAGCCACAGAACGCCAAGAATGACAAAACGCAATATTACCGATGTTTTCATTCTATTATCGTTAATCACGCAAATTTACTAAATTTTGCAGGACCCCGCAAATAAAAGTGAAGAGCGGAGGGTGGAGAAAGAACAGCTGATTGGAATTGGACTTATCGAACTAAAAGACTTATTGGAGTGGTTGTGGGTGGTTGTAATATAAAATTTTGTTAAAACTTAGTACTTTGTATTGCATAGTACTATTACATGTATTAACTTTGCAGTGTCAAAACAAAACAGCCCTCTGAAAATCTACAATCACAAAAAGAAAACATGAACATCGACAACTCAAAATCGCAAATGCGCAAGGGCATGCTGGAGTTTTGCGTGCTAATCCTATTGAAAAACGGCGACGCTTACGCAAACGAAATCATCGCCCGTATGAAGGAGGCTCACATGATAGTGATGGAAGGCACTCTCTATCCGTTGCTTACACGTCTGAAAAACGACGGTCTCCTGGCCTACCGATGGGAGGAATCTCCATCCGGGCCACCTCGCAAATACTACTCCATAACCCCTATGGGCGAATGTACGCTGGACCAGCTACGCCTGTCGTGGAAAGAAATAAGTCGTTCAATCAACCTTCTCCTCGCCAACCAAACAGAATCTACAATCGAACAACAATGAAAAAGACGTTTCCGGCCAACATCGACGGCCAAATTTTCTACATTGACGAAGATGCCTTCAATCTTCTGAACAACTATCTTGAACAGCTGCGCATGACTTTCCGCGGCGATGAAGGCGAGGAAATAGTAGGCGATATCGAAAGCCGTATACGCGAGCTTTTAAGCAATCGCATGGACGGCGGCAAATGCGTGATTGTGCTTGCCGACGTAAACAACGTTATAGAGACATTGGGACGCCCCGAAGACATTTCGGACGGTCAGCCGGAGCAAGAGTGCCAGCCGGACAGCAACACCGGCGAAAACGAACAGCAGACGGAATGCAAGGCAGAGAACGCCAACGCTGAGAACGGCGATAAGAAGGCGTTCATCCAGTTCAACTTCCCCACGCGCAAAAAGCTGTTCCGCAGCAACGACAACAAAGTGTTCGGCGGCGTGTTCGGCGGCCTGGGCTACTTCCTGGGCTGGAATGCCAATATCATGCGCCTGTTCTATGTGATTCTGGCTATATTCTCGGATGTGTGGCCGCTGACGATTGTCTACCTTATATGCTGGATGATAATCCCGCTGGCGCGTACGCCCAAGCAGATTATCGAGATGCGCGGCGAGCCTGTGAACCTGAACAGCGTTGGGCAGGCCGTTATGGAAACAACTGTCACTCCCCCGCCCTACAACGACGACAGCAACAATTTTTTTGCCACCGTATTCAGTATAATCGGCAAATCACTCATGGCCATACTTGGTGGAATATGCGCTATTTTCGGCATAGGATGTCTTATGGCTATCATATTTTTCGTTATCGGTCTCACCGCCTACCACATCGGCACAATACCATCTTTTCTGGCCGATGTGCCCTGGAACGAGGTTGCCGTATCGCACAACATCATAGCGGTAGTGATATCGATACTGATGGCTCTGACACTTTCGTTCGGCCTCGCCTGGGGCGCCTTCGCAGTGGTTACCAACTCGAAAGGCCCCAAACCAGCTTTCGCATGGGCCATGCTTGCCATCTTTGTTATTCTTTTAGTAGTATTCTTTGTATTCGTAATCAATATTATATAAAGCAAAGCTTCCACATATAGAAACAGCGACAGCATCAGCCCCAGCCTGCGCGAACAGACCGGGGCTGATAATATATGATTTTACAAAATTCTCAGTCTTCGAGAGAATGGATGATAAGACCGGAACGGAGTTTGGGCTCGAACCACGTGGTTTTTGGCGGCATTATATTACCGCTGTCGGCGATCGCCATAAGCTGGTCCATGCTCACAGGATACAGCGCAAGCGCAAAAGCCATCTCTCCGGAATCCACACGGCGTTTAAGCTCGCCAAGACCACGGATACCGCCGACAAAGTCGATACGCTTGTCGGAACGGAGGTCAGTGATGCCGATAAGATCGCGGAGGATAAGGTCGGAAGAAATGGTAACGTCGAGCACGCCGATGGGGTCGCTGTCGTTATATGTTCCGGGGCGTGCGGTAAGCGAGTACCAGCGGCCTTCCAGATAAAGCGCGAAATTGTGCAGGGCAACCGGAGTATAAATGTCCTCACCCTTTTCCTCTACAACGAAGTTTTCTTCGAGCTTTTCAAGGAACTCGGCAGGCGACATGCCGTTGAGGTCCTTAACGACACGGTTATAGTCGATAATCTTGAGATGGGAGGCCGGGAAAGCCACTGCAAGGAAATAATTATATTCCTCGTCGCCGCGGTGATCCGGGTTCTGCTTCGCTTTCTCCGCACCCACAAGGGCGGCGGCAGCGCTGCGGTGGTGTCCGTCGGCAATGTAAAGATATGGTATGGCTGCGAATGCCTTGGTAACGCGATCGATTAGATTTTTGTCGCTGATAACCCAGAAGTGATGTCCGAAGCCGTCGGGAGCTACAAAATCATATTCAGGTTTACCGGCAGTAACGGTTTTGATGACATCATCCAGTTCGGGATTATCGGGAAAAGCGAAGAATACCGGCTCGATGTTGGCATTATTTATGCGCACATGCTTCATGCGGTCTTCTTCCTTATCGCGGCGGGTAAGCTCATGCTTCTTGATGCGGCCTTCCATATAATCAGCTACACTGGCTGCCACGACGATACCGTACTGTGTACGACCGTTCATGGTCTGGGCGTAGATGTAGTAATGCTCCTCGGAGTCCTGGACAAGCCAGCCGTTATCGCGGAACTTGCGGAAGTTCTCCACAGCCTTGTCGTACACCTTTGGATCGTGTTCGTCGGTACCGGGAACAAAATCGATTTCGGGTTTGATGATATGGTAAAGCGAGCGGGGATTGCCTTCGGCTTCGGCGCGGGCCTCCTCACTGTTGAGAACGTCATACGGACGCGATGCGACCTCTGTAACAAATTCGCGGGGGGGGCGTATTCCTTTGAAAGGTTTAACAGTTGCCATGTGTTTTAAGGATATAGGTTTATGGTATTTAGTGTCAGATATCGCGCACTATTGTTTCTGTGCGGTCGGGGCCGACGGAAACAATAGCAACAGGTACGCCTGTTTCTTCTTCGATAAACTTCACATAGTTCTTGAAAGCCTGCGGAAGCTCGTCGTAGTTGCGTATGCCTGAAAGTTTTGTTTTCCAGCCGGGGAAAGTCTCGTAAACCGGTTCTATCTCGCCGGCACCTTCGGCATTGTAACCGACAGTGAAGGGGAAGTCGCGCGTAATAGTGCCGTCGGGCATCTGGTAGGCTGTGCATACCTTAATTTCGTCGAAGTCGTCGAGCACGTCGCTCTTCATCATAATAAGGTGTGTGGCACCGTCTATCATCACGGCATAACGAAGTGCAACAAGGTCGAGCCAGCCGCAGCGGCGCTCGCGGCCGGTAACGGCACCGTATTCGTGGCCTATGGCACGGATGGTCGCACCTGTTTCATCGAAAAGCTCGGTTGGGAAAGGACCGCTTCCCACACGCGTGCAGTATGCCTTGAAAATACCGTACACCTTGCCGATTCGCGTGGGAGCCAGACCGAGGCCCGTGCATGCGCCGGCGGTGATGGTGTTGCTGGATGTTACAAAGGGATAGGAACCGAAGTCAACGTCGAGCATAGTACCCTGGGCGCCTTCGCAAAGCATGCTGTGGCTGCTGTCGAGGGCCTTGTTGACATAGTGCTCGCTGTCGATAAGGTCGAAGTTACGGAGATAGTCAATAGCGTCGAACCAGTTCTGCTCGGCGTCGACAAAATCTTTTGTTCCGGCAACAGACATTCCCAAAGCTTCGAGCTGCTCCAGGTGGCTGTCGCGGACAGATGTATAGTGCGCGCCGAAATCTTCGGAGAGAATATCACCCACGCGGAGGCCGCGACGGGCAACCTTGTCGGTATATGTGGGACCGATGCCTTTACCGGTGGTGCCGATCTTGGACGCACCTTTGGCACGTTCGTTGGCGGCGTCGAGGCGGCGGTGTGTAGGCAGAATAAGATGCGCTTTCTTGGATATCTTGAGCATTCCGCGCAGATCTATGCCCTCGGCTTCGAGAGCCTGTGCCTCGTCGCGGAACAGTACGGGGTCGAGAACGACACCATTACCTATAATATTGATAATGCTTGTACCATTGCCGGCGAAAATACCGGAAGGAATTGAACGGAGCACGTGCTTGCGGCCGTCGAACTCAAGTGTATGACCTGCGTTAGGACCACCCTGAAAACGGGCTACGATATCGTAGTCCGGCGCGAGTACATCAACAATTTTACCTTTTCCTTCGTCGCCCCACTGGAGGCCTAAAAGTATGTCGGCTTTCATTTTTTTACTTGGTTTTCTTTATTTGGTTTTATAGTTTCTTTTCTTGCTTCGCCGGAAGCCTTCTTTTTCCTGACGGCCCTGGCACACGAAGGGCATAGCCCCGTAACGGTGAGTGTAAAGCACTCCATAGCAATCCCGCGGAAACGGTGAAAGGCCATGAAAGTCTCGGCTGTGCTGTCGTGCAAGGCCTTGGTTCGCCCGCAACGGCGGCACACTGTAAAAATGCCCGAGACAGCGCCTATCTCGTAGACACGTTCGCGGCCTTCGCCCACCCCGACGCGCAAAATACCGCTGTCGCACATAATCCGAAGAGTGTTGTACACCGTTGCCGGCGCCACACGCATTTCGGATGCCGAGGCAACATCGTACAACTGCTCGGCAGAAAATGCTCCGGTGAACGAGCAGACAAGGTCGAGAAGCTTCATACGTTCGGCAGTATGACGCAGATTCATACGCGTCAGGTATTCGCTGAACACCCGGCGGCACTGTCCTTTTGTATTGTTCTCGCCCTGCATTGCGCTTGTTTTAGGCTTCACACCGCAAATTTAGCAAATATTTTTATTGCTTTAATAAAAATAGCTAACTTTGTGCGTAGAAAGAATGCACGACAATGGAAAATACCGACAGCGGCACAAGCCGCAAGCCCAATATGAACGACTACTACCAGGTGGATTTCACTTTCCGCCCGGCATCCTCGGATGCCGCCGACTACATGGCGGCACTCCTTGCCGACGAAGGTTTCGAAAGTTTCGTACAAAATGAGGAATCTCCCGGCGCCACTATGACAGCATACGTCCCCGCCCCGCTATACCGCGCAGAGGCCGTGGAAGATGCTATCGCCGGAATGCCTTTCGACTGTGCGATCACCTACGCCGCCACTTTTGTGCCGGGCCAGGACTGGAATTCGGAATGGGAGAAGCATTATTTCAAACCTATCGTCATAGAGGGCCGTGTGGCTGTACACAGCAGCTTCCATACCGATGTGCCCGAAGCGGAGTACGATATTCTGATAGACCCGCGTATGGCTTTCGGCACCGGACACCATCCGACAACAACGCTGATGCTGCGCAGCCTGCTCGACACCGACATTTGCGGCAAAAATGTTACCGATATGGGTACCGGTACAGCTATACTCGCCATTCTGGCGGCCATGCGCGGCGCGGCAAGCGTTACAGGAATAGAGATCGACCCTGCCGCAGCCGATAACGCCGTGGACAACGTAGCGCTGAACCTTCCCGACAAACCCGATGCCGTGAAGATCATACGTGGCGACGCAGCCGCCCTCGCGGGGGTACCCGCAGCCGATATTTTTCTGGCCAACATCAACCGAAATATAATAACAGCCGACATCCACAGCTATGCCGCCGCAATGAAAAAGGGCGCTGTCCTTACCGTGAGCGGTTTCTATATCGCCGATCGTCCCATCGTGGAAGCCGCGGCAAAAGAAGCCGGACTACAGCCGGCAGGTGTCGCAGATATGGACAACTGGTCGTCGATGACATTCATTAAACAATAAACAGCATGAGCCTACGAATCCTCACAGCAATAGCAGCGACAGCAATATGCCTGCAGAGTGTTTTCTGCGCCAACCCGGAGGGACACAAATACTCGCATAAACAGCTTTCTGTCGACACCGACATACATTTTGCCTGGGGCGCCGACGCTGGAGCGTCCATAGATATGTCGGCCCACGACATGAGCGCCATCGACTTCAACGCCTCGTTCGGCATGCGCCGCGGATGGATAAACTTTCTCGGATTAGGGCTGGGTACACAGATATCGGTATCCAACTCGTCGCGCTGCTATCCGGTATTCGCTGAATTCCGCACCAATTTCCGCGACAAACCCTCGTTGTTCTTCTGGGACGTCCGCGCAGGCATCGCATACAACCAGACTGATTTTAATCAGGAATATACAGGCTTTTTTGGCTATACAGGCGCCGGTATAAACCTTGCCCGCAGTACAAAATTCACATCATACATGACGTTGGGCATGACATTCCGAAGTGGTAAAGACAACTTCAATGACACGACGTCGCACCAGCCGGATATATACACGGCCACATGCAAGATTGGCGTTACCTTCTGAACGTCATAGGCTGCCTCTATGCCTAAGCTGCATCTATTCTTTCCTGAAAACGACCTTGCGCTCGCCCGCAACCTTGAGCGATACACCCCGCCACCCGCAGCCACACAGCTGCGTAGGTCGGGACAGACACTCGCGCTGTGGTATGGCGACGATGGCGACGAAGTTTTCGACCAGGGCGTTGACGCGCGCTGGTATGAAAATATCAAAAACAAATTCTCGCTTCACACGACTCTTTACAATGGCTCGGTTGCCGGACTTACGCCTGCACCGTGGGGCTGGTCGAAAGCCTCCCGTCTGTTTCTCCGCAACATAGGATTCCGCCCGGAACAATTGCCTGACAACGCACAACTCGACCGTATGCGGCAGCTGTCGCACCGACGGACAGCCGCAGCTATCGCCACAGCTCTGCAAAGCACACTTCCCTACCCCCTGCCGGAACCGGCAAAGGAACTCACCTCGATGGAAGAGGTTGAGGCTTATGTCAGTCATACGGAGTCAGCTATCCTCAAGCTGCCCTGGTCATCGTCGGGACGTGGCCTGATATTCGCTGACAGAAACATCCTTCCCCACATCCGCACCTCGATAGAAGGCGTAATAAGACGTCAAGGAGCGATAATGGGAGAGCAACGGCTGAACAAAAAAGCCGATTTCGCCATGCTGTTCTCCATCTGTGGAGGCCGTTGCGCATACAATGGTCTGTCGCTTTTCCGCACAGAACAGACCGGAGCCTACACCGGCAACATACTTGCGCCGCAGTTAGTTCTACAACGTGAAATCGAGACAAATACGCCACCATTACAACCGTTGGCCGATGCTCTTGTGCCTATACTTGAGGACATTATCGGCGAGGACTACAATGGTCCGCTGGGCATAGACATGATGGCCGTGGACAATGGCGACATCCGTATCGCCCCAGCTGTAGAACTGAACCTGCGTATGACAATGGGCCACGTGTGCCGAATCTTTTACGAAAATTTTGTAGCGCATGGCCGCACGGGCACCTTCTCGGTTGAAACAAGAGGTGCCGGCGAAACCAATGCCGTAGTCAAAGACAGCAGAATCGATGCAGGAACTGTAAGCCTGTCGCCACCCATCAGTCCGTTCAGTTTCCGTGTGGATATCAGATAGAAACACGCCCATGCTTTCACACATTTTAATATTTAAAAGATAAATAATTGCGGAATTATTTCCTTAATCCAAAACTATAATATATCTTTGCGGAGCGCTATATACGCATAAGCACAAAACATCCTATAAATGAGCAAGAATATGCAACAACGAAAATTAAAGATCCGCGACCTCACCCTCCGCGACGGTCAGCAGTCGCTTTTCGCCACTCGCCTCAGCCAGGCCGAAATCGACAAGCTTCTTCCCTTCTACGAAAACGCAGGCTTCTATATCATGGAAGTCTGGGGCGGCGCTGTACCCGACTCGGTAATGCGCTATCTGGACGAATCGCCGTGGGATCGTCTTCGCATAATCTCAAAAGCCATGAAGGGTAAATCTCTTCTGTCGGCACTCTCGCGCGGTCGCAACCTCTTCGGCTACGTTCCCTATCCCAACACCGTTCTGGAGGGCTTCTACAAGGAAGCTATCGCCAACGGTCTGAACGTAATGCGTATTTTCGATGCACTCAACGATATCGACAACGTCAAGGAATCCATCCGCCTTATTAACGACCTTGGCGGCATTGCCGACGGCGCTGTATGCTACACCGTAGACCCCAAGCCCACCGAGCCTGTTGAAAAGCCCGGCTTCTTTGGACGTCTGTTCGGCAAAAAAGCCGAGGAACCCAAGAAAATCTTCACCGACGAATACTTTGTGGAGAAAGCCGTGGAGATGGAACGCCTCGGCGCAAAGATAATCACCCTCAAGGATATGGCCGGTCTGGTAACACCCTCGCGTGCCGCTTCCATCATTTCCAAACTCAAGGCAGCCGTAAAGGTGGACGTAGACTTCCATACCCACTGCACTCCCGGCTACGGCCTGGCTTCCAGCATTATGGCCATCCTGAACGGAGTAGATATCCTTGACACCAACATCTGGTGGTTCGGCGGTGGCTCGGCTGCTCCCGCCATCGAACTGGTGTATGTTTTCGCCAAGAAACTCGGCGTAGAGCTTGACGTGAACATGGAAGCCGTCGGAGAAATCCGCGAACACCTGCTTGGCGCACGCCAGTCGCTCAAGCAGTTCGACCTCGGCAAGCTGCCCAAGGAATTCGATCCGCTGCACGACACTCTGCCTGCAAACATAGAAGCACTGTTCGACACTGCCGTAGCCGCCGCCAAAAACGGCGACGAGGAAGCTCTGCTCGAAGCATGCCACGGCATTGAGGAATACTTCGGGTTCCCCAAACCCAACGAGATTGTGAAAAATGCAGAAGTTCCCGGCGGTATGTACTCCAACATGGTGGCACAGCTAAAGGCCCTCGGTGCCGAAGACCTTCTGGAAGATGCAATGAAACTTATCCCGATGGTACGCCGCGACGCCGGTCTTGTACCTCTGGTAACTCCAACCAGCCAGATTGTGGGCAGTCAGGCTGTGAGCGTTGCGCTGGACCGCAAAAAAGGCAACCCAGACTATTCCAACCCTTCCAACCAGTTCATTTCGCTTGTAAAGGGCGAATATGGTCATACTCCTGTTCCCGTAGATCCCGCCTTCCGCGAAAAAATAACAGGCAGCCCCGTTGAAAAACCCTACGACGTAAGTTCCTACAAGAAACCCGCCAACCCCACTATGGCAGAATACGGCGACGTGCCCCTGGCTTCCAACAAGGAAGAAGAACTGCTTCTCGAGCTCCTTCCCACCGTTGCAAACACATTCCTGCGTAACCGACGCAAGGAAGAATTCGAAGCCAAGAACGCCAACCAGCCCAAGACTGAAATTAAGGTTGAGGAAAAAGTTGTTGAGGAACCCATCACAGGTCCCACTCTCAAGGCTCCGATGGGCGGACGTGTAATCGAGATCAACGTCAAGCCCGGCGATACCGTAAAGAAGGGCCAGACCGTTTTGGTATATGAGGCCATGAAGATGGAAAATGACGTTTCCGCCGAAAACGACGGAGTTGTAAAACGTCTGCTCGTGAAACCTAACGACGTTGTTGTGAACGACCAGGTTCTCATCGAATTCGAATAAATTTTAACCACAGTAATACCGGGTGTCCGCGCAAGCGAATACCCGGTAAATTTGTATTATGCGCCGGATTATTCTATTCATAACGCTGTTTTTTGCCATAACGGGTGCTTCGGCAGCCATCGGCGAACTCAAACAAAAACTTAAACAGCTTGCGGGGGACAACAATGTTGGGATCGCCGTTATTTCTTGTTATGGAGACACCGTAGCTGTCAACGGCAACGAAATATTCGATATGGCGAGTGTGGCCAAGTTCCACCAGGCAGTGGCGCTGTCGAAAACGCTGTCGTTCGAACAAATGGCAGACACTAAAATCGAGATTGACCCGCGCACACTCGAGCACAACACATGGAGCCCGATGCGCGCTGCGGCAGGAACCGACACAATAATCCTATCGCCGGCACATCTGCTGGATTACTCGCTGATGATGAGCGATAACAACGCGGCCGACATTCTTTTCGACCGCTACAATTCCCCAACGATGGTCGACAGTATTCTCCGACGCCTCGGTTATCCCGGTGAATACAGCATCCGCTTCACGGAGAAACAGATGCACACCGACAGCCTCGGTGCATGCAACATTAGCTCGCCTTTGGCGGCAGTTGCCGCGATAAACCGCTTCTTCGCATCCGACACCACAGCATCGGCGACTCTGATCAAGGCAATAATGTCGCGCGATACTCCCTTCGGCAAAGAACGCATTATGGCAGGTCTGGAAGGCAAAGGTGCGAAAGTGTTCCACAAAACGGGTACAGGCTTCAACGGCACCAACGGCACGCCGCTTGCCATTAACGATCTTGCCTTTGTAAGCTATCCCACAAGCTGGGGCTACGGATGCTACTCCATCGCAGTATTTCTAAAAGACTTCAAAGGCTCTAAAGCTGAGGGCGAAAAACTGATAGCCGACATATCTTCGGCTGTATGGGACGCCGTGATGGTGAATGAAGTGAACATGATGAATATGAGCGCCACTATCGGCGCAAGCAAGAAAAACGGCTCCGCTCCGGCGGAAGCACAGTCTGCAACGAGTTTCCTGGGTTCTTTCTTAGGCGCTGTGGGCGGAGCGATACTTGAAGAAGCGCTCGACAGAGCACTGGGAATAGAGGAATTTTAAAGGATACTTACGCCATCGATGTCGGCGAGGCGTTCGCGCAGGCGCGGTTCAAGCGATCGGCGTGTACTCAGTGTCATGCAACAGGTGTTGTCGAACGTCTGCGAGGCAATCTCGGTCTCACCGTTCTTCACTAATTTCATAACGCTGTTCATGGAAATATACGGAAAAGTAAAGCTCACCTCAGCCATAACAAACCGCTCGACAATGTCAGCGTTCTCGAGGGCAAGCCTCGCAGCTTCGCGGTAGGCGACAATAAGCCCTGAGGTCCCTAATTTTATGCCTCCGAAGTATCGTACCACAACAATAACGACGTCAGTAAGCCCGAAAGAATTAATCTGTCCCAGAATAGGCTTTCCCGCCGTCCCGGAGGGTTCGCCGTTGTCGGAACTCAGAAACTCTTTTCTATCAGGACCAACCATGTACGCCCAGCACACGTGCCGGGCGTCATGGTATTTCTTTTGATAACGCGCCACCGTTTCCTTTGCCTCCGCTGCCGATTCAACATGACAGGCAAAGGCAAGAAATTTACTCATCTTTTCGCGCAGGCTTCCCTCTGAAGCCCCGGATACGGTGAGGTAGGCGTCGTCGTTCATCAGTATGTATGGGATTCTTTGTTAAGCTCGTCGGTAGTAAGAGGTTCGGCGTTCATCTTGGCCCATACATACAGATC
>CABPYL010000004.1 GCA_902461565.1 uncultured Porphyromonadaceae bacterium
CATTACAAAGGTACGTTTTCTATCTTATCCTCGTTTGCCGCTGCAAATCTAAGGTATCCTTTGGAGAACTAATAAAGGACGAAAGTTTAAAATAAGTGCCATATAATAAAGAGGAATAAATTAACTACAATAGACTATATGTAATTGTAATATAATGAGTAATGCCATATAATAGAGCTAAATTTTATCTTTGTTGTAATATAAAAATGAATCTCAAAAAATACTTGTATTGCAATTTAACCTTAGAGCGTAAGAATTATATATCTTGGATGTAAATGGTAATAAATGGGATTGCATGTGCAATCCCTAATTAGTATTACAATATTCTTTGAGCCTTGCTCGGGCTGTTAAGGTTATACTTTTGTTGCAAGCCTATTTTAAGCGTCATAGCAGCGTTTTCCGCACTCAGATAGAGAAAGATACCGCATAGCCTTGAAAGCGGCTTAGAATGCTTGTAAATAATCCTCTGCGGCTTTTGCAATGGTTATCATAGAAAAGTCGTAAATTTGCATATTAATAAGCCGACTATATATATGTTACTAATTGAGAAACTATTAATTTCGCCTTTATTTTTATTAGGCGTTTTATTGCTTACAGTATTTGTAGGCTGGTTGCTCGCAATAAAGATATTTGCACCACGCGATAAATTTTGGCGCATAGCCAATTTATGTGGGTTGCTGTTTACTTGTTTAGGTATATTTGGTGTCGTTAAAGATAGCCGACAGATATTCTATGAACGAGAATATTATAGGAACCAAATGCGAATAGAAGGTCAGTATAAATGGCGTTTATTGTCGAATTTGAACGAGGACTACTATTGTCAAGAGTTTATAGAAACTGAACATAGTCCTAAGAACCTTAATCTGATACAAGAAGATTATTTTACGACTTGTCAATGGATAAAAGATTATAAAGAATATTTATCTGAATGCTATTATAAGCAGAAACCAATTTCTATTGATTCAATCAATTATCCAGTATTACTTACTTCTGACCGAATTTTAGAAAATTATTTCAGAGACATTCAGCTGACTATCTATGATTATAATAAAGATATTGCGGAATTAGAGGAATACGAACGCGGTCAGCAACCTAATACCTTTGAGTTGTTTTATATAATCTTTTCGCCATTATTTCTTGCTATCGGTTTGGGTTGGGAATTTGTTAAATTCCTTGCCAAACGATAATTTGCTCATAGTTGTCGGCCACTATATGTTGTCATAGAAAACTATGGCAAGCACCCCTATCTGCGCCCCTCCAATTTTGAGAATATTGGTAAAAGTGGTTATTCCAGCGTGTTATTTTCGTAGTTTTAAGACTAAATAAGGGAGTGTTTAAGGCTAAATAAGGTTGTTTATGGTGATGTTGAATGAGAGCAGAGGTAATTTTGCGTCAGAACAAATAATACTGCAATGAAAAAAACATTTCTTTTCATAACAATTCTGAATAGCTTAACAGCTTATGCCCAGACGGAATCACCCGATACAATCTCTGCTCGGCAACTAAATGAAGTGATTGTAAAAGGAGAGAAACCACAGGTTAGAGGCGAGGACGGAGTAATGATTGTTGATCTTCCTGCGATAGTTAAAGATAAACCGGTTACCAATATTCTTGAAGCGCTTGGTTATATGCCCGGCGTCACGAACAATAATGGTATGATATGGCTCACCGGAGCCTCTAATGTCACTATTATTCTCAATGGTGAGTTGACCGAGATGCCGCTCCAGAATCTGTATCAGCTCCTTTATACCACGCCTGTAGACAGGCTGAAGAATGTAGAAATAATGTATTCTGCTCCGGCAAAGTATCATGTCAGTGGTGCTGTAATCAACGTGGTTCTGAAAACTCCGACGCCTCTCGATGGTTTGCAGGGACAGGTCAGAGCCGGATACAATCAGGCTCACTATGGTTCGTATGGCGGTGTACTTGCGGCCACATACGCTATAAAGGACTGGACTTTTGATTTAAATTATGGACTGACCCGTAGTAAATCGTGGAGCCGCGAGGAAACATGGTCAAATCATCTTTATGATGGTAAACGAACTATGATTGAGGATGATATGCGCCGCATTGGTCAGAACTGGAGCAATACCATATTTGCCTCCGCTTCATGGAAAACTCTCAAACTCACTTACAACGGTCAGATAATCTCCGATTCAAAGAGCCGGGCACTATCATCGGGTACGTTGGGTAACTATACCAATGCCTACAAGATGCTATCGCCTGTAGGTTATCATAATGTGGCCCTGCGTTACACAGCGCCATTTGGAATGACTGTCGGCGGCAACTATACCCGCTATTCCGAGAACCGTTCACAGTCATTGTTTAAGGGCTCCGATTATCTGCTTGGCTCGGAAAACCGTCAGAAGATAAACCGCTGGCATGTGTATATCGACCAGCAGCATCAGATTGGTAAATGGCAACTGAACTATGGCACGGAGTATCAGCACTCTAAAGACCACAGCTCACAGCATTACGGAATATCCGGCAATTCTGATTTCGATGATTGCCTCAATGAGGATGTAGCGAGTTTCTATGTCGGCACACAACGGTCGTTTGACTGGGGGCTATCGTTCAATGTGTCGGCAAAGGAAGAATATTATCATAATAAATATCAGCATAACTGGAATTTCATTCCTCAACTCGGTGCGACATACTACAAGACACCGAAAAGCATATTCCAGCTTAATCTCAGCACCCAGCGTATCTATCCGTCATACTGGGAACTTCATGGCGGAACAAGTCATATTAACGATTATTCGACAGTAATAGGTAATCCGGAGCTACAGCCATATATTCAGTATGATGCGCAATTCAACTATATTCTAAGGCAGAAATATGTGGCGACTCTCTATTTCCAATACGGCGACAAAGCAACAGTGCAATTACCTTACCAGTCGCATGATGCACTTAATCTTATCTATCAGACCATCAACATGAACTATGAACGGGTTGTCGGACTTAATCTCTATGCTCCTTTT
Organism: uncultured Porphyromonadaceae bacterium; assembly: GCA_902461565.1. Taxonomy (GTDB): domain Bacteria; phylum Bacteroidota; class Bacteroidia; order Bacteroidales; family Muribaculaceae; genus CAG-873. The sequence goes on from CABPYL010000004.1 coordinate 2,982, forward strand.
GGTGTCAGTTACATCTGGAACGCTACCGCCACAGCAAATGTGATGAATCGGCGTGCGAAGGCCAAGCATTTCCATGATATAAGTTTTGACAACAGTAAATGGATTATCTATGGTTCGTTAAACAATTCTTTTAAGTTTGCCGAAAATTGTCCTGTTTCATTATCTGTCGATTTCAGTTATATATCACCATCACTCCAAGGAATAGCCGACCTTTCAAGTATCTGGAAAGTTGATGCAGGCATTAAATGGCAATTCGGAAAGAGCCGCAGTTGCGAATTCGACCTTAAGGCAGATGATATATTCAATAAATGGTCGCCGACAATGACTATTAATCATGCCGGCCAGGACTATCGTATGAAAGTAATGGATATGACCCGCAATATCAAGCTGACATTTATCTGGCGATTCAACGGATTTAAGCCCAAAGATGCTGATATTGATACATCGCGTTTCGGCACAGGCCGATAATGATTTCGAACACCGACGTTGCGGATATTGCGATAATAAATATATATTCGTAACTTTGCGCTACTATGGCAAATGCAGAAAAACCGACACTTCACAAAGCTTCCGGTGATGATTTCGAGGCTTATTATCGGCTGAAATGCGATCCCGAGGCCATAAAGTGGTCCGGATTTGCTTCGGCGCCGGATTATATGCGTCTGAAGGCTCATTTCAAGGCCCTTGTATGTTCTGATAAGCTCGTTTTTTTTCTGAAAGATAACGACCGGATTGTAGGATATTGTCAGATTTCTACAGACGGTTCTGTAGCCGAAGTAGACGGATACAGCGTCCTTTCCGACTATGCCGGTAAAGGTTACGGCACACGCTTGTTAGCAATGGTTATAGACGAGTTACGAGCTTCGCCGTGCGGCCGAATCATTGCCAGGGTATCGGAGAGGAACCTTGCGTCGATTAAATGTTTCTGCCGCAACGGATTTACTGTCGACGAAACCGTTGTACCGCAGCCGGTAGAGCTGAAAGCACTCGAGAGAACTGATAATTTCATCACCGTTTCGCGTGAAATCGGGCCGCGATACAAGGTTGCGGTAATTACTGCGGCGCGGTCGGAATACGGGTTGCTGCGCTGGCTCATCACCGACATGGAGCGCGACGCCGATATAGATTGCGTTCTCATAGTCGCCGGGGCACATCTGTTGCCGGAACAGGGCATGACGGTGAATCAGATTATAGACGACGGCCATAAGATTGCGCACAAAGTAGATTTTTTGCTGTCGAATGAAAACGAAGTAGGCGTTGCAAAATCCAATGGACGGGCTGCTATTGCTTTCGCCGATGTCCTCGGCGAGGAGCGCCCCGATATTGTAGTTGTCCTCGGCGACAGATACGAACTGCTTGGTATCTGTTCTACGGCAATGTTGCTCGGAATTCCGATCGCGCATATTTCGGGAGGAGACGTTACAGAAGGCGCCATAGACAATCAGGTGCGAAACGCCGTTACCATGATGGCCGATATCCATTTCCCCGGCACGCAGGAATCAGCCGCCAACATTGCGCGTATGCGTGGTAGTACCGATTTCATCTATAACGTCGGAGAACCGGGACTTGACAGTTTTATACGTGAAAAACGGATGACCCGTGCAGAACTTGCCGAATCGCTGAATATCGATCCGGATAAAAAATGGATTCTCTGCACCCTGCATCCCGAGACGCGCCGCCCCATACCTTTTTCCCTCGAAATGGCTGATAATCTGATGGCAGCATTGAAAACCATGCCCGACGCTCAAGTGATTGTCAGCGCGGCCAATGTCGATGCCGGAGGCGAGGCTATGAACGATATTTACAAGGCTGCGGCTGCCGGGAACGATAATTTTATCTTCGTTCATTCGTTGGGACACAGGCGCTATCTTTCTTTTATGAACGAGGCATGGGCTGTAGTTGGTAATTCTTCCAGCGGTATTGTGGAAGCTCCGTTCCTCGGTATTCCGGTTATAAATATCGGTTCGCGGCAGCAGGGACGACATATCTGTACCAATGTAGTAAATGCAGGCCCTTCTTACGACGAGATTTGCAGGGCACTTGCAGCGATACCGCCTCAACGCCTCGAACCGGACTGTTATTTCGGCGACGGCCATACGTCGGCGCGGATTAAAGAACATATAAAAGACTATTTGCGATGCTTCAGAAAGTGATTGGCGGCGAAATGGAGATTGCCCACGATGCCCCTGTGCGATCCCTGCTGTCGCCGGAGGATATCGTCGGTCTCGGCACAGCGTATTCATCGGGCCGTAGTGCCTTGCTGGCAATTCTGCGGCACATCTCGGGCAGGGGAGTGCGCAGAGTGTTCCTGCCGGATTATCTTTGCGCTTCGGTTGTCGAAACTGTCCGTTTTGCCGGTCTGGCCTATGCATTTTATAATCTCGACGCATCTTTGATGCCTGTCGCCGGTCTTGCGGAACGTACTTCGGATTCTGATGCCGTTCTCCTTATCAATTATTTTGGCATGCAGGACCACTCCGCTACTGTGCGCCATTTGCGCAGTGCCGGCAATGCCGTGATTATCGAGGATGATGTGCAGGCTTTCTACAGTTATCTGAATCCAAAGACCGACAATGCCGACTATCGCTTTACGAGCCTGCGCAAATGGTTCCCGGTGCCGGATGGCGGTCTCGCAATGGCATCTGATGGTATGCCACTCCCTACCTTTTCTCGCGAGAATCTTTTCTGGGTGTACAAGTACAGCGGTCGGTTGCTGAAGGCTGCCGGAAGTGGCAGTGATGATTCGCTGTTCCTTGATATTCTTCGTAAGGGCGAGCAGATGATAGACTGTGAAATCGAATGTACTGTTTCCGACTGTACCGTTCGCCTCCTTGCCGGAGTGGATATGGCCGACGCCGCGCAAAAACGTCGTACAAATGCCGCTTTTCTTCTGGAAGGTATGCGGAATATCGGTATAACTCCACTTTTACAGCGGTCAGGTGGCGATGTCCCGTTTTTCATTCCCGTTTGTCTTGCCAACCGCGACGAAGTACGCGCGAAAATGTTTGAGAACAACATATTCTGCCCTGTACACTGGCCGCTTGAGGGTCTTCCTCTGCAAACAGGCGCACGCTTGGAGGCACATGAGCTGTCGTTGATTGCAGACCAGCGTTATAGCGAGACCGATATGGTCCGAATCCTTGAAATATTAAGTAAATACGCTCGTCAATGATAACGGAGAAATGGAATAATTACCTGGATATGCTCGCTCCCTCGGAAAAAGACGTATATTTTACTGAGGAATATCATTCGCTCTATGCGACTGAAGCCGACACACCACGGGCATTTGTATATCGGCGTGGCGACAAAGTCTTGCTGTTCCCATTTCTTTCGAGGACAATAGCGATGGCCGACGGTACGGTAGTGAAGGATTTCGAGAGTGCGTACGGCTATGGTGGACCTATCTCCAACACTACGGATTCAGTTTTCATCCTACGGGCAATGGAGGAAATGAGTACCGAGGCTGTTGCCGACGGGTATATCGCCGGTTTTGTGCGTTTCCATCCGCTGCTTGGCAATTACAGGTTTGCCGGACCACTATGCACTCCGTTGTTCAACCGTCATACTGTCGCAATCAACCTTGTCGGCAGCGAAAATGATATATGGCTGAACGAGATTCATACGCAGAACCGCAATGTTATCAGAAAAGGCGCAAAGTCCGGTCTGGTGTTTAACGCCGATTACTCTTTTAAGGCTCTTGACGATTTCAGATGTCTCTACCGCGCAACTATGGATAAACTTTCGGCTAACGGATTTTATTATTTCGATAACAACTATTTTGAAAGATTCAGCACACTGCTGCCGCACAGTTTCATCGGTACGGTATCGCATGAAGGAAAGGTTATAGCAGCAGCCATTTTCATGCACTCCGGTCCCTACGGGCATTATCATCTCTCGGGCAGCGATGTGGATTATCTGAAACTGTCGCCGAACAACTTCATGCTGTGGAATGCGGCGTTAGAGCTTAAGAAACACGGCGTCGGCATGTTCCATCTTGGCGGTGGTACCGATGGGTCGCCGGATAACTCGCTATTCCGTTTCAAGCAACGTTTTTCCAAGGAACTTATGGACTTCCATATAGGCAAGGTAATATTCAACAAGCCTGAATATGACCGCGTTTGCGCTATGTGGGCTGCCGATAATCCTGAAAAAGAGGCTTTATACGGGTCAAGATTGCTGAAATACAGATATTAAACGATAAACAGCTCAAAAATGAGGACATATATAATTGCCGAGGCAGGCGTAAACCATAACGGAGATTTGCAGCTCGCGCTGCAGTTGTGCGATGCCGCCCGCGCTGCCGGTGTCGACGCCGTAAAGTTCCAGACGTGGAAAACTGAAAAGATTGTAAGCCGGGAGACTGCAACTGCCGACTATCAGGCCCGCAACACGGGCGATGCCGCACAAAGCCAGTTCGACATGCTCAAAAAATTAGAACTGCGGTACGAGGATTTCAGAGTGATACAGGAGCATTGCAAAAAAATAGGAATCCAGTTTATTTCGACTCCTGATGAGAGCGAAAGTCTGGCCTTCCTTGCCAATGACCTCAAACTGCCGCTTATAAAAATCGGCTCAGGTGAGGTTACCAATATCCCGTATCTTCGCGAGATAGCATCATACCGGTTGCCCGTAATTTTGTCTACCGGTATGTCTACCCTTGCTCAGGTTGCAGTGGCATACGATACCCTTGTGCAGAACGGCGCCTCTGAGGTTACATTGCTGCATTGCACCACAAACTATCCGTGTCCCTACGAGGAGGTCAATCTACGGGCAATGCAGACGCTCAAGTCAGCTTTTAACTGCCCTGTGGGCTATTCCGATCATACTTTGGGTATATCTGTGCCCGTCGCTGCAGTTGCTATGGGTGCCACAGTAATTGAAAAACATTTCACGCTTGACCGCAATATGCCAGGCCCCGACCATAAGGCATCGCTTGATCCCGTTGAACTTGCCGCGATGGTAAAGGCTATACGTGAAGTGGAGGCTGCGCTGGGCGATGGTTTGAAGCGTCCGAACAAATCGGAAGTCGAAATATCGAAAGTAGTACAGAAGTCTATTGTGGCTAAACGCCCCATCCGCAAAGGTGAGGTATTCTCAGCTGATAATCTAACCGTAAAGCGCACTGGCACAGGTCTTGGCGCTGTATACTGGGATATAGTCGCGGGCCTTGTGGCAGATGCCGATTATGCCGTGGACGAGCCAGTGCGTCTGCAGACATGGTAATTCACTTTGTCGGCAGGAAGGTGAAGCATACAGCACCTACAAGACAGAGGAACGCCGCTATGTGGTTCCACTGCAGGCGCTGGCCCTGAAAGAGGAACATGGCAACAATGGTGAATACCGTAAGCGTTATCACTTCCTGAATAATCTTTAGCTGGAACAGCGAGAACGGACCGCCGTTATCCTGGAAGCCGATTCGGTTTGCGGGAACCATAAAGCAGTACTCAAGCAACGCTATGCCCCATGAGAACAGTATCACGGCAAACAGCGGCCAATTGCGCGAGGTGCCGCTTGTCTGGAGTTTAAGATGACCGTACCACGCGAATGTCATGAATACGTTGGAGATTATCAGAAGGATAATAGTGGCTAATGCTGATTTCATAATCCGTAATTTTGCGCAAAATTAGCTCTTTTTCTCCAAATCCGGTCTACTTCGTTTCAAATTTAGAAATGTATTATTGGTGGTGTTATTATTTTTTGTCGATTATGGCCTTGCACACATTTATTTTGTGTAAATTTGTAACGGAAAAGTATCGAACTTTCTGCGAAATTTTGAATAATAAGAAGAATAGAAAAATAGGTATGAACAAAATTTTAGGTACGTTAATTGTATTCATTGCTATTACTGGTGTTTCTTGCAGCGATGACGATGAACCTCAAATTCCGGCTAATGCCATCCAGTTGAACATGATGATTGGAGATAGTGAATCCACTATTGGCGGGTCGGATGTTTACATCAATACTTCCGTTAATTTCACAACAAATAATTGCGGCATTGCCGATCTTGGAAAGAAAGGCAGTTTAAATCAAAATCCCAATCTTTCCCAAATCGCTCAGCAGGTAGCAGTTACGCCGGGTAATTTCTATCAGATTACCCTTGCCGGAGATATCCGGACAATAGCTGGTGCCCGCGCACTTCCCATAAAATCCAACTATTATAATGTATATGTAGATTCGTGGATTTATGATAAGGATAACGATATAAGCGGTGCGAAAGTAAAATATGCCGAATGTTTTCCGAACGTATATACAGACATTCTCCCCGAATGGGGTACAACATTTCCCGTTTATTTGAAATCCTGGGATAGTTCTGTATACGGAGAGTATGCGACATATACCTTCGACAAGAACGTAAAAATTGATTCCGGATATACCGTATATGCTTCAGAAGAAGGAAATACTGATTTACGGGATAACATACAGGTTACTATTCAGAACAATGAAATAAAGTTCTCAAACTCATCATATACCCCCTATGGCAAAGCAGTAGTTATAGTGAATATAAGATATGAAAGCTTATACACACAAGTTCAATTCCTTGTAACTTCGTCGCGTATATGAAAGTTAATTTGAATTAACGATTGTCGCGGCGCACTAAAAGTATCTCTTTTAATAACTAATTTCTCCTTTGAGTCAGTGGAGACTCCACGATGATATGAAAAGATTATTTCTCTCAATTTTCTTGGTGTTTGGCATTATCATTATGGCTACTGCCGCACCTGTATTTAAGTCGCTGGATAATTTTAGTGGCAAAACAACTGTGATTGTCGAAGTCGACTCAGTGTCTACGATGCCAAATCTTCAAGATGTTGTATTTCACAACTCAGGGAAAGCCTATGAATGTAAAGAACTGAAAACAACTCTTACTGGTGAGAAACTAACCATTTCTGCGGGCTTTAAGAAATTCAAGACATTTGAAAACTGCTATCTGACGTTCATGCTCGATGGGCAAATGCAGAAAGTAGAAATAGTTCATGAATAGGAGGACTATGGCTATTATCGCATTCCAAGTAACTTAAGACATCTATTAGAAACAAACTAAAAGGAACTACAAGTTTTCGCCTGTAGTCCCTTTTTATTATTTGATTTCGAAGTTTTAGTCCTGCAGACCCTCTTAGGATAGGAAATCGTTGATGCCGGAAGCTGCTGCGCGTCCCGAGGCTATGGCCCGTACCACCAGGGAAGCGCCCGTACCCACGTCGCCTGCGGCGAATACTTTTGCGACGCTTGTTGCACGAGTAGCGTCGTCGGCACGAACATTGCCGCGTGCGTCTATTTCAACGCCTGACTGGTCAAGCAGACCTTCGGCCACCGGGCCCGTGAACCCCATTGCCAAAAGTACAAGTTCTGCCTCGATGGTGTGTTTGCGGCCGGTGTGCACTAATTTTGGACGTCCGCCGGAAGGATCTTTTTCCCATAGCACTTCTTCAACCTCTGCCTTAGCCACTTTTCCGTCGGTGCCGGCTATAAAACGCGTGGTGTCGAGAAGCCAACGGCGGTCGCATCCTTCCTGATGGCTGCTGGTGGTTTTGAGAACAACCGGCCAATAGGGCCAAGGTGTTGCGGGATTCTCGTTCTCCGGGGGCTTAGGCATAATCTCTATCTGTGTTACCGAGAGGGCACCCTGACGGTGTGCGGTACCTACGCAATCACTGCCCGTATCGCCGCCGCCGATTACAAGCACATTCTTCCCTCGGGCGCTGATACGGTTACCTTCGGCTACCTCGGTACCGGCATTGACACGGTTCTGCTGCTGCAGAAACTCGAGAGCGAAGTGTACGCCTGGAAGGTCGCGTCCTTCCACATTCAGATTCCTCGGCACTTCGGCACCCATAGCGAGACACACGGCGTCGTAGCCTTCGAGAAGCTCTTTTGCAGTAATATCTTTGCCGACATGCACGCCGCAACGGAATTCCACGCCTTCTGCCTCCATAATGGCTATGCGCCGGTCAATAACAGCTTTGTCGAGCTTGAAATCTGGTATGCCGAAGCGCAGCAGGCCACCGGGAGCCTCGTTTTTCTCGAAAACGGTTACCGAATGACCGCTGTGATTGAGGCGATTGGCACATGCGAGGCCGGCGGGTCCGGAACCGATAACGGCGACTCTCTTACCGGTGCGCGTGTGTGGCGGGCAGGGCTTTATACGTCCCTCGGCGAAAGCCGTCTCTACTATGGCGAGTTCGTTTTCGCGTACCGTAACAGGCTGGTGGTTGCGGTTAAGTACGCATCCTTTCTCGCACAGAGCTGGGCATACACGGCCTGTGAACTCGGGAAAGTCGTCTGTTGCCGACAGCAGACGGTAGGCACCCTCAATGTCATTTTTGTATAAGCGATCCTGCCATTCTGGCTGCCGGTTGCCTAAGGGACAGCTCCAGTGGCAGAATGGGGTGCCGCAGTCCATACACCGCGAGGCCTGTTCGCGCCGTTCCACGGGGTTGAGCCTCATTTCCACTTCATTGTAGTCGCGGACGCGTTCTTCAACAGGACGATAGCCGCCTTCCTTTCGGTTTACGGTCATGAATGCTTTGGGATTTCCCATTATATGTTGTGTTTACGGGTTCAACTTTTATGTTTTTTCGCTTTAGCAGCTTCAAGTACCTTCTTGTACTCCACAGGAATCACTTTAAGAAACTGACGGACATATTCGTCCCAGTTGTCGAGCATGCGTGCCGCCAATGGCGAGCGCGTGTGCTTGTAGTGTGCCGATATAAGCCTGTGCAGCTCACGGTTGTCGGCAACGTCCTCTATCAGCGACAGTTCCACCATTTCCATGTTGCAGAAATAATCGAAGTCGCCGTTCGGGTTCCACACGTATGCGATGCCCCCGCTCATGCCGGCGGCAAAATTGCGGCCTGTGGTGCCGAGAACAACTGTCCGGCCTCCGGTCATGTATTCGCAGCAATGGTCGCCTACACCCTCCACGACGGCAGTCGCGCCGGAATTGCGGACGCAGAAACGCTCGCCCACACGTCCGTTGATATATACTTCGCCGGCAGTCGCGCCGTACAGGATGGTGTTGCCGGCAATGATGTTGTCCTCCGGGGCAAATGCCGAACCTTCGGGTGGAACAATCACAATCTTGCCGCCGGAGAGCGATTTTCCTACGTAGTCGTTGGCGTCGCCTTCCAGTCTGAAATATACGCCGCGGGGCAGGAATGCTCCGAAGCTCTGTCCGGAAGCTCCCTTGAACGTGCAGCGCACTGTGTCGGTCGGCAGACCTTCCTCTCCGAATTTTTTGGCTATCTCGCCGGAGAGCATGGCACCGGTGGCGCGGTCGGTATTTTTAATCGGGAATTCGAGGTCTACCATCATGCCCGAAGTAAAGGCAGGATAGGCGCGTGATATGATTTCGCGGTCGAGTACTTTGTCGATTTCATGCGCCTGCTGTGTGGTGTTGAGGATAGAATTGAGAGCTGCTTCGGATGGCATGTAGAGGATGTTGGCGAGGTCGAGGCCTGGTGCGAACCTGGCTACTGTTTCCATTTTAACCTGCAGGAGGTCGGCACGTCCGATGATATCGTCCAGGCGGCGAATACCCAGGCTTGCCATCGTCTGCCTTATGTCGCGGGCGAGGAAACGGAAGAAGTTGATAACATATTCCGAGCGTCCGATGAAACGTTTGCGCAATTCCTCGCTTTGCGTGGCTACTCCCATAGGGCACGTGTTCATGTGGCATTTGCGCATCATCACGCATCCGAGTACGATAAGGATACTTGTGGCGAAACCGAATTCTTCGGCACCGAGCATAGCCATTACAAGCACGTCGCGTCCGGTTTTCAGCTGTCCGTCGGCCTGGAGCTTCACAAGCCCGCGCAGATTGTTCATCACAAGTGTCTGCTGAGTCTCTGCAAGGCCTATCTCCACAGGAACGCCCGCATAGCGAATCGAACTAACCGGTGATGCCCCGGTACCGCCGTCGCTGCCGCTGATGGTGATAAGATCGCTTTTGGCTTTTGCCACGCCGGCGGCGATGGTGCCTACGCCGCTTTCCGCAACGAGTTTTACGCTCACTTTTGCGTGCGGATTAACGTTCTTGAGGTCGAATATTAGCTGAGCGAGGTCTTCGATAGAATATATGTCGTGGTGCGGTGGCGGCGATATCAGGGTGAGGCCCGCGATGGAGCGACGTGTGCGCGCGATAATTTCGTCTACCTTGAATCCCGGCAGCTGACCGCCTTCGCCTGGTTTGGCGCCCTGAGCAATCTTTATCTGTATTTCGTCGGCATTCACGAGGTATTCGGCAGTAACCCCGAATCGGCCCGATGCAACCTGTTTTATGGCCGAACGAGCCGGTGTTGAGAAGCGTGCCGAATCCTCGCCGCCCTCGCCTGTGTTGGACCGTGCGCCAATGGCGTTCATGGCAATTGCTATGGCCTCGTGCGCCTCGCGGCTGATGGCGCCGAACGACATTGCTCCGGTTACGAAGCGGCGCATAATGTCTTCCTCCGGCTCAACTTCATCGACAGGTATGGGATTGCTTTTTTTGAATTCGAGGAAGTCGCGGATAAAGAGCGGTTCTTCTTTTTCATCGACCAGACGCGTGAATTCCTTGAACTTGCTGAAATCGTTGAGCTTTGTGGCAAGCTGTAGAGTGGCTATTGTCTGCGGATTCCAGGCGTGCTGCTCTCCGTCGCGACGGTATGCGTACTGTCCCACGAAAGGCAGCGGTGCCCCTGGATCGGTTTCTTGCTTGAATGCGCGGACATGTGCCTCGAGTATGTCTGACGCAATCTCGCGGGTATCTTTGCCTCCGATTTTGCTTTCAGTATCGCCGAGGTAGCGCTGGCACAGGTCGTTCTGAAGTCCTATCGCCTCGAACAGCTGAGCACCCTTATATGACGTTAGGGTGGATATACCCATCTTGGACATCACTTTCAGCAATCCCTTGTCTACGGCTTTCACGAAGTTTGTAGCGGCGGTGTTGAAATCAAGCTGTAGCTCGTGGCGCTTTACAAGGTCATCGAGCACGGCGAAAGCAAGGTATGGGTTAATGGCAGAAGCTCCATAGCCCACGAGCAGAGCGAAGTGCATTACCTCGCGAGCCTCGGCGGTTTCGATAACAAGAGCCGTCTGTACGCGTTTTTTCTTTTCTATGAGGTGATGGTGTACCGCAGATGTCGCCAGAAGCGATGGAATGGGCGCGTTCTGTGCGTCGACTCCGCGGTCTGACAGGATTACGTAGTTGCAGCCTTCGTCTACTGCCTTTTCGGCATCGGCGCACAGGCGCTCTATGCCGCGTTCAAGCCCTTCGGGTCCCTCGGCCACAGGGAAGGTCATGTCTAACTTGCGGGTGTTGAAACCCTTGTAGCGTAAGTTGCACAGCAGGTCGAGTTCGCGGTTGGTGATGATCGGACGCTTGAGAAGCACCATCTTGCACATCTCGGGCGACAATTCCATCAGCGAGAGCTTGACTGCGCCGATATAGCTGTCAAGGCTCATAACAAGCTCCTCGCGCAGAGGATCGATGGGCGGGTTGGTAACTTGTGCGAAGTGTTGCCGGAAGTAGTTGTAGAACAGTTGCGGCTTGCGCGAGAACAGTGCTACAGGAGTATCCTTGCCCATAGAGCTTACAGGTTCCTTGGCATCGGTTGCCATAGGAGTGATTATCTTTTCTACCTCTTCACGGTTGTAGAGGAAAGCGGTTTCCAAACGGCGTAGATCGGATACAGATACAGGAATCTGGCGGCCTGAGGTTATCGAATCGAGACTGATGCGGTTTCGCCCAAGCCAGTCGCGGTAAGGGAACTCAGAGGCAAGTTTTGCTTTAAGTTCTTCGTCGTGATATATGCGTCCTTCCTGCATGTCTACCATCATCATCTTGCCAGGACGCAGACGCCCTTTGCATTTTATTTCGGAGGGGTCGAACGGTAGTACGCCCGTTTCGGAAGCCATTACGACTGTATCGTTGTTCGTTATCAGATAGCGGGCCGGACGCAGACCGTTTCGGTCCAGCATGCCGCCTGCGTAACGTCCGTCGCTGAACAGGAGCGCAGCCGGGCCATCCCATGCTTCCATAAGGATGGAGTGGTATTCGTAGAAAGCTTTCAGCTCCGGCGATATGGGGTTCTTGTCGTTGAACGATTCCGGCACAAGCATTGCCAGGGCGTGTGGCAGCGACATTCCGGCCATCACGAAGTATTCCAGCACGTTGTCCAGCGATGCCGAGTCGCTCATGCCGGGCTGTATCACTGGCGTAAGGTCGCGGCCCATGAACGGTTCGGCCGTGAGCATGCTCTCGCGGGCTTTCATCCACAGACGGTTGCCCTGGATGGTGTTTATCTCGCCGTTATGCCCGAGTATTCGGAATGGCTGTGCCAGCGCCCAAGTGGGGAAGGTATTGGTGGAGAAACGCGAGTGCACCAGTGCCATCGCTGTGGTGAACCGCGGATTCATCAGGTCGGGATAGTAGTACCTCAGCTGTAAACTGGAGAGCATTCCTTTGTATACGATAGTACGCGACGACAGCGATACGATGTAGAAATCGCTTTTCCCCGGAATGTCGGAGGCTGCTACTTTCCGTTCCACACTTTTACGCAACAGGTACAGAGGCACCTCTATAGGATTGTTGGTTTCTTCGTCGGAAATGAATATCTGTTTTATATCCGGTTCGGCCATGCGGGCAACCTCGCCGAGCTGTGCGTTGTTGGTTGGCACATCGCGTACAGCCATCAGTTTAAGACCTAAGCCGAGAGCTTCGCGTTCAATTATGTCGAGAATAATCTGTTGGCTTTCCATGTCGCGTGGAAGGAAAACCAGACCAGTGCCGTAGCGGCCTTTTTCGGGAACGGGAATGCCTTGTAGCAGGATGAATTCGTGAGGTACCTGCACCATTATGCCGGCGCCGTCTCCCGTTTTGGGATCGGCGCCCTCGGCGCCGCGGTGTACCATGTGCTCCAGTACCTGCAAACCTTGCTCGACGAGACGGTGGCTTTTTATTCCGTTAACGTTCACCAGCAGTCCCACGCCGCAGGCATCATGCTCATGACGAGGGTTATACAGACCGCAATGGTCTTCGGGAAGTCCTTTCATAAAACAAATTTTCTTTTAGCGGTGCAAAATTAGCAAATTTCCATAAATTTCCCAAATAAACATGCGATAAAATCGCAAATATGAATAAATGCTGACAAATTGTGAGTTTAATCGAGGCGGAATACAATTCTTTGTACTCCATCAGTATAGCGTGAGCTGGAGATGCGGAAAGTACCAATCTCGCCGGTGTGCCTGACGTGTGTGCCGGCGCACAGGCATTCGTCGAAATCGCCTATGCGCACTACACGTACGGTATCTGTGGCATCTTCGGGCAACCGCGATAGGTCGAAACGTGCAGCAGCTTCGGCTTTTGGGATATAATCGATGCTTACGGCGACGTCGGCAGCTACCGCTGCGTTCACATACGTCTCCAGATCGCGTAGTTCGGAATCGGTAAGCCCACGGGGCAGATGATAGTCAAGCTTGGATTTCTTGCGTTCCACATGTGCGCTAAAAGCACGGCCGCAGCCGAAGCGGCGCGCCATTTCGCCGTTCACCAAGTGTTCTGCCGTGTGCATCGGCGGGAATTCTTCTTTATTATGAGGATTTATGACTGGTTCTTCCATAACAAACGACATTTGATTAGCGTTGATTTAGCAAAGATAAGCAAAGTTTTCTTATTTGAGGTAATTGGCTTTTTGTTTAATTTTGCATTGGAAACCCCGGGATACTTATGGTTTCCTCCATGATTTATGAAAGATATAAGCGAAAACAGTGCAGTGCCGCTGTATATGAATCCGGAAGCTCCGTTAGAGGATAGGGTAGAGGACGCTCTGAGACGCCTTACACTCGAAGAAAAGGTCGCTCTATGCCATGCGCAGAGCAAGTTTTCATCTCCTGGAGTGGCGCGTCTGGGTATTCCGGAACTATGGATGAGCGACGGCCCACATGGTGTGCGTGCCGAAATAAACTGGAACGACTGGGCTTATGCCGGCCATACCAACGACGCTATCACCGCCTTTCCCGCGTTGACGGCACTGGCTGCTACATGGAACCGGAGGCTCGCTGCAGAGTACGGCAAATGTTTGGGTGAGGAGGCTCTGTATCGGGAGAAGGATGTTATTCTCGGGCCAGGTCTGAATATATACCGCACGCCCCTGAACGGCCGAAATTTCGAATACATGGGCGAAGACCCTTATCTGGCCGGGGAGATGGCAGTGCCATATATCAGGGCATTGCAGAAAAATGGCGTGGCTGCGTGCCTGAAACATTTCGCGCTCAACAATCAGGAAAAATGGCGCGGCAATGTGGAGGTGAAACTTTCCGACCGTGCGCTGTACGAAATATATCTGCCCGCATTCCGGAAGGCCGTGGAGGAAGGAGGCGCATGGGCCGTGATGGGCGCATACAACAGGATATGGGGCGAACATTGCTGCCATAACGGGCGCCTGCTGAAAGATATTCTGCGCGGTGAGTGGAATTTCGATGGCGTTGTTATAACCGACTGGGGCGGCGCGCATGATACGCGCCAGGCTGCAATGAATGGCCTTGACCTTGAAATGGGTTCTTTCACAAACGGCCTTACCACAGAAGCGGAGTTCACATACAATGATTATTATCTCGCCGACCCGTATCTGAAAATGATGCGGGATAGCGAAATCCCGGAAGCTACTGTCGATGAAAAGGCTCGCAACATACTGCGTCTGATTTTCCGCACGGCAATGAATACCCGCAAACCTTTCGGGGCTATAGCATCGCAGGAGCATTACGATGTAGCGCGTGAAATCGGCGACGAAGCAATTGTGTTGCTCAAAAATAACGGTATCCTGCCGTTGCGTCCAGGACGATATAAGCGTATTCTTGTTGTGGGTGAGAACGCCACAAAAAGGCTGAATGAGGGCGGCGGCTCGTCGGAGCTTAAGGCAAAAGACATGTTCTCGCCTCTGGACGCACTTAAAACAATCTATGGCGATACTGTATGTTATGCAGAGGGCTATCGTACCGGACCTTTTGAATATGACCACGAACATCTTGTGCCGCAGGCGGTCATGGACGAACTGCATCATCAGGCCGTGGAGATGGCGCGCGATGCCGATGTCGTGATTTACATAGGAGGTCTGAACAAAAACGCTTTTCAGGATTGCGAGAGTACCGACCGCTATCAGTACAACCTGCCGTGGGGACAAGATAAACTTATCGAGGACCTTGCTGCGGCATGTTCCAATCTTATTGTGGCCAATATCGCGGGCAACGCATATGCGATGCCTTGGCTTGATAGAGCCGCCGCGGTGTTACAGAGCTGGTACCTCGGCACAATGACTGGGCCTTCGATGGCCGACGTTATTTCCGGGGCCGTGAATCCGAGCGGCAAGCTGCCTTTCACGTTCCCTGAAAAAATCGCCGACAACTGCGCCGCATATTTCGGGGAGGCCGCTTACCCGGGTCTTGAGGGCGACACGGCCGGAAATGCCGTAGCCGATCTCAAGGGTGCGGATGTGAGTGCCGGAAACGACCCTGTTGTGGAGTATAGAGAAGATATTTTTGTGGGCTACCGCTGGCACGATACCAGGAATATCAGGCCGCTGTTTCCATTCGGATTCGGGCTGAGCTATACCACATTTGATTACGGCGCGCCGAAAATATCGGCACGCACCATGAGCCTGGATGGCACCATCACTATAACAGTGCCCGTTACAAACACCGGAACTGTGGTCGGGAAGGAGGTCGTACAACTGTATACCGCCGAACTTGTACCGCGTCTGCCACGGCCGGTAAAGGAGTTGAAAGGGTTCGAGAAAGTGGAGCTGCAACCCGGAGAGACAAAAGAGGTAAGATTCCCTGTGCGTGCTTCGGAAATCGGTTATTTCGACCCGGAAATCCACGCATGGCGTACCGATTGCGGCAAATACGAAGCGTATATCGCCGCCTCTTGTGCCGACATCCGGGCCACAATGCCGTTTGAGGTTATTTGAGCCTGATGAAATAGTGCGTGCTCCAGAAAGGACTGGCGCTCCAGCCCTCGCTCGGTATCGCGGGCGCGTAGCACCCCGGGAACAATGTGATGACGCTATGCGTTAAGGCATCCATTACTAAATGAGCCTCACGGGTCGGGGACATGGTAGCACACGGCACAGTCCGCACGGTATATGGGCCTCGCTTATCTTCGCGTATACCGGCACGCATGCTGTCTGTCAGCTCGTTGTCGGACAATATACCGGTAAGGCCCACGGGTTGTCGGAATGTTGCATGCACCACCACTTTGCTATCCACGTTTTCTGTCTTTACAGCATTCCGAAGGATTGCCTCGACAACTTCGGCCACACTGCCGGCAAAGAATTTCGAACCGGGGCGCGCAAGCATGGCGTTTATTTCGGCAGCGGTGCGTCCGGAGGCCTCAATCTTAGCCTTTTCCGAGGTACACAGCTTGCTGAAGTGTCCTGAACAATGAAAAATACAGTCGGCAGACAGCGTATAGTTTTTATTCATTGCGCTGAAATATTCTTCTGAAAATAAAGACCAAAAGAATTGCTCCCAAAAGCGACATCGACAACCAGCGGCTCAAAAATTCGGTAATGGAAAAATATTTGTTCAGGAACTCCGAGAAATCGAAAAGCACAGAAAGAGCCGACACTATGGCAAGGGTTGTCAGCAGTGAGTTTGTCAGTCTTTCGGCCCGTTTCTCGCTCTGTTCCGAAGCCTCCTCAACAAGTTTTGCAAGATTTTCTCGTTCCTTGGAGAGTTCCATACCTTTGTCGATGGCGTCGAATATCATTTGCGGAAGAAAGTTGTAGCTTATCTGCGTAAACGAGTACCAATGTTTGTTGTTCACCGTTTTATGGAGCTGTTTCCTTAAATATATGTTGTTGTCGCTGGATCGGAAAGCACGGTTGATATCGAACAGAATTATTTTCTGATACAGACAGTTGAGGTAAATGAACCGGAAATAACCGTCGATGCGGATATCCCATTGGCATGTGTTGTCGCCAAGGATGGTGAATGTGTCTACCAGCGCAAGAGCACTCCAGTTGGAGAATGCCGCAACGCGGTTTTCCTTGATTGTCTTTTCAAAGTATGACTTGTCGGGACGATCTTTGGCCTGTTCGCTGTTCGTCGACCTGTACTTTAGCAGGCTACCGTATTCAAAGAGGCGCTCGTCGGTGATATCATCCGACTGTATGTGCTGGAAAATTTTTGCCTTGTTGCCGCTGTAAACAAGGTCGCCGATAGTGTGATGCAGGGAGTATTTCAGAAATTCATTATATACAGGCATGAATTCGGAGCGGAAATTTCGGAGCGCCTGCTGGGTGTCGGCAACATTTTCTTTCGGTACCTTGTATTCGGCTTTAAGCGCCCATATGCATACGCCGTCGGGCATGAAGAACAGGTGCAGATGCGGTACTCGTACTTCAATTGTATTATTGCTTGTTTTATAATTGAAAGTAGCGTCGACAAATTTGCACAGATGCTTTTTCCCGCTGTACCCGCTGCACAGTTTTACCATATTGCCGGCCTCGTCGGTATGGTTCGCCATTGAATTGATGAAGGTGGAGTAATATATGCCTGTCAGGACGTTGTAGTCGTCGGTTACTTCCTGTCCTTTGGCTTTGGTCTCCTCGGCCTGTTCGTCCGTATAGGCGTGAAGCCACATTTCTTGCCATCCATCGCTATTAAGCGTGGCGACAAGACCGGTATCGACAGCCAAATGCCCGCAAAGATATGTATTTATTATGGCGCTCATGTGTTTTTGATTATCTTGTTAAAAGAGGAGGCGTTTACTATATATTCGTCGTTCTTACCTGTGGGAGTGAGTACTGTTTCGGGGAGCACGATTTCCCTACCGAAAGCAAGGACAAGCGCGTTACTGCCAGCCTTGCAGCGTAGGGTTACTACAACGGGTTTGCCCTGAGGTTTCACGGGCGTGCCGTCTAATAGGGCTTTGCGCGACATCAGTGGAGTGAATCCATTGTTGTCCATGCCAATGAAATGAACATGGAATATGTCGCCGGTTTTGAAGAAACCGTCAGCGGCGTTTATCCCTGCATGTGATATTTCGGAGTCAGGTACAAAACCGACAAAGCCATAGGCATCCGGCAATATAACCCATAGACCATCCGAGGCGATATTTACGACTTCTGCCTGAATATCTCCATGCAGATAGCCGAAGTGTGGTACAAGTATATTGTGGCGCTTTGAAACATCCGCTTTTGCGACTTTTACTTTCAGCACTTTTCCCTTGGGAAAATCGGACTCATCAATCTTGTAGCACTTAATCCAGGGTTTACCTGCAAATTTCGCAGCATGTTCCGGTTCAATATAATCGTGAACGCCGAGGTAGGATATAACAACAAGATTGCCGCGTTTTCCTTCAACGGTGATGTCTGTTACATCGCCTTCTTTCAGATACATAGTATCCCACGGATTGTCGAGTACGGCCTTTCTGGAAAGCAAAGGTCTGTATCCGACGAAATCAGCGCCGTACATTAAAAATTCCATAGGCTCTCCTGTCGGCAGGATATCGGTGTACCACAATGAATGGCTTGAACTGTCGGCGTTCATGAATGCCTCGAGGCCGTTGTCAAGAGCGACGGTGTAGCCCTCTGTCCTGTCAAAAGAAGTGATGACGCCACGAACTATATAGTTGCCTTCCTTTGCTTTACGGTATTCGTCCAAGAGGAGGCAATTCGCTGGAATCACATATACGGTGCGTTCGCTCTGTACGGGATAAGCCGGAATAATATCTATTTCTTGACCTATGTGGTAAATGTTGTGGAGGTCGGAATACACCCCGACGACGTTTTCCTGTGCGGCTCTGCGTGGCATTATTCCGTAGGCTTCCTGATATTCGCGGAAAGGGAATTTTATAATCAACCCGTGATCGGTGAATCCAGCCACAGAGCCTTTAACAGTGTTTTCGTAAAGGATATGCAGGGAGATCTTGTAGAAATTCCTTATCCATTCATCGGTTACGCTGAACAGGCAATTAATATTGCGTCCGTTATTCTTGAATTCATATTTTTTGCATACGGCATTTATTTCTGCGCCGACAGGAAAATGTTCTGGAGTAACAAATATATTTTCATACAGATACTTCGAGTTGGACAGACTGCCTATGATATCGCCACATTGCACTATCACATTGTCGCCTGCATGTCCGCGTATCGTTACGCTATATCTCTTTCCCTTCTCAAGGCGTGTATGAATCTTTTCGTAATTCACAGCGTTGGCTCGGAATTCCAGAATTCCTCTGTCGCGGTCGAATTCGTGTACACGTGCTTTGATTCTTTCCCCAACATATCGGGCGGGGCGGTTCGACTGTATGCGGAAACATCCGGTATAGTTGCTGAAAATAATGCCCCTGATACCGTTGTATTCTACAAGCAGATTATCGTATCTAAGATATTTCACGACAGTTACCTCAACTTCGCTGCCGGTTTGCAGGCTATCGAATTCGGGGGCCTTGTATGGGTTTTCGTTCAGATTCCTGAGCGAGAAGAAGATTCCGGACTTGTCGGGTTTGGTTATTCTCCGTGCCATTATGATTTTGCCGGGTTGGGAAAGCCGGTTCAGTTCTTCGTCAAGGTCTATATCGTAGAAATGCGTCCACGCAAAATCTTCGGCATAGATATAGCCGTAGGTTTTGCCGCAGCCGGTATTGAATTCCACTAAAACGCCGTTGGAAACCCGAGCTAAAGGCCATACTTGTATCTCTGTACCTTCATAAAGTTCTGGAGCCATGTAGCGTACACCGCAGAAGCGCATATCTGCATTGCCGTCTGCGTCCACTTCTACATTTGCGGGGGTATTGTTGCGGTAGAAGTAATTCTGTATATAAGGAGGTGCTTCACATAGAGCGGTAACAGGTCCTTGTGGTGTCTCAACCACGAAGCGGTCGTTGAGGCATGAGCGGACCACTTTGCCCTCATAGCTACCCTGCGGAAGTTTGTACTCGGTTTCGGTAGTGCTGTCGTACAGAGGAATAACCTCTTTTTTTTCGCGGTTTTTGCTCTCGGGAGCGATGTCGTAGACGCATGTTATTATATCGCCAGGCGCAGGCCGGTGATATTTTGGCCAATGATAGTCAAATTTATTGTCTGCGATATTGATGTAGTATCCGTCATCGGTTCTGAGTACTATTCCAGTATCGGAATTACCTATTATTTCCGCTTTGAATTCCTTTGAGTTCTCACCGTCGTGTTCGATACAAAATTGCGCGAAGCTATTGATAATCACATCGGGGTCGCTGAACCTGGCAGTGCTGCCGAATGCTTTGATTACTAGGCCGTTCATCGTGATGCTGTTTCCTGACAGGCCGTTCAGGAATTTCGGTACATATATCGAGTCTTTGAACAGACCGTATACTTTCCCGTTGTGTGTGAAGCGTATATATTTGTCGCCTGGAGAATGTTCGATTGTCAGTTTCGTGCCTACCGGAAGATTATAAGGATCTACGTTCTCGGGTATTTTTTCATCCAACTCGGTTGAGTACGGACATTCCTGTCCATACACAATATTTTTGATTTTCAGCCGTATTTCATCGCCGAAAAGTCCTGATGCAATCCACGATGCCGCATTGAGACTTCCGGGACAGAAAGTCTTTTGATTTATGTATTTGTCGAAATTTACATACAGAGTACATTCATCTTCGTCGAAATGATTGATGGTACCGTTGATAACGAGGCCTTTTTCAAGTACTCTGTTAGTGTTTTCTGTGATAATATGACGGTAGCTATAGAGCCTGCCTGTATGGTCTGCGAAGATACATTTGACATCGATGAACTTTCCGGTTTCATATTTTCCGTCAGGATTCATATCATTAGGATATATGTATCCGGCGTGGCCGTTACACTCAACAGTAATACGCGATGGCGCAACGTTGGTTACCACGGCTTTGTAAACCCCGCCTTTCTGCGGTCTTTCTTTATTTATTGACTGAACGTACACAAACGTAAGAGTTTCGATCTCCGGTGCGATGCCGTTTTTCGTTTTGCATCCTTTCATTTCCACCGTCTCGCCTTTGAGTAGCCGATATCTGTCGGCAAAATTCAGCCATTTGGCAGAGAATGCGAACCCGGGCCAGTCGGGGCTTTTGAGTACGAGAAATCCTTTTTTCGTATTTTCGTATTCCAGGATAAGATTAATCGGTTCTTCTGCGTTGATGTGTGCTTTTAGTTCTTCAGCTTTCTTGCTGCGGTCTTTCTCGGAACTTATAATTTGTATGAACTGCTGAAGGCCAGGCATGACGTATGTGCCGATCTTGCCGTCGGCCACGTGGCCTTTAGGAATTGTCAGCAGATAGGGCAGTCCGGCTTCGGCAATCCAGAACTCATCATTTTCGTCGATTATCTTGTAGTCGAGAGATTCGGTCATCTTCTTTTTATCCGTTTTGTTCATCAGCTTTGTATTTTAACAATTGTGCACGCGTAACATCGTAAAGCATAAGCAGAGGCTCACTCATGCTGTCGCGGAAAAATTTCATGCGGGTTTCGTCGATTTCGGTATCGTCGTTCTGAATCATGGCCTCTATTACGGGGCGCACCATGTCGGGATGATACAGGCGGCCACTGTCGAACTGCACAACATTGAGTATGTTGCGGTATTCAAGCCACGAACCTTTCTCGATGAAAAGGAAGCCGCGGTCTCTATCGATTTTCGGCGCTATGCCTGCCGGATTCCTCAGCTGCACATCTATTGTTTTCGCAAATGTATTTATGCTACCAAGCGGATGTATGGTGCACGGGAGTGATTTACGGCTGCGGTCGTTCACATATACGCGTATACCATTGAGATATTTGGCATTCACGGGAACGGGAATCTCGATTTTCCCGTCTTTGCGTCTGAGGTAGGGGATGGCTGTGCTGGTATATATTGTATTTCTTACTTTACATTCGTTCAGAACGGAACGCAACACATTGAAATCCACTACAGGCGTGGCTGTCCATTTTCCCAAGACGTCATCATTGGCACCTCTAAGCGATAATTCTATCAATATCCCACCACCATGATCTGTTGTTTCCGGCGCATGTTGCAGAATGCCATTGCTGCCGTCGCTGAATATCAGTTTTGGATACCTGTTGGCGATATCGCTGAATTTTTCGGCTGAGGCTTTATCGGTAAGAAGAAATAGCCGATATTTGCCGTTGCTGTCGTTTTCGCGGACAACGTACTTAATCGTAAGGTCTGCTTTGTCGACTGAGAACGACCCGCATGGTGGAATCTCCCGGCAACTCAGTTCGAAATCGGCACATTCAAGCACGTTCCCGTAGATTTCTGCGTCATTCTTTACAAGGGCATGATAGTTGCAGCCTGCCGCTGATATCCATAATCCCGGACAGACGTGGCGCACGTTTTTTTGAGAGAACAGCATCTTAGCGTCGCAGGAATCCCTATCTCGGAAGAAAAACAATGAGTGCCTCTGGGTAGATTTATTGGACCCTTCCACATAGTTTTGCTGGAACAATGGCATATTATTGCCGTCTGCATCCGTCATCATTATTTTTTCTATACATAGGAGACTTTTATCGTTTATGGGCAATGGTTTGTCGAGGCGTATGCTTATGCGTGTGCCATTCTGTATCTTGGGATAGCGTATGCTACGTAAGGGAATATGCAGTTTGTCTTTGATACGAAAAACCGTCAGGGGCGAAGCAAGAGCCTCGCGCACTTCTTTTTTGTTAAGCTGGTTCATCGCGCCCGCATTCGTGAAACGGAGCATCAGAGTGTTGCTTTCGCACACGCACATCGAATATTCCAGCCAGCCTTTTCTTTGTAGTTCAGAGTTGACCCAGTCCAGCCTGCCACATAGATTTCCTACGGGTATGCCCCGAAAACCGAATACCATTTCAAAATAGTCTCCGCTGAATGCTTCGCATTTTTCAACTGTTCCTTCAAGCGTAGATGCTGTGCCGATACTCAAAACGGCTTTCGTTCCTACGTATGCGTTTGGCTTTGCCAACGTGGCGCAAACTATGCTCAGTGTGTTTTTGCCGTCGATACTTAATATCTTCGCGTTGCATTTCCGAATATCCGGCTGTGCTTTTGCTGCGGCTATATCGAAATACAGATTGTCGTTGACGACAGTGGCGTATACATCGTCTACTGTTCGCTTAAGGTTGCGGGAAAAGTTGTTCTCGTCGGCACTTTTCAACGCTATTTTTAAAAGCGAAGATTCATAGAGCCTGTCAGCTATAGCGATTGGTATAAGTCGGATAGGTAACTGCGCGCATATCTCGCGCAGTACACTTTCGGAATATATTATTTGAATGAAAGAATCTTCGTGTAGGAGTGCGGCCGCGAATTCCTCGTTGTGGTGCCCTGCAAGATACTTGATTACATAGATAAGCAGACTGATATCCGCCTCGTATTTCTCGGTGCGGTGAGCGAAGAAAACGAGAGCGTCGCTCTTGTTGTCTGCTGCAGCAATGGCGCCCAATAGACGGTCGTAGTCGCCGTGTTTCATGGCCGGCGCCGCGCGGCGCACGTATATGGCCGGTACGGCCTTTATCAAGTTGATGTTTGTTGTAAGCAATGCGGTGAGGTAATAGTCTGCGTAGATTTCTGCTGGAACCGATTGGCTTTTGTCTTCAAATTCTGCTATGCGGCGTGCGATGTCGCGGTGTAGAAGTTCGAGTTGCAGCGTGTTCATTCCGTACAGCAGTTTGCGGTGTAAGTCGCGCAATACGGCGCCTATCTTATGGTCTTTGTATCGGTAGTTAGGCAAAATTTTCGATAGAATTCGGTAGACCAGACGGGCGTCGGACGCCCTGGCCGCGATTATACTTGCCCAGTCTTGCGCTAAACCGAGTTCGAGCATTTTATCGATCCACCGGTCGCCGGTCATAAATCGGATTACACGCTCGGTACATAGCGAGGCACCTGCCTGAGTGATTATGTCGTACACTTTTGGCGCAGCATCTTTTTTCTGCTGTAACAGTATCTTAAGTGTATTCACCACCCAATTGCTGCATAACGTCTTGGCATCCGGCCGTTCGGCCGATGGCATGTCGGCGGCGTCCAGTGTCCGCACAAGGTCGCATATCCATGCCAAAGCATAATTGGCTTTGCCGATGAACATTTCTGGCTTCAGTTCAACCGGTATGCGCTCGCCGCAGCGGTCGGCGTATAGCTTCTCGGCAAGACTGCAGGCACTGTCGGTTTCCATTAGTTCAAGCATCAGTCGGAATGTCTCGTTGTTGTTATTGTCGTTTATCGACGGCAACTCGGTAATCCTACGCCCGCGGAGATCCTGACGTTTGAGAGATGCAGAGAACGATGCTGCGTAAATACGGGCCAGAAAATACTCGCGGAAAGTATCTAATTTGAACTGTATATCCGTGTCGTTTGTAATTTTGAGAATGCCGACGCGCACGAGCGGCTCGATAATCTTGTCCAGCACGTTCTCCTTCGATACGTATATGTTCGGGTCTTCGGCTACGGCGTCGGCGGCGAAATCGTCTATTGAAACCGTGCCTTCGGCGGCAATGCGCAGAGCAAGGTTTTCAAGAAGCCATTCGGCCCTGTAAATCTTGTTTGGTCCTTTTGGGGAATTGTTCTTTATGCGGTCTTTGTCATTCTCTCGCTTGCATACTTCATCCACAAAGGCCGAGATAAGACCGCCGCGGTTGCGGAATCTGAAATCGCTGTTGTCGCCTGTTATGGTGTCGATAAGTATTTTCAGGTTCAGAGGACAGCTCAGCAGACTGAAAATGCGGTCGTTGTTGAAGAACATGTCCAGCATATGGTGGCTTTTTTCCTCGTCGAAATTCAGTTTTCCGACGAATTCTCTGATGGTCTCGCTGCTTATGTCCTGAACCTGAAAAATGCGAGGCTTTCCATACTCGTCTATCGTACGTTTAACAGAAGCATATTCATATATTCGACCTGTCATTATTAGGCGTCCAGTCGAATTTTGCATTACGTCCTTGAGGAATTTATCGACGTTTACGTCGGGGTGGAATTCGTTGATGCCGTCTATGGCAATGGCAACGCGACCTTCGTCCAACATCTTTTTGGCTGTGAATTTATCCAGACCCTTGGCGGCGGCCGAGGAGAGCAGAGTATCGATAAAATTTTGGTCTTTTTCCACGTCCGAAGCACATATCAACACAGGTACCATCTCACCTTCGCCCGAGGCGAAAGCATTGCTTATCCCCAGGAGATAACTGTTGAGCAGGGTGGTCTTGCCGGCGCCCGGTACTCCCAGTATAATGTATTTGCCATCGGGAGCATTCTTCAGAACGCCAAGTGCCTCCTCCGGATTCTCCTTTCCTTCCAATTCCTTTATCATTAAAGGAATTGGGCTTACTTTGGCGTCTTCGCCATGCAGCACGTTATTTTCCAGATAGGAAGCGTAGGACTGCCGGCATCGCCTTACATAATCCTTTATTATTTCATCCTCGTTGACAGGCCCCGTCCCTGCGGGCGCTTTCTTTTCAGCAAGATATTTGTTCAATGGGTCAATCGCCCGGGAAACGATATGGAGCAATGATGCGAAGAAGATTGCCGCGATACTATCTTTTTGTTTGATAATATCAGATGCTGATTCATTGCCATGACGGAGATTATTTCCGATAATGCGTAAAGTCTCGAAAGTCTCGGACGCTGTGGCACCGATAAGGTTGTATCTGGTTTTTGCTGTATCGGTAACATTTCTTAATCCCCTTGTCCGATCCATTTCACTGCGCGCCGAAACATCAATTATGCCTATGATATTCTTTATATATGTCTCGAAAGGCACAATAGTACCCTTAAGAGTACTTTCGGCGAGGCTGTTGTTAGACCATTGAGTTATAAATTCGGCTAAATTCTGAAAATTTGTATCGTGTATTATCAGTTGCAGCAGTAACTCTCCGGCAGCTTTATATTGCTCCGGATCAGCGAAAAGAGTATTTAAGTGGATTCTTGTCTTTGTTACGGTATCGTCATTTCGCGATATATAGGTAATTGGTATTTCAAAATCGAGTTTGAATTCGAATATGTCATTAAGTGCATTGGATAATGCTTCAGGTGTCATGGTATCCATTTAGGGCGTGTAGATTGATTATTGTGCAAAGATAGCTATTGTTAGCAGATTATGCTATTCGCGCAGGCGGGAATCGATTATTATTGTTACCGGGCCGTCGTTGACGAGCTCTACCTGCATGTCGGCGCCGAAAACTCCGGTAGGCACTGGGCGCCCCAGGCGCTGATGCACCATTTCGGTATACGCTTCGTAGAGTTGCGTGGCAAGTTCGTGTCCGGCAGCTCGTATGTAGCTCGGACGGTTGCCTTTACGGGTCGAGGCTGTGAGAGTGAACTGGCTGATGGACAGCACATCCCCGCCGGCGTCGGCAACCGAGCGGTTCATGACGCCATTCTCATCATCAAAAATTCGCAGGACTACCGTTTTGTCGGCAAGCCATCTGGCATCGTCGGGCGTGTCGCCGTTTTCTACGCCCACAAGCACCATAAGGCCGTGGCCGATGCTGCCGTGGACTTCGCCTGCGATGCTTACCGACGCGCGTTTCACACGCTGTATCACTATTCTCATATCATTTCGTTTTGTCTGGTTTTTATGCAAATATAGTGAACTCCGGCGAAAAATAATAGAACCATGCCGAAAAACACAAAGCCCCGACAGTTTCGGCACTGTCGGGGCGTGGATTCAGCGTAGTATGGTTTATCGGCTGGTGGCCATATCGGTTGTGTTGCCTGCTGTGATAGAGTTGAGCAGGTCGATTTTGCCGTCTTCCACAAGCTTCACAATCAGTTCGCCGAACAAGGTGTTCTGCCATGCGAACCACGGGCGGGTGAATTTGTTTGCGTCGTCCACATTGAACGATTCGTGTATAAAGCCGGTTTCGGCATCGGTATTCAGGAGCATTGTGATGCAGTCGCGGATTTCGTTGTCGTCGGTGGATGTGAACGCCTTCATCATTATGCTCATTGGCCATGCCATATCGTAGCCTATATGAGGGCCGCCTATGCCTTCTCCTGCATTACCTCTGAAGAAGTAGGGATTGCTTTCGCTCCATACAAAGCGGCGGGTGTTTAGGTACACGGGATCGTCGATGTCCACATCGCCGAGGTAGGGCATTGCAAGCAGGCTTGGCACATTGGCGTCGTCCATAAGGTGTTTGTTGCCGAATCCGTCTACCTCGAAGGCGTAGATGGGCCCGAATTCGGGATGATTGTAAACGGCGTGCTGTTTCAGTGCATCGGCAACCTCGTTGGCGAGAGTGTTACATTTGGTAGCCAATTCCTTATTGCCATTTACGGTCTCGAGAATCTCGGCAGCCTTGCGCAGCGATGTAACAGCGAAGAAATTCGACGGAATAAGATACTGGAAAGTTGTGGCGTCGTCGCTTGGGCGGAAGCACGAAACTATAAGACCGCAGCCGCTCACCGGAGCGCCCCAGCCGTCGTTGTTGAGGGTATCGAGGGCACGGTCGGTCTTGCGGCGGAAGCGGTAGGGGCCTTTGTCGCCGTTTTTGCGTTGCTGTGCGATGAACGTATTGTAGATATTGTTTATCGCGGCAAGCCATTCGCCGTCGAAAACCGAGTTGTCGCCTGTCTTTTTCCAGTACGCGTATGCCAGTCGGATAGGGTAGCAGAACGAGTCGATTTCCCATTTGCGTTCGTGCACGTCGGGAATCATGTCGGTGAAGTCGCTCATCCATTCGCCTCCTGTGGGGCCGTCGTTGAAAGCATTGGCGTAAGGATCGAGGTTGATGCACTTGAACTGGCGTCGGATAACGCCCTCCACCATGTTCTTGAGTTCGGGATCGCTGTTTACAAGCTGCACGTACGGCCACACCTGTGCACCGGAGTCGCGGAGCCACATGGCGTGGATGTCGCCGGTGTATACAAATGTATCGTTCTTGCCGTTCTCGTCTTTGCGGAAGTGGACGGTGGTGTCGACAGTGTTGGGGAAACAGTTTTCGAACATCCAAGCCAGTTTGGCATTTTTGAGCTGTTTCTTAATCTCTTTTATTTTCTTTTCCACCGCCTTCGATCTGAACAGTCTCTGCGAAGGTTCCGGGCGGTTTGTACGGGTGTAGCGGGTGCCGGCAATGGTGGTATTGTCCGGCGCACATTCCGGTGCTGCCGAGGCGATTATTGTTCCGCATCCCAGAATAGCCGAGAGTGCCGCTATATAGATTCGTTTTGTCATTGATATAGGTTGTCTATTGGAAATTAGTGCTGTGTAATGCCGGCACGTCGGCCGACGCCATAAAGGCGGCGGCCGACGCGGCGGTTGTTATAAGTAGGTTTGTCATTTCGGCTTATTCGAAGGAGATCTGGTCCTCTTCGGGCATCTGGGTGTTGAGCTTGCGTTCCATTGCAAGTGTACCCACAACGTTGTAGGTGATTTCAGAGCCTGGTGCCGACATATAGTCGGTGAAGGTATAGTCGATGTCGTTGATAATGACAGTGCGGCGCATTATATAGCTCTGTACTTCGTCGTCCTGCTCGAGGATAGTGAATTTGGCGGCTTTGTTCTGCGAGAATTTCATGTCGGGGTTATCGCAGGAGAAGGTAACGTCGCCGCGTTTGCCGTCAGATGTTGTGGGAACGAAGGTGGCATAAATTTTGAAGTTTCTGCGCAGCTGGCTGTCCTCGTCGAAGGAGCCGGCATAGAAGAACACCGTGTTTGCGTTCACTACATACGTCTGCACCGTTGTCATTGCGCCCGGCTCGGTATCGGTAACGCCGCCGGAAACGATGTAGAACTTAAGGTTGCCGGCCTGGTATATGCCTGAATAAGTAGTGAACGGCAGCACGCGCAGCATGGCGGTGGCATAGTTCTTGCGTGGATTGCGTTGATAGCCGTCGCCCGGAGCTACTGTAAGGGGTAGTACATAGCGTTCGGCCAGGTCGATGCCATTGAAGTGGAAACGGACGCGCAGAAGCGATTTATTGTCACCGCCCTTGATGGCGATTGTCGTGGGTACATCGGCGTAATCCCACATGTCGTTGTACCACAGGTCGGTGCGGGTGCTGAAGCGCTCGTTGTTGAGTATGGGAAGAGTATCGGAATGGGCGATGTTGACGTTGATGTCGTAGGGGTTGTTGGTGGAACCGCTGACAAGGACCGGGAGGTCGTAGTGCGATTCGCCTTCGTTGCCGTAGAGTGGCGTGCCGTCTTCATTGCTGCGGGTAAAGGGCACGTAAACGGTGGTTACTCCCACATTGCTGCCTTCGGTGGCCAGGGGGGCTTTGAAGCTCACGTAGTGCTCGTACTGTTCATCTTCCCAGTCGTTGTTGCAGGAAGTGGTTGCAACGGCGATAGCGCTTGCAGCGAGCAGGGCCGGTATGTATAATAATGTCTTGGACATATTGCTGTCGGGATTATATGGTGATTAATCGAAATATTTCCATCCGGGGTTCTGTACCAGCAGACGGTTACGTTTTAGCTCGTCGAAGCTTATGGGCCAGAAATACATCTTGTCGGAGAACACGGTGGGAAGATTGTATACGGGTACGATTTTCTGGAATTCGTCCTGCTGTTTTGCTGTCATGAGCACGTTGCAGCCGTATACTGTCTTGGATTCTTCCACAGGAGCGTCCATCCAGCGGCGCAGGTCGTAGTAGCGCTTGCCTTCGGCGAGGAACTCAATCATACGCTCGCGTTTGATTTTGGCACGGAGTGCGTTCTGGTCGCCGTACTCGGCAGATGTGTAGTCGGGTATGCCGGCGCGGATGCGAACGGGACGGATACCGCGCTTGATTT
This sequence comes from uncultured Porphyromonadaceae bacterium, assembly GCA_902461565.1. Lineage (GTDB taxonomy): Bacteria > Bacteroidota > Bacteroidia > Bacteroidales > Muribaculaceae > CAG-873. Next base: position 32,659 of record CABPYL010000004.1, read on the forward strand.
CATTGATATCGCGCGATACGGTGTACACCTGCGAGCCATCCCAAGAGGGAACAGTATAGCTGCCGGATAGTTCGTTCAAGGCTTCGGCGTACATCAGCAGGATGTCGGCATAGCGGATTGCCGGTTCCCATTTCTGTTTGATGTTGTTGTAGTCTTCGCCGTTGCGGACCGAACGCCAGTCGGAAGGATTGACATATTTCTTGCATCCGATACCGGTGCGCAGGTAGTAGCAGCTGTTTGTATAACCGTTGTTCTGCACCTCGGCGTTGTCGCCGCTCCCCGATGTTGTTGTACCGCGCCAGTAGTATACCTGCATATAGTGGCTGCTCTTGTCGGGGTTTGCGTTCCACCAGTACGAACCGTTGAATGCGACCGAAGCATAGAAGCGGGGTTCGCGTTCGGCGTACTGCATCGACACGCCCTGACCTAAAGGAGGATATTTGGTGTAGGGATATTGGCCGCGGGCGTTGGTAGTCCAACCGGTACGGCGTTCCGAACCGTCGCCGCCGTTCATTTCGCTGTCTTTGCCGGGGCAGTCGGAGCCGTCTAGCATGTAGTAGGCGTCCACCATCTTCTGTGTGAGGCCGTGGCAGTTGAAGCCGAAGAGCGAGTTAGGCATCTGGTGCGATACAAAGGCGTCTATGCCGGTGTGGCGGCTTGTGCCCACGTTGTAGCCGCGGCTGAAGATAATTTCGGAGTTACCGAGGTCGGCCACACCGTTGAAGAAGTCGCGGTACGACAGGTATGGGTCGATGTCGGCATAGCCTTCCGGCCAGTTTTTTTCGGAGAAATCGCCGTCCTTGTAAGGGGTGATGGTTACGGGGTAGCCGGTGGTACGGTTGTCTACGCTGTTGATACCTACATGGAAAAGCTCGTAGTTGGAGGGGCATTCGATGACGTCGCGGCATGCTGCAGCGGCGCGTGCCCACTTGGATTCGTCATATTCGAGACCCAGAAGAGGCTTGCCGTCGAAGTCAAGGAACGATTTTGCAAAACCGTCGCTCACGCCGGCTGGATGGTCGCCGTTGGCAAGCTGGCCGTTAGCGAGCGGGCTGGCAGCATATATATATGCAAGGGCGCGGGTTGCGAGGGCGGCGCCGCGTGTGGGGCGTGCCAGGTTCTCGGAGCTGGTGTTGCCTGTGAAACGGCTCCATGTCTGGAGTTCGTTGGCGGCCTGAACCATTTCTTCACCGATGAATTCGGCAACTTCCTCGTAAGTGCTGCGGGGAATCGAAAGTTCGCTGTAGTCGAGGGTGTAGTCGGCACCTTCGTCGGGCATGATGGGTACGGGACCGTAGCGGCGCAGCAACAGCCAGTAATAGTATGCGCGCACGAATCGTGCCTGGCCTTTCAGGTCCAGAACCTGTTCTTTTGTGAGGGCCGTGTTCAGGTCTACGTTATGGATGAAAACGGATGCCTGATATATGCCTCGGTAGGCGCTGGTCCAGAAGTTGGAACCGTAGTTTTCGTCGTAGCTGCCCTGTTTGAAGGCATTGTATGATTCCATTGTGTTCCATTTGTTGTCGTAGCGCACGTCGCGGTCGCCGAAGTAGTAGTCGTCCGAGAAGCAGTGCAGACCCACACCGCCGCTTTCTTTGGTGATTACATCGGCAAGGTCGGTACGCAGGTAGCCGTATGCCTGAGCAAGCCAGCCGTTTGTCTGGTTTATGTCGGAGAACACCGATTCGATGGTTCGGCGGTCGTCGAAGTACTTGTCCGAATCGAGAACGTCTTCGCATGCCGTGAGAGCGCCGCAGAGTGCCACGGCCATCACGCCGGCAGATTTGACTATATATTTTTTCATGATTGGCAATTGATTAGAGATTGATTTGAATACCTGCGGTGAAGGAGCGGGTGATAGGATATGCTTCGCCGTCGCTGCTGCCCATTTCGGGATCCCACAGCTTGAAGCTGCTCCATGTCAGCACATTCGTGCCCTGGAGATATACGCGGAAGTTTTCGAGGTGGAGTGTGTTGAGCACGCCCTGGGGCAACGAATAACCGATCTCGAGGTTTTTAAGGCGGAGATAGCTTACATCGCGCATCCAGTACGACGAGGCGCGGTAATTGTTATGTCCGGCGTTATTCTCGCACAGCACCATGCGGGGGTAGCTTGCGTTGGGGTTTTCGTTGGCGGGGATACCGAGAGTGGCGGCTGTCTCTTTGTCCACCCAGCGGTCCTCTACGAGGTCGCTGAGAATCTGACCGTAGCGGTCCTGGCTGAAAGCCCATACGGTTTTTCCGTTCATGAGCATACTGGATTTACCGGTTCCCTGGAAGTGTACGTTGAAGTCGAAGCCTTTCCAGTTGAGCGATGCGCCGAGGCCGTATACAAGATTGGGAGTGGTTGTGGCGCCGATAGCTACTTCGTCGTTGCCGTCGACAATACCGTCGCCGTTAACGTCGCGGTACTTGATATCGCCGGGCTGCACATCACCGAACATCTGTTTGGGCGAGTTGCGGATGTCGTCATAGTCGGCGAAGAGACCTTCGGCAACGAGGCCGCGCAGCTGGTTCACGCGATAGCCGGTCTGGTACTGGTAGGGATATACGTTGTTCTCCACGTCGTAGTTGAGAATGGTGTTCTTGCTGTAGGTAAGGTTACCGCGAACTGTAAGGTTTGTCTCGCCGAAGCGGTTTTCGAAGCGGAAGTTACCGTCGACACCTTCTTGCTTGACAGCGCCCACGTTGGCCGAGGGAGCCTGCTCCAGACCGAGGTATCCGGGAAGGAAGTTTCGCTGCATATAGATGCCTGTACGTTTTTCGTGGAAGTAGTCGGCGGTGAGGGAGAAGCGGTTGTTGAAAAGCGAGATATCGATACCGACGTCCTGCTTGGTGGCAACTTCCCAGGTTACGTTTCTGGACGCGAGAGAGGCGTAGTGTACACCGTGCATGTATTCGGGACGAGTGGGCGAGCCCACTGTACCGAAGTTGTAGATATTGTCGCCGGAGTAGTCGATAGTGTACAGGTAGGGGAAGCGGTCGTTCATTCGGTCGTTACCTACACGGCCCCAGGAGTAGCGGATCTTGAGCATGTTGAGCCAGCGCACCGGCTCCATGAATTTCTCGCCTGTGATGTTCCATGCGCCCGAAACGGCGGGGAAGAAGCCGAAGCGGTGTCCGTCGGCAAAGTTTTCGGAGCCGTTGTAGCCGAAGTTGAAATCGACGAAGTATCTGGAATCCCAGTTATAGTAGACCTGTCCTGCGAGTGCCATGTTCTTGCGGGCCACGCCGTTTTTGATGTCTTCGCCGATGTTCTGGGTAGCAATACTGTTGTCGTAGGTATACTTCAGGTTGGCACCTGTGTTGTTCTTGCCGAAGGAGCGGTTATAGCTCAGCAGAAGGTCGAGGAAGATACGGCGCGAGCCGTCGTTGCCTGAGCTCTGGTGCATGTCCACCTTATCTTTGATTTTGTCGAAGATGATTTCGCCGGTATCTTTGTCGCGGCCGTTGGCATACCAGCGCTCGGGCTGCTGCGAGTGGTTGATGTAGTTGTAGTTGTAAGTATCGTAGCCGAAGCGGCCGATGAATTTAAGGCCCTGGGTGATGAATTTTAGGTCCTGTTCAAGCGATACGTTGTTCTGCAGGTTGTTGTTCCATTCCTGGTTATAGCCCGTCTGGGTTGTCATTACCCAGGGATTGGTGCGGAGGTCATCTCGGCCCATATTAATCATGGGCACGTAGCCGTTGGAGTACATGATAGGCGTCAGGATTGCGTTGTAGCCGAAAAGCGAGTTCCATGTGTCGTTGTCGCCCATACCCGGCGAATTACGCAGCGAGAGGTCGCCCGATGTGCCCAGACGCAGAAGGGTGGTGGACGTGAGGTCGATGTCGACGTTCAGTCGGTAGTTCCAGCGGTTGTAGTTGGCGTTGGTGTTGTACTTGTCGCGCAGAGTGGCGTCGGTTTTGTACATACCCTCGTCGTTTACGTAGGAGATAGAGGCGTAGTAGCGCACCGTGTTGCCGCCGCCGCTCAGGTTGACGTTGGCGCGGTAGCTCATGGCGCCGTCTTTGAGGATAAGGTCTTTCCAGTCTACGTTGGGATACAGATCGGGGTCCAGACCGGTACGGAACAGCTCGAGTTCGGCCGGAGAGTAATACTGGCCGCGGCTGCGGGTGATATAGGCCTCGTTGAGCAGGTTGGCATATGTGATACCGTCTACAAACTCGGGCGTTTTGGTACGCGTGTTGTAGGAACTTTCGAATTTGGCGTTCACTTTCACCTTGCCGGCTTTACCGTGCTTGGTTGTGATAAGAACCACGCCGTTTGCACCCTTGGAACCGTAGATAGCCGTTGCCGACGCGTCCTTCAGCACCGTGAATGTTTCGATATCCTCGATGTTGAGGTCATCAATGCTCTCGCGCTCGAAACCGTCGACAAGAATATACGCGCTTGCTCCGGCGCCGAAGGTGGAGATACCGCGGATCCAGAATTCGGAACGGTTCTTACCGGGCTGTCCGGAAGTCTGCATTGCAATCACGCCGGGAACGTTACCGGCAAGGGCATTGGACAGGTTGGAGGAATTGTAGTGTTTCATGTCCACAACATCCACATTGGTAACGGCACCGGTAAGTGTTATTTTTTTACGGCTGCCCATACCTGTAACGACCACTTCGTTGAGAGCGTTGGGTACTTCCTCGAGTTTGATTTCATTGTTGTTTCGTGCGAGGCCGCGCACGGGCAGCTCCGCATTCTGCATACCCACGTAGGATACTACGAGGAATTTGCAGTTGTCCGGTATGTCGATGGAGAAATTGCCGTCGATGTCGGTTACCACGCCCACCTTGGCGTCCTTTGCAATGACCGAAGCGCCGATAAGCGGTTCTCCGTCGGCTGCGCTGATAACGGTACCGGTATATACTTTGGCTGTCGCCGAGGCTGCGGTAAGCGCTGCTGCGGCTAAAAGCACTGATATTCGCTGTTTCATTTGCTGAATGTTTTTTTGTTAGTTACTCCTCGTTAGTTTCCATACCTATTATGCGCACGCTGCGGTTGTTGTGGTCCAGCACATAGAAGCGGTCGCGCTGCGCGTCGTAGGTAAGGCCGGTTACGTCGCGGAAACGTGCCTGCTGGCGCAGGTCGCCGTTTTCGGTACCCCAGATATTGCCGTTTGTAGATGGCGCGCGTCCGGCAAAGGTGCGCACAAGACCGTCGGGAGTGATATAGCGGACACAGAAGTTGAGACAGTCGGAAAAGTAATAGTCGTATACATCGGAGCGTCCTTCGGCCTCATATTCGGGATTCTTTACGAAAGCGCCCTGATAGGGACGATGCAGACGGGCGTTGCTGCCTACGGCGTCGGTCCAGTCAGGCATACCGTTTGCGCCGGCGATGATATATGGTGTGGTGAATTCTTTCTTGCTCCAGTCGTAGTCGGTACGCAGGATATAGTCGCGGTTTATAACCGTCAGGTAGGCATAATCGCCGGAGGGGTGGATTGTGATCTGGAACTCGTAGCTGGGGTCCATAATCTTGAACAGTTCCTTGAAAGCGCCGTCCTCGAGGTATCCTGTCCACTTCAGCGGTTCGCCGCTCGCGTCGGTGCCACCGTTGATTACTTTAAGGTAGTCGTTGAAGTCGAGGCGGAACAGCTGGCCGTTTTCATAGCTGTTGAAATAAATCTCGCCGTTTACGGGATGTACGGCAACGCCGTTGCACTGCTTGTAGGAAACGAGGGGCTGGCACGACGAACGGTCGCTGAACGTTCCGTCGGCATTGCGGGTTACAAGCCATACGCTTGTGGAGTGGAGGGCATTATCGTCGCGGTCCGTGGAAACGAGCATATACTTGCCGTCGTTGGTAAAGGCGATGTTACGCAGGCGCTTGGTCTGGAACTTGGTGGCCGACATCATGCGTTCGGCTACACGGTTCTTAAGATCAAGACGGGCAATTATACCTTCCGAGCGGTCGTAAGCGATATAAAGCAGATCGGGGTAGAGCGGGTCGATGGCCATACAGCCCTCGGCGTTGAAACCGCATACTTCGTCGAACGAGCCCCATATCTCCCCCTGGTCGTCGTTCTCGTTGCGGTAGCCGCAAAGTGTGCTCACGACCTTTTTGGGAGTATACTGGAACGGCCGGGCGGATACGCCGCGGACTTCGGTGCCATTCTCGGGAGCAACAACTACTTCTACTTCGCCTGTATAGGTATCGTTATCGGAGTAGGCGCCGGCGGGAATGAACGCAAACAGTTTGTCGGACATCACATTTACAATTACAGCCTTTTTGCCTCCGATATATACCGAGACAATGTTTTTGTCGTTGCCGAAATTGCTGCCGTTAATGATAATCTCTTCCTGCGAGCCGCCTCTTTCGGGGGTGAAGCCCGTTACCGTTACCGGCAGAGCAGGATTGAAAGGTTCCGACGATTTGATTTTTGAATCGTCGTCGCATGATACCATCATTCCGGCAAGCAGTATAAGGCATGCCCCGAAGAGAATCTCCGGAAACCGGAAAAGCGATGATTTCACTTTGTCTGATTTAACTTTCATGGTGTGTATAACAATTGGTTTAATTTACTTAACTATGCAATCCCTCAACAATCTCTCCTACCGGTAGAAGCCGTACCTGTGGCGGCCCATACTTATTATTACCTTTATACCATTGGTGAAAACCACTTTTCTCGGGTGCAAAATAACCTAAAAATAGTGGCGAAATCCAAAAAATACCGTTCATATATTCTGAATTTCTGTTCAAAGACAGCTACAAATGTTAAAATCGACTGTTTTTGCACATACAGTTCAACACTGACCGGAAAATACAAAAAATATATTCTCATTCAGATGATGGAATGGGGTGTATGTCAATTTTTTGTGCTAACTTTGTATCCGTTATATTTTAAAGAGAGATTCAGATACCATGAACGATATACACGGACGTTTCCGTTCTTTTATATTTCTTCTACCACTGTTTCTGACACTGGTCTTTACCCTTATTTCTTGCGGAGACAGTAAACCCGATGGTCGAGAGACAGCCGTTATCGACAACGTGGGATATCCGAGCGCCATATATCATGACGGCATGTATTATCTCACTGTGCAGAACGACAGCAGCGACGTTATCACCCTCTTTGCATCCCCTAAGCTGGCCGACATAGGCAAGGGACAGAAAAAAGTGATTCTCGACGGCCGCACGAGTAAGGTGCGTACATTTTACTCGCCGGACATAAACTTTTTTGATGGCAAATGGTACATATATTTTGAAGGCGACGACGGTTACAGCACCGATAACCATCAGATATTTGTTCTGGAAAATGCCTCGGAGAATCCTCTTGAAGGCGAATGGACGCTCCACGGACCGGTTATTACAAACAGCGAATGGAACTTCTCCATCCACCCCAGTACTTTCACGTGTGGAGGCAGGCTGTACATGCTGTGGTCCGGTTGGCAGAAACGCCGCGTAGAAAGTGAGACGCAGTGCATTTTCATTGCCGAGATGGAGAACCCATATACCCTTAAATCGGAACGTGTCATGCTGTCGTTGCCGGAGTATGAATGGGAACGGCAGTGGATTAACTCGGATGGCATGCGTTCGGCATATCCTATTTTCGTGAACGAGAATCCGCAGGGTGTTCTTTCGCCCGACGGCCGCAATGTGATAATATTTTACTCCGCCAGCGGAATATGGACGGAGTTTACGTCGCTCGGCATGTTGTACGCGCCGGCGACTGCCAATCTTTTAGATCCACGCTCGTGGACAAAACTGCCTGAACCACAGTTTACTCCCGCTCCCGAGACGCCCGACAAACGGTCGTCCAACGTGTCGGTGGTCAACAATCAGGACGAAGGCAAAAGCTATTTTGTATATGAAACCCGTATCCGCGACAACGGCAGTTTCAGGCGCGGCCTGAATATCGCGGAGTTGCAGTGGGACGACAATAGCATGCCCGTTTTAGGCCATCCCTGAACCTTTCTGGTGTGCGGTGGCGTACTCCTTGGGATTTTGTCCGTATTTGGCTTTGAAGCATTTCGAAAAGTAGGACGATGATGTGAAACCAGACATCAGCGCGACTTCTGTTATTCGCGCGCCTTCCAGCAGCAGTCGTGCGGCGTGCTCCAGGCGGAAATTCTTCAGATAATCCACAGGAGTCATGCCCGTTATGGCTTTCAGTTTACGGTAGAAGCTGGAACGGCTCATGTTCATCCGTTCAGCCATAGTGTCTATGGAAAATTCCTCGTCGCTGATGTTTTCGGCTATGTTAGTGTTGAGTGTGTTGAGGAATTCGGTATCCATGCGGTTGATATACGGTTCGGTTGCTATTATCTCCTGTTGCGGCTGCTCGGACATGAGGCGTCTGTAGAACAGCGCACGGGCTTTCAGCATGTTCACGATCTGCAGCTTAAGCTGCTTGATTGTGAATGGTTTTTCCACGTATACGTCTACGCCGGCTTCCATGCCCTCTTCCTTGGCTTCGCGGTCCGTTTTTGCGGTGAGCATAATAAAGGGGATGTGTGAGAATCGGATATCGTTTTTCAGACGCTGGCACAGACGCGCGCCGCTCATGCCAGGCATCATGAAATCGCTGATTATAAAGTCTATGTCGCTGGTACCGTTGAGTATTGCAAGCGCATCATCGCCGGACGGTGCTGTTATTACGGTGTAGTTCTGCGATAGAGCTTCGGATACTGTCGCAAGAAGTTCTGCGTTGTCGTCGACAAGCAGAACAGTGATATCGCGGCGCTCGTTGGCCGTTGCATCGTCGCTGTCGCCTATGATTTCGGGCTTGCGGCTTTGCTGTACAGCTGTGGCAAGCGCGGTATTCAGCGTTATTGTGAATGTGGCACCTCCGGTAGCATTGTTGTCCACAGTGATGCTGCCGTGATGGGCGTTGGCTATAAGTTTGGCGTATGCCAGGCCGAGACCCGTTCCGAGGGTGGCGGCGACATCATCACCACTCATCTGATAGTAGGTGTCGAATATTCGTTCGCGTTCCTCCTTGGGCACACCGGTACCGTCGTCGGATACTTTTATCGCAAATTCGCCGTCGGCCGGGGTGCAAAGTTCCAGGGTTACTTTCGTGCGCGAATACTTCATTGCGTTGCTTACGATGTTCATTATCACTCGGTCTATTTTGTCGATATCCACGTCGGCAAGAATCTCTACCGGCGGCATAATCAGCTCGAAGGTCTTTCCGGCGGTAGTCATCGGGTGCTCGAAACGCTCGGCTATGTCGGATATCAGCTTGTTTATGTCGGTGCGCGTGCGCTTGAGCTGAACTTCGGAGCCTGATTGTGCCTTGCGGAAGTCCAGCAGCTGGTTTACAATCCCCAGAAGGTAATTTACATTCCGGCGCATTGATTTGATGTGTTTCTTGTTGTCCTCGATTTTGTTTTTGCCGTTTCGTGCGTTCTCGGCCATTTGTTCGAGTGGCAGGCTTATAAGTGTTAGCGGCGTGCGGATTTCGTGGACAAGATTGACGAAGAACTGCATCTTGGCTTCGAAGGTCTCACGTTCCTTCTGCATGCGCATGTCGTTGATACGCTTGTGGTAGTGCATGCGCACGCGGTGGCGTATGAATATCCAGAGGGCCCAGCCGAGTGCTATGGTCAGCACAATGTAGATTATATATGCGTATAGTGTTCTGTACCAGGGTGGTGAAACGGTGATTGTGAGTGTAGTGGCGGTATCGTCAGGTTCAGTTTCTGATAGAATATGCAGTGTGTATGTGCCAGGCTGCAGATTGGTGTAGGTTACATTCGGTTCCGATATTATATTCCATTCTTTGTCGTAGCCGTCGAGGCGGTAGCGTAAACGCACAGGTGGCATATCGGCAGAATGTGATGTGGAGAAGAATAGGGTGAAGGTATTGTCGCGGTACGGAATCGTGAGGCTGCTGCGATTGCACAGCGCGCCTTCCAGACCGAGACGACGGCGTTCCTCGATATCGTTATTGGTGTACGGGAAACGTATGGACTGGATATAGGTACGCACTTTTGTCTCCGGCGATTTCATTTCGCGAGGATTGAAGATCCGCAGCCCTTTTTCATCGCCATAAACGATACGTCCGTCGCTGAGGATACCGGATATGTCTGTCATTGTCAGAATATTGGTATACGTATTCGCTTTGTATACAAAAAATTCCGTGCGTTTGTCGGACGCAATCGCTGCCAAGGCCCCGGAGGCATCGCCGAGCCACAGGCGACCGTCGCGGTCGCGCTCCATAAAGGTGAGAGGATAATCGTTAGGTACTCCGAAACTGTAAGGAATAAAGTCGCCTGCCGATTCGTCGAAAATGTATATTCTGTTGTCGTTCGCGGCGGCAAGAAGTTCGCCGGTATTGTCGCAACGCAGGATGGCGACCGATTTGCCATTCAGATTGTCGCTGAAAAGACGTTCCACATTGGTTTTGTCCTTTCCGCGGGTAAAGATGGAGCCGTCTGCCATCATGAACCATCTTCTGCCGTGCCTGTCCTCGGCAATCGTAAGCGGCTGTTTGTGGCTGTCGATTTCACGAATGGTACCGAAATTGTCCTCAACATCGTTGTAGCGGCACAGGCCCCAGTTGGTAAGCACGAACAATTCTCCGTCGCCTGCCACAAAAATCTTGTGTACAGCGTTGCTCATAAGGGAATTAGGGGTTCTTGCATTGTAAACGTAGTGCCATGTATGGTGCGTATCAAGCGAGTGCCGGAAAACGCCGCGAGATTCAGTACCGATCCATAGCATGTCGTTGCGGATGGCTATGGACGTTATCCTGTTGCCTTCAGCTCCCGGAATATCCATAGCTATGGGTGTGAGCGAAGGAAGGTCGAAATACGCCACGCCTTTGCGCGATCCCACCCATACGCGGTTTCCGTCGTCGGACACGCAGATGGCTGTGGCTGCCTCCGGAGAATCGTCTGTGCCGAGCTGAATAAGCTCGATGGGCTGTTGCATCATTATCAGATGGCTGACGCCGCCTACTGCAGTGAGTACCAGTAGGTTGTTGTCCATCTCCGGCATAATGAACGTTACGTGGTCGTCGGATAGGCGGTTGTTAAGGGATGTTCTCTTTGTTGATGCGATGTTGCGTGCCGAGTGTGATTCTTTGTCGTAGATCCACAAGCCTTCGTCGGTGCCAATGATAATCCGTCCACTGGTACAGCACATTGTCTTTATATCGGATGTCAGGCCGGAGGGCTGTTCGAATGTAAGTTTCTTGTTTAAAAGATTGTATGTGTATATTGTCTTGCCCGATGTTACCATTACGCTTGTTGCGTCGGCACCCATGCGGAGGCTGCTGTGGCCGGCAGTGAATTCGGGAAGAACAATGGAGTCGATAAGTCCTCCGTTGTTGTTGAATATTTTTAGAATACCTTCGAGGCTTATGGCGTATATGTTTCCGTTGTTTCCTTTCACCATGTCGCTGAAGAAGGCGCCGTTGCGGCTGTTCTGCTCCAAAGTGTTATCTTTGGTGTTGTAGATGAAATAACCCTGGCCGTATGTGAGGATCCAGATCAGCCCGTCGCCCACTTCCATAATACGATGTACGGGCGAACTGATAGTTACTCCGTATTTTGTCTTGTACGGAAAGCGCGATGTGATATCGCTGTCCCTGTCGTAGACCCACAGGCCGTTGGATACCCCGATCCATATCATGTCGTTGTGCTCGAAAAGGTCTATCACATCAGGCAACTGTGGTGCTGCAGCGTTTGTGGACGGGTAAATAAGTCTTCCTCCGCTGTCGTAGGCATACAGTCCTGAAGCTGTACCGAGCCACAGGAAGCCGTAATGGTCGCGCAGCGCGCACTGGCTTGATTTGCCGATGGCATAGTCGGTGTTTATTATTTCGCAACTGCCGTTTACTGGCCTCGCCGGGGTTGAGAAACAACACAGCAGCGTCGACAGCGCTGCAAAAATGAATGTGCGGAATTGCATGCTTGACATGGGATGACTGGTTTTGTGCAAAATTACTGAATTATCGGATATTCAGGAAGTAGAGAATGTTAAAATCGCACGATTGGAGAAAAAGTAGGGGAGAGGGGACTATGCCCGCTCTCCCCTGTGTCGGTGAGATATTACTGATCTAATCAGCGAACGATGAACTTCTTGCCGTCGCGGATATAGAGGCCTGGTGCTGTAGCATTCTTAACCTCGATACCCTGGATGTTGTAGATGCGGCCGTCGGCGGGACGCTGAGCGGGAGCAACTTCGATATCCTCGACACCGGTAGTTTCCTCGATAACTTTTGCAACTTCTTCTTTGGTAGTGTCGGCACCGTAGTATACGATGCGGAAGTTGTCGGTTACTACCCAGTCTTTTTTGGTGTATTCGCCTTCGGGCTTGGCAACGGCGATAAAGAGGTCGCCGGCTTCGCTGAGATTGATAACGGTGTGTGCGCTGTAGAGACCGAGGCGGAACCATTCGGTAGCCTGGTTAACGTACTGGGGATAGTAGTACTTGGTGCCGTCGGTAGCGGTTACTTCGGCGCCCTGGCCGGGAGCTGTGCCACCTGCATTGGTAATGTTGGGGAGTTCAACGTCATCTTCAGGTTCATTGCCTGCCTGGAGGAATGCGTAGGATACTTTTTCGTTGTCGGGCTGGCCGGGAATCAGCACTTCCTGCTCGTCTACGATTTCGGTAGCGTTGGCATGGTCGCCATTGCGGTAGAAGCCGTTAACCCATACGGCATAGATACCTGCGGGCATGTTCTGCACATTCTGGCTGATTTCGCAGTTTGCGGAATCCCAGGATTCGGCTGCAAAGTCGTTGTGGTTGTCGCCGCGGCCCCAGATGGTAGAGTTGGTGAAGTTCCATACGCTGTCGTCCACACGCTGGCAGAAGCCGGGGTTGATTATACGGTACGAAAGATCTACGGGGTTCTCGAGAGAAGCTTTTTCAATCAAGGCGTCGCGTTCAGCGGCGGTAACGAGTTTCCACTGAGCGTTAAGGTCGTTGGGGTCGAGATTGCGGCATTCGGTGCCTACGGTTGTCTCGTCGCGCTGACCCTGATCAACGCTTGCTTCGGGATTCCATGCAACATGTACGTCGGGATAATCGGCCTGGAAGATGTTGTAAACGTTCTCCTTGCCTTCTACGGGTTTGAAGAGCCACTGGCCTGCGATACCGCAGTCCATATAGCCACGGTAGTTCATGTAATGGTTGTTTTCGCCGTTGTACAGACCGGTATTGATGTGGAATGTGCCTGCGGCAGCCTCGTCTTCGGTAGCTTCGAGGGTGATGATGAGGCCTGGCATGCCAAGAGCGGCGTGTGCACCCCAGTCGGAACCGCCCATGAGGAACTGTTTCTGGCCTACGTTGTAGAGGTAGAATTCACCAACAGCTGCGGGCTGGCCGGGGAATATGTCGGCGTGGGTATAGGCTGCGGCACGCAGACGGGCAATGCGGATAAGATAGAGAGCGCGGTTGAAGTCGTCGCGTGTTGCGGCGGTTGTGAAAACAGTTTCGGCATTGGCGGTGTTGACTCCGGCAGCCTTGGTTATTGCCAGGATGGCGTTGAAGTCGCTGATGGTGCCTTTGGACTGGTTTACAACGGTATATATTCCTTCAAGAGTGCTATAGGCCTCCAGGAGTGCAGTGGAGCTTGTTGCATTCTTTAGAGCTGCGGTTGCATCTTCAATGGCTTTTGTGATCTGGGCAATCTGGGGGAGTTCCTTAGCCTTTTCGATGAGTTCGCTGAGCTGGTTGCGGAGCGGAGTGAGGTCCTCTGCGATGGGATCGGAACTTACGTAGCGGAGATAGAAGCGTTTGTAGATAAGCCAGTCGCGGTGGTCGTATTCAGCTTTTTCTATACCAACGGTAAGTGTGCCGTCGGTAACACCGGCCTGGATGTAGGGATTAACGTATGCGCCGTCGAACATTGCGCGGCTGGCGTCGTTGGTGCTGTTGGGAACCCATTTGTTGGCTGTCTCGGCAAAGTAGCTGTAGCCGTCGGTCTGTTCGTCCTTAGCCTGAGCGAAAATCGACATCACAGTACCTTTAGTTGCGCCGGCAAAGTATTGGGCACGAAGGTTTTCAGTGCCGTCGAGATATCGCTGCTGAAGCTCTACGCTTTCAATTTCGGTATCGCGGTAGTAGGCCTGTACGGCGAATTCGTAAGTACCGGTAGGCAGTCCGGTGAGCTTGACAGAGTTGTTGAATATAATCTGGTGCCAGTATTCCTGTACGGGATATCCGTTCGAGCCTCCGAAACCGTCGCTGCCGCCGCGTGTATTGTCGACATTGCGCAGCCACTGGTCGATACGGTGGTCGTTGCGGCCGAGGTCAAAGCCGGGAATGAGCCAGGATGCGTCAACGGGACCGTTCTTTACCTGCTCCTGCATCACGCGGAGGCGTTCTGCACGCGAAACAAGCTGCCATGTGAAGTCCTGAGGGTTATCGGAAAGTTCGCCGTCGGATGCACCGATATAGATATCGTTTGCGATGGCGCTGCGCTCGCCGGTACCTTCGGGAGTAGCCTTGGCGGAGATACGGTATGCGTTGGTTACACCGTCTACGGTAACAGGTTCAAAAATCCAGTCGGTGAGGTCGCGGTCGGGCTGATCGAGATAGAAACGGTCCTGGTCCGCCCCGTTAAGGCTACCGTTGTTTGTGAAGTTACAGAAAATGGAATAGCCGTTGTACCCTTCGGGTTTACGCAGTTCAACATCGATACCGTCGTTACCGAGGACCGAGAATGTTGTCCATGTGTCAAAAATCTTGTGGTTAGGTTCGAGCCACTTTCCTGTTTCAACCTGATAGAGGTAGAAGGAACCGGTGGCGGCTTCACTTCCCTGATAGGGAGAGCTTACAGCCCACGCCGACATTGCGGACATGAAAGCCGCACATGCGAGTAATTGTTTTCCTTTCATAAGGTGAAATGTTAGATATTGGTTTTTCGGTTATATAATAGGATATATATAATTTACGGTATCGATTTCTTCGGTGCTGCAAAATTAAGTATACGCGTAATGGTTGACGGAGCAATATCTTTTCAAAAAAAAGCACATTCTTGTCAAATACGCGGTTGCACGGCTGTTTTCCGAAAATGAATAGATATTTCTCTTTTTTGATTAACCTTTCATGTATACATAGGTTTTGGCCGTCTAATTTTGCATTCGTAATTTCCCCGACAAATATTTCGGCCCTTCTTATACACGAACCAATATCAGTTCACATACCGTAAATGTAATGCTACGAACAATAAAAACGAAACACACATCCGCACTCAGTTTTCTGGCTGCACTCACTGTTACCGTAGGTATGACAGGTAGCGCGGACGCCTCTGTAACTGTTGTGGATCGCCCGTTAGACGGCGTGAGCAACAACTACACCAATTTCCGCACGCCACTGCAGAAGGCTCCGTTGCTGAAACTGCCTGTGGGTAAGGTACAGCCGAAAGGCTGGCTCCGCAAATATCTCGAACTGCAGCGCGACGGGCTCAACGGCCACCTTGGTGAAATCAGTGCCTGGCTCGACAAGAACAACAACCAGTGGCTGAGCGACAGCGGCGACCACGGTTGGGAGGAGGTCCCCTATTGGCTGCGCGGCTACAGCTCGCTGGCATATATTCTCGACGACGAGACAATGAAAAAAGAGGCTCAGGTGTGGTTCGACGCCGTGCTACGCAATATCAAGGAAGACGGATTCATCGGTCCGCGCAACACCGAAAACGGCAACCCCGAACTGTGGGCCCAGATGGTGATGCTGTGGGCGCTCCAGACATATTACGAATACAGTGGCGACAGGGCTGTGCTTGATGCCATGACCGGCTATTTCAATTACGAGCTTACTGTGCCCGACGATAAGTTCCTCAAAGGTCTGTGGCAGGAGAAGCGCGGAGGCGACAATCTCTGGAGCGTGCTGTGGCTGTACAACCGTACCGGCGACGAGGCTCTTCTGCCGCTCGCAGACAAATTGCACCGTTGCACATCCGACTGGACACAGAACGGGACACTACCTAACTGGCATGGGGTGAATGTGGCGCAGGGTTTCCGGGAACCGGCTACATATTATATGTATAACGGCGACAAGGCCATGCTTGAGGCAAGCTACAATAATTTCAATATCATGCGCGAGCTCTACGGTCAGATGCCCGGAGGCATGTATGCCGCCGACGAGAACGCACGTCAGGGTTACTTCGACCCACGCCAGGGAGCGGAGACCTGTGCGCTGGTAGAGCAGATGGCGTCCGATGAGATTCTTATGGGCATTACCGGAGATCCTTTCTGGGCGGACCACTGCGAGAATGTTGCTCTGAACACTTTCACAGCCTCGATGACTCCCGATATGAAGGCTCTCAGATATCTTACCGCCGCCAATATGGCCGTCAGCGATGAAAAACTGCATGGACCGTCCATCGACAACAACCTGCGCGGTATGCTGTCAATGAGTCCATTCAGTAGCCGTTGCTGTCAGCATAACCACGGCATGGGATGGCCCTACTACGCCGAGCATCTTGTAATGGCTACGGCCGACAACGGTCTTGCAACCATGCTTTATGCTGCCAACACTACCACAGCCAATGTGGCCGGCAACATACCCGTTACCCTCACAGAAACCACCAACTATCCTTTTGATGAAACTGTAACCCTCACTCTTGCCACCGGTAAAGCAGTGGAGTTCCCGCTGTACCTGCGTATTCCCGCATGGGCCAAAGACTGCTCGGTTGCCGTGAACGGCAAGCCTCAGTCTGTATCAGATGCTGCGGGCCGCTATGTACGTATCGCCCGCAAGTGGAAAAACGGCGATGTTGTAACGCTCACTCTGCCGATGACAGTTACAGCTCAGGTATGGCAGCAGAACCAGTCGAGCGTGAGCGTGAATTACGGTCCGCTCACACTATCGCTCAAGATAGACGAAAATATAGAGGCGCACGACAGCCGCGACAGAGAATTCGTGCAGGACGATTCGCACTGGCAGCCCGGAGTGGACGCCTCGCAGTGGCCATGCTATGTATATAAACCCGGCTCCGACTGGAATTATGCCTTGAAAGTAGACTCCGATAACATTCCCGTACAGTTCAAAATTACCAAAAGGGATTATCCTGCCGACGACATGCCTTTTACCATCGGAAATGTGCCTTTCGAGTTCTCGGCTGTCGGCGTGAAGATTCCATCGTGGGGTTACGATAGTACGGGCATGACCGACGTTCTTCCATCCGGAGATGCTTCGCGCGACCGGGAGGAGACACCGCTGAAACTTATACCGATGGGTGCTGCCCGTCTGCGCGTATCGGCATTCCCGCGCGAAGTTGTTAAATAGAGAACATTCACAAGTATAAATTAATATTCAAAATAAATCATGAAACGTATCACAACGCTTTTCGCAATAGCTATTGCGGCATCGTCGGTTTCTGTTTCGGCTGCAGGGCCGAAGGCATCCGATTTTGTGCCGTACAAGACCAACGAGTTGCGTCTGCCTTCGGTGCCGTTGCTTATCAACGACCCGTTCTTCTCCATCTGGTCCAACTACGATGCTCTTAATGCCGGTCCCACAACCCATTGGAGCGAACACGAAAAAGCCCTGAACGGCATTCTGCGCGTCGACGGTACCGCATACCGCTTTATGGGTCCCGAGCGCTCCAACGTGCTTGTTCCCATCGCAGGAATGACCGTTGACGGCGCCGACTGGAGCGGTCGCGTAAACTATAACCCAATGACGGGTACGGCATGGACCCAGCCCGGTTTTGATGACAGTTCATGGAAAACCGAGCGTGCCGCATGGGGTACCGAGGGCGAATATCCTAATGTTCACAATGTATGGAAAGGCGATAACAAAGATATTTATGTGCGCCGCACAGTAAATCTCAGTGCCGACGACCTAAAGAAAAATCTTGCCGTGCAATATTCGCACGATGATGTTTTCGAACTTTACATAAACGGCAAACGCGTTGTCTCCACTGGCGAGACATGGCGCCAGGGCGAAATCACCAACTTGAGCGACACCCAGAAGGGATGGCTCAAGGAGGGCGAGAATGTTATCGCTGCCCATTGCCATAATACATCGGGAGGCTCGTACATCGACTTCGGCTTGTATGAAAACCTTATCCAGTCGTCGGATGCCATGCAGATGGCTCGACAGAACTCCTGCGACGTTATGGCTACCAGCACATATTATAATTTCACCTGCGGCCCTGTCAATTTCGATGTAGTTTTCACGGCTCCGATGCTCATAGACAATCCGGATCTCATATCAACACCTATAAACTACATTTCCTATCAGGTGAAGTCGGCCGACGGTAAGAAACACGACGTTCAGTTCTATCTTTCCGCATCGCCGCAGTTCACTGTCAACGAGATGACACAGCCTACGCTTTCGTCTATCGTTAAAGAGAACGGCGTGCGCTATCTCAAATCCGGTTCCGAGGAACAGAACTACTGCGGCCGCACCGGCGATATGATTACAATAGACTGGGGCTACCTATACATTCCTGCCATCAACGGCGATATAGCTATCGCAAACCAACTGGATGCCGAACGAGCTTTCGTTGCCGACGGCAAACTACCGCAGAGTGCCAGCGGCACTGTAAGAAGCACCAGCCACGCAACCATGCCGGCTCTCGCATTTGTAAATGATCTCGGCAAAGTAAGCGAGGCCCGCGACTACATGATGATAGGCTACGATGAGGTGTACGACATGGAGTACATGCACAAAAAGTATAAAGCCTACTATGCCCGCGACGGCAAAACCATCTTCCAGGCATTTGACGAATTCAAGCGCGACTACAACGACCTGATGAAGCGCTCCAAAGAACTCGACAAGAAAATATACGATGACGCTCTTGCCGCAGGCAACGTCAAGTATGCCGAAATGCTCGCCGCCAATTACCGTCTCGTCATGGGTGCGCATAAAGTGTTCCAGGACGATAAAGGCCACATGCTTTATTTCTCCAAGGAAAACAAGTCGGGCGGTTTCGTCAACACCGTCGACCTCACATACCCCGAATGTCCCATCTATCTGCTGTACAATCCCGAATTACAGAAGGGTATGATGTTTTCCATCTTCGATTATGCTCTTTCGCCCGAACGCGCCGGTAAAAACTGTGCCGCACACGACCTCGGTATCTATCCTCAGGCCAACGGCATGCACTACGGCGATTCCATGCCTCTCGAGGAATCCGCCAACATGATAATCCTTGCCAACGCCATCTGCCGCATTACCGGCGACGGCGAATGGCTCAAACCTTATGTCAAGGTACTGCGTACATGGGCCGAATATTGCCGCGAAAACGGCCAAAATCCCGGTCATCAGCTCTGTACCGACGACTTCAAGGGTCCCAGCGAACAGAATACAAACCTTTCGCTCAAGGCTATCACGGCAGTGGGCGCATACGCCGAACTTGCCAAATACATCGGTGATAAGGATGCCGATTCGTTTGCTGAATCCGCAAAGAACATGGCTCTGCTTTGGGAAGCCGACGCACGCGACGGCGACCACTACCGCATGGAATTCCATCGTCCGGGTACATGGAGCCAGAAATACAACCTTGTATGGGATCGCATGTGGGGCTATAATTATTTCCCTGCCGAAATTATAGACCGCGAAATCAATTTCTATCTCAACCATCAGCAGAAATACGGTTTGCCTCTCGACAGCCGAGACATGCAGACAAAGAGCGACTGGATTTTCTGGACCGCCTCCCTCGCACCCGATACCGATACGTTCCTGCGTTTCTCAGACCTTCACTGGAAATACATGAACGAGACTACTTCGCGCATTCCTTTGAGCGACTTCTATCTCGCCGACCGCGGTACAAGTTGCAATTTCAGCGGTCGCTCGGTAATCGGTGGCCTGTGGATCAAGATTCTCAAAGACCGGATCCAGCCTGCTCCCGCGCAGACAGCATGGGAACCCAAGGGGAACCACATGAAAACACGCTGGGCTGCCGATGTAAATCCCGACTGCCCGCTGCCAGAATATCCTCGTCCCATCATGGTGCGTAACGACTGGATGAATCTCAATGGCTTGTGGGACTATGCAATCACCGATGGCGGTACGCCCTCCGGATATGACGGCAAGATTCTCGTTCCCTATCCTATTGAATCGTCTCTTTCGGGTGTTATGCGTCCCCTCGAACCCGGAAAGACATTGTGGTACAAGCGCGAGGTAAACATTCCCTCGTCGTGGAACGGCAAACGCGTTATCCTCAACTTCGGCGCTGTAGACTATGATGCCGACGTATATGTGAACGGTACTACCGGCCGCTATCTCGTGGCATCGCACAAGGGCGGACATTCCGCTTTCTCGGCCGATATAACGAACAAACTGAAATCCGGCGCCAATACAATCTATGTTAAGGTTGTGGACAAGACCGACGAGAACGGCCAGCCAGTAGGCAAGCAGCGCCGTTATCCCAACGGCGGAGGCGACATTTTCTATACTTCTACCTCCGGTATCTGGCAGACTGTGTGGCTCGAGCCTGTTGAAAGCACATATGCAGAAAGCATTCGTATCACCCCCGATGTAGATAACTCCACAATCTCTTTTCTGCCCGTTATCAAGGACGGCAATGGTGCGACCGTCTATGTAACTCTTAAGGACGGCGAGAATGTAGTAGCTGCCAAATCGGGCGCCGCCGGCGAGGAGATTGTGCTTGATGTGCCTGCAGCAAAGCTGTGGAGCCCCGATAGTCCCTTCCTTTATAATGTAGAGGTATCTGTGGACAAGAACGGCAAGACCGTAGATGCTTTCGACAGCTATGCAGCTATGCGCAAGATTTCCTATGCCAAGAACGACGCCGGTTTCTGGCGCCTCCAGCTCAACAACAAAGATCTGTTTCAGTTCGGTCTGCTTGACCAGGGCTACTGGCCCGACGGTCTGCTCACAGCTCCTACCGACGAAGCTCTGCGCTACGATATCGAAAAGACAAAGGAATGGGGCTTCAATATGATCCGCAAGCACATGAAGACCGAACCTGCACGCTGGTATCGCCACTGCGACGAACTCGGTATCCTTGTATGGCAGGACATGCCGGCCGCTTATCGTTCAGATGAAAACTGGGTAACTGAGACATGGTATCCAGAACACGCGTGCTCACAGGATCCAACAGTGGAGAAAAATTTCCGCAACGAGTGGACCGAAATAATCAATCAGTTCTATTCCTATCCCTGCATTGTGGTATGGACTCCTTTCAACGAGCATTGGGGACAGTTCAAGACTGCCGAAATAGTTGCCTTTACCCAGAACCTCGACAACACGCGTTTAATCAACCCCGCCAGCGGCGGTAACCATTACCGCCTTGGTGAAGGAACCATCGTAGACCAGCATACCTATGCTCAGCCAATCCGTGTATTCGAAGGCATCTTTGACCCCTCGCGTCCTCTCGTGCTGGGCGAGTACGGTGGTCTTGGCCGCAATATCAAGGGACACCGCTGGTTTGAACGCGATGCACAGACCTACAATACGTATCCCAGCGAACGTTCCATAACCGATGCGTTCGACCGTCTTTCCAGTCAGATCCGCGACATCGCCGAGGGCTATGAGTCCGAAGCCGGCAAGATTTCCTACGGTGCGGCCGTGTATACCCAGACTACCGATGTGGAAACTGAGGTAAACGGTATCATGACCTACGACCGTGAGATTGTGAAGTTCAACGAAAACCGTCTGCGTGCCGCTGTCGACAGATTGACAGGTGTGTACGAGACTTCCGGAGTAAACGGCGTGCGCGTCGAACCTTTCGAGGGCGACACTGTGTACTACAATATCAACGGTGTGAGTTCCGACCGCCCTTTCAACGGATTCAATATCGTCAAGGACTCCAGAGGCCGTACACACAAAGTGATGTTTACCAATGCCGAATCTGATAACGAGAAAATCTGAGTGGAACACGTAACTGCAAATAAACTAAAACGAATATTGGCAGGACTGTTGCTGTTCTGCATGCTGCCTGTGTCGGCCGTTGCCGCTAAAAGCACGGCCGGAGCAGGCCACATAGACGCGTCGACAGCGTTCAAGGCCTATGATGCGTTCAATAAAGTGTACCTCGACACAGAACGCAATATCTACAAGAATACAGACCGCGACAAGGCTGCCGTAGGCCGCGACCGTGGCGCCGCAGCCATCTGGTGTCAGCCTATGTTCGTCGATATGGCTATAAACGCCGCCGACCTTGCAAAACGTGCCGGCGACAAAAAAAGGAGCAGACGTTATTCGGAACTTGTGGACAGATTGCTCGCCGGTAATATTGCCCATTACGCTGGTTTCGACTTCGATGACAATGATCTGGATCACGGATGGTTCATCTACGACGATATCCAGTGGTGGACTATCACCCTCTTGCGTGCGTATATGGCTACAGGCAACGAATTGTATCGAACTTTGGCCGAGAAAAGTTTTGCCCGAGTATGGTACGGATCGCCCCGAGTGGGCGACACAGGCTCGTACGCCGATCCGGCCGTGGCGCTCGGCGGAGGTATGTTCTGGCAATGGCAGCCTATCGATAATCCCGCGCCCAACCGCGCCGGCGACGGTAAGATGTCGTGTATCAATTTTCCCACGGTGGCTGCTGCCATGCTTCTTTATGAATGCGTTCCCGCCGCCCGGAAATCCGACCCGAATCCCGAAGTGTGGACAAATGCGCACGGAACCTTCTGCCGTCCGGCCTACGAGACACGCGAGCGTTACCTCGAGATGGCCCGAGAGATATACGACTGGAGTTTCAAAAATCTCGCCGACCCGGCAAAGCCCGGACGCATCACCGACCATTCGCACGGTGGTAAAATGCACGGCGGCCCGTTAATCTATAATCAGGGAACTTTCATAGGTGCGTCGGCATTGCTTTATCTTGCTACCGGCGAGGTCCGCTACCTCCGTAATGCCATCGACGGTGCAGAATACTCGATAAACGTAATGTCGGCCGAGCACGGCATGCTTCCCTGGGCTCATAATAATGAGAATCCATATAATCAGGGTAGCCTGGAGCAGGGTATATATCCGGCTATCTGGGCGCAGTACATGAAAATACTGACCGATCGCTGCAATCAATCGCAGTTTATACCGTTTATTATATATAACGCTGCCGAAGGATGGAAAAACCGCGACAAAAACCGCAACATCGCCGACGGTGAGTCGTGGAAAGCAACTCCTTCCGATACCATCATAGGCAGCTACTCAGCCTCGACAGTACCTTCGCTGATGCTGCTTTTCGCAGAACCCTAACTAAGAAATAACACATTCCAATCATGAAAAAAATAATCATCACATCGTTTATTGCCGCTGCTCTTGCGGGTAACGCTATTGCAAAGGAACCGGAGGTTATCAAAAACGACCTTCGTGCACCGGCATATCCCCTTGTAACAATCGATCCGTACACAAGCGCGTGGTCGTCTACCGATAATCTTTACGATTCTCCTGTAATTCATTGGACAGCAAAAGAATTCCCTTTTGTTGGCGTTATAAAGGTTGATGGTGTCCCATATCGCTTTATGGGTACCGAAGTATTCGACACAAAACCGCTTTGCCCCACTTCGCTGCAGGGTAACGGATGGAAAGGCCGCTGGACAACCACTCGTCCCGAAGGCGACTGGAAATCGCTTGGTTATGATGATTCTTCCTGGAAAGAGGATGTGGCAGCTTTCGGCACACCTGAGAACGAACCTACATCCAAGACGGAGTGGAGAACTCCCGAAATATGGGTACGCCGAGTTATCGACATTCCAGCCGATTTCGAAGACGATATGCCTGTTTACCTCGAGCTAAGTAACGACGACGGCGCTATTTTCTATATCAACGGTGTAGAGATTTACAACACAGGCACTTTCTGCAACAAAAACAAAGTGGTTAAGTTCAACGACAAGGCGCGCGCGGCTCTGCGTCCTGGCAAGAACATTCTCGCCGCCGAGTGCGTGAACACCGGAGCCAACGGTTTGCTGGACTACGGTCTGCAGGTTCCCGTAAAAAAACATAATATCCTCGACAATACTGCAGTGCAGACCTCTGCCGATGTCCAGGCTACTCAGACGCACTATACCTTTACCTGTGGTCCTGTTGATCTGGCCCTGAGCTTCTGTGCCCCTGTTTTCCTTGACGGCGACCTAGATCTTCTCTGTCGCCCCGTCAACTATGTTAACTACACGGCGACTTCCAACGACGGCAAAGCACATGATATAGCTGTCTATTTCGACGCATCTCCGCGTTGGGCTCTCGGTCAGCCCTACCAGGCATCCGTCAGTGACGCATACGAGCAGGACGGCATGATTTATCTCCGTGCCGGCAGCCGCGATCAGGCTGTGCTTGAAAAGGCCGGCGACCATGTGCGTATCGACTGGGGCCACTTCTACCTTTCCTCGCCCGCTGTAAAGGGACTTGAATATGGTATTGGCACTCCTGAGATGCTGCGAAGCAACTTTGTTGCCGGAAAGAGTATCGCTATGGGCAAGAAGGGCATCGACGAGGACGGCAACATGGCTCTGGCCCGCGGTTTCGGAAAGGTCAAGAAGGCCGAAGGACATGTTCTGGTTGGCTATAACGATGGATATTCCATCCAGTACTTCGGTCAGAATCTGCGTCCCTACTGGAACCGTACCGGTAACGTAACAATCGAATCGCAGTTCAAGGCAGCCGAGAAAGACCGCAAGAAACTTATCGACCGCTGCTATGCCTTCGACCGTCAGCTCATGAACGACGGCATCAAAGCCGGCGGCAAGAAATATGCCGAAGTTCTCGCTCTTGCGTATCGTCAGGCAATAGCAGCCCACAAGCTTGTGGAAGGCCCCAACGGCGAGCTGTTCTATTTCTCCAAAGAAAACGACAGCAACGGCTCCATCGGTACAGTGGATATCACATATCCCACAGCTCCGCTTTTCCTCTATTATAATCCCGAACTTGCCAAGGCCACAATGAACTTCATCTACGACTACAGCGAGAGTGGCCGTTGGAAAAAGCCTTTCGCCGCACACGATGTAGGTACTTATCCCCGTGCCAACGGTCAGACATACGGCGGCGACATGCCCGTGGAGGAGAGCGGTAACATGATTATCGTTACACACGCTGCATGCAAGGTGCAGAACAATTACGATTATGCCCTTAAGCACTGGAATACAATGTCCACATGGGTGGATTACCTCGTTAAATACGGTCTCGATCCTGAAAACCAGCTTTGTACCGATGACTTCGCCGGCCACTTCGCTCACAACGTCAATCTTTCCGCCAAAGCTATCATGGGTATCGCATCCTACGCCGCAATGGCACATGAACTTGGCAAGACAGACGTTGCCGACAAATACGAGGCTATCGCACGCGATTATGCAGCAAAATGGAAGACAAATGCTTTCGACGGCGACCACTATCGCCTCACTTTCGACAAACCTGGCACATGGAGCCAGAAGTACAACATCGTGTGGGATAACATCCTCGACCTTAATATCTTCGATCCGCAGATTATGAAGGACGAAGTCAAATATTACCTAACCAAACAGCACCAGTACGGCCTGCCGCTGGACAGCCGCAAGAACTATACAAAGACCGACTGGATTCTCTGGACAGCATCAATGGCCGACAACAACGATGATTTCATGGCTTTTGTAGAGCCTGTTCACCGTTTCTACAACGAGACGCTTGACCGCGTTCCTATGTCGGACTGGACTTGGGCCGACAAGCCCCGTCGTAGCGGCTTTATGACCCGTGCCGTCGTAGGTGGCCTTTATATGAAACTTTTTGCCGATAAAATGAAATAAAGCAAGCAATGAAAAAGCAATTATATTTAGTTGCCGCAGCTGCTGTTATCGCTGTCCAGTCTGCCGATGCACGCGACTATACGCAGCTCGTCAATCCTCTTGTTGGTACCGAGAGCACATTCGAGCTTTCTGCCGGCAACACATATCCGGCCATTGCACGTCCCTGGGGTATGAATTTCTGGACACCCCAGACCGGACCGATGGGCGACGGATGGCAGTACCAGTATACGGCCAACAAAATCCGTGGCTTCAAGCAGACACATCAGCCCAGTCCGTGGATCAACGACTTCGGTCAGTTCTCCATAATGCCCGTAACTGGCTCGCCCAAGTTCAAGGAAAACGACCGCATGAGCTGGTTTTCACACAAAGCCGAGGAAGCTCGTCCGTATTACTACAAGGCGTACCTTGCCGACTGGGATGTGGTTACAGAAGTCGCTCCCACCGATCGTGCCGCAATGTTCCGCTTTACATTCCCTGAGGCTTCTTCTTTTGTCGTAGTTGACGCTTTTGATCATGGAAGCCATATCGAGGTTGTGCCCGGCCAGAACAGGATCATCGGCTATACAACCCGCAACAATGGCGGCGTCCCCGAGAATTTCCGTAATTATTTCGTGGTTGAGTTCGACAAGCCGTTTACTTATACAGCGACATTCGCTGGCGACGAACTCAGCGAGAACGCCAACGAGCAGACGGCCGATCATACCGGAGCTGTCATAGGCTTCAAGACCGTGAAAGGCGAGAAAGTGCATGCTCGTGTGGCATCGTCGTTCATATCGCCGGAGCAGGCCGTGCGCAACCTTGCTGAACTCGACGGCAAGACATTCGATCAGATTGCCGAGGATGGCCGCGACGCCTGGAACGATGTGCTTGGCCGCATCGACGTGGAAGGCGGCGACCTTGACCAGCAGCGCACATTTTATACTTGCCTGTACCGATCAACTCTGTTTCCTCACAAACTATATGAGATCGATGCTGCCGGAAATCCCGTGCACTACAGCCCCTATAACGGTGAGGTGCTTCCCGGATACATGTACACAGGCACCGGCTTCTGGGATACGTTCCGTGCCCTGTTCCCGCTGCTCAACATCCTTTATCCCTCTGTTGAAAAAGAAATGCAGGAGGGCTTCCTGAACGCTTACCGCGAAAGCGGTTTCTTCCCCGAATGGTCGTCGCCCGGCCACCGCGGCTGCATGGTAGGCAACAACTCGGCTTCCGTTATGGCCGACGCTTATCTCAAAGGTATCAAGGTAGACGATCCCGAAACGCTTTGGAAAGGTATCGTAACGGGCGCAAATAATGTGCATCCCACGGTTTCTTCGTCGGGCCGTCTCGGACACGAGTATTACAATAAACTCGGTTATGTGCCCTACGATGTTGATATCAAGGAAAACGCCGCCCGTACCCTCGAATATGCTTACGACGACTGGGCGATATGGCAGCTTGCCAAGGCGCTTGGCCGTCCGGCCGAGGAGCAGCAGCTGTACGCCGACCGCGCGATGAACTATAAGAATCTTTTCGACCCAGAAACAAAGTTGATGCGCGGACGCAATGCCGACGGCAAGTTCGCACCTAACTTCTCTCCTTTCAAGTGGGGCGACGCCTTTACCGAGGGTAATTCCTGGCACTACACTTGGAGTGTGTTCCACGATCCTCAGGGCCTTGTCGATCTTATGGGCGGCCGTGAAATCTTCGTGGAGATGATGGATTCGGTATTCTCTGTTCCGCCGGTGTTCGACGACAGCTACTATGGTTTCCCCATTCACGAAATACGTGAAATGCAGGTTATGAACATGGGCAACTATGCTCACGGCAACCAGCCCATACAGCACATGATTTATCTGTACGATTGGGTGGGCGAACCCTGGAAGGTACAGCAGCGTGTACGCGAAGTTATGGATAAACTGTATACCCCGCGTCCCGACGGCTATTGCGGCGACGAGGACAACGGCCAGACGTCGGCATGGTATGTATTCTCGGCTCTCGGTTTCTATCCTGTAAATCCTGTCGGAGGCGAATATGCTCTTGGTGCGCCTCTGTTCAATAAAGCTACAGTCAAACTCGAGAACGGAAAGACTGTAACGATTTCCGCACCGGATAACAGCACAGATAATTTCTATGTTGAATCCATGAAAGTTAACGGCAAAAACTACGACAAGAACTATATCACCTTCCCAATGCTTATGAATGGCGACAAGATAGAGTTCAAAATGTCGGCAAAGCCTAACTACAAGCGAGGCACAGCCAAAGAAGCTGCTCCGTACTCTTTCTCTAATGAATTCAAGAAAAAATGAGCCGGTCAAGAATAGTATTCCTCGATTATATAAGAGTTTTTGCATGTTTTCTGGTGATACTGGTACATGCGAGTGAAAACTTCTACGGGTCGCCTAACCCGGGCGAGATGGCGGGACCGGTATCGTGGCTTGCCAGTGAGACCGACCGGCTGTGGGTCTCGATCTACGACGGTTTCTCGCGAATGTCTGTACCTTTATTTATCATTGTGTCCGCATATCTGCTTGCTCCTATGAAGGAAACGGAGACGATGTGGACATTTTATCGGCGTCGTTTCATGCGCATTCTGCCCCCGTTCCTTATTTTTATGGTCCTGTATTGTGTGCTCCCTTATGCCTTCGGCCAGATCGACGCTTCCACAGCCGTTACCGATTTCACTCATATTCCGCTTAACTTCCCCTCGCTGGCAGGACACATGTGGTTCCTCTATCCGCTGATAAGCATATATTTGTTCATCCCCGTTGTGTCGCCCTGGCTGCGCAAGGCAACGGCCCGTGAGGAGCGCTTCTTCATCCTGCTGTTCGCCATATCAACTTGCATGCCTTATCTGCGCCGCTGGGTTGGTCCGGTGTGGGGTGAATGTTTCTGGAACGAGTACCATGCACTATGGTATTTCTCCGGCTATCTTGGCTACCTCGTTACCGCCCACTATATCCGCGTGCATCTCGCATGGGACAACCGCAAGCGTGTAGCTGTAGGGCTGCCGATGATGCTTGTCGGTGCCATTGCAACCATTTTGTCGTTCTATGTGCAGGCCACACCGCTCGTAGAGCTGGTAACACCAGAACTTGAAATAGGATGGTCGTTCTGTACGCTTAATGTTTTTGTGCTCACAACAGGAGCATTCCTGCTGTTCAGCACTATCGGAAACGGTGAAGAGCCTGCTTTTGTGCTCAATCTTTCGAGGCTGAGTTTCACCATTTATCTGGTTCATATATTCTGGCTCGGTGTATGGGTCGGCATTTTCAAGACCGATTTTGCGCTTCCGACTGTAGCTGCAATCCCGGTAATTGCTGTGTGCACTTTCTTCACCAGCTGGCTTACGGCCCAGATTGTGTCCTGGTTGCCTGGCGCACGCTGGCTGGGTATAGAGCCCGCACAAACAACGCGCAGAACAATAGTCCCGGCTTCATGATATGATACGTAAGAAAAGTCTTATACTCCTCTCCGGCGTTATGTTCCTCTCTGTAGGGGACATAGACGCCGCAGAGCGTGTTATTACCATTACCGATAACTATCTTCATATACCTGTCTCGCACGCAGTGGATCGCGTGCGTATTGTAATGGAAGCACCCGGCATGGAGGCCATGCCGGTAGACGTGCGTATAGCCGGTGGAAAACCGGACTACTGGGTTTTCAAGGATGTCAAAGCCTTGCGAGGCAAAAAAATGAAAATAACGTATCCCGATGGCACGGCTGGGGTGGATTCCATTCGTCTGGCATCGGAAGTACCGGATGCCGACAGAATCTATAACGAACCTACACGCCCGCGATTCCATTATACTACCCGCCGCGGATGGATAAACGACCCAAACGGCCTTGTCTACTACGACGGTGAGTACCATCTGTTCTATCAGCACAATCCATTCGAACGCGACTGGGGCAATATGACGTGGGGACATGCAGTAAGCACCGATTTGGTGAACTGGACCGAACTGCCTACGGCCATCCATCCGGATGCGTCGGGCACCATGTTCTCCGGTTCTGCTGTGATTGACTATGAAAATACATCGGGCTTCGGCAGCAAGAAAAATCCGCCAATGGTGATTGCCTATACTGTGGACAGCCCCGACCGCGAGACGCAGGCCATAGCCTATAGCCTCGACCGAGGGCGTACTTTCACCAAGTATGCCGGTAATCCTGTAATCGACAGCAAGGAAAAATGGAATTCCCGCGACACCCGCGACCCGCGATTATTCCGCTACGACGACCATTGGGTGATGGTACTTAATGAACGCGACGGTCATTCCATCTATACTTCCGACAATCTGCGCGACTGGACCTACCGGAGCCATGTAACCGGCTTCTGGGAATGCCCTGACCTGTTCGAGTTGTCTGTGGACGGCGATAAGAACAATAAAATGTGGGTTATGTCCGGCGCTTCCGGTACATATATGATTGGCAAGTTCGACGGCTATACCTTCACTCCGGTTTCAGGGAAGCACCGTAATTGTGCAGGCAGTATTTACGCCGCTCAGACGTTCAATAATATTCCTGCAAGCGACGGACGCCGCATCCAGATAGGCTGGGGACGCCTCGGTATTCCCGGGGAACCTGTCAACGGTATGATGCTTATGCCAACCGAGCTGAGTCTGCGCACTACCAAAGACGGAGTACGCCTTGTCAGTGTTCCAGTACGTGAGATTCAGGATATTTTCACTCCCGCAGGGGCATGGCAGAATCTGTCGCAGGAACAGGCCAATGATATTCTGCGGCCGTTTTCCGGGGTCGACTGCCTGCGCATAAAGGCAAAGATTGAGCTTTCTCATGCTACCGATGCCTCGCTCAGCCTCAACGGACAGCGGCTGGTGGATTACGATATGAACGGTACACGCCTCAACGGCAACGATTATTCGCCTCAGGACCCAACGAGCATGCAGTTAGACGTTGATGTATTCATCGACCGCTCTGTTGTCGAGGTTTTTGTAGACGGTGGTCTTTTCTCTTATTCGTTCGGGCGCAACATGCCCGATAATCCTGACAGGACCGAGCCTTTCACATTCCGTGGAAACCGTATTACGGTCAAGGCTTTGGAAGTATTCAGAATTGCCCAGCCCGAGATAACCGTGGTCCCGGCCCCTGCGAAAGGAGCATTCCCCATTGTTGCGGCTGATGGAAGCACTGCCACTTTTATCGTGTGCGATACGGATGCGGATGTGGTGTCTACAGCGGCTCAGGCAGTTGCGGAAGACATAAAGCTGATTACAGGTAGTGCTCCGGCAGTCCGGAATACCATTGATAATATCGACTTCCCTGTCATAGCCGGAACCATAGGCAAATCGGAGCTTATAGACAAACTCATTGCCTCCGGAAAGATAGATGTTTACGATGTCAAAGACAAATGGGAAGCCTACGGCTTGGCAGTGGTGGACAAACCCTTCCCTGGGGTAAAAAAAGCGCTTGTGGCGTACGGCAGCATGCCGCGTGCCACTGCTTATGCGTTGTTCGAACTGTCCGGGCTTATGGGAGTATCGCCATACGTGTGGTGGGCCGACGTAATTCCCGAGAAAAGGGATGCACTGTATGCAACGGCAGGTGCTACCATTGTTAAAGAACCGTCGGTAAAATATCGCGGCATATTTATAAATGACGAGGACTGGGGGCTGATGCCCTGGGCTGCAAAAAACATCGATTCCAAATATAACAACATAGGACCTAATACCTATGCCAAGGTTATGGAACTGCTTTTACGCCTGCGTGCAAATGTCCTTTGGCCGGCGATGCATTTGTGCTCGCAGGCGTTCTGGGACAACAAGGACAACCTTCCTGTCGCTAAAAAATATGATATAGCTTTAGGCTCGAGCCACTGCGAGCAGATGCTGCGTGATAACGAATGGGAGTGGCGTCGATACGAAGATAAAACGGGCACATACGAAAATTGGAATTACGTTACAAACCGCGATAAGATTCAGCGATACTGGGAGGAAAGGGTAGAAGAGAGCAAAGGCTTCTCTGCCATGTATACCTTGGGCATGAGGGGCGTACACGACTGGGGAATAAGCGGTTATCCGTCTACCGAGGACAAGGTACGCGGCCTATCGGAGATTATTGCGTACCAGCGGTCGCTGATAGAAAAGTATATTGGACGTCCGGATTCGGTGCCGCAGATTTTTATACCGTATAAAGAAGTGCTGGATGCCTATAACGCCGGATTGCAGGTACCAGGAGATGTGATTCTTACATGGGTGGACGATAATCACGGCTATATACGTCAGCTCCCTACAACTGAGGAACAGAAGCGTCCAGGTGGTCATGGTGTGTATTATCATTTGTCATACTGGGGAACGCCGGAGGATTATCTGTGGCTGTGCTCGACATCACCGTCGCTGATTAGTTATGAACTTACCAAAGGTTACTATAACGGCATACGCGACCTGTGGGTGATAAATGTGGGCGACATCAAGCCAGCCGAGGCCGAGCTTGAGTTCTGTATGAATCTTGCATGGGATATCGACGCCTGGAAGCCGGAGAATGCTTGTCAGTACAACAGATATTGGGCAGAAAAGACATTCGGGACCGATGTGGCCGATGAACTTGCCGATATCAAGCGCGAGTATTACGAGTTGGCGGCTGCTGGAAAGCCTGAGCATGTTTTTGCTGTTGACTATAACAACGCCGAGATGGACAGGCGCATTGAACGATATGCGACTTTGGCAAAACGTGTGGACAAATTGGCCGACAGAATTCCCAAGCGGCTGAAGGACGCTTATTTTGAACTGATCGAATATCCTGTGAAAGGCGCCTATAACATCAATGTGATGACGTTCCGTTCCCGCCAGGGACGTGCCGGTGAGGCGAAAAAGGCATTCGATAACATACAACGCCTTACAGCTTTGTATAATACCGGCATCGCCAACGGAAAATGGAATGGCATGATGGACTGCAAGCCCAGGAAGCAGAAGCAATTCTATCTGCCTGAACCGACTGAGAAATCTGATGTCCGCGACGAGAACTTCACTATAATTCCAGCCGCTGCTTATACAGCATCCAGTGTCAATCTTACCGAAATTAAAGGTTTGGGTATAGGTGGCAGCAGTGTTGCTGTATGGCCGATGGATTATACCGATTATTCTGTCGAGGGAATTGCAAAAGCGCCGTATGCGGATTACATAGTACCGGTTAAGAAGGGCGAAAACACGATTGAAGCACGTTTTATTCCGTCGTTTCCGGTTCACAGCGGTGAAAATCTGAATGTAGCGGTGAGTGTGGACGGCAACGAGCCGCGGATATGCTCGCTCAAGACAGTAGCGACCGAGGGTAAGTGGAACAAGACCGTACTGCAAGGCTTCAACGATGCCTCGGTAAACTATAATTCATCCAAAGACAAGAAAGTGAACGTGCGCGTTTCGCTGCTGAACCCGGGCATCGCCCTGAGCGAGATATATGTGCATTCATCCAAATAAACAGAAAATATAACGCTTAAAAAGTATTACCATGTATAATTCAGACAAGCGCATAGTTGCGACACTCGACGCCGGAGGCACCAACCTTGTTTTCGGTGCCATGCGTGGCTGTGAGTATATTACCGATCCTATTATTTTGCCCTCGAACGCGCACGACCTCGAACGGTGTCTCGATTCCATATCCGAAGGCTTTACCCGCATTTTCGATACTCTTGACGAGAAACCGGTGGCAATCAGTTTCGCTTTTCCCGGACCGGCGGACTATCCTTCGGGCGTAATCGGCGGCTATCTGCCTAATTTCCCCTCGTTCCGCGATGGTGTGGCCCTGGGGCCGTTCCTCGAAGAGAAATTCAAGGTGCCTGTGTTCATCAACAACGACGGCGATCTGTTTGCCTACGGCGAAGCTCTTTGTGGCGCACTCCCCGAACTTAACCGTCGTCTCGAGGAAGCTGGAAGTAAAAAACGTTACAAAAACCTGATTGGCTATACTTTCGGTACCGGTTTCGGCATCGGAATTGTGGTTAACGGGAAGCTTAACCTCGGCGACAACTCGTGTGTGGAGACGTTCTGTCTTCCTAATATGGCAAAGGAGCGAATCATTGTAGAGGAAGGTGTGTCCATTCGCGCGGTAAAGCGTGTGTATGCCGAAGCATCCGGCGACTACAATCACAAATTCGAGCCTAAGGAAATCTGTGAGATTGCCGACGGCAAACGTGAAGGAAACGTAGAAGCAGCCCGCAAAGCTTTTGCCGAGATGGGTACCATTGCAGGCGACGCGATGGCTATAGCTGCCCAGCTCGTGGATGGTATAATTGTGTTAGGTGGCGGTCTTACCGCGGCCGAACGCTGGTTTATGCCGTCGCTGCTCAAGGAAATGCGCAGCAATTTCGCAACTCTTGGCGGAGAAACACTTCACCGTCTGCAGATGCAGGTGTTCGATGTCGACGATCCTGCCGAGTTCGAGGCTTTTGCAAAAGGCAACCCCCGTACAATTGCCATACGCGGTACAAACCGTACCGTGGAATACGACGATATGAAACGCATAGGTATAATGGTATCCAAGTTGGGGGCTTCCAAGGCTATTTCGGCCGGTGCTTATGCTTTCGCACTTTCAAAAATAGATGAAAAATGATAGAAAAAGCACCTTTGGTATTTACCCCATATTTGAAAAGCGTGATTTGGGGCGGAAATAAAATTTGCGAATATAAAGGTATTGCACAGCCGGAGCCGAATATCGGCGAGAGCTGGGAGATTTCGGCTGTGCCGGGGCATGAATCAGTAGTGGCAGAGGGCACTTACAAAGGCAAGACAATAACCGAACTGATAGATAGCTTCGGTGCCGGTCTCCTTGGAGAAAAGGTTATGGCAAAGTATGGCGCCAAGTTCCCGCTGCTGATAAAACTGATAGACGCCGCCGACAATCTTTCCGTGCAGGTTCATCCTGACGATGCTTTGGCAATGAAACGTCATGGAAGTCTCGGGAAAACCGAGATGTGGTACATTATCGGCACCGACAAGGATGCAAAAATTTACGCTGGCCTAAACGTTGCCATGACACCCGACGACTATGTAAAGCGTGTGGCCGACGGTACATTTGCCGAGACACTTGCTGTGCATAGTTCAGCCCCAGGCGATGTATTCTTCCTTCCTGCCGGTCGCGTGCATGCCATAGGCGCAGGAAACCTGCTTGCAGAAATACAGGAATCAAGCGATATCACGTACCGTATCTATGACTACGACCGTCGCGATGCTGCCGGCAATGCACGCGAGCTGCATACCGAGCTTGCCAAGGATGCTATTGATTACACCGTTTACGACAATTATAAGGACGAGCCTGCGCCGGCTGATGTTGCGAACGCCGAAATAGTGCATTGCGATCATTTTACCACGGACCGCATTCTGCTCGACGGTAAAATCTCATTGAATTTCGACGGACAGTCATTTACGGTTGTAATGTGTATCGATGGTGAGGCAACAATCGGCTATCCCGGCGGAGAACTGCTCCTTAAAGCCGGGCATACGGCTCTGCTGCCAGCTGTCCTTACGGATATTACCCTTACCGGTAAATCCACCATTCTGCTTTCCCGCTCGTAATAGAAATTACAAAATAAAACGTCGCCGGAATATCGGACAAGATATTCCGGCGGCGTTGCGTATATCGTTGTCAGAGCTCGGAACCGTAGACCTCGATATCGGCAATGCGTGCAGTGGAATCGGAGCCGGCATCGCTGACGGTGATACGGACATACCGTGCCTCCACGGGCTTGATATCTGTATCTGTTACCGATGCAGTGTTGTTCTTGTGCTCGCCTACGATGGTCCATACGGTGCCGTCGATACTTGTTTCGACCTTGAATGCTCGTGAATTGAGTGCCACGTTCATGCCGGAGGCGCCTGCATGTCGGATAACATATCGGTTCACGTTGTACGCCTTGCCGAAGTCGCATTCCACCCAGCCTTTTCCGTCGGCGGCAGACGATACCCACATTCGGCCTTCTGAGGGTGAGCCGTCGGTTGCAAGCGAGGCATCTGTGGCCGAGGCCGACGAGGTAACTTTCAGTTCCTTGAGCATTATGAGGTTGAACGGTAGTCCGTTGGCGCGGTTGTACATGTTATAGAAATGGTCGCCTCGTAGAATTACGGTTTTGCCGGGAGCGATTTCTTCAAGTTTTCCCTCTATTTTTGCGATTTCGTCGGGTCCCATATCCCATACAGTTCCCTGTGCCGACAGGAACATTGGCTTGGAGCCGTCGAAGTTGCGTATGTCGCGGTTGAAAAAATCGGTTATCACATTGATACCGTTTGCATAGCAGGGATAATTGGGAATGAAAGCCAGACGATTGTCGGCCACAGTGGTTTTAAGACGACCGACCTGACGTTCCCAGTCCTGTATTGTGAGGCCGTAGAGGTATCGGCATTCACTGGCGTATGCCGAACGCTGCGTATTGTTGACGTCATCCCAGATGGTTACCACACGCAATCCTGCTTTTTCGAGGTATCGTCCGCTCAGACGTGCGTAAGGAGTGAACACAGAGCCGCGGGTAACGTTCCAGCGTTTGTTGTGAGCATCGTATGGCATTGCATATCCGAGACCTGAAGGCCCGCTGGCAAAAAAGTCGTTTTCGGTTGCACGGTTGTAATAATAGTTGAGCATAGACGGCGAGAAATCTACCAGGGCAGGACTGATGGTCCAGTTCATGGGTACTTTGCCACGTCCGGATTGGTTGAAGTTAGGTAGCATGGCGTGTTCGCAGTACTGGATGTTGTCGCCGTCGCTTATATAAACGGTAACATAGACCTTGTTTTCCAGTTCCGGCATCTTAGGTACCGGAGGAATATTTACGGGTACTCTTATAGCGGAATATATAGAGCCGTTCTCAAAGAAATCCGATGGTACAGTTGAGAGTCCGTATTTGGTTGTCTCGCCAATTCCGGAACGTTCTTCGGGGAACCATCCTGTAACAATGTCGCGGCCGGGCGTAAGGTCCTGAAGCATTTTATCGAGCAGGTCTTTTTCCTCCTTGATGCGGGGGTCGAGCCACACACATGCCGATCCGGCGACAGCGCCGATATCGTGGACGTATGGCATGACAGGGCGGAGGCTTATGAGAAGCCGGTGGTTGCAACGCTCCCAGTAATTATCGTAGAGGTACTGGTAAACTTCTACCGGGCTTGTCATCGCAAGATTTGTGAAATCCTCGGCAACCGGAAGGTCGATACCGTTTTCAATTAGTTTTTTTTGTATTTCGGCAGTTACGGGCAGGAGGCGTTCGAGTCCTCCGACAGTAGCGGCGAGGTTGCCGTAGTGCTCGCTGTGTTCAGTGCTGTATAATACAAGTCCCTTAAGCTCGTCTTTGAAATTATTTACGAGAGCGTAGGGCGTGCGTGCGCTTATTGTTGATACATTTCTGCGCAGATTGTGTGCTGCCGGCCATGTATTTCTTGATTCGTCGCCCTGATAGAGTAATATGCGTGCGCGTGAGCGGTTGACAAGACCCTGAAGTACGGAGAACATCACACGTTCCTGGTCGTTGAGACCTGCCGCGTTCATATCAAGGGCATATACACGTTTGTCCGGAGCCGGAATGCGGGGTAGCAGTCTGTCGTCGGGCCAGTCCACTTCGTCGTATTCGAGGATACGGTCGCCGTCGGCAGTGAGATGCACGTCGTTGTTTTCGAAAGTGATTTTTGTGAGATTATCGGCAGCCGAGGCGGTTATTTCGCCATCGGAGTGGTATGTAAGCATTGTGATATCCTGAGCGCCGGCATTGAACACGAAAAGCGACGCTAAGGAAAGTGTGAGCAGATATTTCATATATAAAGGTGTCATAGGATTATTTTAGCGGAAAATGAGCCGATGCGTACAATGTGCAGCCCGGCAGGGAGCTGCGACCGGCTCAGAAGAAGTTCGCCGGAGGTTGTCTGGTATATGCCTTCGGCTTTGCCACCGGATGTGAAAACTTGTGCGGAGATGCCTTGCGGAATACCACTGAAAATCACCTGGCCGGGGCTGATTCGGCACTGGATGCCGGTGTCGCTTACGGTTGCTACCGATGCGACAGTACCGAGTGTGATGTCTGTAACGTTGTCGAACAGCACTTCTACAGGCTCGCTCCAGCCGATGGAACTCAACCGAAGGCAGTCGCTGTCGAAAGCTATTGCCGGTTCTGCGCTGAAAAGGACAGCGACCGGTGTGCTGTCGGTAATATTCAGTGTAATGCCTTTGCCGGTTACGCCGGGGGCGAGAAAACTGATTTTCTGGAGTTCGGCAACACTCATCACTGTCGACGTTCCGTCGGTCTTGTGGATGCGTATCATTCTCTCTTGAGAGACCACCGAAAACGAGGCGCCTGATAACGCTGCGATAAGCATTGCTGTTATAAATTTTTTCATGGACTGATATGTTTTTATTGCAAATTTAGCTCAATCGCGCTAAAAATTCATCATACAATCTGTTCAAAGATAAGAAAAAACCGTTCAACCGCTTGTATAGGCCTGTGGTGAGGTGTGTGAACAAATATTCTCAAAATTTGAACATTTTTGCTGGATATATAAAGATTAAAAAAGCTAAATTTGCAACACATCATTATAAATACATTGCTATGACCTTAAATTTTAAATATCCTGCAGTAATTTTCCTTGCGCTGGCGTCCGGCTCGGCATTTACCCATGCCGGGACAATCGCGAACGGTCGTCTTACCACCGCTCTTCCAGATTCTCTCTGGCAATATTCGCAATGGATTTCCGCTGCCGACGCACCAGTAGTTACCGGACGGATAGAAGGCCGAAACGAACGTGCTGCCGATGGCGCTTCGTGGTTCCTTTGCGAGATTAAGAACCCTGCAAAAGTTGTCTCGG
Organism: uncultured Porphyromonadaceae bacterium; assembly: GCA_902461565.1. Taxonomy (GTDB): domain Bacteria; phylum Bacteroidota; class Bacteroidia; order Bacteroidales; family Muribaculaceae; genus CAG-873. Next base: position 71,022 of record CABPYL010000004.1, read on the forward strand.
CCCGTTGGATGACCACCGGTCTTGGTGTATATTCTTTGTATGTCAACGGAAAAACTGTCGGCGATGAAATATTAAAGCCTGGCTTTACACATTATGGCAAAACTAAGCTGTCGTATACATACGACATCACCGACGCTATCCGCCGTACTTCGGGAGCGGAAAATGTTTTTGCTGTTCAGTCCACCCCCGGATGGTGGGCTGATAAAATTATCACTCCCGGTGGACAGGAGGGGATGACAGGCCGCAAACCTGCTTTCCGTGGTGTGATAGAACTGACTTTTGCCGATGGGAAACGCGAATATTACGGTACGGACACAATGTCCTGGAAAGCCGGTATCGCCGGCCCGGTACAGCACTCGGCCATATTCGACGGCGAGGAGTATGATGCCCGTATCCCGTCAGGCTTCGATACTCCCGAAAAGCTCTCCGCGCCAGAGGTCAATACCGAATTTGCCGGTCAGATTTTTCCTTCGGACGGCGCGGAAATCTATTTCCGCGAAGACCTTGCTCTGAAACCTGTGCGGGCATACAAGTGGCAGGGTATTACCGGAGCCTCCAACAACGAGCACGGTAAGGTAAAAATAGTCAGAGAATATCCCGGCGGCAAAAACATGACGCTTATGCCGGGCGAGACTATTGTGGTTGATTTCGGACAGAACTGCGCGGCAGTCCCCGAATTTGAATTCAAGGCCAAGGAAGGCACGACGCTCCGCTGTCTACCTGCAGAATTGCTCAACGACGGTAATGGTGCCGAGAGCCGTGGAATGGATGGTCCCGAAGGCAGCGTACACCGCCGAAATCTGCGAGTTCCCGACGATGGCATGCGCGTCGACTATACTTTCGGCACCGGTAACAAGATGGTTAAATACCGTCCTGACCGCACGTTCTTCGGTTATAGATACGTATCCCTTACAGCCGATAACCCCGTAACCATACGCTCGATAAGTTCCATTCCGGTAACATCGATATCAAAGAGCATGCAGACTGGGTATCTTACCACTGGCAACGAATTGATTAATAAACTTATCTCCAACACGATATGGGGTATGCGCTCCAACTATCTCTCCGTCCCTACCGATTGCCCCCAGCGCAACGAGCGCCTTGGCTGGACTGCCGACACACAGGTATTTGCTGAAACGGGTACATTCTTTGCTGATACACGCCGTTTCTTCCATAAATGGATGCGCGACATGCGCGATACACAGAACAATGCAGGCAGCTTCCCCGGTGTCGCTCCGCTGGCACAGTATGGCGCCGGCACTAACGACTATGCGCGTCTCGGATGGGCTGACGCCGGAATAATCGTGCCCTGGGTGGTGTGGAAACAGTTTGCCGACACTGCCATTGTTAACGAGAACTGGAACGCGATGATGAAGTTCCACAATCATATATCATCCACCAAATATAATCATCATTGCCTGCGTGGCGAAAACGGCGACTATCAGTGGGCCGACTGGCTCAGTTACGAACCCCTCGAAAGCTGTGGAGGCGGAATATTCATGCAGGACGACAACGGCAATACGTGTGTGCGCCCCGAAGCTTACGATTATTGGAATTATCTGAGTGCTTCGTACTGGCTGACAGATACTGAAATGATGATAGATATGGCCCGTGCGACAGGTCGTGATACCACGGCCCTCGAACGTACTGCAAAAGAGGCCCGCGAATATCTTACACGAACTTTCATGATGCCTGACGGCACGTTCAGAACTCCTATTCTCAACACTATGCAGACGCCGGCACTCTTTGCTCTGCGCAACGGTCTTGTCAGCGGGAAGGCAAAGGACAACATGATTCAGAGGCTCCGCGACAATTTTGCCGACCACGGCAACTGTTTGCAGACCGGTTTCCTGGGTACTTCCATCCTTATGCCTGTCCTTACTGAGAACGGTATGGCCGATATCGCTTACGACCTTCTTTTCCAACGCAACAACCCAAGCTGGCTATATTCGATAGATAACGGTGCCACCACAATATGGGAGCGCTGGAACAGCTACATGCTTGACCGCGGCATGGGTCCGGCAGGCATGAACAGTTTTAATCATTATGCTTATGGCTGCGTGTGCGAGTGGCTTTGGGAAACGGCTGCAGGTATCGCTGCCGATCCTTCCGACCCTGGATTCAAAACCATTGTAATGCGCCCTGTTCCCGACCGCCGGCTTGGCTCGCTTGATGCCGAGTACCATTCGCCGGCAGGTGTGATCGAAAGTCATTGGAAATACGATGGAGACGACTGGATATGGACATTCACCGTTCCTGAAGGCGCACGGGCAAAGGTACTGATTCCGTTTGAAAAGCAGGAAAACATATACAGCGCCGGCACGCACACAGTAAAGGTAAGTAGACCGGAGAGCAAGGCGTCTGTCGATATGGGTCCCCATGTCGCAGGCGTGGAATTCGGCGATCCGTTCATATTGCTTGACGACGATACATATTATGCCTACGGTACGAAAAAAGAGCGAGAGATCGAGGTTTATACTTCCAACGACCTCAAAAACTGGACCCCCGGAGGTGTTGTACTGCGTGCTCCCGACTCGTACGGCACACGCTGGTTCTGGGCTCCGGAAGTATATCGCATAGGCGACCGCTATCTGATGTATTACTCTGCGGACGAACACATTTGTGTTGCCGAGGCGTCCTCGCCTTTCGGGCCTTTTGTTCAAAAAGAGAAAAAGCCGATGCTTGCCGGCGAGAAAGCTATCGATACATCGCTGTTTATTGATACGGACGGTACACCCTATCTGTTTTTCGACCGTATAATGCACGATGGTTACAAGATATGGGTGGCGCGTATGAATCCGGACCTTACATCGATAGACCCTTCCACTCTTACTCTGTGCGTAGAAAGCAGCATGCCTTGGGAGACCGACCGTGTGAACGAAGGGTCGTTTGTTATCAAGCGCGGCGATACCTACTATATGACCTACTCGGGAAACGGGTTCCCCAATCCCGAATATAATGTTGCAGTCGCAACATCCAAAAGCCCTTATGGTCCCTGGACCAAACCCGAAAACAACCGGATTTTGCGCACGCCGGAATTCCAGGAGCACGGACATCTTGAAGGGGTGGGGCACAGCGCCATCTTTACCGACAAGAATGGGCAGATGCGTATAGTTTTTCACGCGCATAACCAGCCCGGAAAGATTCATCACCGCGAAATGTACATCGCTCCGATAGACTTTATTGACGAGGAGCCGGGGCTGCGCGTAGATACATCGAAAATAATTAAAGCATTACCGACAAAATAAGATGATGAATACCCGACTCTTTGCTGCTGTTTTTGCCGGAGTGGCGTTGAGCGTCTCCGCCGCCGGAAACGCCGGTACAGAACCGACTAAAGTGTATATGGTATCCAATGCGCATCTGGATACGCAGTGGAACTGGGACGTGCAGACAACCATCGGTACGTTTGTCCGTAACACGTTGCACCAGAATCTGAGCCTGCTTGATAAATATCCGGGTTACATATTCAATTTCGAGGGAGGTATAAAGTATTCGTGGATGAAGGAGTATTATCCATACGAGTACGAAATTGTTAAAAAGCATATCCGCGATGGCCGTTGGCACATTTCGGGCGCAAGCTGGGATGCCTGTGATGTGATAGTGCCCTCGGTTGAATCGCTGATACGCAACATTATGCTCGGCCAGCAGTTCTATCGCGATGAGTTCGGTGTGGAGAGTACAGATATTTTTCTGCCCGACTGTTTTGGTTTCGGCTGGACGTTGCCGACGGTGGCGGCACACTGTGGCCTGATTGGCTTCTCGTCGCAGAAACTCGGCTGGCGCGAGAATCCGTTCCACGGAGATAAAAAATATCCGTTCAATGTCGGCGTGTGGCAGGGTGTCGACGGGTCGGAAATCATGATGGCGCACGGATACAGATATGTGCAGGCATGGGATATTGAGGACCTTACCGAGAACAAAATGCTGAAGGACCGCTGCGGCGATAATTCGCTTGGGGCGTTCATGCAGTACTATGGCACGGGTGATACAGGCGGTTCTCCGACAATATCGTCGGTAGACGCGGTAGAACGCGCCCGCTGCAAGAAAGGAAGTTTAGATATACTGAGCGTGGCGAGCGACCAGTTATATAAGGACTATCTGCCTTTCTCGGCACATCCCGAGTTGCCACGTTACAGCGGCGAACTTACGATGGATGTACATGGCACAGGCTGTTACACATCGCAGGCTGCCATGAAACTATACAATAGGCAGAACGAGTTGCTTGGCGATGCTGCTGAACGAGCCTCGGCCACAGCTGCCGCGCTTGGCGTTGCAACATATCCCGGCGATGCTCTCACGGAAAACTGGCGCCGTTTCATTTATCATCAGTTCCACGACGACCTTACCGGTACGTCGATACCGCGAGCATATGAATTTTCCTGGAACGACGAACTGCTGTCTCTGAAAAAATTCTCCGATATCATAAGCCACGGTGTTGCTGCCGTTGCATCGCAACTCGATACCCGAACCAAGGGGACACCGGTGGTGCTTTATAACGCGCTTGGTCATGAATGCACGGATGTGGTTGAATTTGAAATACCGGCGAAGTATCGTCCGTCCTCAGTGAAGGCCATAGCGCATGATGGCAGTCAGGCCAACGCTCAGGTGCTTGGCTGGCAGGAAGGCCGGGCACGCATTCTTGTAGAAGCTACTGTACCCGCCAACGGCTATGCTGTATATGATATCAGGCTTTCGGGTAAAGGCCGTCAGCAGGATGGCGATGATGTACACACTATCGAAAATTCCGTTTACCGCATAACCTTCAACGATAGTGGCGATATTGTCTCGCTGTTCGATAAGGTTGTCGGCCGCGAACTTGTAAAGGCTGGCAAAACAATCCGTCTTGCCGCTTTTACAAACAATTATTCATCCCGCTGGCCCGCTTGGGAAGTGATGAAAACGACCCTCGACAGCGAGCCTGAATCTATTATCGGCGATGTCAGCGTTACACTTGTTGAGAACGGGCCTCTGCGGTCGACGGTACTTGTGGAAAAGTCTCTTGGCGAGTCCCGCTTTAAACAGTATGTGCGCCTTTATGAAGGCGCCCTTGCCGACCGTATCGATTTCTATAACGAGGTGGACTGGAACAGTTCCAACACCCTTGTCAAGGCTGAGTTCCCTCTGTCTGTGGATAACGACGTGGCAAGTTACGACCTTGGGCTGGGCACTGTAGAGCGCGGTAACAATCGCCCCAACTCCTACGAAGTTTATGCTCAGCGCTGGGCCGATCTTACCGACCGCAGCGGCGACTATGGTGTTACCGTGATGAACGACTGCAAATATGGATGGGACAAACCTGATAACAACACCATCCGCCTGACGTTGCTGCATACACCGGGAACCGACCACCACTATCCCTATCAGGACCATCAGGATTTAGGCTATCATACTTTTACATATTCTCTTCGCGGCCATGCCGGCGCGCTGGATAAATCAGCTGCCTGCAATGGTGCCGATGTGCTGAATCAGCGCATAAAGGCTTTTGCTGTAAGTCGCCATGCCGGTAAACTCGGGAAGCAGTTCTCGGTATTGTCTGTCGATAACGACGCATTGGCCGTTAAGGCGTTCAAGAGAGCCGAGGCATCAGATGAATATATAATCCGCCTCTACGATACTTCGGGCAAAGGCGCGTCCGGTACGGTAACCTTCGCGCAGCCTCTGACTGCCGCTTTCGAGGCCGACGGTACTGAGAAAACCATAGGTACGGCAACTTTTGACGGTGCAAAACTGAATGTGGCGGTAGTGCCAAACGGCGTCAGAACTTATAAAGTACGTTTTGTTCCTGCTGTGGCTGTGCCGGAGGGCAAGTTCCTTCCTGTAAACCTTGCTTTAGACAAAAAGTGCTTCAGCTGGAACTGTTTCCGCGGAGCTGCCGATTTCCATAATGGCTACGGCTATGCGGGAGAGCTAATTCCAGATACTCTTGTGGTGTCTGGTGTACCTTTCGACATTGAGAACAAACAGCTGCTCAACGGAAAGATGTGCAGCGGTGATACTATCGCCGTTCCTGATGGCGGCTACGATAAACTGTATATCCTGGCCGCCGCAGCAAGCGACAGCAATCCTGCTGCGGGTACTTTTACTGTCGGCCGCAATGCGGCGGAAATCACTGTCCCGTCGTATACAGGCTTTATTGGCCAGTGGGGGCATACGGGACATACCGATGGTTATATGCTTGACGATGAAGTGGCATTCGTGGGAACACACCGTCATTCGTATCAGGGCGACCACCCTTACGAGTATACATATATGTTTAAGTATTGCATAGATATACCTGCCGACGCCAGGACCGTTGTGCTGCCGGATAACCGCGATATAGTAATTTTTGCCGCTACCTTTGCAAAAGACGCTTTCGATGAAACTGCGGCGCTCGCCCCCTTGTTCCGCACATCAATCGTGGGTAACAACAGCAAATCGGCTACAGAAGGCACAACTGCACCCGAGAGCTTTCTGCGGCCCGAACATATCACGGGGTGGTCGGGATACGTGAACAATAAGGAAAAACCGCAGTTTATATGCGATGGCAATCCCGATACCAAATGGTGCGATGTCGGCGGTATTCCGAGTTATGTGGAATGCGATTTCGGAACTCCTCGAAGCATTGGCGGTTGGTCGCTGCTCAATGCCGGTAAAGAGACGCCGATGTATATCACGGTATCGTGCCTGCTGCAGGCACGCAACAGCGCCGACGAGGAATGGCGTACCATAGATCACATGGTAGGCAACAGCAAGAATGTATTTAACAAACGACTTGTGGAGCCTGTCGATACCCGTTATCTGCGGCTGCTTGTCGTTCAGCCCGAACAGGCCGGTGGCGCAGGCAATACCCGCATATATGAATTCGGTGTATATGAGTAATTAACAACCATATAAATATATTATCAATGAAAAAAACATTATTACTGCTCGGCGCCGCCGCTATTGCAATGGCTACGGTGCAGTGTACGACAAGTAAAGAGGTAAACTTGACTAAATCAGGTCTTGACCCCGAAAAATTCAATGCTGTTTTCAACGGCGATACAACAGCGCTTTATACTCTTACAAATGCCAATGGCGCCGAAGTGTGCATCACAAATTTCGGCGGCCGTATCGTGTCGGTGATGATGCCGGACAAGACCGGTGCATTCAAAGATGTCGTGCTCGGTTTCGACAGTATACAGGCCTATTTCCCCGAGAATAATCTGAGCGATTTCGGCGCTGCCATCGGCCGTTATGCCAACCGCATCAATCAGGGTAAAATAACGATTGACGACGTTACTTATCAGCTGCCGCAGAACAATTTCGGCCACTGCCTGCACGGCGGCGGCGAGATGGGTACACTCGGTTGGCAGTACCGTGTCTATAAAGTGGCAGCAAGTACCGACAGCTCGTTGACACTCGTTATGGACTCGCCTGACGGCGACAACGGCTTTCCCGGAAATGTACATGCAACGGTTACATATACTCTTACTCCGAACAACACAATCGACATCGCATACACCGCCACGACAGACAAACCGACTGTAATAAATCTGACGAACCATTCGTACTTCAACCTCTCCGGCGATCCCACATGTCCCGTTACCGATCAGGAACTGACTGTCAACGCTTCCACATTCACTCCTGTAGACTCTACATTCATGACCACTGGAGAGATAATACCCGTAGCCGGCACTCCGATGGATTTTACCAAAGCAAAGATGATTGGAGCAGAAATAGAGCGTACCGACTATGACCAGATTAAAAACGGCAATGGCTACGACCATAACTGGGTGCTCGATACCAACCGTGATTTTACAGTCGAGGCAGCCTCGGTATATTGCCCCGCAACAGGTATCCTGTTGCAGGTATATACCGACGAACCCGGCATACAAATCTACACAGGCAACTTCCTCGACGGCACCGTTACCGGCAAGCACGATATAAAATATAACCAGCGCACTGCCATCTGCCTCGAAACACAGCATTTCCCCGATACACCCAACAAGCCTGAATGGCCCTCGGCTGTTCTTCGCCCCGGTGAAACTTATACCTCTCACTGCGCATACCATTTTTCGGTAAAATAAAAAGCAACCTATAAATTCTGAAACTGCGCCGTAAACCTCCGTTCCGGCGCAGTTTCTTTATGAATGGCTATCTTTGATTTTGTTGAGATTCAGGGATGTTTGACCATGAAAATATTTATAGATAGAAAATTTCGAGTTTTATCACTATCTTTGTGATGTTTATGTGATAATTGTGGACACCGGATTCAATGTATTGATCGATGTTTATGAATATCGGATAATACTCTATTTATATGACGATTATTTAAATACTATTTAATATGACCTGTGAACAACATATATATAATATTGATAATGCTATCTGTCGTAACTTGGATGAATCAAATCGCGACAATCGCGATCTTACTGCCATAAATATTTTGTCGCAGCTGCGAAATCTGGTAGATCACATTTGCGTTAAAATTTATTTTTCTCGCGGAGGACATCAGAAAGATGCTTATTATGAAAATATTAAGGCCGCCAGCAATATGCCATTGGCAGGGAAATACGCTTTCATAAAAGAATTATATAGTTATTTGCAAATTTCTGCTTCCCATTACACTCTTGATCCAAATAGCTCGGAACGGCTAATGCTGAAATACTATGAATATCTGTTGCGCCTCAAGAATTTGATGAAAGAAGAATTTTGTATGAAAATACTGCATAATCTTTATAAATTTCCGCTTAATACCGATGAAGATTTTGCAGTTTATTATAATGCAATAGCAGAAAAAATAGAAAATTTGGATATGGTCAATATATTGACCGATGAAAATAAATTTTACATTCAGAATATCAAACCTTTTTTTGTCAATGAAAACATTTATTATGAAATAACATTTACATTGGCTGGTGAAAGCGATGAAAAATCCGAACGTTTGATTGCTTTTACAAAACAGGAAATTTTGCCGTTTTATGCTGTCAATATGCGCTTGGCTTCTACCCGGATATTGATACACGGTGTATATATGCCGTTAATGATTATAATTGACTGGATACCATCCATAAGATTATGTGAGCTCAATAATTTTAGCAAAATCCTAAACATTCCGTTAAGTTTTAACCGAACAAAAGAGTATTACAACCTGATGTTTTATCTTCACGATAACCGTGTAACTCTTACAGACATAATGGATTATAGCGATTCAGAGTTTAATAGATTCATTATAAATATTTTGAACGGTGCTAAAACCAGAAATATTGCCACATTATTGAAACGCAGCCGTTCAATAATAAAGAAAAACTCCGAAGGTTCCAATATAATCAGATATCTGATGCTTAGGATGAATAACAAGATAATAAGATCACAGCTATCCGTAAGTCCGTGTACTATATTGTCCCGTTTGTATCTGAGCCGTAAATGTAAGCCGTTTGACTGTCTCCCGTTCAGTTTCTCGCTTGCGGGGCATAATCCCATGATTGCCGATGTAATCAGAGCAATACCGTCCAAAGGACATGAACCTGAATTTTTGGCCCGACGTCTTGCAAGCAATGCTGAGCATAAAGGTATGCTATACACTCCAGAATCTGAGTTAAGTTGCTTTGATGATATTCGTATTTTGGCAGATAAATACAATGCACAATTATATAAAGGTCATCAGTCCTCACGGATTGAGGAATTTGGTCGACACTTTTTCATTAATGGATATGATTTAATTGTTCATGAAATCATATGTGGTTTAAAGAATCTTGCTAATAAAGGAATAAGCAATTACACTGCAAAAGTAGACAGTTGGTTGAATAATTCAGGCATGATAGTTGATTGTAGCGAAAAGATCAATGCACTACGAAACGTATTTTCCAACTCAAAAGTTGTATTTGTGTTCGGAGCTGCTGGAACTGGCAAATCAACGTTTATCAATTTGTTATCGCTCGTTTTTGATACTTACAGCAAATTGTATCTGGCAAATACTAATCCGGCCGTTGATAACCTGCGGAGAAAAGTCAATGCACCTAATACCGAATTTCGGACTATAGCTTCATATAATTCCAGAGGTATTGATAATTGCGATATTCTTTTCATTGACGAATGCAGCACCGTCAGTAACTCAGATATGGTAACAATTCTTAGGCGCAATGCGTTTCGTATGCTTGTACTTGTCGGTGATATGTATCAGATTGAATCTATTAATTTTGGAAATTGGTTTGGTATATGTGAGAGTCACTTCAGAGGCAGTAATGTGGTTAAACTTGAACGGCCGTACCGAACTCATATTCCCGAACTCCTTAAAGTGTGGACAGAGGTCAGAACATTATCTAATAAAATGCTTGAGTTCCTAACGAGAGAGGGTTATTCCCATACACTAGACGAAAGTGTTTTCACTCCGGCGGATACCGATGAAATTGTCCTGTGTCTTAATTATAGCGGTTTATATGGTATTAATAATATAAATCGCTTTTTACAGACTAATAATCCTAATCCACCCGTCAAATGGGGTGTTAAAGTGTATAAAATAAATGATCCTATATTATTCAGAGAAAGTACACGCTTTTCACCATTTCTGTACAATAATCTAAAAGGAAGAATCAGTAATATTGAAATTTCCGATACCAGAATATATTTCACCATCGATGTAGACCGTGTGCTGACAGATATTGATCTTGAAAATACTGAAATAGAATATATAGGATCTGCTCAAGATAATACAGGCACAAGAATCCGAATATGGATTGACCAGAATACTGATATTGACGGTGACGATGATAATAATCAATATGTCGTAGTACCTTTTCAGATAGCATATGCTGTTTCTATCCATAAAGCTCAAGGACTGGAATATAAATCTGTCAAGGTTGTGATATCGCCGGATGTAGAGCAACAGATCACACACAACATATTCTATACCGCCATAACACGAACGAGAGAACAATTGCGTATTTATTGGAGTCCGGAAACAGAAAAGAGCGTAATCAGCAACATGAAACAACAATTCAATCAGAGGGATTACCAATTGCTTAAACAACGATATAAAGACATATAACCGGTATTATAATTGCTTTACGAAAATTATCATCACTTTAATGAATTATAAGCTGTGTATTGCCAATCCTTGTTGCATATTTTTCAAAAGATAAACGCTAAAAACGATATTGTTGTCTCTCGCGATTTTTATTCTCTGAAAGGTTTTATATATAATTGTATGAAAGCAAAGAAACTTTTCATACCTTGTCAGAACAGAATATCATCCTATCGCAATTGGTATATGTGATATTTTTAGTAATTTTACGGCAATTTCAGCGCGATTTAATTATGAACCGATACAATATCGCCGTAGCCGGTACAGGCTATGTTGGTCTTTCGATAGCTACTCTGCTGGCGCAGTATAATCATGTTACTGCCGTGGACGTCGTACCCGATAAAGTTGAAAAAATCAACCGCCGCGTATCGCCCATTCAAGATGAATACATCGAGAAATATCTTGCAGAGAAAGATTTGGATTTGACAGCGACGCTTGATGGAGCCGGAGCTTACCGCGATGCCGACTTTGTCGTTATTGCCGCTCCTACCAATTACGATCCGGTGAAAAATTACTTCGATACTCACTGTATAGAAGATGTGATTGACCTGGTGCTGACCGTGAATCCGGATGCCGTTATGGTGATAAAGTCTACGATTCCGGTAGGATACTGTCACTCGCTTTATATGAAATATGCCGCAGCTGGGTCTCGACGGCTCAATCTGCTGTTTTTTCCCGAGTTCCTGCGCGAGAGCAAGGCTTTGTACGACAATCTTTACCCTTCGCGTATCATCGCCGGTATTCCCAAGATAATAGACAAGCCTGAATTCGCCGAGGAGAATCGGGCAATTCTTGCAGTAACCGACATACCCGCGATGGAGCAGGCAGCCAAAGTGTTTGCCAGGTTGTTGCGGGAGGGCGCTATAAAAACTGACATCCCTACATTATTTATGGGGATAAAGGAGGCGGAGGCCGTGAAGCTGTTCGCCAATACCTATTTGGCGCTGCGGGTAAGCTATTTCAACGAACTGGATACATATGCCGAAGTCAAAGGCTTGGACAGTAAGGCGATAATAGAAGGCATAGGCCTTGATCCGCGTATTGGAACACATTACAATAACCCGTCGTTCGGATATGGCGGCTATTGTCTGCCGAAAGATTCCAAGCAACTTCTTGCGAACTACGCCGACGTGCCACAGAACATGATGAGCGCAATTGTGGAGAGCAACCGTACGCGTAAAGATTTTATTGCCGACCAGGTGCTGAAAATGGCTGGATACTACGATTATTACTCTGCCAACAGCTATGGGAACGCACCCGAAAAAGAATGTGTGATAGGTGTATATAGGCTGACAATGAAAAGCAACAGCGACAACTTCCGCCAGAGCAGCATCCAGGGTGTTATGAAACGTATAAAAGCCAAAGGTGCTACGGTGATTATCTACGAGCCGACGTTAGAGGACGGAACCACATTCTTTGGAAGCCTGGTTGTGAACGACCTCGAAAAATTCAAAAACATGAGCCATGCAATAATTGCTAACCGCTATGCTCCGGCGCTGAACGATGTGCAGGATAAGGTTTATACCCGCGATATTTTTCGCCGCGACTAAAAGGGCGGGGCAGTGTACATATAAAGACTTAGGAATATATGATTTATAATAATTTTATGGTACGTTTTCGTCGCATTTCATTTTGTATTATGCTTGCCTTGTGTATGTTTGCATGTGGAAACGGTACCAAGGCTGCGAAAGTACAGGAGAAAGCCGAACCGATGACAGAACTTCCTTTGCCTTCCCTGCCGGATAGTCTGCGCACGCCTCAGTCGCGCGCGGCGTATCTTTCGTTGCATTTTTGGGATATGCTTGATTTTGAGGTCGATAGCGAAGCGCTTGATACCGCGTTCATGGAGCAGAGTTTTGTGAACTATCTCTCTGTCCTCGATATTACAGAGCCGGCAGATGCAGCGGCTGCCATGCGCAATCTTGTGGAGCGAGCCGCACGGGTACAGGCAGCCTTCGAACTCCTTGAATATGTATCCGACAGATACCTCGAAGATCCGAATTCACCCATGCGTTCCGAGAAGCTGTACGAGCACTGGCTCAATGCCTTGCAGGCGGATAGTAAACTCTATGCCGACCGAAGAATGCAGATAGACAGCCGCCTTGAGCGCATTGCCATGAACCGTCCGGGAACGATGGCTGCTGATTTCAGGCTTCTGACACTCGACGGGCGCCAGTCAACCATGTACAACGCCCTTGGCAAAGGGCGCACATTGCTGATGTTCTATGATCCTGCATGCGAAAACTGCCATAGCATACGCAGATCGCTTGCCGCGGCCGAGTTGCCCGAAGATATTTCCGTGCTTGCCGTTGCTGTAGACGGAACACAAAACGCCTGGCGAGCCGATGCCGCTGATATGCCGAAAGACTGGACAATCGCTTTTGCACTCGATGCGCTCGAGACCGACGATATCTATTTCTTTGCCGCGATGCCTACATTTTATTTGCTCGATTCTGATGGCAAAGTAATCTTGAAAGACCCTGCTCCAAGTTCGTTGTTCCCGCTTTAAGCACGAACATGGCCGCTTCGAAATTTGCATAATTGAGTTATTATAGCTAATTTTGTGGCCGGAAGAGTTCTCTGCACGTCGGAGTTCGGTTCCTGAAATGAACGATTTTTCACTTTCTTGCGGTGAGCAATCTCATTGAAATACGTGGCGCTAACCTCTGTTATAGCTTGAAAATGCTAAATTGGAGGGAAGCGATTTCGTGTGTCCATCTTTTGAAATGTTAGGAGCAGCGTATTTTGCGAATGCTTGATTATAAAGAAAATAACGCTGCTGGTTTGATTGGGTTTTTCGAGTCTGAGGTGCTCGGAGGCGACCGAAAAGTATCTTCGATGGCTAAAAGGGCTCTGAGTTCGCTCACATCCTTCCTCAAATCAAGAAACCATTCATTCGATGAGGCGCCGTTGCAGGCAGTCAGAGAATGGCTCGTGTTCCAACGTGTCAACGGGTTGGCGTGGAAATCGGCTGTGGCGTATTTCGAAGCCCTCAGCGGATTGTATTCCCGCGCGGTGAAAAACGGTATCGTCGAACCTACCGGCGAATTCCGTGAGATAAAGGGCACCATCGTTGCGGATGAAGGCCGGATATGGACCGTCGGCCCCGACAAAGCATCGCTCGCTAAATTGCGTTCGCTCACAATCCCTGCCGGTTCGCAGGCGGGAACCAACTATACGGCGATGGACATGATTCTGTTCTCATTGATTAACGGATGTATGCCGCTGATGCAGGTTGCCCGCCTAAGGCGTCAGGACATCGGGACGCTCGACCAGGAAAGCCTTTCCATTGTTCGGCGAAACGTGGACCCGCGGCGAAAATTCGTTTTCAAACTCGACCAGACCATGCTCACGGCACGCCAACTCGCGAAAGTCGTAGATGCCAGCGTGTCTGATTTCTTTCAGCATCATTATATATCTATGTTCGGCAGTCCGGATGAGACAGTTCAGACATATTGGGCATACGCGGCACTGTCCGCAGGCACATCCGCTGGAACCGTTCTCGGAATGCTTGATAAAACCCCGGTCGGCTTACCGGCGCTTTCGCTGTGTTCACCTGCCGAACTCACCGATGCCGAACGAACACAGACAGCCCTCGCCGTAGGCCGTACATTCGTCGTAGCCCCAATGCGATGGTTTGTGATGCGACTGCGTCCCCGCGTAAAATTCGAACAGCTCGACAGTCGCTTCGCATTGTTCCGCGAAGAAATCAACCGTCCCGAATTATTCTATCCGCGCGACGTAATCTATCGCAAAATCGGTAAGAAAGTAGTTGCCGAAGACGCCCCCGTAATTCCCGACATAGTATTCTTCAAATGTCGTGAAACCGAGGTGTTGCCCATCTTCCGCGTCATTGGCGACCTTGCCTGGTGCTATACCACGACCGGCAAGCCCGGCGATCCCTTTGTGTCCGTGCCACAGCGCGCCTTTGAAGTATTTCAGGAAGCCATCGGCCATTTCACGCCCGAATATCAGGTAGCACCCATCGGAGGAATATCACTCAAAGAAGGCGACACCGTCGTAATCATAGGCGGAGAGTTCCAGAACTACACCGCTACAATCGAAAAAATACAGAAGCCTCTGTCCGACGGCCGCACAATCTACCGTCTCCAGCTCAATGACACCGGCTTCGAGTGGACCGTCTCCAAAGACGCCCGCCAGCTCCGCAAAGCCAACTGACAACACCGCCAATCAACCGCGTTCCGTCATCCCGCCGGAACCCCTTGTCGCGCCCCAATGATTCCTCACTCCCTATTTCAGGCGAATACATTTGTGCAAAATATTTATAATCGTTGCAAATCATTATTGCAACGGATCTTGATTTGAAAAACAATAATAATTCACCAATACAAATGAAAAAAGATATTAGAATTTGCGTAATCGGTCTCGGCTACGTTGGACTGCCTTTAGCCCGTCTGTTTTCTACTAAATATCCTACTGTAGGATTTGACATGAATCAAAAGCGTGTGGATGCCCTGATGGAGGGTCATGATGCGACTCTTGAAGTATCAGATGAATTGCTTCAGGATGCTATAAAGAACCACGGTTTTGTTTGTACAACAGACCTTGATAAAATACGCAATTGTAATTTCTATGTTGTAGCAGTTCCTACTCCTGTTGATGAAAATAACCGTCCTGACCTTAAACCGCTTTGGGGTGCATCTGAAACTGTTGGTAAGGTTATCGGTAAAGGCGATATAGTAGTTTATGAATCCACCGTATACCCGGGTGTAACCGAGGAGGAATGTCTTCCCGTTGTTGAACGTGTAAGCGGTCTAAAATTCAACGAGGACTTCTTCGCCGGCTATTCCCCAGAGCGTATCAATCCCGGCGACAAACTCCATACTGTCGAGAAAATCAAGAAAGTAACCTCTGGCTCGACTCCCGAGATTGCCGATATCGTAGATGGAGTTTACAATTCTGTCCTTGTCAATGGTACGCACAAAGCCCCTTCTATTAGGGTAGCAGAGGCATCGAAAATTATCGAGAACTCTCAGCGCGATGTCAACATCGCTTTCATGAACGAATTGGCAAAGATATTCAATGCAATGGGAATTGATACTCATGATGTTATTGAAGCTGCATCATCAAAGTGGAACTTTATCAAACTTTCTCCCGGACTTGTCGGTGGACACTGCATCTCGGTTGACCCTTATTATTTGATTCAAAAAGCTCAGGTTTATGGTGTGCTTCCCCGTGTGATGTTCTCCGCGCGTCGTCTCAATGATGGTATGGGCGCATACGTTGCCAATCAAACTATCAAGGCAATGAATATGAAAGGTGTAAAAGTCAAGGATGCGAAAATTCTTATTCTTGGAATCACTTTCAAGGAGAATTGCCCTGACATCCGCAATACCAAAGTCGTAGACATTTATCATACCTTACGAGAATATACTCCCAACATCACAATTTATGACCCGTGGGCAAATCCGGCAGCAGTAAAACATGAATATGATATTGAAATCACATCTGAACAGCCAGTTGATAAATACGATGCCGTAATTCTTGCAGTTGGCCATGATCAGTTCAAAGAAATTGATGTTCGTTCATGCCTCGCTAACCCTACAGATGGAGTTATCTATGATGTAAAAGGCATCCTCCCCCGCGAAGTTATTGACGGCAGATTATAATAAATTCTAATTTAGAATTATTCAAAACAATGAACCAACATACCCGCATTGCCGTCAACGCCGGAGCTCAATATTTTAGAACTATAACGAATGTAATATTGGGGTTCTTCAGCACACGCTTAGTGTTGGAAGCTTTGGGAGACAGCAACTTCGGGTTGTATGCTTTGATTGCTGGGCTGGTATCGTTATTGTCATTTATTACAAATGCAATGTCGACCACGTCCCAGCGTTTTTTATCTTATCATCATGGATTAAACGACCTTAGCTTAATAAAGAATATTTTTGGCAATATCTTTTTCTTACATGCCATACTGTCGATATTAGTCCTTATAATACTTGAAATCACCGGTCTGTTTTTATTTGATGATTTTCTAAATATCGAGGTCGGACAAATTAATGCAGCTAAGATAACATACCGGTGTGCCATATTCATGGTTCTCTGTTCGTTTATGGCTTCACCGTTTCGCGGTTTGCTCATATCTCATCAAAACTTGGTTTATACTTCAATCGTTGATGTGTGCGACGGAATCCTAAAGCTACTTATTGCAATTATTGTCCTTTATATAGATAACTCTTCAAATGTATTAGTGCAATATGCAATACTGATGACGTCGATCAGTGTATTCAATATTTTAGCGTTATCGGCTTTCTGTTTTTATAATTACAAAGAATGCCGATTACCGCGCATTTCGGAATGGGACAGTAAGGTTATCCTTAGAATTGCGGGGTTCGCAAGTTGGGTCGTCTACTCCACATGTATGATATTAGGACGCAGCCAGGGTGTCGCTGTTGTCCTGAATAAATTTTTTGGAACGATAGTCAATACTGCTTATGGCATAGCAGCGCAGATAAATGGCGCATGCATCTTTATCTCTGGCTCAATACTTAATGCATTTAATCCTCAGATAATAAAATCTGAAGGCGAGAAAAAACATGACTCTGCAATTGTTTATGCCAAATCTGCGAGCAAGTTATGCTACTTGATGATGCTAATGGCAGTTATGCCGCTTTGTTTCTATATGGAAACAATCCTCAAACTTTGGTTGGGAAGTGTGCCGCCGTACAGTGTGGATTTATGCCGAATAATCATACTAACGACACTGAGCGATCAATTAACAACAGGACTGAGCGTTATAAATAAAGCTGTTGGCAAACTAAGATTCTATGCATTAACGGTAGACACCATTAAGATTCTAACAGTGCCGTTGATAGCTGTATTATTGTATTTCAATGTCCCGTTAACAATAGCATTCTCGGGCTATTTGCTATGTGAATTAATTAGTGCCTTGTTACGATTGCCTGTTGTAAGAAAGGAATTGTCTTTCTCTATAAAAGATTGGTGTAATAATGTATTGGCAAAACTGCTATTCGTAACAGCTTTATTGGCTTGCTATTATTGGGCGATATCGGCCATTTTTAGAGACAACATTGTTGTAACAGTCTCTTTGATATTATCGGGGTGTTTATTAGCATCTGTCATTTCATATTTTATTGTACTGAATACCGATGAAAAAAGAATATTCAAGGGATTAATGCACACATTATTAGCGAAAATCATAAAAAGATAAATAATTAACTGCAATGATAAAATTAAACAATCTGCTAAATAGAATAAGGGTTCTCATTCACGATTATAAAAAGAGCTATAGCTTCTACGGCAGATATTCTTCGTCGAATTTTGTCGAGTATCTAAGGCATAATGACGTTATTGTGGGAGACAATGTAGCTTTCAGGTATCCGAATCACACAAAAATAGATTTGACAAGGCCTTGGCTGATAACAATAGGCAATAATTGCGGTTTTAATGATAACTTCGCGATAATGACACATGACTTTATGTCCAGAGTCTTTCGTGAATTATATCATGATTATATACCGTCGGGTGCAGAAGTAAAAATTGGCAATAATTGTACTTTCGGAAGAAATGTATTGGTTACACGAGGCGTTCAGATTGGCGATAACTGTTGCATAGGTGCAGGTTCAATAGTAACCAAATCTATTGAAGCCAATTCACTTGCCGCTGGTATACCATGCAAACGCATTTGTTCAATTGAAGAATACTATGAAAGACGTAAAAAACAATGTGTTGAAGAAGCTATACTTAATGGCGTAGCCTATTACAAGCGGTACGGTGTTATGCCGACAATGGAAGTTTTCAATGAAGAATGGGCTCTTTTCATGAACAAAGAGGATTTAAAAGCTCATCCGGAAATGCATAAACACATCGATTTCAGATTAAAAGGGCATTTCGATAAGTTTTTTGAGAACCAGAAACGACCGTTTAACGGCTTTGATGATTTTATACATCAGATAGAGGCTTATTTAAAAGACAATAATCATTGGGATAAATAATTCTATGGCATTGCCGCTTCCCTTTTCAATAATTCAAAGTCAATAATGCAACTACATATTCCAAGGCCAATCGAAAAACACACGGTGAGCAGTACTGTCTTGCTTGTGCTCCTCTACGGAATTAATCTTACTAACTATATAAGCACATTCGCAAGCCAGGCAGTAATTCAAATTGTTTTATATTTATTTACTACCGTGCTATTTATTTTTCTGGGGATTAAGGAACCGTTACAGCGACATAGAGGGGACTGGTTCTGGCCATTGCTGTTTGTATATTTGTTAATGTTACTGTGTAGGTTATCCGCCGATTATCTTATCCCCTGGGAGGGAATGTTCCTTTATAAACACCCCTTGACCGTTCTCTTTTTCTTTATTTTCCCAATACTGATTCCTTCTGTATTTTTCAGCAGGACACAATTTCGATTTGATATAAAAAGAACGTTCTGGATTATCTCGGTACTGTTGTTTGCGGCACTTACCTTTTCATACTTGGCAATCATAGGAGGCGGTGTTGAAAAAACTATAGATCAACGATATGACAGCGGAGTTGGCGTTTTTAGTATCACATACGGACACTTGGGTACATCGCTAATCCTAATAACCGTATATCTGATTTCGATATACGGAATAAAAAGTTATCGTACCATCATGTTCGCAGCATATATCTTCATAGGATTTATGAGCATCGCACTCTCGGGATCACGAGGTCCGTTTATTGCACTTATTGCTTGTTTAGCTTTCTGGTATATAGCTCGTTCAAAGAATACGTGGTGGATTATCGGTGTAATACTTTTGCTAATAATTTCCGGCGGCTTACTGAAAGATGTCTTGTATAGTGTAAACGATATGTTAGCAGAAAACGGCATTCATACTTTTGAACGAATATTGGATACTATATTTTCCGACGATGGACTGGCACAGCATACTTCCGGTCGAGACAACTTGTACACAGAAGGCTGGAATCTGTTTCTTGACAATCCAATTTTCGGCAAATCGTTGTTCATTCCGGGTAAAATCTATGTGCACAATATCTTTATTGAACAATTCATGGCTTTAGGAATAATCGGAGGAAGTATCTTTTTGATATTCAATATCATCGCTATATGCCGCGCTTTCAAATTGATAAAAAGGGACTTTACATTTTCTATTATACCTGTATTGTTCCTTCAAAATCTTATATATGGCTCATTCTCAATTACCATTATCGCACTTCCGGCCTACTGGCTTTTCCTTTTGCTATCTATGAACCGATGGAACAAAGAAATCATAAAAGGTAAACAATATTACAATGGGAAAATTAGTGTCGGTTGTAATCCCGACTTACAAAGATCGTGGAGGACTTAGGCGGACCCTGGATTCAGTCCTTAATCAGACATACGACAATATTGAAATAATTGTTGTTGATGACAATGGAAAAGGGGCTGAAGCGCAAATACGCACAGCAGAAACCATGTCCCGTTATCACGACCAAAAGAACGTGCATTATCTGATTCACGAAACAAACAAAAACGGGGCAGCGGCACGAAATACGGGCATAAAAGCCTCGAATGGCGAGTACATCGCGTTTCTGGATGATGATGATTTCTTCAAACCGGATAAAATCAAGGAGCAGACAGAATATTTAGAAGCACACCCTGAATTTGATTGTGTATACTGCAAAGTCGAATCGGACGGTTTTCGCCAGGAAACTTCTTCCTACGAAGGAGACTGCTCATTACCACTTCTTTTAGGAATGACTTCTATGTACACACCATCGCTGCAATTCCGCCGCGAAGCACTGGCCGCCATCGGAGGATTTGACGAGTCGTTCCGCCGACATCAGGATTATGAATTATTACTCAAGTATTTTTCGCAAGGCTATAAAATAGGCTACTTGCCTAAATCATTGTTGGTATTGGGCGGCAACGCCGGAGAAAACTGTCTGCATGGCAACGACTTGATACAGCTCAAGGAGAAATTTCTGAATCAGTTTTCCAACATTATCAATGAACTTGACAAAAAGCACCCAGGCTCCAGGAATATAATTTACGCACATCACTATGCCGCTGTTTTTATTGACTGCTTAAAATATCTTCGGTTTATCAGAGCCTTGAAAATAGCAGTAAAGTATGCTCCAATGAGTCCAAAGTATTTTTTCGGTCCAATCTTTCGTTCCGCGCAACATTTCATAAGAAAAAAAATATGACTTTTACCATTCTGATTTCCTGTATGCATCAGGATAATCACGACATATTGCAACGCAGCAATATTCAGTCCGACTGCGTTGTAGTAAATCAGTGCGATATTGACAAAATAGAAGATTTTGATTTTGTCAACAAATTCGGCGAGCCAAAACACTGCCGTTTTATATATACTACCGAGCGCGGGCTGTCTCGCAGCCGAAATATGGCTATTGCCAATGCCCCGGCGGGTGCTGTTTGTTTATTATGCGATGATGATGAAATACTTGAAGATAATGTCGCCGAAACTATTACTAACGCATTTGAACAGCATCCAAAATCAGCCGCAATTCTTTTTTATCTAATACGCAAAGACTTAGAAAAACAAAAAGATTATCCATTAAAAGAGCAACATTTGGGTTTCCGCCAGATTCTTCATTCAAATTCAATCCAAATGGCTTTCCAAAAAGATTTTATAATAAAACATAACATTGAGTTTGATGAAAAGATGGGATCCGGCACAGGTAATGGTGGCGGAGAAGAGAATAAATTCTTGATTGACTTGCGTCGTGCAAAGGGAAACTTATGGTATAGTCCGAAATGCATTGCTACCGTGCTTCCCGGTCAAAGCCAGTGGCATCACGGTTACGACGAACATTTTCTACAAAATCAGGGGTGGGCTTCGCGCAGGATTATGGGCGCATTTCTTAGCATGGGACATCTTTTTATATGGGGGATAAAGAATCATTTTCGATACTGCGCAAATATGTCTATGTTTCGTGCTTATTTGAATTTATATCGGGGATTCTTTCAAAAACGCTAACCCAAAGGCTAATCCCCCCACGGAAGTATCATTAACTCTCAATTATTGAACAATGACAGAACTTGAACATCTGCAAAAGGTAATTCTTTCGATAGCTAAAGATGTTGACAAACTGTGCCGCGACAATGGCATTGAATACTATCTGTTAGGCGGCTCATGCATCGGCGCTATCAGGCACCACGGTTTTATTCCCTGGGATGATGACCTGGATATTGTAATGTCGCGAAAGAACTATGATAAATTCATAGATGTATGTTGCAGAAAACTTGATAAGAGTAAGTACAGTTTGCAGGTGGGCGGAGAAGACTGGCCGCTAAACTTTTCTAAAATCAGACTGAAAGGTACAGTACTCCACGAACCGGAAGATGAATATGCCAACGATGAACAACACGGGATATATGTTGATATTTTCTTTGTTGACAATGCGGCAGATGGCCTTATAGATTCGAGGCTGCAGTACTTTTTGGCGAAGTACGACCTGTGTTATCGGTTAGGGGAGAGACGCTACAAAAGTACGACAATGAAAAAGAAACTGTTGATTGCATTGTCGGCTCCTATGAAAATAAAGTTTATAAGGGATTCTGTGCGAAAGTATATAAACCGCTGGGCGGACAAGGAAACAAAAAGATTCGGCTTTTATTACGGAGTAACCCGATGGCGAAATGCGATAATTCCCAAATACATATATGGCAAGCCTGTTTATGTGGATTTTGAAGATACCAGGCTGCCCGTGCCCGAACATTGGCACGAGTATCTCACGCAGATGTTCGGCGATTATATGAAGCTTCCGCCGGAGGAGCAGCGCCAGAGTCATCATCTGATTTCTGTGGATTTCGGCAAATATTAATGTGATGAAGAAAGTTATAACATACGGCACATACGATTTGCTCCATCAGGGACACATCAACCTTCTTCGCCGCGCAAAGGACCTTGGGGATTACCTTATTGTGGGTGTAACAGCCGACAGTTTTGACCGCGACAGGGGAAAGCTGAATGTCCGTAACAATGTCCTCGAGCGTGTAGAAGCTGTAAAGGCGACTGGCCTTGCCGATGAAGTTATAATCGAAGAATATGTCGGCCAAAAAATTGATGATATTCAAAAGTATGGAGTTGACATATTTGCCATAGGCTCTGACTGGAAGGGTAAATTCGATTATCTCGAAGAATATTGCAAAGTGGTATATCTTCCCCGTACTCAGGGGATTAGTTCCACACAACTCAGGGAAGCGTCTACGGAGACTGTCTGGGTAGGCATAATAGGCTGCGGCCGAGTAGCGAGCCGTTTTCCGGCCGAAGCGGCGGTTGTCAGCGGTGTGGAAATAGCCGGTGTGTACGACATCGACTTTGAAAGATCCTTACAGTACTCTAAAACGAATGATTATATAAAACCTTATACCGACCTTGACGGCATTCTGAATAATGTTGATGCCGTTTATGTCGCTACTCCACATCTGAGTCATGGGAAAATAATACGCTCGGCTATTGAAAAAGGCGTTCATGTCCTTTGCGAGACGCCGATGGTTCTAAATGGCGCGGAAGCGAAAGAACTGTTTGATCTGGCTGAAAAGAACGGAGTGGTATTGATGGAAGCGAATAAAACAGCGCACTGTCCGGCATTTAATCATTTGATGGTTATGATAAAGAGCGGTGTTATTGGCGATGTGGTCGACATCGAGGCATCGTTATCAAAACTATGGGACGATAATATGTCGTTGCGCGAGTTTGACCCGCAGCAGGCCGGTGGCTCAATGTATGAACTCGGCAGTTATCCGTTGCTGCCGATAGTCAGGCTGATGGGATGCAATCCGGAAAATCTGAATCTGTACTCGCGGATGATAGACGGGATTGACATGTACACAAAAGGGGTGTTCCGTTATCGGCACGCAACGTGTTCGTTCAAAGTTGCCCTTGGTGTGAAAACCGAGGGGAGTCTTATTATTTCCGGAACGAAAGGCTATGCCTATGTCCCCTCGCCTTGGTGGAAAACCGACTATTTTGAATTGCGCTACGAGGACCAGAATCAAAACAAGAAATTTTTCTATAAATGGGACGGCGCCGGGCTTCGCTATGAAATCCAGGAATTTATATCCTGCATCATCAATAAACGGTTTTCTTCCGTGCGCCTTCACCGTCGCGAATCCGTTTTCATGGCGCATGTCATGCAAGACTTCATGAACCACAAAAATTTATATCTGATATGAAAGTCGCTATCGTAACCGGAGGAACTTCCGGAATCGGTCTTGGTGTTGCAAAGAAACTTATTTCCAAGGGATATTTTGTTTATACCACTTATGTGGGCAAACCGATTGAAGAAAAGATTGACAATTTTATTGCCGTTCCTACAGACCAGAGCAATCATGAAGATGTATATAATTTTATTTTGCTGATAAAAAGCCAAGTCAAACATATAGATTGCATTGTTTGCAATGCCGGTCTCACTATTCGTAAATCATTTACCGAGACGAAGGACGAGGATTGGTATAAAATGATGGATATAGCTGTAAATTCCCATTACATTATGATTCGGGAATTCTTCCCGTTAATTCGCCCGGGCAGCCGCATTCTGTTCACCGGTTCTCAGATGGGTATCAATCCTCATGCTACTGTGCTTGCCTATGGAGTTGCCAAAGCTGCTGTTCATGCCCTCGCTCGAAATTTAGTCAAAGAATTTGAAGGCACGGGAACTACTGTAAATGCAATTGTACCGGGTTTTGTCGACACTCCCTGGCAAAAAGAGAAGCCTGAAGAAATCAAGCAGAATATATATCGCAAAACTGCCATACATCGTTTCGCTTCGATTGACGAAATTGTCGATGCCTATATGTTTTGTATTGATAATCCTTTTGTCAACGGGAGTCTGATAGAGGTGAACGGAGGATATAATTATAAATAATACAGAATCCATAAAAGTAGATAATATATCTTTACAAGAGGCTTACTATCTGTCATCGCACTAATTATTTAATAGGCACGGGATAATTGTTGCCTTAGAATTTTTATGAAAAAAGTAGCTGTAATAATTCCCGCTCTTAACGAGGAGATATTTATCGCGCAATGTCTCGACTCTGTCATAAATCAGTCATTCCCCCTTGAGTACATGGACGTGATGGTTGTTGATGGTGGAAGTTCGGACCGCACTCGTGAAATTGTCAACAGTTATCATGAAAAGTATGCCAATATAAGGCTTTTAGACAATACGGGCAGAATCCAGTCTATTGCATTCAATATCGGCGTACGAAACTCGGATGCTCCAATTATTGTCCGTCTGGATGCGCATGCTGAATATGATAAAGAATATATATCTGTTTGTTATGAACTTTTGACCACCAACGCACGGTACGGAAATGTTGGAGGAATATGTGAAATTCTTCCTCAATATCGTCATATTGGCAGCGAAGTCAACGCAATAATCAATCAGGTTAAATTCGGTATTGGCGGTGCAGCTTTTCGTATCGGTGCTTCAGCCGGCCCGGTGGATACTGTGCCTTTCGGTGCATTCCTTCGTAGAGTAATTGATGAAGTAGGCGGGATGCGAGAGGATTTGCCTCGTGGAGAAGACAACGAGTTTAATTCAAGAATAAGGAAAGCAGGTTACACTGTCTTTCTTGATCCTCGTATAAAGTGCTCTTATTATGCGCGTCCCGATTTGAAATCGAGTTGCCGTCAGATGTATAACAATGGTTTTTCTATAGGCAATCTGTTCCATATCGACCGAAAAGCTGTTGGAATCCGTCATGTAATACCGCTGATGTTTGTGTTGTCTTTGGTTGTCGGTATAATCCTGGCAATAATAATTCCTGCGCTATGGTTTATTCCTGCCGGAATCGTAGCCATGTATTTTGTAGCAGCAATTATAGCAACGGTGGACGCCTGTTCGAAATTCGGTTGGAAATATTTTTTCTTCCTGCCTATATTTTTCTTCTGTATTCATATTTCTTATGGATTCGGTACACTAATAGGTTTATTTAAAAAGTATAAGACAGAAAACTAAAATACATAGTAAAATGAACGTAAAAATGAATATACCTTTTTCGCCGCCGGATATGTCGGAGGCAGAAGTTCAGGAAGTTG
>CABPYL010000005.1 GCA_902461565.1 uncultured Porphyromonadaceae bacterium
GTTGAGGCCGCCTGCCACTACGTCGTCGGTGAACATTACGGTGAGCAGAGGCTTGCCGCTCATGTCGGCTGTGGCGGCGATGAAGGCTGTCTTTTCGGGCGATATCGAGCGTATTGCGAATGCGACGTTCTTAACCACATCGGGATTGTGAAATCCGCGCAGAACGACGGTCTTGACGCCGTCGGCGTTGGTCTTGGCCTCGGCAATCAGCGCCTTGGCAAGATTGTTGACGCGCTCGCGGAAGTAATCCTCTACCTGCTGGTGCAGTTCGTGGTTCTCCTCGATGGAGCGGCGGAGTGCGCCGAGGAAGTCGGGGGTATTGTTGAACAGTTCCGATGCCTGGCGCATGGTGTCCTGAATCTGGGCTATCAGTTTCTCAATCTGCGGGCCGGTTATCGCCTCGATACGGCGGATGCCGGCGGCGATGCTCGATTCAGAAACAATCTTTACCATACCGATATTACCGGTGTTGGGTACATGCGTGCCGCCGCATAGCTCAACGGAATCGCCGTAGCGGATAACGCGAACTTCGTCGCCGTATTTCTCTCCAAAGAGCGCCATCGCTCCCATGCCTCGGGCTTCGGCGATAGGCACGTTGCGGTGCTCGTCGAGCGCGATGGCCTCGCGGATGTGGCGGTTTGCGATTTCCTCAACCTTGCGTATTTCCTCGGACGTGAGTTTCTGGAAGTGGGAGAAGTCGAAACGCAGTATTTCGGGCGATACGAAAGAACCTTTCTGCTCTACGTGAGTGCCGAGTACCTCGCGGAGCGCCTGGTGCAGCAGGTGGGTGGCAGTGTGGTTGCGCGATGTACCCATGCGCACGTCCTTGTCGATTGCGGCTCGGAAAGTTGCTTCGGGATTATCGGGCAGTTCCTTCACGATGTGTACGCCCACGCCGTTCTCGCGCTTGGTGTCCATGATTTCCGTAATTTTGCCGGTGGCAAGGTCGGTGAGGGTACCGCTGTCTCCTACCTGGCCGCCCATCTCGGCGTAGAAAGGTGTTTTGGAGAGTATTATCTGGTAGTATTCGCGGTTTTTCTGCTTAACGTGGCGATAGCGAAGAATTTTGGCGTCGCATTCGGTGCTGTCGTAGCCGATGAATTCCTGTTCGCCGTCGTTCACGTCGATCCAGTCGGCGGCCTCAACTGCGGCAGCGGCGCGTGCGCGTTCTTTCTGTGCGTTCATCTCGCGCTGGAAGCCCTCGTGGTCCAGAGTCATGCCGTAATCCTTAAGGATAAGTTCTGTAAGGTCGAGTGGGAATCCGTAAGTATCGTATAGTGTGAAAGCCTGGGTGCCGGTGATTTCGTTCTTACCTTCGGCCTTGGCGGCTTTGACGGCGTCGTCGAGGAGGCGGATGCCGTTTTCGAGTGTGCGGAGGAAGGCGTCTTCTTCCTCTTTGATTACGCGCATTATAAGGTCGCGGTTGGCTGGCAGTTCGGGATAGGCGTCGCCCATGTCGGCGATAAGGGTGTCGACCAGACGGTACATGAAAGCCTTCTTCTGGTCCAGGAAGGTGTAGGCGTAGCGCACGGCGCGGCGGAGGATTCGGCGGATTACATATCCGGCCTTGGCATTGCTTGGCAGCTGGTTGTCGGCGATGGAGAATGCGATTGTGCGCACATGGTCGGCGATAACGCGCATGGCAACGTCCACCTGATGGTCCTTCCCGTACTCTTTGCCGGAAAGCTGGGCTATCTTGTTGATGAGGGGAGTGAAAACGTCGGTGTCGTAGTTGGATGTCTTGCCCTGAAGAGCCATGCAGAGGCGTTCGAAGCCCATGCCGGTGTCGATAACCTTTGCGGGCAGTGGTTCGAGGCTGCCGTCGGCCTTGCGGTTGTACTGCATGAACACAAGGTTCCATATTTCGATAACCTGGGGATGGTCCTTGTTCACCATCTGCGCACCGGGAACTTTGGCCCGTTCTTCGTCGCTGCGGAGGTCGATGTGGATTTCGCTGCAGGGGCCGCACGGGCCTGTATCGCCCATTTCCCAGAAATTATCGTGTTTGTTGCCGTTTATGATATGGTCGGCGGGCAGATGTTTCATCCATATTTCGGCGGCTTCGTCGTCGCGGGAGAGGCCTTCGGCAGGCGAGCCTTCGAAAACGGTTGCATAGAGGCGTTCGGGATTTAGGCCGAGGACGTCGACGAGGTATTCCCATGCCATGTCGATGGCTTCTTTCTTGAAATAGTCGCCGAACGACCAGTTGCCGAGCATCTCGAACATAGTATGGTGGTAGGTGTCGAGACCCACTTCTTCAAGGTCGTTGTGCTTGCCGCTAACGCGAAGGCATTTCTGCGAGTCGGCCACACGTTTGTACGCCGCCGCCTTGTTGCCCAGAATGATATCTTTGAACTGGTTCATGCCGGCGTTGGTGAACATCAGCGTCGGGTCGTCCTTGATCACCATAGGTGCCGATGGAACGATGTGGTGGCTGTGGCTGGCGAAGAAATCCTTGAAAGACTGGCGAATTTCTTTGGCCGATAATGATTTAGAGCTTGACATAATGCACTTTTTGTTTCTTGCGGTTGTGTTTTCCGCGCAATTTTAGTTAACTTTGCGTTTGGAAGTGCAAAATTACTCCATTTTCGCGGTATTTGCAAGAATAAACCGAAGTGAATGAGCCAGAAAGTTTTCTATCGCTATAACAATGCCACCGAGCAGTACGAGCGCGTGTTTCCCGACCGCAGAACGCGTATGTACGCCCGCCTTAGGCCATATTTCGTGGCTGTGTTTTTTGTGGCGATGATTGCGTTGGCTCTGTACAGTCTTGTGGAGATGCCGCGCGAACGGGAGTTGCGTGTATCGAACGAACGCCTGCAGGCAAGTCTGAATATTCTGTCGCGCCGCGCCGACCACGCTCTGGCCGTTATGGAGGATCTTGGCGAGCGCGACAATAATTTTTACCGCGCCATGATGCAGGCCGAGCCGCTTTCCGATGCGGGCCGATATGCAGGTCTGGAGCGACAGCATAACTTCGACAGTATCGCGGCGCTGGCCGACGAGGATCTTGTGCGCAACGTAAACGCCAAACTCGACAGGTTGGACCGCATGGTTTATGTGCAGATTAAATCGTTCGACCATCTTGCAGCACTGGTAGACAGCCAGAACTCGCGCGTGGCGCACACGCCGGCAATACAGCCTGTGCCGGAGAAGTATCTGCGAACAATGGCGTCGGGCTACGGTCCGCGTCTCGACCCTGTTTACGGTACTATGAAATTTCACGAGGGTCTCGATTTTTCGGCGCCGGTTGGCACACCGGTGTATGCCACCGCCGACGGAACGGTGAATGTTGCGTCGTGGCAGAGCCAGTACGGCAATATGGTGGAAATCAATCATGGTTTCAACTATACGACGCGCTACGCGCATCTGTCCAAGCTGATTGCACGCGCCGGACAGCAGGTGAAGCGCGGAGATCTTATCGGCCTGGTGGGAAATACAGGAAAATCCACCGGTCCGCACCTGCACTACGAAGTGCGCTACCGCGGTGCGCCTCAGAATCCCCTGAACTATTATTTCTATGACCTTTCGCCGCAGCAATACGACGAACTGATAAGACTGGCCGAGAATGCCGGTCATGTAATGGACTGATGGCAGACGAACTTACAAAAAAATATTACCGGATAGGCGACGTTGCGGAATTGTTGAATCTTCCGCAATCCACCTTGCGTTTCTGGGAAACGCAATTTTCGGAACTGAAGCCGGGCCGCAACAAGAAAGGCACGCGGAGGTATACACCTAACGATATTGATATTCTGCGGGTTATAAAATTCTTGGTGAAGGATAAGGGACTTACCATAGAAGGTGCCCGTGAGCATATGCGCAAGAACCGCCATGCCGTGGATAAACGCCACGAAATAATAAGCCGACTGCAGGATGTGCGACGCCGCATTGCCGAACTCCTCGAAGCTCTGGACGAGCGCAATTCGTGAAATCGAACGGCAAAAAAGATTAATAACTGCGCCATACGTTCCAGAATTACATTTTTCGTTTGTCAACAAAAAGTGCTAAATTTGCGGTAAATAGAAAAATAGGATATCAGTATCAACCCCAAAATATTGCCTATAGCATAGAAGTGTTTTGAAAATAAGATGAAGCATTATGTCGCTATCTTGCTGTAATAAAGCGTAGGAAACTTTACCTGATAACAAGATTGGCATGATGGTTCTCCATGTATATCGTGGAGCTGCCGTTGCCATTCCGTTATCAAGGGCTTTCCTACCGCCTTTTACAGTGGAGTGGAGCATGCGCGGTTCCACGTTTCTATGTGGGGCTATAATCAAAAAATCTCTTTTAATTATGTAGAATTCAAATATAAATATTAGCTATCAAAGAAACGTTGTGTCTTCATCTTGCTGTAATAAAGCGTAGGAAACTTTAAAAACTGATAACAAGATTCTGGCATGGTAGTTCTCCATGTGGTTCTGCATGGTGGCGCTGTCTCCATTTTCGAGTTAAGACATATTGTCTGTCAAGAAGATGTAAGCATATAGTTCCACGTTTCAGTACCAATCATCAATTCAGCCGAGCGGGAACTGGCGAGGCTAAGCAAACTACATGGATGTCAAATATCTGATTATGGCAATTGCCATAGCGGTAGCTATGCCTGTCGGAATGTGCGGGCAGTATACCGATCGTGATTCATTATTCACAAGTGAAAGAAATACAGAGAACTATGATTTTAAATGGCGGCAAATCATTTTGCCCGTATCATTGATAGGTGTAGGAGCTGTTGGGCTTGCCCCAGGTTTTGTCAGGGACGGAAGCCGCAGTATCACTAACACCGTGATTGATTTGCGCGGAAACAACAACCGCCTTGAGTTTGACGATTATATTCAATATGTACCCGTAGCAAGTTCATTGTTTATGGGTTGTGCCGGTATCAAAGCAAAACATTCATTCATTGACAGGGCGCTAATCGTAGCCACGTCCTATGCGACCCTGGCAATCCTTACCAAAATTCCAAAATACTTTATAGATGAAAAAAGGCCTGAATTCAACGGGCATAATTCTTTCCCGTCGGGACATTCCGCAACTGTTTTCATGGGTGCGGAACTGGTGCGGATAGAATACGGAGGGTGGTATGCCGTGGGAGCATATACTATAGCGACTGCTGTCGGATTCATGCGTATGTATAACGGCAGACACTGGCTCAATGATGTGGTGGCAGGCGCCGGAGTAGGTATTCTCAGCGCTCGCATCGGAGAATGGAGTTGTCAGCTATGGCAAAAACTCTTTCATAAGAAAAGGAAAACATGCGACAACGTTGTTCTTACACCGGTAACGGTACCTTTGGATGGCGGATATTACGGTTTCAATATGGTTTATTACTTCTGATGAGGTTTGCCATTTTCCGTGGACTATTCATAGGCGGCGTCCCGCCGCCACACCATGATTGGGTAGTTTGGACGTGGCTATTATAACTTTTTGATAAGTCGGGCGGGAACGCCGCCGACCATAGTGTGGGGTGCGACATCTTTTGTTACGACTGCCCCTGCCGCAATGACGGCGCCTTCGCCTATGGTTACTCCGCCGATAATCGTGGCGTTGGCTCCTATCCAGCAGCCGTCGCCGATAATGATAGGCTTGGCATATGTGCGCCAGCGGTACTGGCCTGAAGTAGAATCCCAGTCGGGTGTAAGACGTTCGGAAAGACGGGTAGGATGCGAGGCGGTGTTCAACTGCACTCCCGGAGCGATGAGCACATCGTTGCCGATAATTATGGAGTTGCAGTCGTTTAGAATGCAACGGTAATTGATGCTTACGTTATTGCCCACATGAATATTGTCGCCGAAACCGATTATGATGCCATCGGCTACAGAAACGTTTGTGCCGACACTACCGAAGATTTCGCGTATCATGTCGCGGCGTCTGGAACGTTCGGAATAGGGAACTGAACTGTAGCGCTGCATCCAGTCGGTAGCACGTGCCTTGCGTTCAAGAAAAACGGGACTGTGGCAATCGTAAATTTCGCCGGCCATACATTTGTCCTGCTCGGTTCTTAAATAGCTTTCCGGTTTGGTTTTCGCAAACGCCCCTCTCTTGGCCGTTATCTTGCTGAGCACGAAATCAAAAATTCGGTTCTTTTTCATGTAAGGATAGTATTAGTGGAGAAAGATATTCCCGGAGGCGACACGTGTTGTGCCCCCGGGAATATCATATTTCAGGCTATTATTATTTGAGCTTGAGGACTGTTACGAGGCTGGGCTTGCCGGCGTACCACAGGATGGCACGGGCCTCTTTTGCATCGGGGAAGGATGCGAGGTCGATGCTTTCGTCGGGATTCAGCTGCTGCGACTGCTCGGTAGGGTTGGTGCCGTCCAGGCTTACGCGGACAATGCCGCCTTCATAGGGGCTGTTGGCAACGAGTTTGCCGTCCACAACTTTAAGACCGGGCTGACGGAGGTGGAAGTTGATGCCTTCGGCGGCGAGTTTGGGTAGCTCTTTGCCTACAACAGCGTTGAAATCGGCTTCGGAGTATGTCTTTTCGGGATTCCAGCCGCGCTCGGCCAGACCGAGCATCTTGGGGAACATCATGCGCTGGATATCGGATACACCGCGCACTGTCTCGGCCCATATCTGTGCCTGTACGCCAAGGAGTTTAGCACCTGGAACGTTGCAGAGCTCGTAGGGATAGCCGCCCAGCGAGCTGAATTCGTCGCTCCAGCCGCCCCAGTTGAGGCCTTTCTCCATAGGATGGGGACTGTACACCATGTCGAGGTAGTAGTGGTTGAAGTTGCTCAGTACAACGGGATAATTGGCTTTGGCGATCCCGGCTGTAATCTTGGATGTACCGGCCTCTTTACCTACCGCCCAGCAGTTTACATTGTATACATTGGGTGCTACGGCATTGTCGTAGTCTTTGCCGTGGTCTGTGGCGATTTCCTGCCATCCGGAAATTTTGAGGCCCTTTGATGCCATCAGTTCGGTTACACGGCGCACGAAATATGCGTGTACGTCGCGGTCGGTGGCAAGACCTTCTTTTTCTTTCAGTTCCTGTATTGCCTTGTTGGTGCTCCACGACCCGTAGGCAACTTCGTCGCCTCCGATATGCAGTGCGGGAAGTTCCACACCGGCTTCTTTGTACATGTCGATGATTTCGTCGGCAACGATGCCCAGAAGTTTATAAGGACCTTCGATTGCGGGGTTCATGGCGTTGTCACGGTAGCCCTGTGCCGAAACATAGTCGGCTGCTTCGGGGCCCTGGTTGATGAGCCATGAATTATCGCCGGTGCGTTTTGCACGGTATTCCATCGCTTTGATTGCTGCGCGGGCGTGGCCGGGCGATTCGATTTCGGGAATGACAGCAATGCCGAGACTGTCGGCGTATCGGAGCATGCCTACAAAGTCAGCGCGGGTGAAATATCCGTTGGCTGTGCCTTCGGTGCTTTCGGGGTTGCCGTCGCCGGCATACATCTGATCAAGGAAGGAACCGTCGGAACCGGGGGTATATCCTCGGCGGCTGCCTACCTCGGTGAGTTCAGGCAGTGCCTTGATTTCCAGACGCCATGCTTCATCGTCCACGGGATGGAAGTGGAGGGTGTTGAGGCCGTATACTGCCATTTTCTCTATTATTTCGCGAACCTGTGCGGGTTTGGTGTAGTTACGGGCGATGTCGAGCATAAGTCCGCGGTAGGGTAGCGTGGGGGCGTCGGTGATAACGGCCTGAGGTACGGTAACGGCTTTGTCGCCGAGAAGGTTGCGCAGGCGCAGGCCTATGCGTGCCCACTGGCGCTGCGGTGCGTCTACAACGATTTCGCCGTTTGCGATTGTAACTTTGTAGGCTTCGGGATTCGAGGCGTCTTTGACGTCGTTGAATTTTATTGCAGCGGGGTCGATGGTGCATTCTCCGCCGGTAAGTTCAACATTCTTGAACGACGGAATTGCATCGTATACACCGGCTTTGCCGCCGGAAATTTCGATATTGCGTGCATATATGGTGTCGCCGTACGGCATAGGGTCCACGCCGTATGCCACATAGCTTGCGGGGTTCATCGTCATATCGGCAGGTGTTGCAGGTACGCCGCGTGTAGTGCCGTCGTTCATAACAAGGTGGAAGCCGTCGGGACCGTAGTTTACTGTCTGTATGGCGCCGTTGAAGCGTATCTTGAACACAATTGTGTCGTTTTCGCCGGCGTCGGCGAACTTGGGCGAGCCAATGGCATAGTAGCCCTGTGTGATTTCAACCAGAGTGTCGGTGGTGTCGCACATTTCCATGTGGCGGGGGAAGGTGTTGAAGGCCAGACGCTGCACTCCGCGTAGGTCGCCGGTGAGGCGGATGGTTTCTGTGTAGGTGGATTTTGCGGAATCCGTGTGGTTTTCGCAGCTCCAGTCGATGGCCACAGGGCCGGGACCTGAATTGTGCGAACACGAAGCTAAAAGACCCAATGAACAGAGGAACAATAGTTTTTTCATGTGTAATGTGATAATTGAGGGATAAAAAAGCCACACCTGCAGTTTCACAGGTGTGGCATGTGTTTTTATTAGAGATATTTCTGAACTGTTTTTTCGATGTCGGCGGGATTGGCGATTCTCTCCTTGATTTCACCGTCGCGTCCGATAACATATGTAAGTGGCACAGCACCGATATTATATTGCATAAGCACACCGGCTCCGTCGGTAGGGGCGTTCCAGACGGTTATCCACGGCAGGTTGTCGGCCGCCTGTTTCCAGCTCACTTCGTCCGGATCAAAAGACAACTGATAGATTTCCAGGCCGTTGCTGTGATATTTGTTGTAAATATCGTAGAGCATGGCGTTGTAGGCCGGCGAGGAAGCGTTGCTGTAGTCGGTGAAGCTGAGTACTATCACGCCTTTCTTCTCTGCAAGTTTTGTAAGCGAGTGTTCCACTCCCTTGTTGTCGAAGCGCACGATGTCTATCAGACCCGATTCGGGCACCTCGATAACATTCTGCACGGGGTTTATGCGGCCCATAGCAATACGTCCTTCAAGAAATGCTTTCTTGAGCGCTTCGCCACGACGGTCCTGCGGCTGATAGGTGGCGAATACTTGTGCGGCGGCACCGTAGGCGCGGTTTCCCTTGTATTCTTTGGGATTGAATACGGGACTGTTGTCCTTTGCCTTGTTAACGGCATAGTAGGCAACGATACCGGTGGTGTCGGAGGTGATGAAACCGATGAGTTTGCGCTGGATGTCGTCGATATCAGTGGTATTTGCAACGATACTGTCGATAGAGCTGAAACACTGTGCCTTGGATGTGCCTGCGAGCGTGTGGCCTTTGCCGAAACTATCGGCAGTGGTTGCCAGTGTTATGGCGTCGACCGAGTCGATGGGGAAGTACACGCTGCCTTTGCCGGGAAGGGAGAGGCGCATGATGTCGCCGTACAGTGCGGGCGTTTTGCTCTCGTAAGTGAATTTGCCCTCTGCACGGGGAGTGATGGAATCCACCACATACCATGAACTGCCGTTATTGGCCTCCAGAGCCAGTTTCTGTCCGTCGGCGAGGCCGTCGACTTTGCCGCGGATGCTCCATCCGTCGTTGCCGGAACACGATGCCCCCAGAAGGAGTGCAAGGGTGGCGCTACCGATAATCTGTAATGTTTTCATAACGGTATTATTCGAAGTTCTCGGCTATTTTGGCTGCAATTTCGGCCATCTTTTCTGGCTCGAGCGAGAGTTTGTGGCGGAAATCCATGTCGGCCTCGCTGTTTAGGGGCACAAGATGGATGTGTGCGTGGGGAACTTCCATGCCGAGTACTGCCACACCGATACGCTTGCAGGGCAGGGCTTTTTTCTGAGCCTTTGCCACACGTTTGGCGAACAGCTGAAGGGCGGAGTATTCTTCGTCGGAGAGGTCGAAGATATAATCCACCTCGCGTTTGGGAATCACGAGTGTGTGCCCGGGGGCGAGAGGGCTTATGTCGAGGAAGGCATAGTGTCTGTCATCCTCGGCGACGCGGTACGACGGTATCTCGCCGGCAACGATTTTGGAAAATATGGAAGCCATGATATCAGAGGCCGATTTCCAGAATTTCGAACTTTACTTTTCCTGCGGGCACCTGAATTTCTACGGTTTCGCCTTTCTTGTGTCCCAGGAGGCCGCGTGCGATAGGAGTGCTGATAGCGATTTTCTTGGCGCGGGCGTCGGCTTCCGAGTCGGCGACGATGGTGTATTCGGCTTCGCTGCCTGTAGCCACGTTGCGGATGCGCACGCGGTTCATCATCTGTACTTCGTCGGTGGAGAGCTTGCTCTCGTCGATGATGCGGGCGTTTGCAACAAGGTCTTTAAGCTGGGCTATTTTCATTTCCAGGAGGCCCTGGGCTTCTTTTGCTGCGTCGTATTCGGAATTTTCGGAGAGGTCGCCTTTATCGCGGGCCTCGGCGATAGCGCGGGTTACTTCGGGACGCTTTACAGTTTCGAGGTATTTGATTTCTTCAAGCTTGCGATCGTAACCCTCTTTGGTCATATAAGTTACTGCCATAATTGAGATGAGTTTTTCAGATAGTAAAAAAATAAGAAACCCAACGCCACCGGGGCTGTCGAGCTTTCTTTCATTAAAAATGTCATTTTCGTCTAAGACATTGCAAAGATAGGCCTTTTATTTTATCAAAGGCGCTGCCCGACACTTAATATTCGTTAAATATCGCGAAAAACTCCGCGCATATTGCACCAGTGCGATGCTGAAATACAGCTATATTAGTTTAACTATTATAGCTTGGATTAACAGACACAATACGAGTATCTAATCATCAAAAATGATTATTTATGCGGTAAATTTGGCTATTAATCATCAAATTTGTATATTTGCAGTATGATTAACGAATTGTATCGAGAGGATCTTTATTCGAGGTCCAACAACGATATTGTAGTGGACCTTGGACGGCGTTTCAGGGACTACAGGATAGCCTTGCGCCTAACACAGAAAGAAGTTGCCTTCCAAAGTGGTGTTTCTGTAATGACCATCGTCCGCTTTGAGAAAGGTGATGGAATCCGGCTTGATAATTTAGTGGCGCTGATGCGAGCCATAGAGAAATTAGAGGATATCGCCGAATTTATCCCTGAAATGCCTTCAAGTCTATACGACCTTCCGGTCCGCAAAGTAACCCAACGGGTAAAAAAACGCAGAAATGAAAGATAATATAGTATCTGTTTGCCTTTGGGGCAAAGAGGTGTGCAAGCTTAAATGGGAAGGCGGCTATAAGTCCGGGTTCGGGAAAGTCGGCTCGAAGGTCTCGTTTAATCCTGCATACCATACTTATGGATTTGATGTAGATCCATTGGGATTCTATAATCGTTCTTCGTATCTTGTGGGAAAAGGCATGTCCGATATATTTCGTGTTGACGAATATGAAGGTCTTCCTCGTTTTCTAAGTGGTTCTTTGCCGGATGACTGGGGTAACGAGGTTTTTTCTTATTGGATAGAAAAGAACGGCATTCGGCGTCGCGATGTTACTGCAGTAGATAAACTTGCATTTATCGGCGTACGGGGTATGGGGGCGTTTGAGTTTGTTCCTGAACTATATAAGCCACAATCAAACGAGGCTGTAATGTTGGAGGAACTTTACGGACTCGCAAAAGAAATCGAAGCTGCCCGCGAGGACTTTTCGATAAATATTCAGGACCGCCAGGAAATTAACGATCTTATGGCTGTAGGAATGAGCGCCGGCGGCAAGCACCCAAAAGCAATCATTGCAATTGACTGGCAGACCGGAGAGGTTAAATCCGGACAATTCTTGTTGCCGGAAAATTTTACTCATTATATATTGAAGTTCAGAGATTCGGAGACTTGGCCGACAGCAGAGATTGAGTATGCGTTCTATCTGATGGCAAAAGAGGCAGGAATAGAAATGGAGAAGTGCTCCTTATTGAATGTAGGAGGCGTAAATCATTTTCTTACGGAACGCTTCGACCGTAAGGCATGCGGCAAGATACATTCGGCGACTCTGCAGGCTTTATATGGTAATGTAAGTGCCTATGAACAGATTTTTGAGGTGTGCCGAAAGCTCAATTTGCCGTACTATGATATCGAGCAGGTTTTCCGTAGGGCTGTGTTCAACTATCTTGCAGGCGTCAGCGATGATCATGATAAGAATTTTTCGTTTCTGATGAATCCGGCCGGCATGTGGCGTATCTCTCCGGCTTATGATGTTACGTTTACAGTGAACTACAAAAACCGGTTCATAGGCGATAGGCATGCCATGACTATAGAAGAGTGCAACAAGGATATCACTAAAAAACAGTTCCTCCGTCTCGCCGGAGAGAACGATGTCAAGGACGCCGGGTTGATTATAGAAAGAATATCGGAGGTTCTTCGGTCGTTCAGAGACAAGGCAAAGGAAGCTGGCGTTCCCGACAAATTTGCAGATTTAATTGCAGACTACATCGACGGCAATATAAAATCGCTTTGAGAGTTAAATTTTGTCCTTTAGCAATTTTTACTTGATAGAATATAAAAACTGTGCCGCGAGCAAACGGCACAGCTTCTGTATTTATTTAGGTTTCAGACTTTAGCGGCAGATTGCCTTGCAGGTACTTGTTCCGGATTTTACGATATAAGTTCCGGCATCAGGCAATATGACAGCGCCCTGACCTTTGGCTACGATTTGTCCGAAAAGATTATAGACAACGATTGGCACGTTATTGGAACATTCTATTGCACGACCGCACATTCTTATCTCTAAAGGGCTTCCGGGAGAGGATATGGAAGCGGGGTCAACGTATTTGTTTCGCTCGAAAAAATCCATATAGCGTTTGCTCCAGTCGGCTGCCGTCGCATGACCTAAGAGAGGATTGATAAGGTATTCTTTTACATTTACTTCCAAAAGATTGAAAGGAGCAAAGCCTACGCGGGCCGGGTCTGTGGTATCCTGAAGCGAAATGTTGGTAGTTACAGGGCATTCAACCATGTGAGCGAAGTTCTTTACATCGAAGTAGGACAGGCGAGTGAGCATATCGGCTTCCGAAATGCCGTTCTGCTGTGCCAGCGGAAGAATCTGATTCGCGGGCCAAGCAGCCACTTTGAAATCTACCGGGAAATCGGCGTGTCCGGTAATACCGGGCGCTGCTGCACGTACACGTCCGTTGGCAAGTGCCGCGGCTACATAGGTGAATGCACCTCCCTGACTGCCGCCTTCACAGAAGATATTGTTGCTGTCTACCTTAGAACGGCTTTCAACGAAGTCGATGGCACGGACACAATCAAGGTAGGCTCCGTAATAGTAGTGCTTGTGCTGGTAGTCATCGTCAGCGAGGCCATAAGTGTAATAGCTCATACCATTGAGGGTATAGATATTTCTGTCTTTGTGGGGCTCGCGGTTGTTCAGCATCTGACCGCGCACGGAAAGTACGAACTCGCACCATCCGGGATTGGAATCACCGTCCATACACCAGGGTGTTGATGTGCCGCCGTCTGTTCCTTGGAAATGTACCAGGCAGGGGTATGTGCCTTCAGCAACCGGTTCAGCGTAATAGCCGGAGATTATGACGGGAGTGCCGCCGGGTTCATCGGCTACGGACTGCATTTCCACATACCATACTTTACGGGTGGAAGTGGATTTTTCCGGAACTTCGTTTATGAGGGAGAATTGGGGAGCTACATTCTTGAGCCCGTCTACGGCATTCGTCCAGAAATCATCGAAATCGGGTTGTCCGTCGTATGATACCTGAATCTGTGCGGGATTGAAGCCGATGTT
Source organism: uncultured Porphyromonadaceae bacterium (assembly GCA_902461565.1). Classification (GTDB taxonomy): domain Bacteria; phylum Bacteroidota; class Bacteroidia; order Bacteroidales; family Muribaculaceae; genus CAG-873. The sequence goes on from CABPYL010000005.1 coordinate 13,653, forward strand.
GTATGTGCCGGCTGACGAACCGTTTACGTCCATAGACAAGCTATAAAAACCGGGCTCCTGATTGCCAAGTTCAACTTCCGCTTCTACAAGGCCGCGTGCAGGCAGCATTATTTCTTTTGATATGACTGCGGCGGGAACGGTTTTGTCAAGGTCGGAATAGAGTGTTGCGGTAAGAGTTACATTATAATCATGAGCCTCGAGGCTTTGGATGTCTGCTTTGCCCACTGCGTTCTCACCATTTTCCCATGCCTTCACGCATGATGTCGCTATAAGGCTCTGGGTGCGGATGGCCTGCGAAGCATCGATTATTTCCACTTTGTCGAGAGTGTAGTAGCAGCCGGTGATGCGCAGTCCTTTCTCTCTGATTAATGCCACCATCGCATCATCGAAAGTTATGTCAGCAGAGGCAGAACCTTTGAGTTGTGTGTTGCTTACCGGGTCGAACTGTGTATAGTTTGCCTGCAGACGCAGTTGTGCGTTGTTTGCGACATCGCTCATTTTCACGCGAACGACGGCGCCACCTTTCATGTCGGCAAACACGGTCTTTTCAATCAATACACTGTTTTTTGTATCGTCGTTAGCCCAGGAAATGCGTTCCGAGCCTTCCCATATTGTGCTGACAGCCTTGGACGGATCTTTTTGAACTGTGGAGATTTCGGCCATGCCTTTTAAATCCACCGAAGCCAATGTGAATGCACAGCCGTTGATGCGGCACCCTGAAGATCTGAGAATCTGTGCGATGTCTTCGCTGATTTCAAACTCTGCCACAAACGGTGCGGGAAGACCTTTTTCTGAATCGTACAGCGGAGTCGGTGCCCAGATATCTTTGGCTGATGAATCTGTTATTTTCAGCTGAGGCCATGATGTTCGGTCTTCGGCTATCTGACTGAGTGTGATTATGAGTTTGTCGCCGGCCTTGGCAAATTTGAATTTTGAGGCATCCAGAGTGAGCGCGCTCCATTGTACAGGGAATTCACCTCGGAAAATATTCGTTGTAAGTTCCATGTATTCGGGCATGCCTTCGATTGCCTGTTTGAACCATGCCATATATCGGCCATACCAGTCGGACGGTACTGAATGTGCCTCGTTCTCATTTATGACAAGTTCTTTGTTCATTACCTTCAGGTTGTTGAAAGGCGCCATGTTTGTGCGCACAGGGCAGATAGGATCCTGTAGGCCTACGGCTTGGATCACAGGACATTCTATTGTGCCTGCAAGATTCTTGGTGTCGAAGTAGCTGAGAAAGGCAAACATTTCGTCATCGCTCATTCCTTTTTTTGCTGCCTGTGCTACAGCCACTGAGCGGGGCCAGGCGGCGACAGTGAAATATGATGGAAAGTTGCCCATGAAAGGTACTGCCGGAGCAATGGCCTTGAGGCGTTTCTGAGGGTCCAGTGCGGCTGCGGCTATCGTAAATGCGCCACCCTGACTTTGGCCTTGAGCAAAAATTGCAGTCTTGTCGACTTTATCGCGTGAAGCTACAAAATCAATGGCGCGGATGCAGTCCATATATGCACCGCGATAGTAGTAGCTGTCTTTGTCGCCGAAATTGAAGGCAAACCAGTCTCCGTAAGTGTTGGTGTAGGGTTCGCGGTTGTTGATACTTTGGCCGCGTGTGGAAAGAATGAATTCGGCCCATTCGCCTTGGTCGCCCGAAGGACAGTAGGGGTCAACGGGTCTTCCGTCAGGACCGTAAGCTGCGCTGTCGTAGCCCTGATATGTGATTACAACAGGATATGTGCCATCTCCGACGGGTTCGGCATAGTAGCCGCGTATGGTAACGGGCGTTCCGCTGAGACCGTCCGGTATAGATTGCATTTCCACAAGATATATCTTGCGTTTCGCACCGCTTTTCTCCGGTAATTCGGTCAGTTTGAACGATGGCTCGATTCCGGCAAGCTGTTCCAGTGCATCACCCCAGAATTGATTAAAGTCAGAACGGGCGTCCGAGGAAGCTGCAATTCCTTCAAGGTCGCAGCCGATGTTGAAAGATTCAATCAGGCTACCGCCGGCAATTATGGCAAGTCTGTACATCCCGGCTTCGAGCGAACCGAGTTCGAGAGCAACTTCAGATGTCGCGCCAGATTCTGCAACTGCGAACTGGTCTATTTCGGCATATCCCTCGCCGTTGTCGCGGGTCAGGATGGCTTTGACGGGCACAGTAAGTTTCGCAGCACCGAGATTCTGCACCTGGACAGTTACAACGGCTTCACTCCCTTTGGCCCAGTATTTTGGAGTACCGTCGGCAATCTGCGCCGTATAAGCGGGCATTTTGTCCGGAGCGACAACATCAATGGAGGAAAGACGATAACCGTTACCGCTTACAATCAGACCATTTGCCTGTATTGAGTTAAGCATAGACTGTGTGATTGTGTATTCATAGAACGGCGCGCCTACAGTCTTTATGGCAGCGTCGGCAAACGAGGACCAGGAACTGTCGACAATACTTGCCTGCGCCCAAGGACGCACGTCCGTCATTCCGAAGCGTAATATGTCTCCTGATTTTGCATTCTTGAAGCAGTCAGAACCAATCACTGCCCAGCCTTTGTTGGGATCTTCCCAGCTTATGAATGTGTCGCCTTCCCATATACGGCTGACGGCAGAATCGAAATTACCGCCTTCTCCCAGTTCAACCTCTTTTTGAACTGCAATCTTGGTAAGGGTGGCGTAGCAGCCTTTGACGACAAGTCCTTTGCCGGATATTTCAGCAAAGATGTCCTCGGAGATATCGAACGTCTCGGTGCCGGCGTTTTTTACAATACTTTTCACAGCGGGGGAAAAGTCGGTCCAATTGCTCTTTTGCAGGTAAACCTGTGGTGTGCCGGAAGCACTGTCCACATCTTTAACGCTAACAAGCAAACGACAACCTGGTTCGAGGGCGCTGACCTGTTCAGCGTTGAGAACAACATATCCCGACCAGTTGCCCATAGCAATTTCGCCGCTCCATAAATTGACTGTAACTTTAGTTGTGGCGCCATGTGCGGTTAGCATCATTGCAAGCGCCGTTAGTAGTAGAAGATACTTTTTCATTGGATAAAAGATTTGTTCATTGCAAAGTTATGCCGGTAAGTCCCGAACTTACCAGCCCCGATGTTTCTACGTTATGCACGAATGTTTCATTTACCGATACATGCACCATAATGAACGATTTGTGCATCCGGTGTTGCATAATTCACTGTAAAATACGATATTTGCTACATGAAAAAACTTATACTCCTGATACTGCTGCTATGTCCGGTAATAATTCGGGCTTCGGAATGGCATGGCTGGGAAAAGAATAGCTCGTTACCAACATCGGAAGTATATGCCCTTGCATTTGATGCGGACGGAAGAATGCTTATTGGTACCGGAGAAGGACTGTTTGCCATTAGGGAGGGGAATGCTGTATATAATATTCCGCTATGTACCGTCAACTCGCGTCAGCCTACGGTGAACCGTATTGAGATAGAGAATAATTGTATTTTTATCCGTACGCTTGACGGTTCGTATATGCTTGAGGGCGATTCTGCGAGGTTTTTCGATTCGCATCAGAGCCGGGAGTATGTAAATAAGAATGTTCCGGCATCGTTGCAGAATGTGATGGTGAAGGATATGGCAGTATTGCCGCACGGATGGAAAGCCTATGCCACAAACAGTGATGGCGTTTTCCTCTATCGTCGTTCCACAGGCTGTCTAACCAATATGCGCAGTTCTCTGGCCGATGTTCTGTCGTTGCCGAGCAATCACATATCTTCTGTGGCTTATGACAACCGCAGTGGCAGGCTGTTTGCCGCGGTGTATCATTCAGGTATCTATTATACAGAACCGCAATTGAGTGCGGTAGAGACTATGCGGACGGGCGTTGAAGAAAATATCTCGTCGTTTGCCATAGACGGTCGGGGGCGCTTGTGGACGGCATATGATGGAGCCGGTATCTGTATCGGCGGCGATACTATGCTGATCGCATTGCCGAGCCTGACGATAACCAATCTTTTGCCGCTTCCGGACGGAGATGTTCTTGCGGCAAGTTATGGAGGCGGTGTTTTCAGAATTGATTCGCTATTGCGAACAACTTCGATACAGGCTTTGGATGCCACAAGCAATGCGGCGCGTTCGAGGGGCCTCGGTATTGATAGTTTGGGAAATCTGTGGGTAGCATCGTTTTCGGAGGGTGTGATTTGTTATGATACCTCGTTGGTATCGGCGAGGACGTTCGACAGTTCCAATTCGGCTTTGAAAACAAACTATATCACTGATTTGTGCGTTTCTCCGCGTGGCGATACTGTTTTCGTAGCCAGCCATTACGGCGTCTATGCTTTCGACGTACAATCTTACGGGTCTGTAGAATTGCCGACGCCATTTTTCGAAGACGGACGTATTGTTGTGGACCAACTTGTGTTTTCTACCGATGGAACGTTGTATTTTGCCACTCCCGATGGAATCGCAGATCGTTATGGACGTAACATAGCTCTTGACGGAATGCATCTGAAAGCATTGAAGAGTTCCCCTGACAACACTTTATGGTGTAGCTCTGATTCGGCGGTTTATCATGTGGATATAAGATGTACACCCCCGAAGGTTGATATTTTCGATAGTTTCGATGGGATGCGTTTCTGCAAGTACGCGCTCTGCCATACCGATGACGGGACTGTACTTGCCGGAGCGTTCGGGGCGGTAGCTGTTATAGGTAGTGATTCAGATACCGTACATAAGGTTACGGAAATACCTGCATCGAAATTCCTTATGTGGACGCTGTGTATTGTTCTCGGTCTGATTCTTGTCGGTGTCTTAGTCCTATTGCTGCGGCACCATAGAAGCCCTGTGAAAGCAGATGATGAAAATAGTAGGGAACAGGAGAGCACTTATCAACCGGATGCTGTTGCCGGCGATGAAAAAATCGAAGAAGAGGATTCCGAGGCGGACCGTATATGGATTGCGTCTGTCGATGATATTATAGACGCAAATATCGCGAATGCCGAATTCAGTGTGGAGGATTTAGGACGGCTCGCAGGTATGAGCAGAAGCAATCTGTACAAGCATGTAAAGGCTATAACGGGATTATCTCCGCTTGAATATCTTCGCGACAGGCGTGTGAAAAAAGGTCGTCAGCTTTTAGCCCAGGCCACAGGAAAACATGTGAAACCTACACTGGCCGAAATAGCGTACCAGGTAGGTATGTCGCCCAGGCAATTTTCGAAATATATAAAACAGGAATAATTGCCTGATTTATAAGTGCGTGTTATGCGAGGTAGTCGACGCAGGCGCGGGCGGCGAGGAGTGGTTTGATTATTGCCACGCAGGCAAGGTGGGCCGGATGTGCTGAGTAAGTGGCAAGATCGGCTTCATTGCTGCATGTGGCTGTGAGGACTATGTCCCAGTTGCCGGTGATGTGGCCGAGGTCGAGGCCTACTTCGGCAGTGTCGAGTTCGGCAATTACTTTTGGCAGTGCTTCTATTTCGGTTTTGAAACGGGTTGCTGCGGCTTCTGTGCCTTCGCCTTCGAGGCGGAACATTACAATATGTTTTATCATAGCTGTATGGTTTTAAAAGAGGTGCTGGCTGAGGGAACGGAGGGTTTTTACTTTGTCGCAGGCGCGCACAAGCACGGATATGTTGTGGTTGCTGCCGCCGTAGGAAATCATGCGCACGGGAATGTCGGTCAAGGCGGAGAGTACTTTTGTTTCGAATCCGCTGTTATGCCACTCCAGATCGCCCACGATGCAGATTATAACCATGTCTTCATCTACGGACACGGTGCCGAAGTGTTTGAGGTCGTCTACAATCGCGGCGAGACGCGAGGTGTCGTCCACGGTGAGGGTAACGCCTACTTCGGATGTCGCCATCATGTCTATGCTTGTGCGGTGGTTCTCGAAGGTTTCGAAAACTTTGTGGAGGAAGCCATAGGCCATGAGCATACGGCCTGATTTTATGGATATGGCTGTGATGTTGTCTTTTGCGGCGATTGCCTTGATGGTGCCGTCGGGCGGCGTGTTGCATATCAGTGTGCCGGGTGCTGCGGGATCCATTGTGTTGAGCAGGCGCACGGGTATGTTGTGCAGCTTTGCGGGCAGCACGCAGGCCGGATGCAGTATTTTCGCACCGAAGTAGGCGAGTTCGGCAGCTTCCTCGAAGTGGAGGAGGCCTACGGGGCGGGTTCCTTCTACAAAGCGGGGATCGTTGTTGTGCATGCCGTCGATGTCGGTCCATATCTGGATTTCATCGGCGTCGGTAACGGCTCCGATGATGGACGCGGTGTAGTCGCTGCCGCCGCGTTTCAGATTGTCGATTCCGCCGTGGTCGTTACGGCAGATGTAGCCCTGAGTGAGGAATATGTCGGTGTTCGGTTCGAGTTCTATGAGCCTGTGAAGGCGCGAGGCGATGTGTTTCATGTCGGGCTCTCCGTTAGGCAGGGTGCGCATGAAGTCGAGCGCGGGCAGGAGTGTTACTCTGAGGCCGCGGTTGGTCATGAGCTGGTGCATTATGGCGGTAGACATAAGCTCGCCCTGGGCGAGTATCTCTTTCTCGCCGGCTTCGGTGAGCGGTTCGGCGCAATAGGAGCGCAGGAGCGCGAAGACGCGGTCCACTGCTGCACTGGCGGCAGCGGATTCCTTTCCGGCAAAAAGCTGGGTGAGCACCCCGGTATATTTTGCCTCGAGCGCGTTTATGGTTTCCTGGGCACCGGGGATGTTGGTTTTATAGAGGTATTCGCTTATCTCCACCAGGGAGTTTGTGGTTCCCGACATTGCGGATAGAACGGTTACGCAACGTCCGGCTTTTTCAACCAGGTCGGCGACGTGTTCGATTCTTTCTGGCGAACCCACCGATGTGCCGCCGAATTTAAGTACTTTCATTTTGTGTCTTATGTGTGATAATGGCCCCGAAAGGGGCGGTTTATTCGTCTATGGAGTAGTTGAGGAAATCGTTCATGGGCTTGAGGAGGGCAAACAGGCGCGCGACTTCCTCGTGCCAGTCCCTGCGGTTGAAGAATGCGGGTTTGAGCGAATGGCATTTGCCGTATTCGGTTAGGCGGAGCAGGTCGATGTCCGGATGGTCGCGGTCGTAGCCTTTGGGGGCCGTCTTCAGCTGCCGTCCCCACCATCCGGGGAATTCTTTCTGTATTTCCGGCGTTTCCACGATGCTGCGGAACTCTTCTACATTGTCCACTATTGCTTTGCGTACCTTTTTTAGTACCTTGGCTTCGGGACACCACAAGCCGCTGTAGAGAGCGATTTCGTCCGGCCCGAAGTGAAAATAGTAGCACGCGCGGTCGCAGTGGCGTCCGGTAGGGGAGATAAGTGCCGACATATAGCGTTTGTATGGCGTTTTGTCCGGCGAAAAACGTGTGTCGCGGTAGATACGGTAGGCGCAATCTCCTGCGCTGACGTAGCGTAGTGAGGGGTCGTGCTGTGCAAGCGCGTTTATAATCTTCTGAACGTTGTCCAGGAAGATGCGGCGGGCAATGTCGTAGCGTTCGCGGTTGGCAGCGAACCATTCGCGGTTGTTGTTGTCGCCGAGGTCAGACAAAAAATCGAGTACTTCTTTCATAATCGGGTGCTTATATATCGGTCCATTTTATGTCCGAAACCTGTTCCTCGGTGCGGTATTTTACATTATCTCCGGAGGCAGAGGCAGAAGCCTCTGTTCGGTCCAGCTCGACGTAGTCCACATATTCGCCTACGTCGCGGCCGATTTTCTTTTTATGTCGTCTGGGCTGTGTGTGCGTGTTGCGGCGCTGAGCGTCGTTGTCTTGAGCAGTTCCGCCGGAGAAGGCGCTCATAGGGTCCTTCATGAAGCGGTTTATGCGGCGTGCCTGCGAGAACACCGACCAGAAAAACTTGATCAGTGGCCACAGGATTATTATAATGATTATAAGAAGAATCAGGGAAATCATGTCTGTATATTGTAGATTGTAAGTGCCACGATATATGGCACGGAATTGACCGGCTGATTATATCCGCTTCTGTCGCATAAGGGATAGCAGGAGGTAGAGTACGATCGTCCATACAAGTCCGGAAATGCCGTATATGAGGAGGAATATCGCGGCTGCGGCTATAATGATGTATCTGCAGAAATTCTCGGCGAAATCAAGGTTCTTGAATTTCAGCGAGAACATTTTGAAACGTGCTGTCATGCTTAGCGATATGGCTACGATAAGGATAGCCATTACGAACCATCCGGGATAACCGTAGCTCTGAATCCATCCGCAGACGCCAATCCAGAAGATGGCGTTGGCAGGTATGGGGAGGCCGCGGAAGTATGTGGCCTGTTCGGTGTCGTTGTTGAATTTTGCAAGTCGCAGGGCACCGCAGGCTGGAATGAGGAAAGTGAAAACCGCAGCCCATGAATATGTGCCGGTGGCAAGCATCGTGTTTGCCACGAGAGCAGCGGGCGCAACGCCGAAGCTAACGAGGTCCGAAAGGGAATCGAGGTCTTTCCCGAGGTCGGAGTACGCTTTAAGTACCCGGGCGAACGCACCGTCAAGGAAGTCGAACACGGCGGCGGCGAAAATCGCAACCATGCACCATTGAGAGCCTGCGAGGCTACCGAATGTTTCGTTGAGATGAAAGGCCATGAAAATGGCCACGCAACCCGACACAAGGTTCATCAGGGTTATGAAGTCGGGTATGTATGCTGTAGGTTTCTTAGGCATTTGCCGTAGGTTTCAGGCGAGCCACCTCTGTTACGCCACCGGTGGTTTTGTCGCCGATTTTAACAAGAATTTCTGTGCCGAGCGGTAGGTAAAGATCGACTCGGGAGCCGAATTTTATGAATCCCATATGGTCTTCGATCGAAGCTTCGTCGCCGACTTTGGCGTACGTAACTATGCGGCGTGCCATAGCTCCGGCAATCTGGCGCATCAGCACCTGTTGGCCCGAGGAAGTGCGGATAACCACGGTGGACCGTTCGTTCTCGGTGCTGGACTTGGGAAGATATGCGGCCATGAAGCTTCCGGAATGGTGCTTGATATACACTACTTCTCCGTCGACGGGGAACCAATTGGCATGAACGTTGAGGATGCTCATGAATACCGAGAGCTGAATGCAGCGGCAATGGAGATATTCGTCCTCGAAAGTTTCTTCAAGAGCCACCACAGTGCCGTCGGCCGAGGATACCACCACGTTGCGGCGTTCACCGGTGAACAGACGGCGCGGCGAACGGAAAAAATTGGCAAGAAGGAGGTACAGTATAGTGCTGACGGCGGTAACGGCGATTGCCCAGGCCATAGGGCGGACCCATATCCACAAGGGGATTATTATGGCAAGAAGTATCGCCAGAACGACAAGCAGCAGTTCTGTTCCTTCATGGTGTATTTTCACTCGCATATTCATGGCTCGTGCATGTATTGTCTGCAAAGTTAATAAATTTTTCAAAAAATACAGACAAACGGGAGAATTTTTTAGCCGCAGGGCAGGATTCTTCGTCAAACGTTATCTGGCGAAGAAGGATTACGCTAAAAATCAAGGGTGAGACGTCTCCACATCGGGTCGGGAATCATTTTCCAAAGAGCTGTTACCACGGCCCATCGCGAATCGATGTAACGTATGCGCGGAGCCTGAAGAATTGCTTTTTCGATTCGCGGAGCAACGTAGTCGAGCGTCATCTCCATAGGGTAGTGTTTCTGCAGCAGTGGGGTGTCCACAAATCCGGGACGGATATCGGTTATGGCAACGTTGACGTGCTGGCTGTGCGCAAGCTGGTCGATTGCCTGGAGATACGTCCATTGGTAGCGTTTAGAGGCGCTGTATGTGGCAGAGGGACCTATGCCCTTTGTGCCGCCGACGGATGTGATGGCGGCGATATGTCCGCGGCTCACATTGGCGGTTGCCTTGAAGTACCTGTAGGCTGCGTTCACTATGCGGGTGAAACCTACTACGTTGACCATGAGTGTGCTGTAGTCGCTACCATTGTCGAGGCTGGGGTTATACCATCCGCAGCCGGCGGCGTAGAGCATGTAGTCCATGCCGTCGACAAGTTCGATAAGGTGGTTGAAACGCTCCACGGCGTCGGAGGCAGTTACGTCGATAACCTCGGACTCTATTCGGTCGGGGTACATTGCCTTTATTTCCTGAAGTTTGTCATCGCGTCGGGCCGCGATACCCACACGCCAGCCGAGGCGGGCGAAATCGCATGCCACGCGCTTTCCCATGCCGGAAGAAGCGCCAACAATAATTATCTTTTTCATTTTTCTGCAGTTATTGAATCCTGTGCCGCTTTTTTGGAAAGGTCGGGAGCGGCATCTGAATTTATAACGGCGTCGGCTTTGTTCTTGTTCAGATGGTCGAGCGGAAGAGTGTAGGATATAGAAAAGCTGCCCGATATCGCGCCAGGAGCGCCGAATCCCGGTACGTACCAGGGCTGCCCGTACTCTGTTTTGCTGCGGTGAAGGATGTTCTTGTAGCGGAATGTCCATCCGGCCGATATTGGTCCCCACAGTTTTACGCGTAGCCCGAGCACAATCTCCATCCAACCTACGGTAACGTGCTGCGCGGGAATGTTGAAGTGTGCCGGCTCGTTCCAGTAGCCGGGATCGAGTGTAACGTCATCCACCGAGAAGCTGAAGGGCGAGAAACCGTAGCGCAAGCCGCCGAAGAAGCTGTAATCCGGATTGGAGTTGAAAAGGAAATTATAGTTCGCTCCTATGCGGAAATATACGCTCAGCGGTGAACGGTAGGTGAAGTTCATGTCGGAGGGAGCGTTGTGTGCAGTACCCAGGCCCACTTCTACAATGGGTTTGTAGCGGTTGTGGAGCGACAGTTCCGCCCACGCGTCGGCGATGCCGTATTTCTGGCCGAATATACGCATCACAGGATCCCATATATTCACTCCCACCGATAGGGCATGAAAGAGGGGATACTCCATTTTGGGCACGCGCGATATTACGGTGCTGTCTATCCACTCGTCGCCGGTAATGGAGTCTACGTATACGGTGAAGCCGTCGTTATTCACATAGTGCATGGGGCGTTTTCGCATCTGTGCGTTCAGTCGGCTGGTGTCGCCGCGTGTTTCATTGATTGCCTGTGTCTGGGCGGCGGCGGTATTCACGGGGTTTACTCGCCGTTTTTGCCTGCCCCATGCCGGAATGAGAACCAGAAGGCCCAGAAGGCATAATATTACCGTTTTGGCGTGTTTCATTGCTCGGGTTCTCCGGTGCGGAGGTAAATGCCTATGCGGACTTTGTCCTCGTTCGTTATAAGCGAGTCGATAACCACCAAGGAATCGATCAGGTGCGTCGTAACGTCGTGGTCGATGATGGTGTAGCGATAGCTTGCCCCGCACTCGGCGGAGGCGAAGTAGGGCAGAGATGTATAGCGGAAGGTGATGGTGTCGTTGAAAGCGTCGTCGTCAAGACCTTCCTGTGTGTAATGGAAACACCACTGCACGCTGTTATGCTCGGAACGCATGGGAAGATATATCTCGCTTACTGATTCCGACGAACTCACAAGAATTGAATCGTTGGGAACGTCTACACCGCTGATCTGTATTCCGAAGACGGTTATGGCCTGCCCTGTGGCCGACGAATAGAGCGCGGCAAGCGGTATAGCGTTCCGATTTTCGAGGCAACCGGAAGTGTTGCAGCCTGTGGCAAGCACAGCTATGGCGGCTATGGGCAGAAGTCGTTTCATCGTTCAAGCAGTATTTCTCCGAGTTCCTTACGTCTTTTTGCGGGTGCGGCGGTTCCTTCGGCGGGATGGCCGAGAGGGACTATGGCGACGGGGACGATACTTCTGTCAAGGCCAAGACCACTGCTGAGTACATCAGGGTTGAAATTGCATACCCAGCATGTGCCAAGACCGAGGGCTGTGGCGGCAAGGCACAGATGCTCGGTGGCTATTGAAACGTCCACGTCTACATGGTTGTGGCCGTCGGCTGGGCGTACCCATGCCTCGGAGGGAACTCCGCACATTATAATATAATACGGTGCTGTGCGGATCCATTCGCGTTCGTAGGATGAGGCGACAGCATTGCGGCCTGCCTCGTCGCCTGGACGGATAACGATTATGCGCCACGGCTGCCTGTTGCATGCCGAAGGTGCCAGACGCACCTGCTCAAGGATATACGATAGCTGACTGTCGTCGACGGGTGCTGGCGAATATGCGCGGCAGGAGTAGCGGGCGGCGACGGTTTCTGCGAAAATCTTGCTTTGTTCCATGTGCTTATTCGTTTGTATGTACGTCTATGGTGTCCTCGATTTCGTAGTCGTTGCGCTTGGGAGAGTTGCGCACGAGGAGTTCCCCGAGGAAGCCGGTGAGAAACAGCTGGGAGCCTAAGAGCATCAGCACGAGGGCGATATAGAAATATGGAGAGTCCGTAACGAGGATGTAGTGGTGCCCTGCGTGCATGGCGTAGAGCTTGATTGCCCCTACCAGTATTACTGCAATGAATCCCAAGAGGAACATCAGGCTGCCCAACAGGCCGAAGAAGTGCATGGGTTTTCGGCCGAACTTGCCGGTGAACCAAAGTGTGAGCAGGTCGAGGTACCCGTTGACGAAACGGTCGAGACCGAATTTGGTTTTGCCGTATTTGCGTGCCTGGTGTTGCACCACTTTTTCGCCTATGCGGTTGAATCCGGCCAGCTTGGCGAGGTATGGCACATAGCGGTGCATGTCGCCGTACACTTCGATATGCTTCACCACAGCCTGGCGGTAGGCCTTCAGACCGCAGTTGAAATCGTGGAGGTTGTGTATTCCGCTTATACGGCGGGTGGTGGCGTTGAACAGTTTGGTGGGGATGGTCTTGCTCAGCGGGTCGTAACGTTTTTTCTTGTAACCGGAAACAAGATCGTAGCGTTCTTCTGTAATCATGCGGTACAGCCCCGGTATCTCGTCAGGGCTGTCCTGAAGGTCTGCGTCCATTGTGATAACCACCTCGCCGCGGCACATGCCGAAACCGGTGTTGAGCGCCGGACTTTTGCCGTAGTTGCGGCGGAACGACGCGCCGCGCACATGTGCAGGATCTTTGGCGGCAAGATCCTGAATAACTTTCCACGAACCGTCGGTCGAGCCGTCGTTGACAAATATCACCTCATAGGAGAATTTGTTTTCCTCCATCACGCGCTGAATCCAGGCGTAAAGCTCGGGCAGCGATTCTTCCTCATTATATAATGGTACTACAACGGAAATATCCATAGCTATTGATTGGTTTGCCGGTTGCGGAAACTGCGCATGCGTATGCGTGCGCTCAGTACGATTGCCATGATCAGCGACACAGCCGTACCGGCTACGATGTTTATTGATATGATGTTCGCGGCGATGTCCAGCGGGGTGGGCATAAGGCCCTCGGCGCGCAGATTCTCCAGTGTGGCACTAATGGCTTTCATCTCCGGAGTGTTCATCTGGCGCAGAGTGTCTATCGTTACCTGAACCTGCTCCGGGATGAATGACGGGAAAGCGAAACGCAGGGCACAGTAGCACAGTGCCGCCGGCAACAGACTGCCTAAGAAGAAAGATGCGATGCCCTCGGCCCAAATTTCAGAGAACGAGAGAAAGCAGCCGCTGCGCATGCAGTTGCGGCTGAGGAGACTGAAGGCGAAGAACGGCATCGCTACGGCACCTACAAGGAAAAAGAAAGCCAGAAGAGATTCCTGTGTTCCGAAGCCAAGCAGAAGTAAGAGCACGCAAATGAATATCGACAGATAAATGCCGTTTTCGGCTGCTCGGGCTGTTATGGGGCGTGGCGAATGGCCGGTCTTGGAGGTGTTGTTCATATCCTTTGTCTTTCTGATTGCAAAATTAGGAAAAATAATTCATTTACGGCCTGCTGTAATATTTTTTTGAGGAAAAGTGGCGTATGGATTGTTATATGTATACGTGTGTTCGAAAACTGTTTTTTATTGTTAACATCAACTATATATAATTATGAAAGGAAAAAATTTGATATTTACCGGGGTGATTGTATTCCTTGTGGGGCTTCTTCTTCTGATTTTTCGGCGCCCACTTGCCAACGGCGGAATTGTTTATGCCGCCGGTATAATTTTTGTCGGTGCCGGTATTCTTAATATAACTGTATTTCTTGGTTCACGCGACAAGGACGGCCGCTCCCGCATGGGGGCCTTCGGCACGGCTTTCGGGTGGATAGTATCGGCAGCCGCGGTGATTCTCGGTCTTGCCATGATAATTTTTAAAGGCGCCTTTGTAGCGTTGATAGGTTTTATGTACGGCGTGCTTATTCTGTTTGCGGCGTTGTTTATGCTGTTCATGCTTATTTTCGGGTCGCGCCCGACGCGCCTTTCCAATTGGTTTTTTCTTGTACCGACAGCGCTTGTCGGTGCATCTATCTACATTTTTATGCGAAAGCCGGATGTCCCCGGCGAGACAATCGATATCCTTGTAACCGCTATCTCGTTCATGCTGTTCGGTTTGTTCACAGTCATTGCGGGTTCTGTTGTCGGCAACAATAACCGCAGCATACGCAAAGCCGCGGAAGCTGCCGCCAAAGAGGAATCGCTGCGCATATCGGAAGGAAAGTCCAAAGATGCCGGAGTATCTGCGGTTGCGAAAACCGCCGGAGAAAAAGACGGGAGCACCCGTGCCGGGCAGGGCTGAAAAGTTGCCCCGCTAAGGTCTGAAATTGCGAAAACACCACTATTTCACCCAAATATGTGCGTGTTTTCGCAATTTTAGATATGAAGATTATGGTAAATTTAAAAAAAATGACGATATTTGCAGCGCAAAACGACGTGAGGCTCTGTCTTCCGCCGTTTTTGACATGGCATACAAATTTACCAACAGAATTTAAACCTCTCGTAACAATGACTAAAGCCGACATCGTAAACGAAATCGCCAAAAGCACAAATCTTGAGAAATCGGAAGTGCTTGCAACCGTAGAACGCTTCATGGAAGTTGTAAAAGACTCCCTGGCCAGCGGTGAAAACGTATATCTCCGCGGCTTCGGCAGCTTTATCGTAAAGACCCGCTCGCAGAAGACCGCCCGTAACATCAGCAAGAAAACCACTATCATTATCCCCGAGCACAAGATTCCCGCTTTCAAGCCCTCTCGCGTGTTCATGGATGAGGTAAAAAAATAATTTAGTAACCAACCAAAAGCGTTAAGACATGCCCAGCGGAAAGAAAAGAAAAGGCCACAAGATGGCTACTCACAAACGCAAGAAACGTCTGAGAAAAAATCGTCATAAGAAGAAATAAGGTGGTCGGCGCCACTATGTGGCGCCGGTACGGCCTTCGTTCGATGTGACGAACTTTATTGAGACAAAGAGCAAACTTCGCACTGCGGCGCATTTATCAGCCTGCCGCGGCGGAGGTTTGTTCGTTTATGCGCGGCGGGTAAAAATCCACGCCCCCTGTTCCGTGTAGCCCGGTAGGGCAAGCACTCCATTACATCATTTTTTTCAAATACCACTATTAAATGAAAAGCGAACTCATTGTAGACGTACAGCCTTCTGAGATTACGATCGGCCTTCTTGAGGACGGCCGTCTCGTATCCCTCCAGAAAGAGGCGAGAAATATCGCCTATGCTGTCGGCGACATCTACCTGGCAAAGGTGAAAAAGCTGATGCCCGGACTGAATGCCGCTTTTGTGAACGTGGGGTATGAAAAAGATGCTTTCCTCCATTATCTTGACCTCGGCGCCAACTTTAACTCCTACAGTGAGTTTCTCCGTCAGCTTATGGAAGACAAAAAGCACGTTCCCAAGCTGTCGGCAATGAAACTGCTGCCTGAGATAGACAAGCACGGTTCCATCGGCAACGTGCTTACCTCCGGCCAGGAACTGTTGGTGCAGATTGTCAAGGAACCTATTTCATCCAAAGGCCCGCGTCTCACAACCGAGATTTCCTTTACGGGCCGCTTTTTAGTGCTCACGCCGTTCTGCGACAAAATCTCGATATCGCAGAAGATAAAATCGTCGGAAGAGAAACTGCGTCTGCGCCGGCTTGTGGAATTCCTGAAGCCCAAGAATTTCGGCGTTATCGTGCGTACCTCGGCCGAGGGTAAGAATAGTGCCGAGCTCGACGCCGAGCTCAAGGCCCTGCTGCAGTCTTTCGAGGATGCCTGTGCAAAGGCGCAGCGGTCTACGGCTCCCGCTCTCGTTTTCGAGGAAGAAAACCGCGCCGTGGCAATGCTGCGCGATGTGTTCAGTCCGTCGTTCGAGGATATTCATGTGAACGACAAGGAGATATGCACGCATATCCGCAACTATGTAACCCTTATTGCCCCGGAAAAGAAAGATATAGTAAAGCTATACGAGGGCGATATACCTATTCTCGACCATTTCGGCGTTACACGTCAGATTAAATCGTCGTTCGGCAAAACGGTGTCGTTCAAATCCGGTGCCTACATTATTATCGAGCACACCGAAGCGCTGCATGTTATCGACGTAAACTCCGGAAACCGCACAAAGGCCGATTCCGATCAGGAGACGAATGCCCTGGACGTGAACCTGCGTGCCGCCGACGAGATTGCGCGCCAATTGCGTCTGCGCGATATGGGCGGTATTATTGTGGTGGACTTTATCGATATGGCCAAGAGCGAACACCGGCAGCAGTTGTACGAGCATATGCGCGAGATTATGGCTAACGACCGTGCTCGCCATAATATTTTGCCGCTGAGCAAGTTCGGCCTGATGCAGATAACGCGCCAGCGTGTGCGTCCCGTTCTGGACATTCATACAAACGAGGAATGCCCGTCGTGCCGCGGCAAAGGCGAGGTACAGCCTTCCATCCTCTTTACCGACATGTTGGCCGAGAAGATAGAGTACATCGTGGAGACACTTGGCAAGAAAGACTTTATAGTATACGTGCATCCGTTTGTGGATGCCTACATAAAGAAAGGATTCTTCACGAACCTCTATGGCAAATGGCGTCGCGCCTACGGGCGCTGCTTCCGCATTCTGCCTGATGAGTCTCTGGCCTATCTGCAGTTCCGTGTGGTTGACAAGGACCGTAACGAGCTGAATCTTATCGACGAAAAGGACAATGGCAAGAGTTCTGCCTCCAAAACAGCCGACAAGGCACGCAAGCGCGGCGGTGAAGAGGAACCCGAGCAGCCGATGCCTCAGAAATCCAAACAGAACAAGGAACAGAAAGCCAAGCCTCAGCAGCTCAAGGAGCCGGAAAAGGAACCGGCTGCCACTGACACAAGGCAACCAGCCGGTACACCTGTTCAGCCGAAACAACCAAAGCCCAAACGCCAGCCCAAGCCAAAGCCTGCGAAAGAAGATATGTTGCTTCTTCCTGCCGCTGACGGTACCCCCGATGTCCAGCCCGAAGCAGTTGTGCTACAGCCTGTTTCTGCTCCCGAAGTTAATAACGAGCCTGCTACAGATGCCACCGATACAGCCGTAGAGGTAGAAG
This sequence comes from uncultured Porphyromonadaceae bacterium, assembly GCA_902461565.1. Taxonomy (GTDB): domain Bacteria; phylum Bacteroidota; class Bacteroidia; order Bacteroidales; family Muribaculaceae; genus CAG-873. The sequence goes on from CABPYL010000005.1 coordinate 30,939, forward strand.
AAACAACGGCGCCGTCAGAGACAAAGCCGCGTCCCAAAAGGCGGCATCACCGTCGTAAGCCACGTCAGCAGGGCGATCAGCCTGCCGAAGCGGTATCGGACGAAACATCTTCTGATGAATAAGGAAAGCATACCCCATTTATTTCAGACAATTTAAAATCTCCGCTTTTGCGGAGATTTTTTTTGTCGCGATTGTTTATATGGCATAAATGTACTATATTTGAGTATGAAAAGTTTTGTAAAACTGTTTTTGTTGTTGTGTGCGTTGTTTTGCGTGTACGCTTTTACATATCCCGGTGACAGCAGTACTGCCAGGGGAAGTGTGATCGCTCTTGTAAAGGCACTCCCGGCGATGGATAGCGACGGAGCGCGCACGCTTGCGATTGAAGATGCCGCGCATGCGGCTTTTACATCGGACAGCGCCGCATACGCTTTCTCGCAGGCTGTGGAAGATGTGCTGGGTAACAGCGCTTCGGCTCACCGCGACGACCGTATGTACATCGCTTTTCTAAAGGCCATGCTTGCGTGCGGCTATCCGGACAGCGTACGGTCGGAATGGATGCTGCGCATGGTTTCCAAAAATATGCCGGGCGATACCGTGGCCGATTTTGAGTATACCGACCGCACCGGCACCATATCCAGACTTTCCGGATTTGCGGGGAGGCCGCTGGTGCTTTTTTTCTACGATCCCGAATGTGAAGATTGCCATGCCGCCGCTGCCGAACTTGCCGCCGACTCTGATTTTACTGCGCGCGTGAACGACGGTCGGCTGAATATTCTGGCGCTCTCTACATTAGATACTGATTCATGGAAGGCTTTGCCGCAGAATTTCCCTGCCGCCTGGCACGACGGGTGCGACAACGGCGTGTTAGACAGCACAGAGGCATTTTTTATCCCTGCCTTTCCCACATTCTACTTCATAGATGCCGCAGGGCGGGTAGTGCTGAAGGAGCCGACGGTACCGCAGCTCCTCCAAGCCATTGCCGCAATGCCTTAAGAGGCATCCCCGGCATCACTGCCGGAGGTACATTATTGTTGCATGAAGTGAGTGTGGCGGCTTAGAATCTGGATTTTTCGGAGTTGCCTGCGCCCATGCCGCGGTAGCGGTTGCGGGTGGTATTGAAGCGGTACTGGAGAGTAAGCATTACGGATCGTCCGGGCGTGAAATTATTCTGGACAAGCTTCACGGCATCGTTGTACATCATGGCATTGTTGCCGGATGTGTTGAACAAGTCTTTTGCCTCAAGGGTGATGCTGAAGGCATTGTTGAGGAATCCTTTGTAAATCTTGGCATTGACATACCATGGAGTGTTCGAGACTTTCATATTATTGTCCCACGTATGTGTCATCAGTTGTGCGTCGACATTAAGCCAGATGTCGAAAGGGAGATGAATTGCGTTCTGCCATTGGAACAGAAAACCGGGGGTATTCATTTTCATAGGCTTGCCGTTGACCGGCAGCGTGAGCCACTGCTTCATCATGCCGACATTCACGCGAGGCGACCATACTCCGACTTTGAACTGACCGCCGACAAATGCCTGAAGATAATGGCGGTGGTCAAGATTTGCCGTGCGAATGATGGTTGCCTCCCCATCAACTCCGTAAGGCTCTGTGATGTGATATACACCGTCCTTGAAATATATATAAGACAACTGAGCGAAGAACTGACGCCACTGTGCCATATATTCCACAGTCTGAATTTCTGTGGGTTTAAGATATGGGTTGCCTGTCTCATAAGTGAGGCGGTTGATATAGCTTACGGCTCCGTCGAGCTGCCCGTAACCGGGTCGGACGGTTTTGCCTGAGTAGTTCAGTCCCATACGGACATTACCTATCTGAGTGGAGACATTGAGCGAGGGGAACAGATTGTTATAGGTCTTGCTTTGACCGTCACGATGCTCACCTATCTCGTAATAATCGAATTTGACATGTTCGTAGCGTAAGCCCACACCGACATTGAAACGGCCCCATTGCTGTGCTATCTCCACAAAAGCGGCTATGTTGTTTTCATCCACCCGGTTGTCTGCATCGCCTACTTCGGGGATGTTGGCGGTAAAGAGATTGGTGGTGTGCGTATTCGTGTATTCCTCGCCGGCCAGTATCTCCCCGTGCCAAAACGGGTGGTTTATTACCAATTTCTCGGCGAACATGCGGTTGTGGTTGATCGAGGTAGTGTTTACGGTGCGGTTATTCCCCGTCTCGCTGAGTTCGTCGCTCAATGAAAGTTCCCGGTTTTTATACCATAGGTAATCGGCGTTGAAATCGATGTTGAATTTGCCTACGGAGCCGTTATAATACAGATTGACATTATGGCGCGGCAAAGCTGTGGATCGGTTGTTGACATCGGAATTATAGCGGTCGAGCAATGCGCCGTTCAGCCAGACTTCACTTGGTATTGTTCCGGTTGTGTGGTGACGGTTCCAACTGTTCTGATAATAAGCACCGATGCTGTGCTTGTCATTGAACATGAAGGAAAAGCCGACTTTGCCAGTCATATCGTTGTAATTCTCTCGCCATATTGTGCGGATCGACTGGTTATATCTTCCTGCCGGTGTCGTGGTCGTCATGTCGTTAAGGCGATCATTGCGGTTATCACCGTACCACCAGCCGTAGTTTACGAAGACTTCAAGGCCCCTGGTCCGGTATTTCAGATCTATGGAGTTTCCTGTCCTGAAATAGTGATAAAAACCATTATCCGAACGGAGGGTTCCACTGAATCCATCGCCTTTCGGCGGTTTCGTCCGGATGATGATTACAGATTTCACGTTGGCAGCATAAGACGCGCCGGGATTAGTTATTACCGAGACATTCTTTATGTCATTAGAATTGAGCTGAGTGAGTTCCTGAATGTCGCTGACCTTGCGACCGTTGATGTAGATTGCAGGTGCTCCTTTGCCGAATACTTCCAGTTTTCCGTCATTCTCCACCACCATCGGCACACGTTTCAACACGTCGTTGGCTGTACCTGCGATGGCGAGCGAGCTTCCATCGACATTGGTGACGAGCGCATTTCCTTTCATCGTTGTTGAGGGTCTTGTGGCACGGACCACAACTTCCCCAAGCTCCACCGTAGCTGGTAAAAGATTGATTGTTCCCATATCGCCAGAAGCCGGGACTAAGACTTCCGAGGTTTCATATCCGACAAAAAAACATTTTGCGGTGAGACTTCCGGCGACATCGGTAGGGATAGAGAACATACCGGCTTGGTCGGTGACAGTACCAGTTATATAGGTTGAGTCTCGGTACAACACTACGTTGACATAGTCGAGGGGAGCATCGTTTTCCCCAACCACTTTACCGGTAATCTCACGTCCATAGACCGTTGCCACGGCCATGAATGCCATTATGAGAATAAGAATCTTTTTCATATAGCGCCTGTATTTATTTTTTTCTAAGTTCAATAAGAGCATCTATCAGGCTGCTGTCCATGTCAATGCCTTTTTTCCCCATTTTATCGTTCACCTTTTGCTTGACGTCACCGAGAATCTGGGTATCCATTTCCTCCCAGGAATAAATCTCTGAGCAGTCATCATTGGTAGTGACACGCGCATTATATTCAGTGCGGTTGCCGACAGAATCAGTGACATAGTATATAATCACTGTCTGGAATTTGTCATCATCAAGTTCACGTGCATATGACTTGCCTACGTATTGGATGCCGGAAACGGAGCCAAGACGGGCAAGAGTCGCCTGTTCAAGATTCCTGTCACGCAGCTCTCCTTTCCTTGGTGAACATGAAGCGATGGCGAATGACACCATCAGAATGAGATGCGCGCGAGTGTAGTTTATTGTTTTCATTTTACATCAGGTTTTAATGATTTTCTTTGCTTTAAGGCAAAGCGTCTTGCGACGATTACTGATGCAAAATTACATCTAAAGCGATTTTAACGTCAAATATAAAAGTCTTAATACAAAATATGCAACCTGCTGAATATCAGCGGCTACATCTTCTAAAAGTCTTAATGTCGCGTTGCCGGGTCTTAAAGCTCCCTTAACCTTGCGTTAACTCAGCAGGAATCTTACGATATCTTCTTTCTCAGGTACTCCGAGTTTTTTGCGTATTGAGGATTTACGGACGTAGATAGTGGAAGTGGTCTGGCCGGTTATCACACTAATTTCTTTTGTTGAAAATCCTGCCACCATTAGAACGATTATTTGTTCCTCTTTCGGGGTGAGTGTATCGCCATATTTTTTATGGAGATTGCTGTAAAAACCGGAGTAAAGGTTGTCTATTATCTCAAAGACTTTTTCCCAGGCGACAAGCCCGCCGTTTGTATCGCCGTCGATTGACGAGATTCTGCGCAACATCTCGCGGTTCTGTTCGGTCGGGGTCTCGGCTACCATCTTGATAATGCCGAGCTGCTTCAGCATTATGCTGCGGAGGGAAGATGAATCGGTTATTTCAGATTCCAGTTCAGGAGCCGATTTGTACTCGTCGACCATCTTCTGCAATGCTTCGATACGTTCCTCGTTCTCACGCTCGTGCTGGCGACGGGTTCTGATAATCCATGCGCTGCCGCCAAGTATCAGAAGTGCCACAAGGCTAATAATAAGAATAATTACAGTCTTGTGTTCGCTTTCCGCTTTCAAGGTCATAGCACGGTTTTTCTGATGCAACGCTCCGCGTTCCGATTCCCATTGAGAGGCTTTCATACGGTTGAAACGTTCGTTCTGGCGATTGTTCAGTCCATTTATGTGCATCAATTTTATGCGACCGGTCTGCTTGAAATCAATCATTGCATGGAGCAGGTTACTGTAACTGCGGAAGTAGGCGTTGTCGTTATCTCTCAATTTGACGGCGATACTGTCGGCTATCGCAAGATGATGTGTCGCACGGTTCACATCTCCACGGTTCAGAGCATTGATGGCGTATTGAAAATGAAGCTGATCAGAGGCGCCGTTTTCAGGTCCTGCCTTGTGGAATATCTCGCTGACAAGTCTGTCGCTTTCTCCATCACGTCCGGCTTCAGTAAGAAGCTGTGCCTGCTCAACCATAAACACGAACTGCTTGTCGCCCCACTTATGATTGCGGGCATAGTCGATAAGCTCATTCACAAGAAATAAGGCGGAATCTGTTTCTCCGGCATATTCATATCCGCTCAAGAGCATATACCGTGCCTCCATCTTTCTCAGTGAATCCGTTTCCAGTTCGTAAAGTCTTTTTGCCAACGGTATAATTTGTTGTCCCTGATACTCGGCGCCGCCGAGCAGTACGCGAATCCTCAAAGTTTGCACCATTATCGAATCCGGCACATCAGGCAATCCTGCAAGGGAATCGAGCATGGCAATGGAACCGGGAGTGTCTCCAACCCAGAACTTATACCATGCGAACGTTATGCCGCTTCTTATGTCTTTCACTATATCTTTTCCACGATAATAATTGTGGGCGAACGATATCAGCGAATCGCTGATCATCGAGCGATTGCGGGCCATGTGGCCGTAGGCTTTGAGGAAATGATATTTAGCCAACAGAGAATCTGTTTTTAGTTCGGATGGATCAATAGCAACCAACAAAGACAGTGCGCTGTCGGTATTGCTGCGCATCAGCCGTTCGGCCCGACCTATTTCTTCGTTGTAGTACGACATGGGTTTCGAGCAGGCAGCAATGCCCAGCACGACAAAGGCCGATATCAGATATATTAATTTTCTCATTATTCGGGTTGCTCTGAAAGCTATAACGGGCCGTCAGAAGATTATTTTGTACAAAGATACAATATTATTAAATTAGTACCCAGGATTTGGGGCGGTTGTTTTAGCGCATGGTGGTAAAATTTGGAGGTGATAAAAAAAATCCATAATTTTGCATGCATAAGGGCCAAGTGCGGCATACTCCAAGCATCAATTTTTTCTGCCGCACAATTGCCCGTTTTTTTATGATATACGAACTGGAAAAAGTCGCGCTGCGTTACGGCGCGCTCTACCTGCCCGGCAAATCGTGCGACCGTCTCACCCCCGAGGCTGCCGCATTGGCCACGTTGCTCGGTACTCACGGTTTCGGGCTGGAGGAATCTACTCTTCACGCACTCAACGGCCTTTCGGCGGCAGATGCCAAGGGCTTAGCGGATGTTATAAAGGATATATATGGCGACGACCTCAACTGGAGTTCGCTTATCAACAACTGGCTCGCGCCCACGGGAGAGAAATGGGAGAGCCATATTTTGGCAGCTATTGCCAATACTCTGTGTTCCAACGAGGTTGAGGGTACCGTGTTGCCGTGCGGACATAACATTCCCAACGGACTGTTCGACCTGAGCAGATATAATGGGTGCCCTCTGTGCGGAACGCCGTTCAAGGTGGCACAGGGAACATTCACGGGGCAGGGCGGAGAACGGACGTTGCTGAAACGCTTCACCGACGAGGACATGCTGCGCCTGTTTGAAAGCATTGCCGCATCGCCCGCGCCGCCCGATGCAACCCAACGCGATTCCCTTATGCTTCTGGCTGCGTATTACGAGTTGCAGGACGGGTTCGCCGTCGGCAACATAGAATCGGCTATCGCCATATCTGCCGGCAGCTTCAAAGGCGAGGATTATGCTTCTGCCTTCGGTCTTCTCGACAGTCCGTTGATGCTTATGCGCATGCTTTGGTTCTTGCGCACGGGTAACATAAGAATTGTACGTCCTGCGGTAATAAAGAAGAAAACAGACTGCGACCTTCACTACTCCCGCAAGGAGTGCAGGGCAGTGGCCGAGTGGCTGAATAGCATTGTTAACGATACGGAAGGCGCCTGCGAGGCCCTGCATCCGTTCCGCGGCATGTGGGTGCGTTTTATTCGCGCGCTGCGTCTGTCCGAATATGCCCGCCATCCGCAGTACACGCATCTGGCCGCTTTTCTGGACTGTTTCTATAATAAGAGCTACCCCGTATGGGCCGGTGCGTTGCAGGAGGCTCTGCTTGCCGGCGATGCGGAAAAATATACGGCCATGCTGCGCGAGCGCCCCGGTACTTTCGCCCGTTCGCTTTTTGCAGCGATGCTCCATTTCGGCGATGCCGCAGCCGACGGTTTTCGCGCAATAGCGGGCAAAGTGGCTCCGCGCCTGCTCGTTACGCTCGATTCATATTCTGCGGATTATTTTCTTGGCGACGGCGACAGGCGCGTGGTTGTGCTTGCCGACGGCAGGCGCGTTGAAGTCCCCGTCAATCAGAATCTTAAAGAGCTTTCTGCCGAGCAGCGTGCTGAATACGCGCACACTGTGAAGGAAATAGCTTTGCAAACGCTGATGAAACACTACCGCGACAAGTACGGCGCCTCGGAGCAGACGATATACATCGCCCCCGGGCTGTTCGATATTCCTGTGCCGGTCGGCGACCGCGGCAATGCCGTGCAGGATGCGTCGGCTGCTCTTACAGGGCAGATATTTCCCGTCTCAGGCGACGCCGTGCGCCTGTTCCTGCAATGGGGCGAGGGACTGGATGCACAACACCTGGATATGGACCTCAGCGCCAAGATTCTGTATGGAAACGGCATAACAACCGACTGTGCCTACTACAGCCTCTGCGTCCCCGGCGCCGTACACAGCGGCGATATACAGTATATTCCCGATAAGGTTGGTACGGCAGAATACATTGAGCTGAACCTGCCCGACCTCCAGGCTTCGGGAGCGCGCTACGTAGTATTTGCCTGCAACGCATATTCGACGATGCAGCTTGCTCCGAATCTGCGTGTAGGTTGGATGGACTGTTCGCAGCCTATGAAGGTAGACGCGAAAACCGGCGTTGCCTACGACCCGTCGACAGTGTCGCAAATGGTGCATATCACAGCCGGCGATCTGTCGCGCGGCCTTGTTTTCGGTGTTCTTGATGTGGAAAAACGTGATATCACGTGGCTCGAGATTCCCAACGACACCCGTTTCATGGCTCAGCTGAAAGCATCGCTGGTAGAGGCCTATCTGCGGCGCCTGCACAGCAAGATAAGCATAGGAGAGCTATTGGAGGTATACGCCGCGGCCCGCGGAATGACGATTGTACCGTCTGTAGAAGCCGATTTCAGCTACACAGTACGGTGGGCTACGGATGCCGCCGCTGTAGCCGATCTTCTTTTATAAAATTCCCGAATCATTGTCATATTCCTATATTTGAAATGAATACAGATGTAATTCGTCTGCTGCCCGATTCAGTCGCCAACCAGATAGCCGCCGGCGAAGTGATACAGCGTCCGGCATCGGTGATAAAGGAGCTTGTAGAGAATGCCGTAGATGCCGGCGCCACTGAAATATCGATAATACTCAAGGATGCGGGACGTACCCTTATCCAGGTGGTGGATAACGGCTGCGGCATGTCGCCCACAGATGCCCGCATGGCCTTTGAGCGCCATGCCACAAGCAAGATTTCATGCGCCGCCGACCTGTTCACACTCACCACAATGGGCTTCCGCGGCGAGGCGCTGCCTTCGATAGCGGCCGTGGCGCAGGTGGAGCTGCGAACCATGCAGCGCGATGCCGAGATTGGCACGCGTCTGCTGATAAATGAATCCGCTTTCGAGAGTCAGGAGCCGTTCCCGATGGTGCCGGGTACGAACATGATGGTGAAAAACATCTTTTTTCATCTGCCTGCGCGCCGCAAGTTCCTTAAAAAAGATTCTGTGGAACTTAACCAGATATTGCGCGAGTTCGAGCGTCTCGCATTGGTGAATACCAATGTGGATTTCACACTTATAAGCGACGGCCACGCCTTACACCGTTTTGGTCCCGGAAATCTGAAGCAGCGCATAGGCGCTCTGTTCGGTAAGAACATGGAGGGCCAGATGGCACATATAGAGACCGAAACGCCCCTGGTGAAAATCGACGGATTCATCGGCATGCCGCGCTTCGCCCGTAAACGCGGCTACCAGCAGTTCTTTTTTGTGAACGGCCGCAACATGCGGCATCCGGTATTCCACCGCGCCATACTCAAGTGCTACGAGCAGCTGATAAGCCCCGACTCGCAGCCGTCGTACTTCATTAATTTCACCGTCGATCCTGCCGACATAGACGTGAACATCCATCCGCAGAAGTACGAGGTGAAGTTTGCGCAGGAGCAGTTAATATGGCAGGTGCTTGAAGCGGCTGTGCGCGAGACATTAGGAAAGAATCAGGCTGCCGGTGCTCTGGATTTTGACGCCGACGACGCTCCGGAGATTCCGGTGTTTAATCCCGGGGGCAACGATGTGCCGGAGGTAGATTTCAATCCGGATTACAATCCTTTTCGGGCTGCTTCGGATAACGCCGGGCTGCGTTCCGCCTCGGACAATCGCCCTGCATCCTCCTATACTCACCGTCCGGCGCAGCAGACCGTGCCGCACGACTGGGAGAAGCTGTATGAGAGTTTCAGCCAGCGCCGCGATGATGCCTTTGCCGCCGTTCCGGCGGACGGTTTCGGTGCCGACGATACGCTGATTCCCGAACGCCCCGACGCCTCTTTCCCTGGCATGGAACGTGAGACTGAGGCTACTGCGACACCACCCTCGTGTTTCCAGCTGCATAACCGCTACATTGTCAGCAGTTCGCAGACCGGTGTGATGGTGATATCGCAGCACCGCGCACACATACGTATTCTTTTCGACGGCTATATGCGCGATCTTGCCGAAGGCAACATGAGTTCGCAGATTCTTATTTTTCCTGAGGATATGGAGCTGTCGCCTGCGTCCAATGCCTTGCTGACAGCAAATCTGAAAGATTTCGAGGCACTTGGCTTCGGCTTGCGAGACAACGGCAAGTTGCGCTGGAGCGTTACGGCTGTGCCCTCGCCTCTGCAGTCAGTCTCGCCTATAGAGACTGTGGTCTCCATGCTTGAGGATGTTGCCGAGATGGGCGAGGTGAACGCTGCGGCACTGCGCGCGCCGCTTGCGCTGTCGATGGCGCGCAATGCAGCCGTGCAGCCCGGACAAGCGCTGTCGACCGCAGAGATGGACAGCATCGTAGCCGATCTTTTCCGATGCGCCGATCCGTCACACACGCCTGACGGCCAGACGGTGATGACTGTTTTCAGCAACGACGAGATTGCTTCTCGCTTTTCCCGATAGCGATGCGTAAGTTCTTCGCCATATTCCTTTTCACTGCGTCGTGTGCCTTTGGCATAACGAAGGAGGATGTAGATGCAACACTGAAACGTCTTGATTTTGTTCTGAGCAAGCAGCAGACATATCTGGACAAGCGTCAGGCCTACATCGACAGCCTTTGTACCGCATTGCCTGATAAACCCGATGGAAGGCTTCTGATGCGTATATCCGAGGCTTACAAAGGATACGACAACGATTCGGCCATGACTTATCTGTGGCGTGCTATCGAAAACGCGGGTCCCGAGGGCACTGCACCGTATAGGTGGCGCCTTGCGGCACTTATGCCTTTGGCGGGACTTTTCGACAAAGCCGTGAATACCTATAGCAGCGTCAGTGCCGACAGCATAGATGCCGCCGACCTGCCCTCGTATTACGACTGCGGACGCCAGATGTACTCGTATATCGGTGCATTTTTCAAGGACTATCCCGACATGGCGGCCCAGGAAATGGAAAAATCTCTTGCAATTCAGCGAAAACTGCTTGAGGTGCTTCCTGCGGGCACCATAGAACACAAGTTCAATTATGGTGAGTATTTTTATCTTACCGGCAGCTACGACCGGGCCGCCCTTCTTCTTGCCGAAGTAATGGAGCAGGAGCCGGTGGAGAGCAATCTGCGGGCGAGGGCCGCCCATCATCTGTCTACAATCAGCCGCATGCGCGGCGACGAAACCGCAGCGGTATATTATCTCACTCTTTCGGCTATTTCCGATGTCATATCCGCCACTCGTGAGGTAGCTTCGCTTCAGGAACTTGGCAACACTCTATATTCCCACGGCCACATTGCGCGTGCCCACAACTATCTGTCGGCGGCATTGGAAAAGGCCGTAACCTGTGGAGCACCATTGCGCATGGTGGAGGCGTCGCGCGGTCTGCCTATTATCGAACACGCCTACAGCAGCCGTCTTGCCGAAAGCAGGCGTTCGCTCTATTGGCTTGTGGCCGGACTTGTTGTTCTTCTTTGCGTACTTCTGCTCACTTTGGTTGTGCTGCGCAAGGAGATGGTGAAGATGGGGCGTCTTCAGAATAGTCTGCGCGATGCCAATAGCGCCAAGGAAATATATATAAGTCAGTTCCTTAATCTGTCGTCCATATATATGGACAAACTGAGCCAGTTCAATAAGATTGTTATGCGCAAGATAGCCACCGGACAGGCCGACGACCTTTTGCGTATGACGCGTTCCGGCAAATTCGTAGATGAACAGAGCAAGGAATTCTACGAAGTTTTCGACAACGCTTTTCTGCACATATACCCCAACTTTGTGGAGGATGTGAACGAGCTTTTCCGTCCCGAGTGCCGTATCACCCTTAAGTCTAACGAGATGCTTAATTCCGACCTGCGTATTCTCGCGCTTGTTCGGCTGGGGATAGAGGATAATAACCGTATTGCCCAGGTGTTGAATTTTTCGCTTAACACAATCTATTCTTATCGCAACCGCCTGCGCAACCGTGCAATCGACCGAGAAACTTTCGAACGCGATATAATGCGCATAAGTTCGCGAATCTGATATAATATATAACGTATTTGATATGAGTGTGTTATCTTTTATGAATTAAGGTGATTTTAATATTGTTAAAAGGCTGATAATTAACAATTAAAGGCTATTTTTGCAATATTTAATAGATTTTGGCTTGTGCAAAATGAACAAATACGAAAATCTTTTCGTAACTTTGCATCGTAAAAATAGAAAGATACACAATTTTTTAGTGATACGGACCACTGCCGGACAATAGTACTTGATTATATTCCCTAAAAATTTACTGTGCGCTTTCCCAAGCCGGCAACGAGTTGCCAAGGCCTGCAAAGACGCATAGATCCGTTGATAAATTTGTTAAGCTTATTAAGGAAAAATGTGTTTTATGTTAGTTATGTAATTGTTTTAAGTCTTTAAAACAAGGAAAGGCGTCCTCGGGAGAAGGCGTCTTTTCTCTTTTTTGTAAGTGGAGAGGAATTTTTAGTGGAGATTTCTCTTTGGAAAAAATTCTTGCGTAGTTGGTTTATTTGTGCGAAAATATTAAATTTGCAACTTGATTAGAATTGCCATAGGCATCAGTGTTTATCATGCTTTCATAAAAGCGCAAAAATCAGTACGATAATGAGCAAAGATTTTAAGCGAACTCTCATCACCACAGCTCTCCCTTATACCAACGGACCTGTCCATATCGGTCATCTTGCCGGCGTGTATATCCCCGCAGATATTTACGCCCGATATTTGCGATTGGCACGACGACCCGTTGTAATGATTGGCGGCAGTGATGAGCATGGTGTGCCTATCACCTTGAAAGCCAAAGCAGAAGGCGTTACCCCGCAGGATATCGTCGACCGCTACCATGCCATTATCAAGAAATCCTTTGAGGAACTCGGCATATCCTTCGATATTTATTCCCGCACAACATCCGATATACACACCGAGACGGCGTCGGAGTTCTTCCGCCATCTCTACGACAAGGGCGAGTTCATAGAAAAGACCTCGCAGCAACTCTACGACCCCGAGGCCAAGCAGTTCCTGGCCGACCGGTATGTTACCGGCGAGTGCCCCCACTGCCATAATCCGCGTGCCTATGGCGACCAGTGCGAGGCCTGCGGCACATCGCTGAACGCCACCGACCTCATCAATCCCAAAAGCGCGATTTCCGGCGCAACACCTGAGTTGCGTCCCACACACCACTGGTATCTGCCGTTAGATAAATGGGAACCGGCCCTGCGCGAGTGGATTCTCGAGGGTCATAAGGAATGGAAGAGCAACGTTTACGGCCAGTGCAAGTCGTGGCTGGACATGGGTCTGCAACCGCGTGCGGTATCGCGTGACCTGTCGTGGGGTGTTCCCGTGCCCGTTGAAGGTGCCGAAGGCAAGGTGTTGTACGTTTGGTTCGACGCGCCCATCGGATATATCTCCAACACCAAGGAACTGTTGCCCGACAGCTGGGAAATGTGGTGGAAGGATCCCGAGACGCGCATAATCAACTTCATTGGCAAGGACAATATCGTGTTCCACTGCATTGTGTTCCCGGCAATGCTTAAGGCCTACGGAGACAACTTCCAGCTGCCCGATAATGTGCCAGCCAACGAGTTTCTTAACCTCGAAGGCGACAAGATAAGTACGTCGCGAAACTGGGCTGTATGGCTGCACGAATATCTCCGCGACTTCCCCGGAAAGCAGGATGTGTTGCGTTACGTGCTCACAGCCAACGCTCCCGAGACAAAGGATAACGACTTTACCTGGCGTGATTTCCAGGCCCGCAACAACAACGAGCTTGCCGCTATTCTCGGCAACTTCGTGAACCGCGTTGTGGTGCTGACACACAAATACTTCGACGGTGTTGTTCCAGCCGCGGGCGAACTCCAGCAGGTAGATACCGACGCTTTTGCCGAGCTGGATACACTGCGCAAGTCGCTTACCGACAATATAGAGACATTCCATTTCCGCGAGGCCCTGAAAGACGCTATGGGCATCGCCCGCGTGGGTAACAAGTATCTGCAGGACTGCGAGCCCTGGAAGGTTATCAAGACCGATCCCGAGCGCGTAAAGACCGTGCTGAACGTGTGCGCACAGATTTGCGCCTATATCGACGTTGCTATGGAGCCTTTCATGCCTTTCGCTGCCGAGAAACTTGCTAAAACACTGGCTCTTGGCGAATTGTCGTGGGATATGCTGGCAGACCGCAATGTTGTGCCTGCAGGCACCGTTCTCGGCAAGCCTGAACTGCTGTTCGAGAAAATCGACGACGAGGCTATCAAGGCGCAGACCGACCGTCTGGAGCGTATCAAAAAAGAAAACCAGATAAAGGCATTTACTCCGGAACCTGTGAAAGCCGAGATACAGATGCCCGAGTTCGACAAACTCGACATCCGCATAGGCACCGTGCTTTCCTGCGAACGCGTACGAAAATCGGACAAGCTGTTGCAGTTCAGCATCGACGACGGCACAGGAACACCCCGTACAATCGTTTCGGGCATAGCTCAGCATTATAAACCCGAGGACCTCACGGGCAAGCAGGTATGCTTCATTGCCAATCTTGCTCCCGCCAAGATTCGCGGTGTTGTGTCGCAGGGCATGATTCTTTCGGCTCTCAATGCCGATGGGTCGCTCAAAGTGATAACTCCCGCCGGCGAGGCTACAAATGGCGCGCAGGTAAAATAGGATATGCCAATGAAGCCTAAAATCCTTATAATATACACTGGCGGCACTATCGGCATGATAGAGGACACCGTTACAAAGGCGCTGAAACCTTTCGATTTCACGCACCTTATCGACAATGTGCCCAAAATCAAAATGCTGGATTATGAAATCGACAATATCCAGTTTCAGCCTATCGACTCGTCGGATATGGACTTGCACCACTGGACGCTGTTCGCGCAGGCGATAGCCGCCAACTACGATAAATACGACGGTTTCGTGGTTCTGCACGGCACGGATACGATGGCATATACGGCTTCCGCGCTGTCGTTCATGCTCCAGAATCTTAACAAACCTGTGATTATCACCGGTTCGCAGCTGCCTATAGGCGAGGTGCGTACCGACGGCGAAGAAAACCTTATCACGGCTCTGCAGATTGCAGCGGCGCGTACGCCCGAGGGCGTAGCGACGGTGCGCGAGGTGGCTATCCTGTTCGAGAACTATCTGTGGCGCGGTAATCGTGCCACAAAACGCAGTGCCGACAATTTCAACGCCTTCAAGAGCAACAATTATCCCGCTCTTGCAAAAATAGGCTTGGGCATACACTTCGACCGCGACGCGCTGAACCGCATCCTTCATCCTGACGGCCTTAAGGTGCATTATCAGCTGGACCCCAACGTTATAGCCATAGACTTATATCCTGGCCTGAGCGAGCGTGTGCTCCGTTATCAGCTGGCGACACCTGGCGTAAAGGGCATAGTGCTGCGTACCTATGGTACCGGCAACGCGCCTACGTGGCCCTGGTTTGTTAATGCTATCCGTGAGACCGTAGAGCGAGGTGTTGTGATTCTTAATATAACGCAGTGCGTCAACGGAGGCGTGCACCCCGGCAGATATGTGTCCAGCGACATTCTGACGGCGTCTGGTGTAGTACCGGGTCTGGACATGACTTTCGAGGCTGCCATGACAAAAATGATGTTCCTTTTCGGCATGGGGCTCGAGCCTAAGGAAGTGCGTCGCCGCATAGCGTTGCCTCTGGCCGGAGAAATGACTGTAACTTATTCTCACTGATAGAAATGAAGCTCCTGCGCCTGCTGATATTTTTTGCCGTCGTTGCCGCGATGCCTGCGGTAACACCTGTAAGTGCGGCAAAAGCGCCGGTGTGGGAGCTTGTACGCCTCGACGACACCGCCACCGATGCCGATGAGCGCGAAAGCATAGAAACAACCACCCGCGACGGTGTGCTGTACATCACCGTGACGCATCCCGTAAAGGTGGAGATTTATTCCATTCTCGGACAGCTGATAACATCGAGGCAGCTGAAGCCCGGCACTGTCCGCCTCACTCTTAACCAGCGCGGGGTGTACATCCTCAAGGCAGGTTCCGTTACCCGGCGCATCAATCTCTGATTTATGGCCGATAACGTTAAAGTTCAGATAGTAAATAATTCCGGTAACGAACTGCCCGCATACGCTACCGCTGCCTCGGCAGGCATGGACGTGCGTGCATCGCTCAAGGAGCCTCTGGTGATAATGCCCGGACAGCGTGCCCTTGTGCCCACGGGGTTGCGTGTGGCCATCCCCGCAGGTTACGAGATACAGCTGCGTCCGCGCAGCGGCCTGGCAATCCGCGACGGAATAACACTTTTAAACACTCCCGGCACGATCGACGCCGACTATCGGGGCGAGTTGTGTGTTATACTTATAAATCTTTCCGATAAACCGTTTACCGTCAACCACGCCGACAGAATCTGTCAGATGGTGCTTGCCGAGGTTCCCCACATCGAGTGGGAGAGCGTTGCCGAGCTTCCGGAAACTATCAGAGGCGAGGGCGGTTTCGGCCACACCGGAACTAAGTAAAACACTTTTGCCCCGTGAAAAAATCGCGTCTACATCTTCTTCCTCTGTTCATTGCCGCAGTTGCTGCAGTTGCGTCGCTTTGCGCCGCTAATCCCGATGACGCTGGCCGCCGCAAGGCCGATTATATTTTTCTGGAAGCCGCTTATGCGGCCGATGACGGCCGCTACGACGACTATTACTATCTTTTGCGCCGTGCTGCGGCTCTTGCTCCAGAAGATACCTTTATTGCAGCAAAAATAGCTGAGGTACAATTGCAGATGCCGTTGGACTCCGTAACGGCCGAGAGTGCCTACAAGGCGCTAAAAACGCGTTTCTACGCCGACCCGACCAACGATGCGTATGCCGGAGCCTTCGGTATGCTCGCTTCCAACATGAACCGCATTGATGATATTATAGAGATGTGGCAGACATTGGACAGCCTGCAGCCCAAGCGCACCGATCCCGCCTACAACCTTGCCACGGCGTTGTTCACTAAATACAGAATGACGAACGATTCGTCATGCTACGATCGTGGAATGAAAATTCTCGACCGTCTGGAAAAGGTGATGGGCACGAATCTGCAGCTTGCGTATCAGAAGATTTCGGCTCTGCTGCTACGCAACGATACCGCTGCTATTGTTTCCGAACTGGAGAAGCTGAGACGAGGTGCCCCGGCCGACGTGAGCGCGCAACTTCTGATGGGAAATGTGTTCGAGCACCTTGATATGCCCGACTCGGCGCTGACAAGCTACAACCGCGCGGCCGAACTCGACCCGGAGGACGGCAATGTATATCTTGCGCGCGCTGAATTCTTCCGCAACCGCGGCGACAGTGTCGCCTACGACCGCGAGGTGTTCAATGCTCTGGAGTCTTCCGAATTGGAATTCGATCAGAAATTCAATCTACTTACCGGTTATGTATCCAAACTATACACCGACACGCTGCAATGGCCTCGCATAGGCCAGATGTTTGCTGTGCTGCAGCAACTTAATCCCGGCGAGGCAAGGTTGCACGACTATTATTCGGCGTATAAATCAGCTATCGGACAGAAAGAGGAAGCAGCCGAGCAGTTGAGCTACAGTCTGGATCTGGACCCATCCAATCCGGACCGCTGGCGCGACCTCACCATCCTGTATTTCCAGCTTAACGATACTGCCCGCGCCGAGTCCACCGCGCGGCAGGCTTTGAAAATATATCCCGAAAGCGGTTCGTTCCAATATCTGCTTGCGAATGCTCTGATGCTTCAGAACCGTCCCGAAGACGCGCTGAATGCTTTGGAGGGGATAGATACTCTCAGAATCAACAACAAGAACCTTGAGTCGTCCCTGTACGCTTCGCGCGGCGATGTGTACAGCCGCCTCAACCGCAACGACGAGGCGCAGGTGGAATATAAAAAGGCTGTGGACCTTAATCCGGACAACTATATGGCGATGAACAACTGGGCCTATTTCAATGCCGTGAAAGGCATTGATCTGGATGCCGCCGAGCTGTACGCCTCCATTGCCAGCGCCGCCGAACCGTGGAGCGCCACTTTTTTGGATACATACGCATGGGTACTGTTTAAGAAAAAGAACTACGAGAAGGCACTTGAGGTGATAGAGAAAGCTCTGGCGGTGTATGGAATCGCCCCGGAGGGTAAGACACCCCAGGAAATCAATCCGGCGGTGAATCCCGAAGGTCAGGAGGACAGCGAACCCTCGGCTGAGGTATTCGACCACGCCGGCGACATATATTACTGGAACCATCTGCCGCAGAAAGCAGTGGATTTCTGGAAACGGGCACTAAAACTGGATTCCGATAACGAACTTATCAGAAAGAAAGTGCGGAACCGGGCCTACTATGCCGAATAAATCATAGAAAATGAATAAAAAACTTCTTTTTATAAGCTGCTTTTCCGCTATGCTCGCGCTTGTGCTGCTAAGCGGCTGCGGCAGCTCCCGCAAAGCCGCAAAGAGCGGCGATTATCCTGTAGAGACCACAGGCGAGGCAATTACAGCCGATCCGAAAGCGGAATTTCGCGCTATGGCAGATTCGTATTTGCCTTGGACCGACGTTTCTGTACCCGTGCGCGTAAGTATGACGCAGCCTTCCAAGTTCAGCTGTTCCGGCGTGCTTAAGATGCGTAATGGCAAGGATATATCCATATCCATGCGTATGTTCGGTTTCGAGGTGGCATCGTTATATGCCGACACTGATTCCGTGATTGTGTGCGTCAAGGCGATGGACATGTATTTCAGCGAGTCTATCGCCGGTTTATCCGACAAATACGGAATTACGCTTGCCGACCTCCAGAGCCTTTTGCTCGGTCAGGCTTTCGTGCCGGGCAAAGGTGCTGTAAGCAGCAAGGATATCGGCCGTTTCAATATTGGCGGGATGCAGAAAACTGGTTTCAGTTTTGTGCCTAAAGAGATGCCCGCCGGACTTGAATGGACGTATACCGCCGTGAGTTCTCAGGGCAATGTTCCGCGCATTGTGGCCATGTCCATAGAGCCGAGAAACCTTATGCCCGTCGACTGTGTGTTCGGGCACACGTCCGCTACTCCTGCAGGCATTGTGGCGTCGTCGCTGGAATTTGCCACTCAGGTGAAAAGCCGCAATGTTGAGGCCGCTGTGAGTACGTCGATGGATCGAGCCGACTGGAATGGCGGCGTTAATATCAGCAAACCAAAAATTCCGCGTAAGGCGCGTCGCGTTACCGGCGACGATATTTTCAAGATGCTGAAATCACTATAGGCCATGCGCAAAATCATTATCCTGCTTCTTGCCGTGATTGTTTTTGTTCCGCTTGCTTCGGCGCGACGGAATTCGACATCCGTGCGCAAGGAAAAACAGGAGAATGTGCGTAAAATGGAGCGGACGCGACGTCAGATAGACGATAACAATGCTCAGACTGCGCGTGAGCTTCGCAATCTGCAAAGCATCGAAGGCCGGATGGTTACCAAACGGAAGCAGGCCGAGCGTCTGCGTCGCTATGCCGAGAATACGCGTCTGGCGGCCGAGGAACTTGCCGACAGCATAAAGCTGAACACAGCCAATCTTGAATCGCTGCGTAAATCGTATGCCGCTTCCCTGCGGGCTATACGCGGGCAACGGCACGTATCATCGTCGGTGGCATATGTGCTTTCGGCAGAATCGTTCTCGCAGGCACACAGCCGTGTTCGCTATCTGCAGGAACTGGCAAAATGGGAACAGGAGAAGGCGGCATCCATCAGTGTTGCCACACAGCGCCTTAAACGTCAGCATCGTGCCGTGGACTCGCTGCATAACGTACTCAGGACAAACTTAGACAGCCTCGCATCAGCCGAGGAGGAGTTGCGCATACAGCAGCATCAGGCAAGCGCGGTGGTAAGTTCGCTGAAAAGGCAAAGCAAGAATCTGCGCAGCGTGCTGCGTGAGCAGGAACGCCTGGCGCGGCAGCTCGACGACGAACTTAACCGCATAATAGAGGAAGAACAACGCAAGCAGCAGGAGAAGCCTGAGAGAAAGAACGAACCCCGTCCAAAGGATAATAAACTGACAGGTTCTTTCGCTTCCAACAAAGGTCGTCTCCCCCTCCCTGTGGACCGCGAAGCCACGGTGGTATCTACATTCGGACGTCATTCCCACCAGGAGCTTGAAAAGGTGCAGACACAGAACAATGGTATCGATTTCGAGACTGTCAAGGGTGCGCAGGCAGTAGCTGTGTATCCGGGGGTGGTGAGTATGGTAATTGTGATGGAAGGCTTTCAGAATGTTGTAATCGTGCGCCACGGCGAATATCTTACCGTCTATGCCGGTATTGGTACTCTGAAAGTGCGCAAAGGGCAGAACGTGGAGGCCGGTCAGCCACTTGGCACTATAGCGTCCGATAACTCCGACGGCGACCGTACAAGGCTGCACTTCGAGGTGCGCCACGAAAAACAGAAACTCAATCCCGCCGACTGGCTACGATGACCGCAATGAGGCATCCGCTTGTACAATCCCCCACAACCGCGCGCATACTCAAGGCGTTGAGCATCTTCGGAGGTGTTCAGGTGCTCCAGATTCTTTGCGCAGTGATACGTACGAAGTTGGTGGCGGTGTGGATAGGCCCTGTGGGTGTAGGCCTGATGACGCTGTACCATTCCACGATGGATTTTCTGTCGTCTACATCGCAGCTGAATCTGCGGCAGAGTGCCGTGCGCGATCTTTCCATAGTACGCGATCAGCCGGAAAAGGCTGAGACCACTACATCGCTTGTGCGTCGTCTGGCGCTGATTTTAGGTGTCGCCGGACTTGTTTTTGTCGTGCTTGCCTCACCGGTGATAGGATGGTTCTCGTTCGGCGATTTCGATCATACGCTGCCGTTTGTGGCCTTATCGGCAATAATGATACTCTCGGCGGTATCGTCGGGCGAGATGGCGATAATGCAGGGGCGCGACCGTTTCCGCGCGCTGGCCCGTACCAACCTCTATGCCGCGGTAACATCCTCGCTTCTGGCTATCCCGATATTCTATTTTTTCAGACTTAGCGGCATTGTACCGGTGCTTATATTGTTTGCACTGAGCAATTTCGTATATTCGCTGCTATTCACGCCCTACAGGCCGCATGTCAACCTCAAGGCTGCATGCCGGGGATGGGGCTTCATACGTTCGCGCATGGCCGATGACATCCGCCAAGGCCGCGGAATGATTGCCTTGGGCGCGTATATGACTGTCAGTTCGGCCGTTACACTGTTGGCTTCGTATGTTTTTGTGGCGTGGCTCAACCGCGCTCACTCGTCGGCTACCGTGGGCTACTATCAGGCTGGCTATACCCTTGTGAACAGCTATATAGGCTTGATTTTCACGTCTATCTCGATGGAATATTTCCCACGGTTGTCGGCAATGGTGCGCAACTGCCGCCGTGCCGAGGTTATAGTGTCGCACGAAATCAAGATAATCCTTTCCGTACTCGCGCCTGTGGTAGTGGTGTTCGTATGCGCAAAGGAACTGCTGGTAAATATCCTGTACTCGCATTCTTTCGATGCGGTGATTCCGTATATATCGATAGCGATTGCGGGCACTATTTTTCGCGCCGTGTCGTGGTCGTTGGCTTTTGTTATGCCGGCGCGGGGTGATGGCCGTATATACGTCGTTACCGAGGTTACGAGTTCGGTGCTGTACCTTCTGCTCAATATTCCGCTGTATAACTCCTTCGGTTTTGCGGGACTGGGCGCGGCGTACGTGCTGTGGTACGGCGCCTATACCATCCTTACCTACCTTGTATTCCGCCACCGTTACGGCATGCGCCTGCGCCGCGGAATATGGCCGCTTATATGGACAGTGTTTGCAATCGGGTGTGCCGCACTTGCGATAGACGCTTTTGCCGGGCCGTGGTGGACAGCACTGCTTCTTTTGCCGCCATCCATATTCCTTGCAGTGCGTGCAATAAGAGGCAAAAAACGTAAAAAAGCGTGATTACCAGCCGCCGGAGGCTCCACCGCCGCCGGTCATGCCGCCGCCGAAACCGCCACCGAAACTTCCTCCGCCAAAACCGCCTCCACCGTGGCCGTGGCCACCGCCGCCGCCGAGGATTATCGGCGCTGCCACAACTTTGGGAATGGAGTAGTGGAGGCCGGTAACGTGGCCGCAGTGCATACAGGTGTAGTTCTTCACGCCCTCGCCGGTATGCGATGTGGTTGCGTTGCGCAGAATGCGTACGCCCGACAGGCGGCTTGTAAGTCCTCCGCACTGCTCGCAGCGAATAAAACCTGTATTTGCTTTCTCGAAAGGCTCGATGTCGGTTTCTCCGCAGTTAGGGCACAGCCACACATCATAGTCTACCGTGCCGAGGCGTTCCTCGGTATCCTGGGCGGAATCGAGGAAGTCGTTGTCGTGTACCTCGTCCACTTTCTTCATCGCTGTGTCGCATTGCGGGCATTTGTGTGGCATATTGCGCAGACGCGACATTATTAGCAACAGCGGTATGGAGGCTATGGCAGGAACACCGAGTCCGAAGAACGTGAGCGCGAGAAACACGGGCTTAAGGTTGTTGAGCGCGCGGTATTTCTCGGGATTGGTGCGCTTTCTGTTGCTTGCGACGGTGATGACGAGCACTGCGAGGAGGAAGATGGTGATAAGGATGCTTACGCCGAACACGATCTTGAAAAATCCGGCCAGGCTCACTTCCTCGTCGGCGAAATCGGCGTCTTTCTCGCCCGAGAGTATCTCGTCGCGGCTGGCGGGATTGTCCAGAATGTTGTTTATGGTCTGTGTGGCGGCGAGCATACCGCCGTCGTAGTCGCCTTCCTTGAATCGCGGAAACATTTTCTCACGCATAATTTTGGCGCAGATAATATCGGGCATTACGCCTTCCAGACCGTAGCCCGTGCGGATGGCAGCACGCCGCAGGTCTTTGGCCATAATAATAAGCAGGCCGTTGTCGTTGTCCGATTTGCCGAGGCCCCATTCCGTAAACAGGTCGGTCGCGAAAGTGTCGATATCGCCTCCTTCAATGTTATCCACAACCACGGCTACGGCTTCGGCCGACGTGTTGCGGCGTATGTCGCGCAGCAAGGTGTTCATCTGTGCCACTGTGGCAGGCTGCAGGATGCCGTCGGGGTTGCTGACGTATTGCGAACTGTCGGCGACATGGACGTTGGGTATTTGTTCTACAGTATAAGTGGCTGCCTGCATGCCGATGAACGTCAGCAGCGCCACGAGGAGCATGAGGATATTCTTTTTCATACTATATTAAACAGCGGGCAGTGAGGTTCCGTTTAGTTTGCGGTAGAGGTCGAGGGCGTATACGTCGGTCATGGCCGAGATATGGTCTAGCACGGCCTGGAGCTTGCCGTAGAGCGTGGGCGCATGCACATCGTACTGCTCTGGGAACTTGGCCAACAGCAGCTTGGAGTAGTTCAGCTCGGGACGCGTTACAGCGTCGGTGAGGCGTTCCATCAGGAAGGTGATGATTCTGTTACCGGCGAGCTCGATGTCCACAACCTCGGAGGAGCGGTAAATCTTCTTCCACGACAGGTCGTTGCAGCGTGCATAGCCGTCGCGCTCAAGCTGTCGTACATGGCTCAGCAACGAGCCCTCGAAGGTGCCGTCCAATATGGCCGGTTCGTTGTTTATGAAGGTTTGGGCGCACTGTTCCACCAGTGCCCCCACGACGCAGGAGCGCAGGTAGGCTATTTTCTCGTTGGGGTCGCTTACGGTGTCCATCACCGTAAGCATTCTTTGCTGCCGTTCTTCGGTGAAGAAGCCGAGGAAGGCGTTGATTACGGTGTCGGTGGATAATATCCGAAGTTTGTGTGCGTCCTCGATGTCCATCACCTCATAGCAGATGTCGTCGGCGGCTTCGACGATGTAGACCAGTGGATGACGGGCGTAGCGAAGGGGGGCGCCATGTTCCGACAGGCGCCGTATGCCAAGTTCGGTGGCAACTTTCACGTAATCATCCTTCTCGGAGGTGAAAAATCCGAATTTGCCGTTGGAAAGTCTTGATTCGTAGGGATATTTCACGATGGATGCAAGGGTGGAGTACGTCATGGCGAAACCGCCCTTGCGGCGTCCCTTGAACTGGTGTGTGAGCACGCGGAAGGCATTGGCGTTGCCCTCGAAACGGGTGATGTCGAGCCATTCGGCGTCCGTCAGACCCTCGCGCAGATGTTTTCCGGCACCCTCGCTGAAGAATGTGGCGATTGCGCGTTCTCCCGAGTGGCCGAAAGGAGGATTGCCCAGATCGTGAGCCAGACAGGCGGCGGCAACGATATCGCCGAGGTGGTCGAAGTGTTCGGTAGCGTCGCCTGCGGCGGCATGTCGCCGCCGCAGCTCGGCTGCTACAATATCGGCTATGGATTTGCCTACGCAGGCAACCTCCATACTGTGCGTCAATCGGTTGTGTACAAAGATGCTTCCCGGCAGGGGAAACACCTGTGTCTTGTTCTGCAGGCGCCTGAATGGCGACGAGAACACAAGACGGTCGTAGTCGCGCCGGAAATCGGTGCGAGTGGCGCTTTTCTTCGGGTCGTGATAGTCCTCAAGCCCGAAGCGTTTGTCGTTTATGAGTCTTTCCCAGTTCATTCCTGTGTTTCCCACGATTCGGCGGCGTAGCCGACGTATGTGGCGGGCGAGAGGGCATGCAGTTCGGCGCGGACGTCCTCGCTGATGCCTGTCAGCGAGTCTATGAATTCGCTGATTGCCTTCTCATCGATGTGGGTGTTGGTGCGTGTGAGCGCTTTCAGGGCTTCGTAAGGCTTGGGATATCCTTCGCGGCGCAGGATGGTCTGTATGCCTTCGGCCACTACTGCCCAGTTGTTATCTAAATCGGCTGCAAGAGCCTTCTCGTCGACGATAAGTTTGCCGAGGCCCTTAAGAGTGGATTCCACGGCGATGAGGGTGTGTGCCACGGGCACGCCGAGGTTGCGGATAACGGTGGAGTCGGTGAGGTCGCGTTGCAGGCGCGATACGGGCAGCTTGTGCGAAAGGTGCTCGTAGAGGGCATTGGCGATGCCGATATTGCCTTCCGAGTTTTCGAAGTCGATGGGATTCACCTTGTGGGGCATTGCCGAGGAGCCGACTTCGCCTGCCTTGATTTTCTGGTGGAAATATCCCATAGATATGTAGCTCCAGATGTCGCGGTCGAGGTCGAGGATTATGGTATTGACGCGCTTGAGGGCATCTAACAGGCGTGCGAGGCCGTCGTAGTTGGAAATCTGTGTGGTGTGGCGTTCGCGTACAAGACCAATGGAGTCGAGAAATTCATTAGCTACCTTGGGCCAGTCGATGCCGGGGAATGCCGCGCGGTGCGCGTTGAAGTTGCCGGTGGCGCCACCGAATTTGCCGTAACCGGGAATTCCTTTGACCTCGTTCACCTGCTGGGTGAGGCGATAGAGGAAAACACCCATTTCCTTGCCGAGGGTAGTGGGCGATGCGGGCTGTCCGTGGGTACGCGCAAGCATGGGAAGGCTCATACAGCGTTCGGCGAGTTCTTTGAGGGCTGCCGTGAGGCAGTCGAAAGCCGGAAGAAGCACTTCGCTTACGGCCTGCGACAGCATGAGCGGGAACGCGGTGTTGTTGATATCCTGCGATGTGAGGCCGAAGTGGATGAACTCGCAGTACTTCTGAAGGCCGAGTTCGGCGAAACGCTCCTTCAGGTAGTATTCAACCGCCTTGACATCGTGGTTGGTGATTTTTTCGATGTCCTTGATTTTTGCGGCTTCGGCGGGAGTGAACACGTCGGGTGCGTAGATTGCGCGCAGTGCTATTTTCTGTTCCTCAGTTAGGTCAGGTAGCTGCGCAAGACCGAGGTTGGAGAGCATTATAAAATACTCGACTTCCACAAACACGCGGTAGCGGATTGTGGCGTATTCCGAAAAGTAGTTTGCCAGAGGCGCTGTCTTTGAGTGGTAGCGGCCGTCGACGGGCGAGACGGCAGTGAGTGATGTAAGTTCCATATCAGGGTTGAAATGTGGCTATGTGTCGTTGTTTCTTTTCTTCGAGAATTTCATCGATGGCAAGGAAGATGCCGGTTTCCTCCACGTCGCCGAATTCATAGTTTATGGCAGTGCCGAAGATGCGCATGGTGGGCGACAGGCTCATGTAGGCGTGCACCAACGGGGGAATGGTGTTGCCGTGCGAGCGCACGAAGTTGTTGAGCAGACGAAAATCGGTCTTGAAATCGCCTCCGGTGAACTTCGCTTCCATTGCGGCGGGATCTGCGTCGGTAACCAATGGATGCAGCGGCCATGCCAGACGGTCGTTGTCGTGGAAATATTTGTTGAGGAAGTGGAGAATCATGTCGCGGTCCTCGCGGGTGTAGCTGGGGTACATGGTAACCTTTCCGAAAAGGTACTTTATGTCCGGATATACGCGCGTGAGGGCGCCGAGGCCGTCCCACAGGTTATCGAGGACGTATATTGCGGCAGCGCCCTGGCGCGATGACTGATATTCAAGCCGCACGAACGAGCGTCCGAGCTCGATGGTATACGGCAGATAATCGCGCAGGAAGCGTTCCGAGTAGCCGAACATGTGTGTCATGGCAATGTTGGGCCGTCCTTGTACGTCGAATGCCATGTCGTGGCCGCAGAGGAAACGGTATGCTCCCAAAATCATCTTTTCGCTCGGGCTCCATACAATCAGCTGGCGGCATGGATTGTTCATTACGTCGAATTCATCGATGTCGCATGCTTTGCCGGTACCACCGCCTGCCGTGCGGAAGGCTATTTCGCGAAGACGGCCAATCTCGCGCATGGTATTTGGCGCAGTATGGGCCGTTACCACGTATATGTCGTTTCCGCCTTTGTTGGTGTGGCGGAGAAAACGTTCGGGGGTAAGTTCGGCCTCTATGAGCTTGATGTCGACGGATTCTATAATATTTTCCATTGTCTCTCAGTTTATTTATCACCCAAGGCATATACCGTGTGGCGTATTTCCAGGGCCTGTGCGGCAGCGTCGCGGCCTCCGCGTAGCTGTTGCCAGGGAATGGTTTTGCCAACCGTGAGGGTGAATGTGGAGCCTGCCGCGCGGAATACCTCGCGGGGCAGAAGGATCATTTCGAAGTTGAATTTTATACCGAGCCGTTTGCGCCACTGCGCCGAGCGATAGAAACTCTGCGAGTTGCGGCCTTCGAAAAATACAGGCACAATGTCGCGTTTGCTTTCGATGGCCTTGCATACAAACATCTTGTGCCAGGCGGTATCGGCGATTATGCCGCCTTTGCCCATGCGGGAGCACAGTCCGGCTGGATAGATAACGACAGGGTCGTCGCCTGCGAGGGCGTTGTCGAGAGCGCCCGCATAACTGCGGCTCTGCGAACCGTGTTTGTTTACCGGGATAAAGCTCTCTCGCAGCGGCTCAATGGCCATAAGCAGGTCATTTACCACAAAACGGGCGGGATGGCCATAGTGTTCCGATAGCCATGCTATCATCGCCATTCCGTCCAGACCTCCGAGGGGGTGGTTGGATACCACCATTACGCGGCTGTCCGCGGGCAGATTTTCGGCTCCGCGCACTGTGAGCGACACATTTAGATGCTCCAGCACGCCCTTGCAGAAGTCGGCTCCGCGCCGTGGGAAATTTACGCGAAGCATCTCGTTTAGCTTGTCCTGACAAATCAGACGCTCCAGATACCGCACGGCAAAGCCCGGCACGTAGCGGCTGCGACGGCCAAGACGCGTCCTGATTACCTCAGAAAGGTTTATACTTATTGGTTTTGCGGTATCCATGTCGTATAAAGTGCAAAATTATTAAATTCTGCGCAGTTTTTAGGCCCCGCGGCCAAGTTTTTTGTAATTTTGTGCGAGAAACAAGTACAAATATTCCTCTATGCCCGACAGTTTTGTATTTCATGCCCCTGACAACGAGTTCCTGCTGCCTTATATAGAGCGCGAGGTGGGTAAGAATCCGCCGCCATTGGCCGTGATGGTGTCCAGCACCGATATATATGAACCCGACAGCGCGTCCATCCTTGCAGAGGACGCGCCGAGCCGCACAGATTCTATATGGGCCATGCGCGAGGCCGAGTTCCTCAAGGCTTATCCCGATGGTGTTATATTGCGTGCTGCCCCGATTGTCGGAACGGGTATGACAGGTGCTATGCGGCGCCTTGCTGAGGATATTTACCGTGGCCGGTTCTTCCATTTCCCGGGCAATGAGGCTCGTAAGAGCATTGTGCATGCGGTTGATATCGCCGCGGTGGTTGCCATGCTGCTGAAAACGGATGCGGCATCGCTGCCAGGGAATGTATTCAACATTACCGACGATACAGATCCGCTTCTGCACGACCTTGCAGAGGCGCTTGCTTTCCGCATGGACAATAAGCGCATTTCCAATATCAGCACACGGCCGCAACAGCTGTTCGCCAAGTGGTTCTACGGGCGTCGCTATGATTATTACAGCTCCGACGAGCGTTTCAGCTGCGAAGCACTGAAGGCTGCCGTGAAATTTACTCCTACGCCTGTGTGCGCGTACTTGCGGACGCATGTCTACGATGAATCAAGTCTTTGAAAATGAATACTGCTGATAAGATTTTCCAGAGTGTCAAATCGCTTGCGAAGCTTGTTTTGCAGTCGCGTCCGACGACGGCAAAACACGAGAAACCCGACGGCGAGAGGCTGATTATCATGGCCAACGGTCCGTCGCTTGCGACAACCATTGCCGAGCACCGCAAGTTGTTGATGTCAGCGCCGACGCTGGCCGTGAATTTCGCAGCCATGACGCCTGAGTTCCGCGGGCTGAAGCCGCGCTATTATGTGCTTGCCGACCCTTATTTCTTTGCCGACAACAGCAACGACGCCAATCTGGTCAGACTGCGTGCCGGACTGGCGTCGGCAGACTGGCCAATGACGCTGCTTGTGCCTGTACGATTTGCCGCGGAGGCACGTAAACTCTACCCAAATTGTGCGCTGCGCACGTTCAATGCCGTAGGTATGGAGGGTTTTGCGCCGCTGAGTCATTTTCTTTACCGCATGGGCGCCGGAATGCCGCGTCCGCGCAATGTGCTTATCCCGTCGATTATGTTGGGAATTGCAATGGGATATAAGGAAATAATCGTTACGGGTGCCGACCATTCGTGGATGCAGACGCTGAGTGTTACCGACGACAATGAGGTGGTTTCTATACAGCCGCACTTCTATAAGGACGGAGAGGATGAGAAGGCACGCGTTCGCCACGACTACCGCAACTACCGTCTGCATCAGATTGTGGAGAGTTTTGCCGTGGCTTTCAAAAGCTACCATGATATCGCCGCATATGCCGCCAGTCGGGGCGTGAAGATTATAAACGCTACGCCCGGCAGTTTTATCGATGCTTTCGAAAGGAAGAAAGCCGAAGATATCCTGTGATATAAAGGTACTTTAATCAGCCAAGCAGCCGCTCCTCTCGGGCGGCTGCTTGATTCTTCTAACACTAAATACCTAAAACCATTAATCCTTTTTACTTTCGAATAAGAACTATAATGTACCTTAAACCTTAGACCTTCTTAATCATTTACGTTGCAAAGTTAACACCGCTCTATTGCCAGAATACACTTTGTATTGGTATAATATAAGTAAATCCAAATTTGATATTATTAAAAATCTCTGTTAATCAGTTTGGTGGCTATGCAGCCGTGTTCTTGAAATATAAGAAATTGTCTAAGCTTTAGGGTGAAGATTCATTACATTTTTCTCGAAAACATCGCGTTCTGCGGCTCGCCCGCGCAGACGGTTGCGGTAGGTATAGATTGTATTGATGGAAAGATTCATCTGTTCAGACAGCTTCTGGGCATCTGTTATTCCAAGGCGCATATAGGCGGCTATTCTAAGTTCCGGCGTAAGGCGGTTGCCCGGCAACAGCTCCAGTTCTTTGCCCGGGGTGAACAGCAGGTTCAGCTGGTCCACGAAATCGGGAAAAAAAGAAAGGAAGATACTATCGAAGGCGGTGAAGAACTGTTCTTTCTGACGATTGGCAAAAGTGCCGTCGCCGATCTCGTTGAAAAGATCCTTAATCTGGCCGGTCTTGAATTTACGGTTGATATATGTATTGCTTTCGGCAAGAATTTCGTGTGATACGTACATCAGCTGCTTTACCCCGTCGACAACCTGATTGAGTTCGGCTGTCGTGTGTTCTTCTTTTGCAATACTTTCTTTAAGGGTGTGTATGGTGCGTTTATGTTTGCGGTGCCCGATTATTATAAGGACAGTCAAAGCAATAATTATGATTGACATAATACCGATAACAACGCTTATCCATGTCCTTACGGCAGTGCTGCGGTCGTTCAGATATCTGATGTATCGCGAGAATCCGGAATTCCAGAACATATCGCTGGTGTTATCTGTCGCCATTGCGGTAAGCATCAGGTTCTTGCCTGTCCTTCGGTATCCGTTTTCATAGAGCAGGCGTCCGGCTTCAGCTAAAGGTTTTCCTTTTACGATGCCCCTTTTCAGATACGCGACGTTATACTCCATTAATTTACCGAGGTATGTCTGCGCTGCGTCGGGATGGAGTGCATAGTAGCTGAATATCACTTTCATGGCAATGTCGTAGCCTTCGGAAGTTTCACTGATCTTGGGTAATGTTTCCAGGAATGTAGCGACCGCCATGGATTCATCCTCAAGCATGAGGTAACGCATGCCTACGAAGGACGAATACTCCGGACCGGACGGGTTGAGTGTCGGCAGCAGTGAATCGATGGCAAGTATTGTTCGCCTGCGATACCGCTGTCTCAGTTCACCGTCAGGAAAGCTCTCCTGCACATAGTATAACAGTCTGGCTAAGTTGTACCAATAGCTTTTTTTTGTATCGGCACTGAGGGTGCCACAATCTATCCTGTCGAATTCATTCACGGCCTCGACGCCTGGCGCCGAGAGCGGGAAATGAGACAGGTATCTCATCTGTAGTTCTATGCTTTTGTCGCTGAATTGTAGTTTGTTAGCTTCTATACCTGCAAGTTTCCAGAAGTGCAGCGCGGAGTCTATTCTCTCAAGACGGTACATGTCGGCAATCTTTTCTGTAAGCAGCACTCTGTTGAGCGACGATTCCATAGCGTCGCGCTGTTTCAGCAGCGAGTCTATCTCTATACGCCGCACAGTTCTTTGCGCGTCAACGTTGGCAAAAGCTCTTTCCACTTTATTAAGCAACACAAGATTGCTGTCGTTCAGAGTAGCAGCGGCAGTGAGAAACACGAACAAGGCAAGTGCGGTAGAATAAAGTCTTTGCATAGATATAATTCCGGTTTGTGTTTGCAAAATTACGAATTTTTCTGAAATATAACTCAAATTTGTTTATATTTTTACTTATATTTATTTTACCCCCCCCCATTGATAATCAGGCTTTTAGCGTTGTATAATTTACCAAATATAAATTTTATTGTTGTATTAAGCGAGTTTATGCCGTTGGAGTTTGTAACTTTGCGTCAAGTTATAATGGTTAGTAAAGTGACTACAGAGAACAAGTCACGACTGTTCAAGAGAACAGAAAGAGAAAGCGGAACGCATCGTGAGATGGGTTCCGTTTTCTCTTAGTGCTTTTGGTGGAATTATTCGGTTGTCGTGTATTCCTCGTCGGAACTGTCTGCACCTTCGTGGTTGTAGACGAGCAGAGCCATAAGCTTTTCGCGGTCGATAACCGACAGCTCGTTGGTGGTGTAATCGATAAGGCCTCGTTCTTTCATCGACATCAGGCCTGCTTCGAAAGCGCTGCGCTGTGTTCCGAACAGTGTGCATAGGTCGCGTTTGCGGCATTTTAGTACAATTTCTGTCGCACCGGGCTGAGTGAGTGCTGCAATCCAGAATGCAATTCGCTCGTCTATCTCGCCGGTGGTTAGGGAAAGCAGTCCGTGTACGGCTTTCTGTGCATTGGCGGAAACGGCATTCAGGTAGTTGAACATGAACACCGTGTCGCTCGCCAGAATGCGTGTATAGTCGTTCTTGCTGATTTTCAGAATAGAAACGTCGTTTTTAGCTGTGATATCGGCGGGAAAAGAGGTATATCTGCCGTAAAGGAAGTCGGGAGAGAGAACGGCTGGTGCCGAGAGTGTTTGTCCGACGGAAAAGCGTCCGTTGGCATTTTCTATTATCGCCCTTATTTTACCGGAAAGAACAAATGTGAGGTGGCGGCACGGTTCGCCGGCACGTATAATGGTTTCTCCCTCGGGATATTTTAGGAAGTGAAGTTTTGTCTGGCCTACAATCTGCGCTAACTTTTCATGCGAAGCGCCGCGGAAAAGTGGTAGATTCATAAGCTGCTCGAACATTGTAGGCATGGCCAAGGTATTTGTGTTAGTTATATTATTCTGCAAATTTAACATTTTTCCGGATATATATATTTAATATCTTCTTATGTTTTAACATATCCGTGGCCGTTTTGGTTCAGCCATAGCGTGCCTGCAATCGGCTTGGAGAGTTTATTTACGAGATTTATAGAACAGCTGGAGCGAGTTAATCAGGTTCTGCCATATAATATATGCAGCGGCTCCTATCGACGATACGGGGTTGAGGTAGTTCAAGGCCATCCATATACCGAGGACGGTATTCTTCTGTGCAAGTCCCTGTGCTGCCGAAATTTTGTCGCCGCATGCGGCACCTATTCTGCGGCCTATGGCAAACTGTGCCACGCATATAAGGGCGGAGAGCACGGCCATTGCTGTCATAAGCGGTATTTCGGACGGCGGTTCCGACATTATGTAGCCTACGGCTTTGCCGACAACCAGACAAAGCGATACGGCCCACAGATAGAATGATATGCCCTGGACTTTGCCTATTGCAGCATGTGCTTCCGGAACAAAGAGATACAGCAACAGTGCCGATGCGAGGGGTAATACAATCATGGGCGCGAGTTTGGTCGCGATAGCAAGCGATGCGGCCATGAAATCAACGTCGGCTCCGGGATTTGCCACAACAAAGAAAAACGGTGCGAATATCGCGACGGCTGTGTTACAAACAATGGAATACGAAGCCACGCGGACAATACTTCCGCCGAGCATACCCGTAACGACGGGTGCCGCTGTCGCCGTGGGGCACAGCACACAAAGCATAGCCGACTGTGCCAGCGACAGACCGAACGGCCGTATGGCATAGAACAGAATCACGGAACCGATAATCTGTTCGGCAAGCAGTAGCCAAATCATTCTGTCCATTCTGAAATCGCGTGGACGCACGCGACAGAAGGTTAAAAAAAGCATTGTAAAGATTAGGTACGGCACCATCCATTGCAACGCAGCGATGGGTTTGTAGAAAAGAAAGCCGCAAATTATGGCTATGGGCAGCATGAATGGCTTGAGGCGCCTTTGTGCGGAAGTAATTGACATTACCTTAGAAATTTTCTGCAAAATTACACAAAATCGTCCGAAAGAGCAAGCGGTTTAGACGGTGCTGCGGGGAGGGTCTGGGGTACTGACAGGGCCTGCCGGACTACAGCGGGCGTTGGAGCCAATATTGGCGTTGTGCGCCGCTCATCTTCTCTATGGCATAGCGCAGGGTTGTGCGGTGCATGGCTTTGTAATGGGTGTCGAGGAAGTCGGTGAGAACGTCCATATCCTGCTTGCCTACCTCGCGGAGCATCCAGCCGACGGCCTTATGGATGAGGTCGTGCGGATGACTAAGCAACTTAGGTGCCAGGCGCAGCGTATCGTCAAGCTGTCCGGCGCGTATCAGCCTCCATGTGGATACGATTCCTATGCGCTGTTCCCATAGATTATCGCTTGTCGCGAGTGTGTCGAGTATACGGCGGTCAGGCATCTGTCCGTCGGCGTCTGGGTAGAGCAGCCATTCGCCTATAATTTTGGGGCACGTCATATCCACAAGATCCCAGTTGTTGGCCTTGCGCGCGTGTGCAAGGAAGAATTCGGCAATCTCACACCGGCGGTGCGCTCCTGTTGTCGGGGCCTGGCGTTTTCGTGGCAACGCTGCTTTCATCTCCTCCACAAGCAGTTGAAAACCGGCAAAACGGATTTCATGCCAGGGAGAATCCAGAAGCTTTTCAATCTCGGCAAACGAAACATCGAGGCGTGCTTCTTTTACGACCTCCCGCGTCTGCGGGCATCTAAGGCCAATGAAGCGGTCGCCATCGCCATAGTCTCCTTTTCCGGTCTTGAAGAACCGCATGAGCTGACGGGCCTGTTCTTCATCTCCCATCGACATCAATATATGCTGTATTTCGTCGGCAGTTGTCATGTCGCGGCAAAGATAGTTAAAATTCTCATAACAGCAAACAAAAAGCGGCATGCGCCCGACGGTGCATGCCGCTTGAGAGAAGGTGGATGTGAATGTTATTTCACGATAACTTTCTGAACTTTGTTGCCCTGACGACGGATGTAGAGGCCGGAGGCGAGATTTTCCTCGGATACACGTACGCCGTTGAGGTTGTAGTATTCAACGGGAGCGTTGAGTTCTGCTTCGACAGAAGCGAGGCTGCTTGTCTGGCCGGTGAAGGTAACATCGATGGTGATGCCGCTCCAGAGAACAGAAATCTTGAAATCGGCTTTGCCACTGGTGTCAACTGTGCCAGTGAGGTCTACGTCGGCAACAAGTTGGCCATCGAGGAGCTGCATGCCCTCTACACGGCCGGTGTAAGTCTTCACGCCGTCAACTTCTGCGATATTCACGCCGGTAACTACGATGTCGCCTAGAGGAGCGGGGCCGCCGCCGAGGTCGAGCATGAAGTTAGGCAGAGTGATTGTGCAGGTGTTGGCGCCGGTGCTCGTAAATTCAAGGGTTGCAGGCTGGTCCTGAGCGAGATAGTCGCCCATCATGAAGATGCTGAGTACGCCGCCGATGGTTTCGGTTTCGGCAGGAGCGCCTGTGAACTTGATGGTGTAGGTGTGTGCGTCAAGGTCATCGACATCGGCGCCGCATTCATTGGTAACGGTGATTGTAGCTGTTGCAGTCTCTTTGTCAATAGCGACTTCTACAGCTGGTTTGCTTGCAGTAGGCATCAGTTCGGCTGCGATAGCGTCGGCGCTTTCCGGACATTCAGTATCGAGGGTGTATTCAAATTTATCGCTTGCGAAACCGTCAATGAATTTGCCGTTGACACTGAGTTGAGCCAGACGCGAGTAGTAAACAAAACGCACATTGTCGATAACGATAGCGTCACCGTTAGTAACGGGAACGTCTTCATATACGTTGTTTGCTCCAATAACTATATTCACCTTTTCAGGATTTGCATCCGAGAAATATTCCAGGGGCAGAGTGAATACTTCCCAATCGGTAGAGGAAGCGGCGGGGTGCATGAGCTGGTAACCTTTGGCGATGAGTGCTGCGTCATCGGTCTTTGTTATTTCGCCGCCCTGGGCAGTCTGCATACCGAGGATGTTGCGGTCGCGGTCGATCATTGGAACTTTTACAGCCTCGGCGGACATGGAGTTGTTGCCTGGAACGTCTGCCTGTGTCCAAGTGCCTTTCCAGGAATATGCCAGCATGGTGAATGTATGCTCAGCGTCGCCTTCTGCGAGATTGATCTTGTAGTCGAATACAAGAGCGTCGGGGCGATAGGTGAATGCGATGCCACCGAATACACCGCCGTCCTTGTTTGCGGGCGAGAAAGTCAACCAGTCAAGAGTGTTGGTGGCCCACGAGGTGCCTAAGGTAATGTATCCGGGGACAACCTGAGTGGCCATGTAAGGATTGGGGTTGTTGGTAAGGCAAACAGCATAACCACCGTTCTTGCCTTCTACGCGTGTACCAACGAGAGTAGCTCCGAGAGCTCCCCAACCGCCGCCGTATTCAGGTTCTTTTTCGCTTACGACACCGGCAACATTCGAAATCACCCATCCTTCGGGCTGTATGCCATAGGTTTCGTCTGTTAGAACATCGGGGTTCATGGTGCCAGCGGCCTGACGCATGGAAAGCTCCCAGCCGCTTACGGAGTTCCAGGGGTAGTTGTCTACCCAGTTGTTCTCAAAACCGACATTAGGTAATTGCTGTGCGCAGACCGTCATGGCTGCTACGGCAAAAATCGATGTAAAAATTTTTTTCATAAAGAGATGTGAAAAAATGATTAAACTGGGCCTTATAGGCCGATTATATTCTGACTGAAGTTGTGCCTGAGCTATTGATGTGCAGTTAAGCGCTTTATTAAAGGAGAGTTGTGTTGTTTATCGCAGGCGCAGGGTTATTGGGAAAATGGCTTTTGAAAGGCATAATCGTAACCAAACGCATAATACCAATATATAAAAATCGTGGCGAAATTACAAAAAACAGCCCATACCTGCAAGGCGTTGAGGCTTAAAGTAGCAAAACAATGTTAAAATTTGGCCGAATTGGCGAAAATTTAGCCTTTGTGGGGAAGCGTGCCTGTAAGCAGAAGCGCTAAAAGTGGCGAGCGCGATATAATTTCGTTTATTCCGAGCGTTACGGCCACTATGCAGCCCGCGACGGCAGCAGAGAATACCAGAAGTGGTGTGAAACCTAAGTTGAGGCTTATCAGCGTCTCGCGGCATACCCCCAGCGGGAACAGCAGAAAATAGTGCAGCAGGTATATGGCCAGCGATTTGCGGCCCAAAAGCTGCCATCGGTCGGCCCACCTATGCCCGGCAGCGCAAGAGCTGTCGGCAGCATAAATACGCTCGCTCCAAGGTTTTACAACAGCTATGGCGACAATCGACAGACAAATATGAAACAACGTGCGGGCGCCGGGCACGGCTATGCGACCAGCAAGACCGTTGTACAGCGACGGGAATTCCCAAGGCCAGCAGATGAAATAGAGCAAAAAGGCGCCCGCAAGGATAGCCACAGTAACGCCCGAGCCTGATTGGCATACGCGTCTGAAGGCGTCGCGGTAGCGCGATGCTATCGCCCCGGCCATGAATACAGGGAAAAACTGCGCTGTGAGGCCGAACGACGACCAGCCAAGGATTTGGTTGCTCAACGATATGCTAAGTGTCATTAACAATATCCATAGGCCGGCCGTAAACGCGATTGCCGACGCCGCCGACCGCAGACGGGATAGGACCGGACAGCAGGCCGAATACAGCAATACTATCTGGAACAGCACAAGAGTGAACCAGTAGCCGTTTTTCCATTGGTCGCTCCATAGCCCGGCGAAAGTGCTCGTCAACGGCGACTGAAGCCCCGAGTGAGGAAAATACCATATCCACAGCGATGATACCACTGCCATAGGCACCAACAGCTGTAACGCCCGACGTCCGAGTGCGGGTACGCGCACGTGGCCGTTGGCTGTGAGTCTGAACGTGAACCAGCCGCTTATGAAGAAAAACAACGGCATGTGTATCTCGCCGATAAATTTGAAAATAGCGGCACGGTCGATATCGCGCACACACATTGTAAGCACGTGGCCCATAACAACCAGAAAGATTGCTATGCCTTTCAAAATATCGAAATAATGCAGGCGCTGTGTCATGTTTTTTTATTGAGTGCAAAATAAGCTGAAAATGTTGGGATTTCCTAATTTTTTGGGATTAATCAGGACTATCGGGTCAATAAAAGAGAACGGTTATTGAAAAGTATTGTGTAATTTTGCAATATCGCGAGGTTCGCGCCGTTTTTTATTTATGAAACTGAACAGACACACATTATTAATTATAGGACTGCTCTTTTCTGTGCTTGCCGGCACAGGATGCCGTGGCCCGAAACTTGCCACTGCCAACGAACAGCTTGAACGCGGCGAATATTTCGACGCCTCCAAGACATATCGCAAGATATACAACAAACTGACCAAGCGCGAGGAACGTCCGCTGCGCGGCGAGGTGGCCTTCAGGATGGCCGAATGCCACCGGCGTCTCAATCAGTTCGCCCGTGCCGCTGCGGCATATCAAAATGCCGCGCGCTACGAGTATCCCGATTCCATGCTATACCTGTATATGGGTCAGATGCTCGCTGCCGATGGCAAGTATGCTCCTGCGGTAAAGGCTTTCGAGACGTATCTTGAGTGGCATCCTGCCGACAAACTGGCGAAGAATGCTCTTGCAGGTGCCCGTATGGCATTGGACAAGAAAGGAAAGACGCGTTATGTAGTGCGCAACGCCAAGCTGTTCAATTCGCGCCGTGCCGATTACTCCCCCATGTACCTGGACAAGTCGATGGACCAGCTGTACTTCACCACCACTACCGAGAAGGTTACCGGCAGCCGCAAGAGTGAGATTACGGGTATGAAGAACGGTGATATCTGGTTTGTGGGCAAGGACGAACGCGGCCAGTGGAAGCGCCCGGAGCCTGTAGAGGGCGAACTCAATACCGAGCTTGACGAGGGAACGCCGTCGTTCACTCCCGATGGCCAGACAATGTACCTTAGCCGCGCGCGCCGCGAACCCAATTCAAACACCGGCGTGGAGATATATACATCGCAGCGCTCCGATGCCAAATGGAGTGCTCCGCAGAAATATGAAATCACCGCTGATACAATTTCGAGCTACGGTCATCCTGCCGTATCGCCCGACGGTACATGGCTTTATTTCACATCCGATATGCCCGGCGGCCAGGGTGGCCGCGATATATGGCGTGTAAACCTCAAGGAGCGTCAGGGTTCGCTCGAGAACCTTGGCGAATGGATCAATACCCCCGGCGACGAGATGTTTCCTTATGTACGCTCCGATTCGGTGTTGTATTTCGCCTCCAACGGTCATCCCGGCTTCGGCGGCCTGGATATTTTTCGTGCCGAACAGACAAAATCAGGCGGCTGGACGGTTACTAACATGGGTACGCCCGTAAATTCGGCCTCCGACGATTTCGGAATCTGCTTCGGTGAGGGCGAGAGCGGTTTCTTCAGCTCCAACCGCGGCGACAACCGTGGCTACGATCATATCTATTCCTTTGAGTTGCCGGAAATCAAGGTTACTATCAGCGGCTGGGTGCTCGACAAGGACGAGGAGCCTGTGCCGAACGCCGTGATACGTATCGTTGGCAACGACGGCTCCAATCAGAAACAGGTGGCACGCAACGACGGCTCGTTTTCTTTCCCGCTCGACCGAGGCATTAGTTACGTTATGCTTGCGGGAGCCAAGGGATACCTCAATGCCAAGCAGGAATTCACGAGCGACATTGCCGAGGAAGATGCCGAGTACGGTGTGGACTTCATCCTGTCGTCCATAACAAAACCGGTGGTAATAGACAATATATTCTATGATTTCGACAAGGCTACGCTGCGCCCCGAATCGCAGGAAGCACTTGACGAGATGGCGCAGATTCTCCGCGACAATCCCAACGTTACAATCGAGATGGCCTCGCATACCGATCGCAAGGGTTCCGAAGAATACAATATAGACCTCTCCGATCGTCGCGCAAAATCGGTTGTTGACTATCTGATATCCGTTGGCATACAGCCCGAGCGGCTTCAGTGGCACGGCTACGGCAAATCGAAGCCCAAGACCATCACAAAAAAATTAGCGCGCCTTTATCCGCAGTTCAACGAGGGAGATGTGCTCTCCGAGGAATATATAGAGGCTCTAACGCCTGACGACCAGGAAGCGGCCGACCAGATTAACCGCCGGACGGAATTCCAGGTGCTTTCTATAGATTATCAGATGTTCTGACATGCGATTCCGCACAGAAATTGAACCCATATCCACCGACCTGAGCATCAGCCACGATACCCCTGTGCTGTTGCTCGGTTCGTGTTTTACCGACGAGGTAGGGGAGCGTTTGGAGATGGACGGCTTCCGTGTTGTCCGTAATCCCTTGGGGCCGTTGTACAATCCTGCATCGTTGCGTCGCTGCATTGAAATGGCGCTCGACTCTCGCGTCCCGCCGATAATAGAAAAGGGACCGCGCGGCTTTCATGACCTTGACTTCGCCTCGCGCTTTTCAGGACCGGACAAAGATACCCTGTGTACCGAGGTCCGAGATTCGCTTGACAAAATCAAGGCTATAATCACTGAATCCCCGGTTGCCGTGATAACGCTTGGTTCGGCATATTGTTATGTGCTGAATTCAATAGGTTTGCCAGTTGGAAATTGCCATAAACTTCCGGACAAACTTTTTACCCGCACCCTGCTTGATGTTGACCGTGTTATCGTAGATATTGCTGCTATAGAACAGATGCTGCTCGGCGCCGGATGCCGTGCCGTTATTTTTACAGTCAGCCCTATTCGTCATCTCGCCTACGGGATGCACGGCAACACCATTGGCAAAAGCGTGTTGCATGTGGCGCTGAACGATTTACTATCTTATGCGCCACGTGGAGTGTACTATTTTCCATCATATGAGATTGTGATGGACGATCTCCGCGACTACCGTTTCTATGCCGCCGACATGAAACATCCGTCGGCTGTGGCTGTTGATTATATTTACGATATTTTCTCAAAGACTTATTTCAGCAGGCAGACTCAGACCGCCGCCGCCGAGGCGCGCCGGAGGTTCCTTGCCGCAAATCATCGTCAGATTTTATGAATTCTCTTGATATTATCGCCGACAGATATGTGCGCCGTGCATCTGCCGATGCCGCCGGGGCGCATGAGTACCGTTATCTCTGCGCCGACAGCCGTTCGGTATTCTCACCCGAAGAAACTGTATTTGCCGCTTTCAGTACCGGCGTTGGCGACGGCCATCGCTTTATCCGTCCGCTGTACGAGAAGGGGGTGAAAGCCTTTATTGTTGAACGTATTCCCGCCGATTGCGCCGATTTAGACGCTACATTCTATGTTGTCGATAGTGTGGAAAGCACGCTGCGCTCTATCGCGGCCCGCTGCATGGAAAAGACCGGAGAACGCGTTATTGTTACGGGCAGCCGTGGCAAGACGAAAGTAAAGGAACTGATATACCGCGCATTGCTGCCGCTGTGCAGCGTGCGCCGCAGCCCGCGCAGCTGGAATTCGAGCATAGGTGTGCCGCTCGCTGTTTGGGAAATGACTTCCGACGGCCCTGCTGACCGCTGCATTATAGAAGTGGGAATCGACGGCCCCGGACAGGCCGATGGCGTTCTCGCTGCCCTCGGCAATAAAGGGGGCGTGGGCGTGCTTACTCTTATCACTGGCGAACATGATGCTGCTTTTGCCTCGCACGCCGACAAAATTCGCGAGAAAGCCCGTGTTTTCCGAGGCTGCGAAGTTGTCGTTTTCGACAATTCCGATGCCGAAGTCGCTGACATCCTGGCCGAAGAATTGCCCGGTGTACGCCTTGTGGCGGTTGAAAAGAGCGATTTTCCAACAATATATCATGCCCTTGCCGATGCCGCCCTTGCCGCGATGGGTTATGCCGCCGAACTGCGCTCTGCCATTCCGCAGCTGCCGGTGGTGAATCCCCGCCGTGAGATAACCGCCGAGGCCTTCGGAAACATTGTGCTGCGCGATTATTTCACACCCGATTTGCTGTCGCTTCGCCTGGCGCTCGACCTTATGCGCCGCCGCGAAACACTCAGCCAGCCGTCGGCCCTGCTGCTCGGCGACCTGCTCCATGCACCAGCTATGACCGACGCCGAAGTGGCCGGAATGTATAAGGACGCATTCGCCCTTGCGCGTAAATTTGGGGTGAACAAGACGATATGTGTATCGCCCGAGGCGGCTGCACTGGCCGGCATGATTGGCGAGGTGCCGGGCGTGGAGATATGTGCCGATGTAAGGGATTCACTCATAAACCGCTACGTCGAAGGGCGCCTTTTCGCCAACGAACAGATACTTGTGTTCGGCAAAAACGAGGGCAACCTCGCCGACATGGCCGAAAACATGGAGTGTGCCGGCCATAACACTACCCTGGAAGTAAATCTTGACGCTGCCGTACACAACTATAACTATTATCGCTCGCTCGTGCCCAAAGGTACCGGCATTGTTGCGATGGTGAAGGCCTCCGGCTATGGAGTGGGCGCAGTGGAGCTTGGCAAGACGCTCCAGAGTAACGGCGCGGCATATCTCGCAGTAGCGGTTATAGAGGAGGGCGTCGAGTTGCGCGAAGCCGGCATAAAAATGCCTGTGGTGGTCCTTAATCCGATAACCGACCGTTTCCCGGCGCTGTTCGCCAACCACCTCGAACCTACGGTGTTCTCGCCAGAGGAGCTTGACCATCTCATTTCCGAGGCCGAGGCTTTCGGTACCAAAAACTATCCGGTACATATTAAATTAGATACGGGTATGCACCGCGTGGGCTTCCTGCCCGAGCAAATCGGCGGCATAGCCGAGCGCCTGGCGCATACCGACGCTGTCCGAGTGACCTCGGCACTGAGCCATCTCGCCACCGCCGACTGCCTCGACATGGACGACTACACACTTGCTCAGATAAATCTTTTCCGCAACATGACGGAAAGCCTGCGTGCAAGTCTGGGCTACGATTTCAAGCGCCATGTGCTAAATACTGCCGGGATGATGCGCTTTGCCGACGCCTGCGATTATGAACTCGGGCGCCTCGGCATAGGGCTCTATGGTATCAGCCCCTACGAAGGTCCCGAGAGCCGTAATCTGCAGCCCGTGGCCTCGCTGCGCACGCATATAATCTCCATCAAGCACTGGCCCGCGGGCACTCCTGTGGGCTACGGTTGCAAGGGACGTACGCTGCGGCCTTCGGTGATAGCCACAATCCCTATAGGATATGCGGATGGCATAAACAGACACCTCGGACGCGGAGGCGCAGCGTTCTATGTAGGCGGTGTGGCGTGTCCTACCATTGGGAATATCTGCATGGACCAATGTATGATCGACGTA
The DNA here is from genome assembly GCA_902461565.1 of uncultured Porphyromonadaceae bacterium. GTDB lineage: Bacteria > Bacteroidota > Bacteroidia > Bacteroidales > Muribaculaceae > CAG-873. The sequence continues at coordinate 72,934 of CABPYL010000005.1, forward strand.
ACCGACGCCACCGCCGCCGCAGTGGGGGCTGCGGTAGAGATTTTTGGTCCGCAGCAGTCTGTCGAGTGTTTGTCTGATGCTCTTGGAACCATTCCGTATGAAATCCTCACCTCCATAGGCCGCCGGGTTCGCAGGGTATATACTCTCGGCTGAAATAGCAGCCAAAAAGGACCGGATTTTGGTCGAATAGGACTATTTTGACGTTCCGGCCTAAAATTATTCGTCAAAAATTTGCAAAGTCCAAAAAAGTGCGTAACTTTGCATCGCTTTTGGCAAGAGGGCGTTTAGCTCAGCTGGTTCAGAGCATCTGCCTTACAAGCAGAGGGTCGGGGGTTCGAATCCCTCAACGCCCACAAGCCTTCTATCCGGAAGGCTTTTTTTGTATATAGTGTGGCGGAATCCTGCTGCTCATGAAAGCCATTATTAAGGGATTGGTGTTGGTTGGGTCGGAAATTATTGCTAAATTCGCATGCTATAATCAATCTGAATGACAATGTCCACATTTATCATAAGGCGTCTGGCCTGCGCGTTGTCCCTTGTTTTTGCGGCAGGGGTTCTGACTGCTGTAGCGGAGAAACCGTCGTCCGAGTTAAAGGACAGTCTTGAGCGTAGGCTGGAAGAACTGAACAGTCCGGCCGACAGCATGCACATTCTGCTGAATATTTTCGATGTGGCACAATCGGAATCACAACGTTACAACGCGCTTGAACGCGCATGTGCGACTGCGAAACGCAACAAGATGTACGACCAGCAGATTTCGATTATCACGTATACTGCCAACATCAAGAGGAATAATGATTCTATTTTAGAAGTTCTCATGAAGGAATTGTCCGCGTTGCCCGAAAGCCCGCGTCAGAAGGAGGCTGAACTGTTCGTAAGAATGGTGATGCTCGACAACGCCGTAAAACGCGATAATTTCAACATGCAGGCCGACCATTTGTCCCACCTGCTCAAACAATACGAGGCAGAAAATGTAAATGACCCGTACGAGAAAGCGTTTATACTGTACTCTCTGTGCAAACATCTTGGAAAGGCCACCCGCGGTTCGGTACTCGAGGAATATGTGAACAAGCTCCAGAATCATGTGGAAGGGATGAATTTGCCTATGGGGTCGGTGCGCAACCTTGTGTACACGCGCGCAGCGCCTGTTTTTGTCAACAACGGTAATGCCCGCGCTGCCATTGCCGTTGACAAGAAAATGCTTAACATAATAGACTCGCTGGTATTATCCTATAAAATGCAGGGCAGAAATCACCGCAATATGTATACCAACAAGTACTCGATATGCCGCCGACTGATGATGGACTATAAAGCTCTGCAGCCCGACGAAATTGACATGTTTTATAACATGGCCAAAGATCTTGCACAAAAAGACGTTCGTGTGGCTGCCGACATGAAGCGCAACCAAATTGTGGAGATATGCTACAAAATGGCGAAGGGCGACTATCAGGACGTTATACCAATGATAAAGAACAATATGGAGTTGCCGTATACAGTAAATTACCGCACTTATATGCTTATGGCCATTGTCGAGGCTGCAAAAGCCACCAACAACAAGGCTGCGCTTCTCGAGGCAACGCTAGAGCTTAACGACTCTCTTCAGCACCGCCTCGACAACCGTTCGGAAGAACGTTACCGGGAACTTCAGATTCTGTACGACACCGCCGAGCTGCAGAACCAGAACAATGACCTGCGTGTAGACGAGCAGCGCGGACGACTGCGTGTTACACGGACAATACTTGTTATTGTGGTACTGGCGCTTATATGCCTGATAGCGCTGGCTATATTTCTGCTGCGGCAGTACCATAAATATCATAAACTTGCACGCGAGCATTTCCAGACCACACTGCATCTGCGCGAGGAACGAAGCCAGATGCGCAAGGCTCAGCGGGAATTGATTGCCGCACGCGAGGAAGCACTTCAGTCCAATAAAATGAAATCCGAGTTTATCAACACCATGAGCCATGAGGTGAGGACACCTCTGAACTCGATTTTAGAGTATTCACAGTTGATTCTGGACTGCATACCCGAGGAAAAGAAACAGTATCTGGACCGCTACGCCTACACGATAGAGCAGAACATAAAAATGATTATTACGCTGCTGAACGACGTTCTGGATACCACTTCCCTGGAATACGGCAACATATCCATTCATAAAGAACCCGCGAGCGTGCAGGATATATGCAAGCTGGCTCTGGACAATGTGTTCGACAAAGCTCCCGAACGTAAGATCGACATAGTGTTCAATCCGCAGAACAAGCCCGACCATACAATCTCTACCGACAAATTCCGCGTATGTCAGGTGCTTATCAACCTGTTAGGAAACGCCGACAAGTTTACGGAAAGTGGAAGCATCACATTGGACTACGATGTGGACAAGAAGAAAGGCTTCGTATCGTTCATTGTATCCGACACCGGCATCGGCATTCCCGACAAGTGCGACGAACTTATTTTCCAGCGTTTCTATAAAGTTTCCAACAAAACACGCGGCTGCGGACTTGGTCTGTATATCTCGCGCATGCTTGCAAATCTTCTGCATGGCAGCCTAAAGCTCGACAGGACGTATCATAATGGTTCACGCTTCATTTTCACGATACCTGAATAAACTGCGCCTGATGCTCCAGAACCGCTGCCGTATGGCTGCGGCACTCCTGGCGTTGCTTATGCTGACGGCATGCAGTACCGTGAAACATGTTCCCGATGGCGAATATCTGCTCAACAGCGTAAAGATGGAAGTTGTCGACGACACTGACGTCGATACCCGCGAACTGTACAATTTCCTGCGACAGACACCCAACCACAAAGTACTCGGATTCGCCAAACTACAGCTGAGCACATACAGCTTGTCGGGCCGCGACTCCACCAAATGGTACAACAAATGGCTGCGACGCCTCGGACAGCCGCCGGTGATATTCGACCAGGCGCTTACCGATGCCTCGTGCCGTCAGCTTGAACTTGCACTGGTGAACAACGGGTATCTTGATGCCGCAGTCCGGGCCGACACCATCCGGGCCGGTAAAAAACGGATGAACGTACAGTATACCATCATGCCGGGCGAGCCGCACAGAATATCATCTGTATACTATAATATCGCCGACACGGCAATCCGCCGCATCCTCAATCCCACGATGAGCGACGCACTGGTGAAATCCGGGATGCTGCTGGATCGCAATCAGCTCGATGCCGAGCGCACACGCATAACGCGCATACTGCGCAATGCAGGCTACTACGACTTCAACCGCGAATTTATCAATTTTACGGCCGATACTGTCGCCGGCAGCAAACTTACGGCGCTAACGCTAAATCTCCATTCCCCCGCCTCCAGACAGGGCCGTACGGTTATATCCATGCTTGCCGACAGCCTTGGCCTCGATTCGGAAATTCATCACCGTTTCATTGTAAACAATGTAACGTACAACCTTGATACGGGCGACGCTCCCGCCGATACTGTATTTTACGACAGAATACGTATCCTATATCCACAAGGCACCGGCCACCTTATCCGACCTGCAGTCCTCGACGAAATGTGCTACATCGTGCCCGGACGCGTATACTCGGCTGCCGATGTGGAGCGTACATACGAAGCCCTCGGACGACTTGGCATCCTTAAATATATCAACATTGATATGAAACCGGCCGGAGCAATAGGACAGACAGGCCTGCTTGATGTGGAGATATACCTTTCGCGCAACAAGAAGCAGACCGTTACCGTCGAGCTTGAGGGCACCAACTCCGAAGGCGACCTTGGCTGTGGCGTTGGCCTCACCTACCAGCATCGCAATCTGGGCCACGGTTCCGAGATGCTAACCGCAAAGCTTCGCGGCTCCTACGAAAGTCTGTCCGGTAACCTTGAGGGACTTATCAACAACCGCTATACCGAGGTGGCCGGCGAGGTGGGTATCACTTTCCCGAAGTTCAAGTGCCCGTTCCTGTCCAAGAGTTTCAAACAGCGCCGTCTGGCCTCTACAGAATTCACTCTGTCGGCAAACTATCAGGAACGCCCGGAATATACGCGTGTAATCTTCGGCACGGCGTGGAAGTGGAAATGGCAACAGATGCGCGAGGAATACATGCGCCGGCAGACATACGACCTTATCGACATCAACTATGTGCGGTTGCCGCGCTCCACTCTTAACTTTATCGACGAGATAGCTCCTTCCAACCCTCTGCTGCGATACAGCTACGAGGATCACTTTATAATGCGGATGGGCTACACCATAAGCATGAGTAACCGACGTCAGCCGTCGGCTACGACGAATGCGCTTAGCATACAGCCTTCCGTATCGTCGCTGCGTTTCTCGGCCGAAATGGCAGGCAATCTGCTGTACGCTATCTCGAATCTGGCCGGACAGAAGAAGCACGACGGCGTGTACAAGATTCTCGGAATCCAGTACGCCCAGTATGTGAAAGGCGAAGTGGACTATACCTATACGCGCAATTTCAATTTCCGTAATTCGCTGTCGGCGCACGGCGGTTTCGGTATCGCCTATCCGTACGGAAACTCGTCGATGGTGCCTTTCGAGAAACGTTTCTATGCCGGGGGTGCCAATGGCGTGCGCGGGTGGGGTGTGCGTACACTCGGCCCCGGTTCTTACGATGCCCGCAATTCGGTTTCCGATTTCATAAACCAGTGCGGCGATATTCGTCTGGACCTGTCTCTGGAGTACCGCGCCAAACTGTTCTGGGTTATCGAGGGCGCACTGTTTATCGACGCCGGAAACACCTGGACAATACGCAACTACGAGAACCAGCCCGGAGGTGTGTTCAAGTTCAATAAATTCTATAAACAGATAGCCCTGGCATACGGCGCAGGCATACGACTCGATTTCACATATTTCCTGTTGCGTTTCGACCTTGGCATGAAGGCGCACAACCCTGCCATGAATCAGGAACCGTGGCCAATAATACATCCAAAATGGAGCCGCGACGCCAATTTCCATTTCGCAGTAGGCTATCCTTTCTAAATGTTAATCCGAGAGTTATGAAATCACTTGTAATCTTCGACCTCGACGGTACTTTGCTGAATACAATCGACGACCTTGCCATTGCCACCAATCATGCAATGGAAGCCCTCGGTTTTCCAACGCACGGTCTATGGGTATATCCCAATATGGTAGGCAACGGCGTGGCCAAGCTCATCGAGCGTGCTCTGCCCGACGATGCCCGTTCGGAAAAGAACATCCGCGATGCTCTCGATGCTTTCCGAGCTTTCTACGACGAACACTGCTGCGACAGCACAAAGCCTTATCCGGGTATTCCCGAGTTGCTGGCCGACCTTACGGAGCAAGGTGTGAATCTGGCCGTAACATCGAATAAATACGAATTTGCCGTAGGCAAGATTATCGGCCATTACTTCCCTGATGCCAATTTCAAGGCTATTCTCGGCAATATCGACGGCATGCCGCGCAAGCCGGACCCTTCGATAGTATTCAAGGCGCTGTCCATGTGTCCCACGCCAAAGGCGCAGGTGCTGTATGTGGGCGATTCGGGGGTGGATATGGAAACCGCCAGGCGCGCCTGTGTGGAATCGGTGGGCGTAACATGGGGGTTCCGACCGATTTCAGAGCTTAAACTGGCTTATGCCGACCATATAGTCTCCACTCCACAGCAAATTCTCGAACTTGTTCAGAAATAACAGTCCTGGCGGCATTGCCATCAGCAGGACATAAAAACGGCGCCGGATTGCTTCGACGCCGTTTTTTTTAGTGTGATATATGTGTTTAACGTATTGTTATCTTGAGAGTTTTTTTGTCGGCGGTGGCAATGTAGATACCGGGAGCAATCCCTGCGGTAGAGAGTGTGCCGTGTGCGGAGGCGATCTTCTTGCCTGCAATGTCATAGAGGACGATATCCTCGCCTTCGGCAATAACAGCGTTGCCGTTATATGTGATTGTGGCAACGGCGATGTTGTTTACAGAGGCTGACGGTGTACCGGTTACAGTGAGAACAGCCTGGCAGTCGCCGCTATGAGCTGTGAGGGTATAAACACCGGCTGAGAAAACTTCCACATCGACAAGTACGTTTCCGTTTTCGTCTAATTCAACGGGGTTGGCGGAGAGATTTTCATCGTCGGAGAACACGAAGTATATGTCCTCGATGCCGATACCTTCCAGCAGGAGTGTTACCTGTTTCTTCTCACCGACAGCGATTGTGAGTTCTGCGGGCGAGAAGGCCATAGACACAGAGGTGTTTTTCTCGAAGTAGAGGTGTGGCATACCGTTGCTGGGAACCCAGGGTGCGGATGCCTCGTAACCGAAGAAACCGTAGCCCAGTCCTGCGAAGAATTCCTGACCGGCTTCGTCAGTACCGAGAGTTTTGCCTTCTGTGGAGGCGGTTGCATCCTCTATAGTGTTCTGGATAACAGAGAGACCTGCTGCGGCATAATTGTCGGCAATCTGATTTTCTGCTTCGCGCGGAGCACCCCAGATAATTACCCATTCGCCTGTCTCGTCGTCGTACTGCTCGTCTACAATCTCGGGGTCCTCGTTGGCGGCCGAGCGGCCGATGATGCGGTGAGTGGTCTCGAGCAGCTTGGGTTCGTCGGCGGGAACGGTGATGGCGGTCTGGGCGGCGACACATTTCTTAACTACGTAATCGTAGACCGGAGCATCTTCGCTGCCGCCAAGGGAATTGTCGGTGGCTGACTGTAGATAGCCTACGATACCGCCGGTGCTTGCCACGGGGATCCGCTCGTAGTTGGCATTGTAACGGAAGCCGCCTTCGGTGGCATTGACAGTGCCTTCGGCGATACAGTTGGCAATCTGTCCGCGCATGGATGTGGCTACGATGCCGCCGATGAGATAAGAGGCTTCTATGTCGGCCTGTACGTGGCAGTCCACAACCTGAGCGTCCTGCTGGAGGGTGGCAGCAATACCGGCGGCTTCGGAAGCGGCTTTGATGGAGCCGTGGAAGTAAGAAGCCTCGATTTTAGTGCCGCGCGCGGTGGCTGTGAGGCCGCCGACACCGGCGGTTTCGGGCAGATTGATGTCGGCGTCGACAGCACATTCGCTCACAACAGTACCGATACCTGCGGTATTTACAAGAGTACCGAAGTCAAAAATATCACTGTCGTTAATCTCAACGCCGGATATGCGGACGTTGCTGATAAGGCTATTGTAGGAGTTACGCGCCAGAACGGCATCAGCGGAGCCCTCGAGTGTTACGCCGGAAACACCGAGGTTGCAGATCCGGGCTTTGGAATCGCTCCCTGAAGTGCCGAGAATCTCGAACATGGGCTTGGAGGCGAGTCTGAAGTTACTGATGGAGCGGTTGTTGCCGTCGAAGCTACCGTTGAAAACGCCTGTAATGCTGTTTAGCTCGGCTCCGTTAGCATCGATGTCGGATCCGAGGATATAGTTGCCGTTGAGGTTGAAACGAATCTGGTTCCAGTCGCCTACGGTGTTGACAATGTAGGGATCCTCGACAGTTCCTGCACCTTCGAATTTGTTGAGTGGCAGCGAGATAAACTCGCTGTGGTATTTGCCGTCGCCGGCATCGGCCCAGGTAATCCAGAATGCAGGCCTGGTGGTGGTGTTTATCAGAGCTACGGATATGCCGGAGTCGGCAGTTTCGAAAGGAATCTGGGCAAGCATCTCGCCCTTGTCGTTTACGACGCAGAATTCTGTATGTGCCGCATTGTCGCCGGAAGCGTTAAGGCGCTGTACAAGAATCATATATTCCTGTGAAGCGTCGGTGTTGATAAGGAAAGGATCGAGGGCGTATGCAGAGATGAAGGTGCTGATGAGGTTCACGTTTTCGCCAGCGTATGCGCGGTCTTCCTTCACTTTGTTGCCGTTGACGTCGAACCACAGAATGGGGTTGTAGGTGTTGCCGCCGGCATCGGTGGCGCCGTGCGATGCGGCGAATACGTAGTTGTATGAGTTGCCGGAAGTTACGCGGTCCAGCGATGTGCTCAAGGTGATAACGTCTGAGCCTTCATGATAGAGGGCCGGTATCTCGGCTACAATTTCGGTGGACGGGAAATCCATGAAGCGGTAGACGGGGGCTGCATCGGTACCGGCGATGAAGCAGAATTGCGATGGCTGACCGTTGATGTCGCTCATGGGCAGATAGCCTGCTGCACCTTCGCCGAAAGTCTTGATCTTGTTGCCGTCGAGGTCATAAACAGAGAATGACGTTTCTGAGTTGTCGCGGAAGTCGGACTGACGCTCGGAGATAACAAGTGCCGGAGTTCCGTCCTCGGCGAAATCGAAGGAAATGTCGTTGGTGTAGTCGAACATGCCCAACATATAGGAACGCATGGTGTAGGAGCCGGTAGCGGCTTCGCATGGCAGCGCCAGCTGCTTCTGCAAGGTGGCTTCGGAAGCATATCCGGTTTTGGAGTACACATCGATAAGATACTTGTTGTCCTCGTTGAGCTTATCGTTGGTAAAGTCGAGCGGGTCCTCGAAGAAAGTCTTTTCGTAGCGACTCACCGCAACATAGAGGTCGCGGCCCTTTGAGTTGATTATTACCGGTATACCTTCGTTTTCACCGTCGCTCATAACGTACATCATGTCCACCGGTAACGAAAGCAGCTTGACAGGCGCGGTGCCCCAACCTGCTTTTCCGTATACTTCGAAGTTGTAGATCATCTCGGTATCTGTGAGCGTTTCGCCTGTAAAGAATACCATATAGTAGTCTTCGGAGTACGCATCATTGGGGTTGTTCACGGCTGCGCTATAGTATCCCTTCATCGTCAGCAGCTTGGTGGCATCGGTGGTGGCACCTTTGAGCGAATAGACAGTGGTGAAACTTTCTGCACCGTAAGCGCCTGCGGGTTTGTAGTTGGCCATGAGCATCACCTCGAAGGAATCGTCGGAATTGAAGAATTTCTTTGTCGTTTCTGCGCCAAGGCTTACTGTTGTACATCTTTCGTAGCCTTCGGGCAGAGCTATATCGTCTTTTATGTGGCCTACCTTGTTGTATTCTTCATCGTAGATGTCGATATCTACACCGGTAATATTGTATTCGGTGTAGTATGGATTTTCAGAAATAACCTCTTTTATTAGGTTGATATTTGCAAACCATACGCGTCCGTCGGGCAACTCCAGGTACGAAGTCTGCTCGGACGTGGGCAGGGCGGTGTCGGTGGTGTTTACTGGAGCTTTCGCGAAGGATTTGGTAGTTGTCGAATGCCATTTGGAGGATGTGGGGTTGAACGACGGAGCCCAGCGGAACGCCTCGGTGGCGTTTTTCTGCCGGAGTTGTTGCGGAGTGATGTGCGCGTAGGATGCGGATGTACCGCCGATAGCTAACGCTGCCGCAAGAATTCCAAGTGTAAAAGTTTTTCTCATTGATTAAAAAATGATACTATTGGTTTGTTATCGGGAAATCTGATAAAAGTGTATCTGCTGGTAATAGACAGTTTGCAGAATAAAACACAAAATTAGTGAATTGAACCTGATGTATATACTATAGTATTGTTAAAAATGTAAAATAAATTCGACCGGGTATATTACAGTTTTAAAAGCGAGGAGCCGTTATCGGAATTGTTGAGATTTCGCCGTGCTGTGCGGAATATGGAACCGAAATCTGCGGAATAGCTTATCGACAATACAACCATATTACCGTTATTCTTAATGTAACGTTCACGACACGAAGGATTTACTGACGAGTAATCCCATGCCGGATAGCGTGTGCCTTTCTTGTCGAACATATACATCCAGCTTGCACCGACAGACCAGTGTTTGTTCGGTTGCCATTCAAATTGCAATGCGTCGCCGTTTTCTTCTTTGCCTACGTAATGGCCATTGAGATATTTGCCTGGCAGTTTACGCCAATATGAAATAGTGTAAGGCCCTTTATTCCACCACAGGCTGACGCTGCCGTCAAAAGATGTGAGCTTGTGGCTCCAGTTGTTGCCGGCTGTACGATAGTGCGTGAGGCTCATGTAAAGGCTGGCTCCGAATCCATGAATGTCGCTTAGACGCAAGGTTAAATCATTCTGAAAAACGCGTCGGTATTTTCCATTGACCGATTGCGACAGAAACAAGCCGCCGCCCAGGTATGTGATATCGCTGATTACACTATTGTTAGCATTTGAATATGCGGATAAGAAAGATGCCTGGAAATTTTTGTAAGTGTAATCCGCTCCTATGCTGTACACAAAGTTTTCCGCCACTTTGAGGTCGGGATTGCCGTTTGAAATCAGATAAGGAGTAGTCTGCTGTGGATAATCAGTCAGATTTTACAGCCGTATGGATATAAAGGCAGACCCGGGCTGATGCGCAGTCCGGACCTGAGGATTGTGGAATGAGTCAGTTTTTTATTTCACAAGAACTTTTGAAGCATGGCCGTCTACAACTACGATGTATAGGCCTGCTGGAACGTTCAGCGAGGGCAGCATACGGCCGGATAAGTCGTAGACACTTGCCTGCTTGTAGTCGCCGACGATTACGATGCGTCCGTCCACACCGTATGCCTTGGCTGCGGAAGCCTGGTTTTCGACGTTCTCGATGCCTGATACCGCCGAGGAGGCATATACGGCGAAGCATCCAGCGGGTACGTTCAGGCTAAGGCTCTTGCCGTCGGCCGCCAGCGAAGGTGTATACTCGGGCGACGCTGCCACCAGGGTGGCTCCTTCGGGAGTAATCTGCTGGGCCTCGATTGTAATTGTAAGGTCGTCGGAAACGGTGGGGTTGAAGAAGCCGATGATTTCCTTGTTGCCGCTCACAAGCTGTATTGTGCGTCCGCGGGTTGCGGAGGACAGGTTGGAGCCGTTGAAAGTGGCGTCGCGGCCGAACATTTCGGGGTTGCCCATGCGTGTGTTGATGATGGCCGAATATGTGCCCATCAGGTAAGCGCGGTCGGGGTCGTCGAGCCAGCGCCAGTCCACAATCTTGGGCGATGTGTTGTTGCCGCCGGAACCGTCGGGATTATCCTTGGTGTTCTGGCTGTTGCCGAGTTCTCCGAACTGCCATACCATCTTCGGGCCAGGGATAAGGAGCATCTGCGCCGCTATGTTGCCCAGACGCTGGAAACGCTTGAGGGTGTTGGTCTTGATATCGCCGGTACCGTAGCTTTCGGCCTGGAACGCAAGGCGCTGCTCGTCGTGGCTTTCGGCGTACGAAACTGTCGAGCCCCAGGGGCGTGCGCCGTCCCATGTGGATAAGAAGCGCATGAAGTTCATGGAGCCGCTTCCCTGTGCGAAGTTGCGGCTGGCGCTGTTGATGTTGGCCCACTGCAGCTCGCCGTCGTTACCCATCTCTTTTTCTTCGGCGGCTCCGGCAAGATTCTCGTTGATGTGTATGCCGTCGGGTTTCACCGAAGTGATAACGGAGTGCAGGCGTTTCATGCGGGCTATGCGGCTGGCATTGTAGCTGTCGGTGCCGCTGCCATAGCTGTCGTTGTCGCCGAGGCCTTTTACAAGGTCGAAACGGAAACCATCGACATTATATGCGGTCATCCAGTATTTTATTGCGTCGGTCCATTGCTGCTGCACAAGTTCGTGGCCCTGATTCCAGTCGTTGAGCACGCTGTAGTCGTGCGGTGCGGTTTTGTTGTACATTGGGTTTGTGTCGATGGGGTACATCTGGTACCAGGGATGGAGTCCGTCGCTCTGGTTGAACACGATATCAAGGATTACGGCGATACCGTTGCGGTGGCATTCTTCGATAAAGTCCTTGTACTCTGTGGGCGAACCGTATGCTTTGTCCGGGGCCATGTAGAAATTGGTGTTGTAGCCCCACGAGTTGTTGCCATTGAATTCCATGATTGGCATAAGTTCGATGGCATTGAAACCCATAGCCTTGATGTAGGGAATCTTCTCTTTTGCCAGTGAGATTGTGCCCCAGCCGTTGGCAAGGCCGTTGATGTTGCCTGTAGCGGTGAAGTCGCGCACAAGCAGCTCGTAGATTACGAGATTGTCGTGGTCGGGAATGGTGAAGTCGGAGAATTCGTAGTCGTCCATGTCGCCACGGTAAACGCCCATCATCACATTGTTGAATTTGTCATAGGGATACTGGGGACGGTCGGGCCATACCGAGCGGCGCAGGGTGCGGTCCGCGTAGCAGTCGAGCACAAGGTGGGCATAGGGGTCGGCGACTTTGTATTTGTCGTCAACGACAAAGAAGTAGGGGTACCATTGGTCGTTGGCCAGGCCGCTGACTGTGGTCCAGAAGTAGCGGATGCCGTTGTAGTCCTGATATTTCATCAGATTGCTCTCGAGTACCTCGTAGTCGTCCCACGAGCCTACGAGAACAACGCTGCTCTTTTTGGGCGCGGCAACGCAGAATGTTACGGAACCGTCGGCGTTCTTCACACATCCCATCTGAGGCACACCGCCCGGGTAATCTTCCTTAGGGGACGATTTTGGGTAGCTCAGCAGCATTGTTTCGGTATACTGCTTGCCGTCGTAGGTGGCAGTGGCGGTGATAGTGTAATCGTTTTCCTCGGTGAAGGTGTAGGATGCCGTCAGTTTGGTGGTGGCGGTCTGCGATGCGAATTCGGTGCCGTTGACGGCCAGCGAGATGTCGGAGGGTACGGAAGTTTCGGCGGTGTAGGTTATGGTAGTAGGCTCGCTGATAACCTCGTCGGTATAATCGCTGTTGAGAACCATTGCAAAACCGTCGGGCAGCACATCCACCATAATGTCTGCGCCGTTTGCGGCGCGGCCTGTACGGGAGCCGTCGGCAATACGGAACACGATGGCGATTTTCTGTATTGTCTCTGTAGCGGGAACGCCGAAATAGGACTGGAGATCCCCTATGTTAAGTGTGTAGGTGTTGGGGGCAACGTAGGTAAGACGGTTCTTGTCGGTGTTGGCCGTCTGCGAGTTGCCCGACGATGGCCAGGGCGTTACGGTGTATTTCCAGTCGGATGCAGAAGTGCTCTTGTTAGTGATTACACCGATGTGCGCATAAAGCACCTGCGACGCAGGAAGGTTTGCGAGGCCCTTGTCGCCAAGGGGTGAATCGGCATGATAGGTCAGTACAATACCCTGGCTGTTCTGCTGAAGGATTGTAGGCGTGCTTGTAACCAGCTGTGCGCTCAGCGGCAGCAGTGCCACGATAGCGAAGATGGCGAGTAGAAGTCGTTTCATGTTGTTAAAGAAATTCAGGTAGTTATGATATAATCTTAAAAATCGGCATACGAATGTCGCACATAGTTTCAACAAAGGTATGGAAAAAATGTTATCCGCCCAAAATAAATTCACAAATATCGGACGAATAACTTACCTGACAGCCTTATCCGACATACGCGGTTTCTCTTGTCGGGCACAAAAAAACCGGCCTTTCGGGCCGGCTATTCTTTGTAGCTGTTATTCAAGAGCCGAGGTAGCTCTTTAACAGGCGGCTTTTCTGGCCTTTGAGTCTGCGGATTGCCTTTTCCTTTATCTGGCGCACACGCTCGCGCGTGAGGTCGAACTTGTCGCCGATTTCTTCCAGAGTCATTTCCTGGCATCCGATGCCGAAGAACATCTTGAGTATCTCGCGCTCGCGTTCGTGAAGCTGGCGCAGTGCGCGGTCTACCTCGTTGGAAAGCGACTCCTGTGTCAGGGCGGCGTCGGCCATAGGGCTGTCGTCGTTGGTGAGCACGTCAAGGAGGCTGTTGTCTTCGCCTTCTACGAAGGGTGCGTCGACGGAGATGTGGCGGCCCGATACTTTGAGGGTGTCGGCGATTTTTTCAACGGGTACGTCGAGTTTCTCGGCGAGTTCTTCGGGCGAGGGACGGCGTTCGTTCTCTTGCTCGAATTTGGAAAGTGCCTTGCCGATTTTGTTGAGCGAGCCTACCTGGTTGAGGGGCAGACGGACGATACGGCTCTGTTCGGCAAGAGCCTGAAGGATGGACTGACGAATCCACCACACGGCATAGGAAATGAATTTGAAACCGCGGGTCTCGTCGAATTTGCGGGCGGCCTTAATCAGACCGAAGTTGCCTTCGTTGATAAGGTCGGGCAGCGAGAGGCCCTGGTTCTGATATTGTTTGGCAACCGATACCACGAAGCGGAGGTTGGCGCGCGTAAGTTTCTCCAGAGCGACCTGATCGCCCTGGCGTATGCGCTGTGCCAGTTCTACCTCTTCTTCGACGGATATAAGTTCCTCGCGGCCTATTTCCTGGAGGTACTTGTCGAGTGAGGCGCTTTCGCGGTTAGTAATTGACTTGGTGATTTTTAGCTGTCTCATTTGTCTTTATAGAAGCGGTTGGGTTGCAAATAGCGTGCAAAGTTACAAAAATTTTTTAACTGCAACAAATTTTAATTGCTGCCCGTGTGAAAAACGGCAAAAAACCGCATTCTGCCATGTTCACATTAGCAATAACGCGAATGCGGCCCCCAACGTATTCAAAAACAGCTTTTTTTAAGGTTATTTGGCTATTGAAACTGTCATGACAAAAAGGAGCCCGGCTTCTGTCAGTCGAGAAGTCGGGCTTGTTTACCTTTGCTTTATAGAAAATAAAGAACGATTCTGTTATTGTTCATAATAAATGTCATAACCATCAGAGAGAAAATCTCCATAATACGTCAGTTTCAAATCTCCTCCGAAAGCATAAAATGGATAATTATGCAATGTGATTTTATTTCCGGAAACTGAATAACTGCATGATTTCGTTTCATTATACCTGCTCTTTCTATATCCATCATCCCAAATATAGTCAAATCCGTATGAATTGATGGAACAGGAAGATGTACTTGTGAAAGTTATCACTTTATTGTCTTCTCCGCAGTATCCCTCTTCATTAGGATCACCAATGGAGTGCATCTTGAAGGTTCTTCCTTTAAGATCAGATGTAGAAACACTTGTGGACGAACCGCCGCCACCGCCGCCGGGGGTAGCATCATCAATTTCACAAGAAGTGAATATCACCGGGAGGATAAAAACTGCAAGTACAAAAAACGTGGCGGCTTTTACATTCTTAAAAATGTTATTTGTATTCATTGTATTGATTTTTAGAAATAGAGACCTAATTTAGCGAAGAAGCCGACAGCACCTTCTCCTGTTCCGAAGCTCTGAAGACCGCAGGAAAGGTTGAGATTCTTATACCTTGCGCCGGGGCCGAACTGGCAGTAAAAGCCGCTACCAAGAGACGGGTCGGATTTGATGCTGAAATAACCGCCCAGTCCAAGGTCTAAAAATACTTTGAATTTGTTGTTAATAGGATAGGCAGGGCGCATATCGAGATACGTAGTCATGCCGAACCGCAATCCGCAATCCGGATAATAGTGCGTCATCATGAGGGCATCTACACCGACTGCAAGATCCAGATACTGATTCAGGGAAACACCTTGCAATGTGCCTAATTCTGCCATAGCCGAGTATGAATCCGCACCATAGCTGTGGGTCGTAGTTTTGTAGCCGGCATGGATTTCACCGACATACGTGGGCGACATTTCCCATTTGAAATTTCCGGCACTGCCCGAGAAAGGCAGGATAATGAACAATCCTACCAGCAATGCCATAAGCGATTGGTTAGTTTTCATTGAAAAAACTGGTCCCTAAGGCTCTTCGAATCGGGTTATAATAGTTAAAAAAGAAATGCGTGAGAGCCTGTATCTGTTGCCCGTTCTTCTTTTCGAGGCTCTGGAATGCCCATCACTGGAGAACGGACAACGCAGAAGCCTCACGCAGAATATGTAACTTAACCCGGCTACAATGCTCTCGCGCTGTAGTCAGGAGTAGATGCATAAGTCTACCGCGGCATCTATCGTTGTCTCTATCCTGACCAGTGATTGAAATTGTCCAGATTTCTTTGATAGAAAAACCGGAATAAGCCAAATGAGTTAATTGTGCTTGTTATCAGCGTGATAGCCATTGTTAATATTGCGGCGATTTTCCTGCTTTTGACCCGATTTTCTCAAAAAGTACACCTTTTGTACCCTCGATTATGGACTGTAGTCAGAGGGTAAATGTTAAGGTCTGTAAACGGCGATTTTCAGATTATTATACCTCGGATTATCTTTGTGCAAAATTATAATCGTATGGCAAAATTAGAAAATCGCAAGAAGCAGAATCCCAAGCTCCGGCAGTCGGAACTGAGCGACGGACGTGCCAGCCTCTACCTTGAATATTATCTCGGCAGAAGTGAAACGCCTGTCATTGACGAGGACGGCAATCAGGTGTTTTACACCGAGGGAGCGATGGCGGGTAAACCGAAATATCAAATCAAACACTCCCGCAAGAAAGAAAACCTCAACCTGTATATATGGCTTCATCCCCGCAACCAGCAGGAGCGTATGCAGAACAAGAATACTCTTGCCCTTGCAGAAAAGATACGTTTTGAACGGGAGCAATCTTTCCTCGAGGACAGGGAGGGTTATCGCCTCCGCAAAGACATGGACGAGGATTTCCTTGAGTTCTGCAAGGAGTTCATCAAATCTCCGACCCTCACTAAATACACCCGCATAACACTCGGGCACGGACTACAAAAGTTCAAGAACTTTCTTGCCGATACGCCGAGATATTCTCTCTATAGGAATAATCTCAAGATGACACAACTGACGGTCGACATGGTGGCTGCGTATGTTGAGTATCTGAAAGAGAACGGAACAGGAGACGGTCCCAAAATCTATTTCCGAATGTTCAAGCGTATGGTTACTGCGGCTGTTGACAAAGACCTAATCAAGAAAAATCCGTGCCGAGGTTTCGTGTTGAAGAACGACAACATGACGCTGCAAAAAGAGATTCTTCTGCCGGAGGAAATACAGCAGCTTGTTGCGACACATTTCGAAGGCGAGAGGCCGGAGATTCACCGTGCGTTCATCTTGGGTCTTTACACCGGGGTGCGATGGTGCGACACAAGCCAGCTGACCTACCGCAATGTGGATTACTCAACCCAGACATTGCGGTTCCAACAGCAAAAGACAAAAGATCACAGCAGCAGAAGCTGGGTAATCGTTCCGTTGAACGACACCCTTATCCGTCTGATCGGCGAGCCGGATAACGACAACTTTGATGAACGGATATTCAAACTTCCGCATTATAACATCTGTAACCTGTATCTTCGTAAATGGGTGAAGGCGGCAGGCATCCGGAAGAAAATCACATGGCATTGCGCCCGACACAGCTTCGCGGTCAACGTCCTTACCAAAGGAGCGAATATAAAAACGGTGTCGAGCCTCCTCGGACACACCTCTATAAAGATGACGGAACGATACCTCCACGTCGTTGACAGTCTAAAGCAGGACGCAATTAATTCCCTCGGTGAAATCAACTATGTGCCGATGTAAAGGAAAAGCCACCCAATCCGAAGCCGATAAGTCCGATGTGATTTGTCGGCTTTTTTCTTTTCGCCGCCAATCATAATGAAAACAAAAAAGGAAAAATCGGAGTGTAAAATCGGCAATGGGGATTACGACTTTGGAGTAAGACCAACCAATATTCTGCAAGGGTTTTGAGCTGCAAAATCAATTTCATGCAGCTCAAAACATACCTTGCATATGTTTATTGGGCTTAATACGCTTTTAATCAGCGTATTTCATTTTCAAAGTTGTACGAAAGTTGTACGCGATGGAGAATTAGGAGAAACCTCAATCAAATAAATAAGGGATAATTAACGGTTGTTTGGAATTTTTAATTGCGGTGATTTTCGTTGATTTACCGCTTTTGAGGCGGTATTGGTGCTGTTCAAGATGAGGATGTGGAGCTGGGGAAAAGAGAAATTGTTGGAGTTGGGAAACTGGAAAATTGCCCTATGACTTTCTCTTTTCCCCAGCCCTCTATTGGAAGATTAGAATGAGTATGGATAGTTATGGATATATATAATATGACTATACCATACCCACTATACTACAATCTCTAAGGTATTGATAAGCAACAATAATGTTGCTTGATTCCACAGGGGTAAATGTGATTAAAAATTTTTTTATCATGGTCATGCAATATTCGGGGAATTGCTTCATCTAATATAAGATATACTGTATATTTGAACAATGGACATAGATGCAGTTGTAAAAGATTGTCAAAATGGTAGTAAGGAAGCCTTTGGCGTTCTCTATCAGACATTTTCACTTCCCATGAGGGGAGTGATAGGTTACTATGTCCGTAATAATGATGTAGTGCAGGATATTCTTCACGATGGTTTTATCGTAGCCTTTACCTCTATCGAAAATCTTAAAGACGTATCTAAAATTGAAGCATGGCTTACGACCATAATGAAAAATCTCGCTCTTCAGTATCTTAGGAAAGAGGCTGAACATTTAATCATACCGATATCCGACACAGCAATACCTGAACAACTGGCAGAACAAAAAACTGAGACGGATTTATCTTGGGAACAACTTGAATCAATAATAAACAGACTGCCTGATGGCTATGGCAAAGTGTTCAGGCTCAATGTCCTTCAGGGTCTCTCTCATAAAGAGATTGCGAAATTGCTCGGTATTTCACACTTGACTTCTGCGTCCCAATTACACCATGCAAAAGCATTGCTCCGCCGTATGATTTATCAGTATCGTATGGAAATGGGGATTTTTTCGGTCGTTATTGCCATTATATTTATTGTCTATAATTTTATCTCACGTCGCAACATACAAGAAGGTACTATTCTTCCGAGTAATGATAAAATATTGTCAAGTAATAACACAATCATTGATTTTTCAACAGAACAACCTGATTCTATTAAAAAGAATAGAGAAACTTCGTTAAATCCCTCCTTGCATAATTCTATACCATTGGCGAAGGAGAAAGAGATTGCAAAAGTAGAAATTAAAGAGGACACAGTTTATGATGTGCAACAGGACAGTGTCCATTCGGATACAATTCCTACAATGCCGATTATGCCTAATAATGAACGTTTAATAACTCATGTTGACCAAGATATTCCTGTCAAACTTTCCAATACAAGTGATTGGAATTTCTCATTGGCATATTCCGGAACAATAGGGCAAGGCAATCGCTTAAAATATAGGGTGCCGGATATTTCATCCGGAGTGCCGGATGAGGAGATGGAAGAGAATAAGACAACCAAGCACTATATGCCTGTCACTGTCGGATTCTCCCTCAGCAAGGGTATTTCTCCAAGATGGAGCATTGAAAGCGGATTAAGATACACTTATCTGAGAACGGACATATTTACAGAAAACAAATATAATAGGACAGAAACATTTAATAAGATTCATTATATCGGAATCCCTCTTAAATTTAACTACAAGATATTCCGCACAAATAAATTCTCCATTTACGGGCAAACCGGTTTTGCCCTTGATATACCCGTAAATGGGCGTTCTTATTCCTATGACTATAATTACAATGAGACTTCACCGATATTTAGCAAATATCGTCTGAATATGCCTCTGCAGTGGTCTATCGAAGGTGGATTGGGTATTCAATATCAATTGACACCATCAATTAGTATATACGCAGAGCCATCCTTCAATTATTATTTTAATTCCGGTTCCGAGGTAAACACAATCAGGCAAGATAAGCCGTTTGAGTTCACTATACCGATTGGCATACGATTGACATGGTAAGAAATATCACCGCGATGGAAAAAGTAAGAAGAATTCTGTTAAGCCACAATTTACGAACCGGGATTATCGCCATAATAATTATGGTGATAATCTCAATAGTATATTTTTTCCCTGATGATTTACAGGGGAATGTATTACAGCAACCGGACACCAAGCAAGGTCTTGCCGTGGGTCATGAGGCTAAATTATTTGAGGAATCAACAGGGGAAACAACATTTTGGACTAATTCGCTATTTGGCGGAATGCCTATGTTTCAAATATCCCCAAGCTATCCGTCAAACGAATTGTTTTGTTGGATAACGAAAGTCTTAAGCTTATGGTTGCCAACGCCAGCCAATCTTTTGTTCTTGATGATGATAGGATTTTATATATTCCTGCTATCCATGAAAATGCGCTGGTATATGTGTTTATTAGGTGCTGTGGCATGGGGGTTATCAAGTTACTTTATGATTCTCATCGGTGCAGGACATATATGGAAGTATCTTACTTTAGCCTATATTCCACCGACATTAGCGGGTATAATTCTTTGTTATAGGGGGAAATATCTCATAGGGACTGCGTGTTGCGCCTTATTTGGCATGATGCAATTATCAAGCAATCATGTTCAAATGACATATTACTTCTTGTTTGTAGTCTTTGGATTTATAGTTTATTTCTTTATAAGGTCAAAACAGGAGAAGCATTTAAGAGTATGGCATGTAGGCACTTTAAGTATTGTCTTGGCTGCAATTCTATCTGTCGGTGCAAATCTGCCCAATCTTTATAATACTTATGAATATTCAAAAGAAACCATTAGAGGGAAATACTCCGATATTTCTGTAAACGAAGGGAATTCTGACAGTGGGTTAAGCCATGATTATATTACACAATATAGTTACGGCATTACAGAAACCATGACTTTGCTTATTCCGAATGTAAAAGGAGGAGCCTCTAATATACCTATGAAGGGAGAAATAAAGCCCCTTACTCTTGCGGAACTGGACAATGCGCAGGAGAAAATGCAAAATGGGGAAATCTCTCAGGAAACAGCATATAACTTACAATTCCTATATCAGTATTTCGGAGGAGAAGAAGGTACAAATGGACCGGTGTATATCGGTGCATTGATGGTAGCCATGTTTATTTTAGGTTGCCTGATTGTCAGAGGACCAATAAAATGGATATTGGTATCTCTCACAGTATTGTCAGTGGCATTGTCTTGGGGGCGCAATTATATGTGGCTTACTGAGATATTTATTAACTACATTCCTCTATATAGTAAGTTCAGAACACCCGAGAGTATTCTTGTTATCGCACAATTTACCATGCCACTACTTGGAATAATAGCTTTACAACAAATTTTACAGTCTCCAGCACATGAATCATTGCGACGTTATGGGAAAAAGATTAAATTGAGTTTCGCTATATCAATTTTTCTATGTGTCATTGGGATTCTGTTTCCCTCTTTTTATGGAAACGCAATTCAGGATTATGAAATTAAAATGGGAATAAACAATTTTCCGGAACTTTATTCCACAGCCCAAGAACTACGTCATGGATTAGTCCGGGCGGATTCTTTTCGTTCTTTTATCATACTCTTGTTGGGATTTGGTTCAATAATGCTATATTTTTATCAAAAGATTACACTCCGTAATTTTATAATTGTGATTGGAGTAATTTTAGTTGGAGATATGTATTTGGTAAACAAACGATTTGTTAATCATGAGTGTTTTATGGCTAAGGAACCCACAGACCAATTAACATTCCCATTGACAATCGCGGATAAAGCTATTTTGTCGGATACCTCAATGAATTATAGAGTCATGGATTTGAAAAGATTTGCGAGTCCAGATCCCTCATATCACCACAAAATGATTGGTGGCTACCATCCTGCCAAATTGACGCGCTATCAAGATTTAATAAGCTATTATCTAAATGGAGAGAAAGATTTCAGTAATATGCTGAATATGTTGAATACCCGTTATATCATAGAAGATCCTCAGAAAGAACCTCTTTACAATGGTTCCGCTATGGGAAATGCTTGGATTGTTGACAGCATCATATATGTGGAATCTCCAATTGATGAAATCACAAGAATTGAGGACATCAACTTACGTTCTACTGCGGTAGCAGACATTAGCTTCAAAACTATCTTAGATCAACCAAAATTCAGGAATCCCGGAGACACTATTTTCGAGACAACGTATGCTCCAAATAGATTAACATACAGTCTCAAATCGGCAAATGAAGGAGTAGCAGTGTTTTCCGAAATCTATTTCCCGTGGGGTTGGAGAGCTTATATTGATGGGAAGCCGACCGAACTCGGAAGGGTTAATTATATACTCCGAGCAATAAAATTTCCTGCGGGAAAACACACAATCGAGATGGTGTTTAATCCGGATTCTTTGCGAATAACTGTAACAATCGCTACAGTATGCATATTGATTATCTATATTTTATTGGCTATTTCCGCCATTATCGCTGCTAAAAATTATGTCGTAAAAGGATGAAATGCACACTGATTGGTATAAAGAACATCAGCAACAGAATCATAATTATTCTTTCATATCATGCAATATTGGGAGATGTGGGCCATCTATATGATGGCTCAAACCCAATATAATGCAAAAGAGACATACAAATAGACTTCAATATTTCCGTGAACTTGCCCATACGAGTGAGCGGTATTTTATACCGTATATCAAGACTTTCCTTGATATGAATAATCCCATATCCATACTTGAAGTCGGATGCGGAGACGGTGGTAATCTGCTCCCATTCGCTAAGAGAGGGGATGAAGTGGTGGGGGTGGATATCTCCGTCAACAGAATAAATGGCGCTAAGTCTTTTTTCGCACAGGAAAAGATCAATGCTCATTTTATCTGCGCCGATATATTAAAGCTTAATGAGTACAAAGGATATTTTGATTTGGTTATATGCCATGACGTGATTGAACATATTGGCAATAAACAAGAAATGCTATCAAGGATAGAGTATTTCTTAAAGCCATCAGGACTATTATTTATCGGGTTCCCTGCGTGGCAAATGCCTTTTGGCGGACACCAGCAGATTTGTCATAACAAGTTACTGTCAATAATACCGTTTTACCACCTATTGCCTCCACGTATCTATAAAACAATATTATATGCTGGCGGGGAAAGTAAGGAGTGCGTCAACGAACTTCTTTCTATAAAGAACACAAAAATAACAATCGAAAATTTTGAAAAACTGATTGACAAGACATCATTCAGGATTGTTGACAGATGCCTTTACCTCATAAACCCTCATTATGAAGTAAAATTTGGACTTAAACCTCGACGACTCGCAGGAGTATTCGCAAGAATGCCATATATGCGCAATTTCCTTTCAACAAGTTGCTTCTACATATTACAAAAATGATTTAACCTGCAAATAATCATAAAGCCCTCGGCAGAAATGTCGGGGGCTATAAGTGCATACACTTTTAATTTTATCAAAATGAACAAGGTACTCATTGTTGATGCCTCCGAATCCGACCGTCGGCTTATGTCGGGCTTGCTCACGCGAGCCGGATATGAGCCGATTATTGTCGGTAGCATGGAGGCTGCAAAAGATGAGGTGGCAAAACTGCCGCCCGGCGCGGTCGTGGTAACGGCGATGAAATTCGCCCACGGCACAGCGCAAGAGTTAATCAGCTGGCAAAAGCAGGAAGGATACAAATTCCCTGTGATTGCCGTAGTGGACAACCTGAACGCCGTGGATCTTCTCTCGGTGATGCGCGACGGTGGAGCCGTGGATGTGGTGCAGCGTCCGGCGATTGACAAGCAGCTCGTCGAGACGGTCGGCAGGTATGCCAGACCCGAAAACGCCGTGCTTGTCCTCGATGACA